>NZ_CP146287.1:1037500-1637500 GCF_037041345.1 Abiotrophia defectiva ATCC 49176 | reverse complement strand
TCTCTTAAGATTAATATCGTGACCCAGTTCTATGATTTAACGGAGATTACCGCTCTGACCCAGCATGTGACGGATGTCGCCCAGAATACCTTCCCTGAAGGACTGGATCTACAAGTGCGGATTGAGTCATCAGAAGGGACCGAAGCTGTTATTACCAAGCCGGCGGGTAGCAACCAGTATCAATCGCAAATTCTAAAATAAGGTCCGCTCGTGCCTCTATCAACCAGCAAATAAAGTCAGTATCAGAAAGGAAGAATCGCATGGTCCAACCAGCCGATATCAAACACGTCGCCAAATTGGCGAAACTCTCATTCGATGACAGCAAGATTGATGCCTTTACCGAGGAATTCAATGCTATTATCGACTTTGTTGAGCAACTCGAACAAGTGGATACCCAAGGGGTCGCACCGACGTACCATGGCAACCAACTCCTCAATGTCTTCCGTGAAGACAAGGCCCAAGCAGGCGTTGAGCGGGAGCAATTATTAGCTAATGTTAAAACTAGCAAGGATGGCTTCATTCAAGTACCAGCCATCATGGAAAGTGAGGAAGCCTAAGATGACCCAATATCCAACGACAATCTTAGCCATGAAAGCAGGCTTAGCAGCCGGTAAATTTACATCTCAAGACTTGGTGCGGGCGGCTTTCGAACGTATTGAAGCGACAGATGCACAAGTGGCAGCTTTCTTGGCCCTCAACAAAGACTTGGCCCTAGAAGCCGCAGCTCAAGCGGATGCACGTGGCTATGGGGCGGATGCGCCAATCCTTAACGGGATTCCGATCGGGGTTAAAGATAATATCGTAACCAA
The DNA here is from genome assembly GCF_037041345.1 of Abiotrophia defectiva ATCC 49176. Lineage (NCBI taxonomy): Bacteria > Bacillati > Bacillota > Bacilli > Lactobacillales > Aerococcaceae > Abiotrophia > Abiotrophia defectiva. The sequence continues at coordinate 1,636,691 of NZ_CP146287.1, read as the reverse complement.
GGGCTTGGTAACCACTGCTGCCAGCCGCATGCTGGAAGACTTCGTGCCAACTTATGATGCGACGGTCGTAGAAAAACTCCACCAAGCCGGTGCCATCATTGTAGGAAAACTCAACATGGACGAGTTTGCCATGGGGGCTAGCTGTGAACGCTCGGCCTTCAAGACGACGCGTAACCCTTGGGACTTGAATCGCGTACCAGGTGGGTCATCTGGTGGTTCTGCGGCAGCCGTAGCAGCTCGCCAAGTGCCAGCCAGCTTAGGGACCGACACTGGGGGGAGTATCCGCCAACCGGCTGCCTTTACTGGTTTAGTGGGGATGAAGCCAACCTACGGTTCGGTTTCTCGTTATGGCCTTATCGCCTTTGGTTCTAGTTTAGACCAAATTGGGCCAATGACCTTAACGGTTGCTGATAACGCCTTGGTCTTAGAAGCCATTGCTGGCCACGATGCTAAGGATTCAACTTCCTTGCCTGAAATTGATACTAACTATAGTGCGAAGATTGGCCAACCGTTAGCTGGCCTGAAGATTGGTTTCCCAGTGGATTATCGCTCAGAAGCCATCAACCAAGAAATTCGCGAGCGCATGGACCAAGCCGCTGCCTACTTCGAAAGCCAAGGAGCAGAAATCGTGGAGATTTCCTTGCCACACTCTAAGTACGGGATCAATGTCTACTATATTATTGCCTCTTCAGAAGCCTCTTCTAACTTACAACGCTTTGACGGGATTCGCTATGGCTACCGTTCGCAAAGCGCGCAAACCCTGGAAGAAGTCTATGTGCAATCACGGACGGAAGGTTTCGGGCCAGAAGTACAACGCCGGATTATGTTAGGGACCTTCAGCTTGAGCTCAGGTTACTATGATGCCTACTTCAAGAAGGCAGCCCAAGTTCGGACCTTGATTATCCAAGACTTCGAGCAAGCCTTCCAAGCCTGTGATGTTATTATGGGGCCTGCGACCACCTCAACTGCCTTTGAAATCGGGGGCCGGATCCAAGACCCAATCGAAATGTATGTGGCTGACCTCTTAACCGTGCCAGCTAACTTGGCCGGGCTACCAGCCTTGTCAGTACCAGCAGGTTTAGACCAGGCCGGACTTCCTATCGGCTTGCAACTCATGGCTAAGCCATTGGATGAAGCGACCATCTATCAAGTGGCTGCAAATTTCGAAGCCGGACATGACTATGTCAACCAATCCCCACGGGCAGCCGTAGAATAGGAGACCGCTATGAATTTTGAAACGATTATCGGACTTGAAGTCCACGTGGAATTGAAGACTGATTCCAAGATGTTCAGCCCATCGCCTGCACATTTCGGGGCCGAACCTAACACCAACACCAACGAAATCGACTGGGGTTACCCTGGTGTCTTGCCAGTAGTTAACAAACGGGCCATTGAATTTGGTATGCGGGCAGCTTTAGCGCTCAACTGCCAAATCGCGCCTGAAATGAAGTTCGACCGTAAGAACTACTTCTACCCAGATAACCCTAAGGCCTACCAAATTTCTCAATTTGATACGCCAATCGGGTCAAATGGTTACATTGACATTGAAGTCGATGGCCAAACCAAGCGTATTCGCATCGAGCGTCTGCACTTGGAAGAAGATGCGGGTAAGAACACCCACGCTAGTGATGGCTATTCTTATGTCGACCTTAACCGTCAAGGGACTCCTCTGATTGAGATTGTCTCTGAAGCGGATATTCGCTCGCCGGAAGAAGCCTATGCATACCTGGAAGCTTTGCGTGAGAAAATCATGTATACGGAAGTTTCTGACGTTAAGATGGAAGAAGGGTCTATGCGTTGTGACGCCAACATTTCCCTCCGTCCTTATGGCCAGGAAGCCTTCGGGACCAAGACCGAGCTCAAGAACCTCAACTCCTTCAACTTCGTTAAGAAGGGCTTGGCTTACGAAGAGAAGCGTCAAGCTCAAGTGCTCTTAGCAGGTGGTAAGATTGGGCAAGAAACTCGTCGTTACGATGAAACGACTGGTAAGACCTTGCTCATGCGGGTTAAGGAAGGGTCTGCTGACTACCGCTACTTCCCTGAACCAGACCTACCATGGATTACCATTGCACCTGAATGGGTAGAAGCTGTAAAATCTACCATTCCTGAAATGCCAGATAGCCGTCGGGCACGCTATATCAAGGAATTCGGACTACCTGCCTATGACGCCATGGTCTTAACCTTGACCAAGGAAATGTCTGATTTCTTCCAGGCAACCGTAGCCGAAGGGGCAGATCCTAAACAAGCCTCTAACTGGCTCATGGGCGAAGTATCGGCTTACTTGAACAGTGCTAAGACCACCTTGTCTGGGACTCAATTGACGCCACACAACCTAGCGCAAATGATTCGCTTGATTGAATCAGGGACCATTTCTTCTAAGATTGCTAAGCAACTCTTCAAGATCCTGGTGACTGAGGGTGGCGAGGCGGATGTCATTGTGCAAGAGCGTGGCATGGCCCAAATTAGCGACCCAGCGCAAATTCAAGCTATCATTGACCAAGTCTTGGAGGCCAACCAAGCCTCTGTCGAAGACTATCGTAACGGGAAAGACCGTGCTGTTGGCTTCTTAGTTGGTCAAATTATGAAGGTATCTAAAGGGCAAGCCAACCCACAAGTCGTCAACCAATTGTTGATTAAGACTTTACAAACTTTCATCTAACCGTATAATAGAGAGTAACGATAATTTTAGATAGGGGATTTGCCAATGAAACGCTTTTTGAAATACAGCATGATTCTTCTGGGTTTATTAGCAGTAGCCTACATCGGGGGCTTGATCTTCTTCCTAGATCGCTTTACCTTCGGTAGCTACTTTGGAGATATTCCGCTCATGGGCTTAACTCAAGCCCAAGCCCAAGAGAAGATTGCTGAAGAACTTGGCAAGCGTCAAATTAACTTGCAAGAGAATGGGAAGACCACTGCCCAAGTAACTTTGGCTGAATTATCACCAAGTTATGACTTGGATAAGGCTGTGGGTCAACTCTTCAATCAGCAAGATCCAGTTATGTGGCCATTGAGTTTTGGTAGCCACCAAGATGTTAAGGTGGACTCCAACATGGTCCATGTAGATAAAACCAAAGCAGCTCAAGTCCTAGCAGCCAAAGGCATTGATAACAGCCAACGTCAGGCGGCGACAGATGCTAGCATCGAATATACAGAAGCAGATGGCTATCAAGTCAAGTCAGATGTGACAGGGACTCAGGTTGATACAGATAGCTTGGCCCAAGATATGTTGGTCGCTGCGACACAAGAAAAGACAAGTGTGGATGTCAGCCAAGCCTATGCTAAGGCAACTATCCAAGCAGATAGCGACACCATGAAGTCCGCGATTGGCTTAATCAAGCAGTATAGTGAGAACCCAATCGTTCTTCAGATTGCCGGCGATGATGTTCAAATTCCGACCAAGACCATTGAATCTTGGATGCACTTTGACGAGAATAACCAAGTCAGCTTCGATCGCGAGCTTATCAAGGCTTACGTTCAAGAATTGAATGAAAAATACTCTACTTATAATAAGACGCGTGAATTCAAGTCTACCTTGCGCGGGACAGTTGAAGTTCCACCAGGCATTATGGGTTGGGGTATTGAAGTGGACCAGGAAGTCGACAAGATTGAGCAAGAGCTGCTAGCACACCAACCAGTTAAGCGTGAACCTGTCGTTAACTCGACTGGTGGCGTGCCTAACGCCAAGGATGATATCGGCCCAACCTACGTGGAAGTCGATATCGCCAACCAAACCATGTTCCTCTATAAGGACCATAAGAAAATTTTAGAGGCACCTGTTGTCACAGGTCAACCAGCAGCTGAAACGGTTCCTGGGGCAGGGGCTATCATTGAAAAATTGGCTGGGACCCGACTCAAGGGTTACAACCAGTTCTATCGAGTAGACTACTCTGTACCGGTTAACTACTGGATGCGTTTCGACGATAAGGCCCAAGGGATTCATGACGCCCCATGGCAAAGCCAATTTGGTGGCGAAGTCTGGACCCATAGTGGTTCATTGGGCTGTGTTAACTCACCACTAGACGCAGCTGCAACCATCTACGAGAACGTAGAATACGGGACACCTGTTATCGTCTTTAATTAATAGCAAAAAACGAGACCGGTAGGTCTCGTTTTTTTAGGTCTTGAGGTAAAAACAAACTTCCCATTATATCATATATGATATAATGGGAAGTTTTCTTAGTTAGAAAAACCGGCTGAGAACTAGTCTCAGCCGGTATAAGTCTTAGTTAAAGATCCCAAAGATACTACGCATAAAGTTAGTAAATGGGTTGTTGCGGCGGTTAGGGAGATTCTCAACGTTTTCTTCCTTGCTGCCTGCTGCTTGAGCCTTGCTTGCAGCTTCTTCTGCAGCGGCTTTGGCTGCTTGAGCTTCCTTCTCTGCTTGAGTTGGCAGGAGGTTGGTAGCCAAGCCTTCTAATTGATAGAGTTCAGGGTGCTTGTTCAAGCCGTCCAAGAGAATCTTGGTTTCTTCATAAGAAGAGTAAGGTTCTTGAACCCCCATAACAACGGCAATCATCTTACGGCCATTTTCAGTCGTGGTAGTGACGAAGCATTTGCCAGCTTCATCCGTATAACCTGATTTCAGACCCGTCACGCCTGGACGGCCATATTGAGCCCCTTCAAGGAGCAAGTTGTTGTTGGCCATTTTAATTGGATGGTCGCTGTCTTTGGCCATGGTGTATTCACGGGCAGAAGACAGTTCTAGGATTTGTGGGTATTTTTCAGTGATGTATTGGGCCATCAGGGCAACATCAGCTGCAGACATTTTGTTCTGGCTGTCCTTGGTTGACCCTTCAATCCAGTAGCTTTCTGGTAGGTACTTGTTAGGCGCCCCAGAAGTGGTGTAGAACTCATAGTTCTCAATGCCCCATTCATCTAGTTGGCGACGAATGGCAGCAACAGCTTCTTGTTCAGAACCGTAGATGTGAGACATCAAAAGGGTAGTCGCATCGTTACCAGATGCTAACATAATCCCGTATAAGAGGTCTTGGACGGTGTATTCTGCATCGGTCACTAGGCCAGCATTAGATAATTCCGCATTGTCGGTGAAATCACGGACAATGGATTCAGGTGTCTTAATCTTATCATCTAGTTTAATTTTGCCTTCCTCGATGGCTTTGTAGGTCAAGTAAACTGACATAATTTTGGACATAGAAGCAATTGGATAAGGCTTATTCCCTTCACGTTCCATCAAGACCTTGTGGGTATCTTGGTCAATCACGACATAAGAACGGGTATCTTCGGTTAGGCTATTTAATTCTTCAGGGTAGCCACTCGGCATGGTGAAGCTAGATGCTTGGCTGGCTTGAGTTTGGCTAAAATCCTTAGTTAAGTCTGGGGTTTTCTTTAGCTCTTGGGCCATAATAGGGCTAGCTAAACCTAGTAGGGTAGTGCTCGCTAGAGTGACTAAAACGAGCTTAGTATGTAACTTGGTCATCGAGTCTAATCCTCCTGTTATTTGGACCTATAGTCATTGTATCAGAAAAAAGAAGCATATGCCAATAAATTTAGCCCATATTTCCTATTAGATAGGCAATTAGAAGAGTTCTTCCGGGGCTATACCGGCTTCCAAGGCAGTCAGATTGGCTGGATCCAGGTGAATGAGGGCCTGGATTTGGCCTTGCCCATCCAAACCTAGGACGGCTAAACCGTCTTGGCTCCCTTCAAAGTCAAGTTGGGCTTGCCAACCGGCCTGGCTCATGTAGGCCATAAGCGCTTGGGACCAGTATTGACGACGGGCCAAGTAGCGCTCGACTTCTTGTCGGGGAATCCAGTAATTGTCAATCAGCACAGTGGCTGCTAGGCGAAATCCCTTGATAAGATGAGGGTTAGGCATGGATATGGCTCCTTTTCGGGGTGTACCTTCATAGTATAGCTAATAATTGCGAATATTTTGTGAAGATAGCTAAAATACTAGTGGGGATTGTTATTTTTCGGCTCAGATGGTATAACAATAGAAGAAAAAGATAAGTGAAGGGAGGGGGCGCCATGTCCCTGCCATTACGAACTGCTAAATATACTCTGGCTGTCTTAGCGGCGGCGCTGACCGCTCAGGCGCTGGGGCTCTTGAATCCGATGACAGCGGGGGTCATTGCCCTTTTGAGCTTGTCGGATACGCGACGGACCACACTTAAGTTGGCTCAAGAGCGTCTAGTGTCCATGGTATTGGCCTTGGCTCTGGCTTGGTTGCTCTTTGCTGGTCTGGGCTTCAACATGCTTAGTCTAGCCCTCTTCCTGATCATCTATGTACCCCTCAGCTATCGGCTCCAGCTCATGTCGGGTCTAGTGGCTAGCACGGTCCTCGTCACCCAACTCTTAGCTTGGCAGTCGTTAGCTGCCTCTTATTGGCTCAATCAAGTGGGGCTCTTTGCCATTGGGGCAGGGCTGGCCCTAGCCTTTAATAGCTATATGCCTTCCAAAGAAGACCTGATTCTGGCCCACAGGGCGCGCATCGAAGAACAGTTACGCCAGTTGCTTTTGACTATTCATGATTCTTTGCGCCAGCCCCAAACCAGACGGGGCGCAGACTTAGCTGCCATAGAGACCCTTAATCAGGAACTAGAAGCAGCCCTGACCACGGTCTTGACTGAGCGAGATAACCGACTCTTCAGACAGACCAATTATGATGTCCACTATGTCGAAATGCGTCAGGCTCAGGCCCAACTTTTGGAGCAGATGATGACCACCTTACCTGACTGCTTCTTAGAGAGCGAAGAAAGCAAGGTCTTGGCCGGTATTTTTTATCTGACGGCTAGCCAGTTGGAAACGGCCAATCCAGGTACCTATCTTATGGCCGATATCCAGGCCTTGCTAGCTTATTATCGGGAGCGACCTTTGCCAGTCAGCCGGCAGGAATTCGAGAATCGGGCCCGACTCTTCCAACTCTTGAATGACCTGAGTCGCTTTATCGCTCTTAAGGTAGCCTTCTACCAGACCTATGCCCAAGATTGGCAGGCGGAACAGGATTAGGGCTTGAATTCTTCAAGCAAAAGTGGTATAACATATCTAGAATCTTAATCGAGAGTGAAGCCATGAGTGGCTAGTCGCGTTGACAAGAGAGGGATGGGTTGGTGCAACATCCTGGCGCTATAGTTGCTTACCTCTTCACTGATTCTTGGCCTAAGGGCACTAACTAGCCTGTTAAGTCAAGACGGTCGCTCCCGTTACCAGCACCAAGAGGCTTTTGCCAGTGGCAGAAGCAAATTTGGGTGGAACCACGTTATCAACGTCCCATTGACTCTGTGTCGCAATACCAGAGTCAATGGGATTTTTTATTTCCAATGATTAAGACTGTCGACCAAGCACTATTATCCAATGAGGAGGAACTATTATGTCTCAAATCGCCTTAACTTTCCCAGACGGCAGTGTCCGTCACTATGACAAGGGTGTCACTGTCGATCAAGTGGCCGCTAGCATCGGCTCTTCTTTAGCCAAAGCAACCTTAGCCGGTAAATTCCAAGGTCAATTAGTTGACCACGACCGGCCCTTGGAAGCTGACGGGACCATTGAAATCATCACCGACAAGAGCCCGGAAGCCTTAGAAATTATGCGCCACTCAACCGCACACTTGATGGCTCACGCCTTAACTCGCCTCTATCCTGGTATTCATTTTGGGGTGGGGCCTGCTATTGAATCAGGCTTCTACTACGATACTGACAAGGAAGTTCAATTAACTGAAGACGACCTACCTGCAGTTGAGAAGGAAATGAAGAAAATTATCAGCCAGAACTACCCGATTGTAAGACGGGAAGTATCTCGCGCTGAAGCCTTGGAACTCTTCAAGCACGACCCTTATAAGGTCGAATTGATCACAGACCTACCAGCAGATGAAGTCATCACTGTCTACCAACAAGAAGACTTTACTGACCTCTGCCGTGGGATTCATGTTCCATCAACAGGCAAGATTAAGGTCTTCAAGCTGCTAAGCTTGGCTGGGGCTTACTGGCGTGGGAACTCTGGCAACAAGATGATGCAACGGGTTTACGGGACGGCCTTCTTCAAGCAAGCTGACCTAGATGAATTCTTGCGTCTACGCCAAGAAGCGAAGGAACGTGACCACCGTAAATTAGGGAAAGAACTGGGTATCTTCATGGTGTCCAAGGAAGTAGGATCTGGTTTACCATTCTGGTTACCAAAAGGGGCAACCATCCGTCGTGTGATCGAACGTTATATCATGGACAAGGAAATCAGCTTGGGCTATGACCACGTTTATACCCCAATCATGGCTAAGGTAGACCTCTATCAAACATCTGGCCACTGGGCTCACTACAAGGACGACATGTTCCCACCAATGGACATGGGCGACGGCGAAATGCTAGTCTTGCGGCCAATGAACTGCCCACACCACATGATGATTTATAAGAATGACATCCATTCCTACCGCGAATTGCCAATCCGGATTGCGGAATTAGGCATGATGCACCGTTATGAGAAATCAGGGGCCCTATCTGGTCTGCAACGGGTTCGTGAAATGACCCTGAACGACGCTCATATCTTCGTGCGTCCTGACCAAATCAAGGAAGAATTTATTCGCGTGCTAGACTTGATTAAGGCGGTTTACCATGACTTTGGGATTACAGACTACCGCTTCCGTCTCAGCTACCGTGACCCAGAAAACAAAGAGAAATACTTTGACGACGATGCGATGTGGGAAAAGGCGCAAGCTATGCTTAAGGAAGCCATGGATGAGTTGGGCTTAGACTACTTCGAAGCCATCGGGGAAGCGGCCTTCTACGGTCCTAAATTGGACATCCAGTTCAAGACTGCCATTGGCTTGGAAGAAACCATGTCCACTATTCAGTTGGACTTCCTCTTGCCAGAACGCTTCGACCTGACTTATGTTGGGGAAGATGGTCAAGATAACCACCGTCCAGTGGTCATCCACCGTGGGGTTGTGTCGACCATGGAACGTTTTGTGGCTTACTTAATTGAAGAGTACAAGGGAGCCTTCCCAACTTGGTTGGCACCTGTTCAAGTGGCCCTCTTGCCAGTTAGCCTAGAGGCTCACAGTGACCGCGTTCAAGAAATCTATGAAGACTTGAAGGCCAAAGGTTTCCGTGTGGATATGGACTTGCGTAATGAGAAGTTGGGTTATAAGATTCGTTCCGCTCAAACAGCGAAGATTCCTTACCAAATTGTTATTGGGGACCAAGAAGTATCTGAAGGCACGGTTAACGTCCGCCACTACGGTTCTGCCAAGTCAGAAAGCTACATCTATGACGACTTTGTTCGCCTCTTAAGCGAGGACGTCGCTAACAAGAGCCGTCTTAACTAATAGGTATTGAATAAATAGAAAAGGGCTAGATCCTGCCTGTCGTCCTTGGGGGCGAGGCAGAATCTAGCCTTTTGGCTTTTATCACAGGAAAGCCAAACACAACTTGTGTCTGATAGAGCACGTAAATTTGCTGGCTCATACCCTATCTATCAATAGATAGATTGATAGATAGGGTGGCAGATGCAACTAGAAGAGACCATGCTAAAGACAGACTTTGCTTATGGCATGATTGGAAATTTCCGGCCAAATAGGGTAAAATAAGAAGGTAATAATTGACCCTGATCAACGAGGAGTAGCTTATATGGAAACTACTGAAAGCAAGCAGGCGACACGGCCAACGTTCCGCGATCTAATGTCGCAGCCTGCAGTCATTATGACTTATGTAAGTATCTTAATTCTTTTTCCTTTTTATATTAGTGTGCCAGCGGCGGTAATAGCCGTGGGCTTGATTTTCTGGAAGTACCGGCGACGTTTATGGAAGATTGCCCTAGGAACAGGCTGGTTCGGTGCGGGCGCGATTTTTAGCTTTATCATAGCCTTTGCCAACCGCAACCAGTACGGCATCTGGGCAGCCATTGGCTTTATCCTGGTTTGGACCTTCTTTCGGATTTATCGTAGTTTTGTAACACCAGACCTACTGATAAAAATGCTCAATATCATTGGCTTAGGTAGCATTGGAACTAGTCTCTATGCTATCTATCACTACCAAGTCTTTATTGCTAGTCATGGTCTTCCCCTGGACTATATTGTGCGGGATCCTAACCCCCAACACCGGGCCATGTCAACCCTCTTTAATGCCAACTATTATGGGCTCTTCTGTATTTTTGCCCTCTTGGTGGGGGCCTACCTCTTTGTCAAGGCAGGCACTAAGAAGGCCAAGGTCTGGTATGGTCTCAGCATGGTCTTGAATGTGGTCGGCATCTTACTGACCGCCTCTCGCATGGCCTTGCCGGCCCTAGTGGTGGGGTCTATCACCTTTGTCTTCTTCATTAACCGTCGCCTGGTCTTATGGCTAGGTGGGATTGGGTTAGCCGGAGCCTGCTTGGTCTTCTTCTTCCCAGAACTCCTGGCGCGCTTTACCTCGGCTTCCTTCTCTCATAGCTTAGAAGAGCGGGAAATGATTTGGCGGGCGGCCTGGGGCATCTTCACCGATTATCCTTTAACAGGGCGGGGACCTATGTCCTACTTCAGTTTCTTCTATCTCTATGGTGGTAAGGGACAACCTCACGCCCATCAGATTTTCCTAGAGTTCCTCTCTTCTTATGGTCTCTATGGGACGGCAATCTACTTGATTGGGACGGTTGGCTACTTCCGTGAACGGGTGGCCCTCTGGTTCAAACCAGAAGTTCAAGCTGAGATTGGGCTAGTGACCGCCATGATTGTCACCGTCTTGGTCCATGGCCTCAGTGACGTTGCGGTCATGTGGTTACAGACTGGCTATATCTTCCTCTTCATTGTGACTTGTCCAGTAGCAGTTTGGGAAGCCTTAGCTTCTTATCGGTCAGAAGACGGCTATCTAAAAATTAAATCATAAGTTTCAAAAAGCAAGTGCCTATCACTTGCTTTTTTGACTATTTTAGACTATTATAAAGGAGTGGTTAGCACTTGAGGTGTTTGAGTGCTAAGTTTCAGAATGAATGGAGGAAATCCCATGTTAAAACCATTAGGCAAACGACTGGTAATTGAAGTAGCCCCAGCAGAAGAAAAAAGCCTTGGAGGCTTGATCTTATCTAGCGCCGCCCAAGAAAAACAAGAGACCGGGACGGTCCTAGCAGTCAGCAAGGAAGTAGCAAGCGCTGGCGAAGTCGCAGTCGGCGACCGTGTTGTCTTTGAATCTTATGCAGGCGTGACCGTTAAGCAAGACGGCCAAGAATATTTAGTAATTGAATTAGACCATGTCTTGGCAGTTTTAGGCTAAGCACAAGGCAGAGAATAGAAAAGGAGTGACTCTTGATGGCAAAAGAATTGAAATTCTCAGAAGACGCTCGCGCAGCTCTCTTGCGCGGGGTAGATATTTTAGCAAACACAGTGAAAACAACCTTAGGGCCTAAGGGCCGTAATGTGGTCTTAGACAAGACCTTTGGCTCCCCTTTGATTACCAATGATGGGGTAACCATCGCACGTGAAATCGAATTAGAAGACCGCTTCGAAAACATGGGGGCGCAATTGGTGCTGGAAGTGGCTAGCAAGACCAATGATGTAGCGGGTGACGGAACCACGACGGCAACTGTCTTGACCCAAGCTATTGCCAACGAAGGCATGAAGAACGTGACGGCTGGGGCTAACCCAGTTGGCATCCGTCGCGGGATTGACAAGGCTACTAAGGCAGCAGTTGAAGCTTTGCAAGCCTTATCTCAACCAGTTTTATCCAAAGAAGCCATTGCCCAAGTAGCCGCTGTCTCTTCTGGCGACCCAGCCATTGGTGACTTGATTGCGGACGCGATGGAACGTGTTGGCAACGACGGTGTCATCACCATTGAAGAATCTAAGTCTATCGAGACGGAATTATCAGTAGTCGAAGGGATGCAATTTGATCGAGGTTATCTCTCTCAATACATGGTAACCGATAATGAGAAGATGGTTGCTGAATTGGAGAATCCTGTTATCTTCGTGACCGACCGCAAGATTACCAACATCCAAGATGTTTTACCACTCTTGGAAGGCATTATGCAATCTGGTCGTCCGCTCCTTATTATTGCGGAAGATGTAGACGGCGAAGCCTTGCCAACCTTAGTCCTTAACAAGTTGCGTGGGACCTTGAACGTGGTGGCCGTTAAGGCGCCTGGTTTTGGGGACCGTCGTAAGGCCATGTTGGAAGACATCGCAGTCTTGACCGGGGCAACCGTTGTCTCTGAAGAATTAGGCTTTGAACTGAAGGATGCGACCGTAGAACATCTAGGTCATGCCGGTAAAGTAACGGTAACTAAGGACTCTACCACTATCGTAGAAGGGGCTGGCAACAAGCAAGCCATCGCAGACCGTATTGCGGTCATTCGCGCCCAAGCAGAAGAAAGCACCTCAAGCTTCGACAAGGAAAAACTCCAAGAACGTTTAGCTAAATTGTCAGGTGGGGTAGCCGTTATTAAAGTAGGGGCAGCTACTGAAACTGAGCAAAAAGAACGCAAACTCCGCATCGAAGACGCCCTCAACGCGACTCGCGCGGCCGTAGAAGAAGGGATCGTGCCTGGTGGGGGTACTGCCTTGGTTAACGTTCAAGAAATCGTGGCAGCAGTTGAAGCTGAAGGCGACGAAGCAACTGGGGTTAAGATTGTAGCTCGTGCTTTGGAAGAACCAGTTCGTCAGATTGCAGCTAACGCTGGTAAGGAAGGCTCTGTCATTGTGGACACCCTCCGTCGCTCTGAAAAAGGTGTAGGTTATAACGCCGCAACTGATGTCTTTGAGAACATGATTGAAGCAGGGATTGTGGACCCAACCAAGGTAACCCGTTCTGCCCTTCAAAATGCAGCCTCTGTAGCAGCCTTGCTCTTAACGACAGAAGCCGTTGTAGCAGACATTCCAAAGGAAAGCCCTGATATGCCAGCCGGAATGGGCGGCATGCCAGGTATGATGTAATAAATTTGGCTGAGACCTTGGTCTCAGCCTTTTTGTTATATAAAAGGCTGAGGGTGTGCTAGACTGAGAGTAACAAGTGTGGAGGAGGGATTTTGATGACCCTAGTGCAGGCTTCATTTTTGGCAGGTCTTTTTGGGGCTCTGGCCTGGTTGGTGGGCGATATATTACTAGTAGGTTTTGCGCCGGTGACTGAAGAAGACTTGGTCCGCTACCAAGCAGGGGGTGTGACCAATTTACGCCTGGCTCTTTATATGAGATCAGGGACCGACCGTCGTTTACGCTGGGGTGTTTGGCTGGCCCAATTTTCTATTTGGCTACCGCTTCTAAGTCTCTATGGCCTCTGGCAAATGGCCCAACCAGTAAGGGGCTTGGCCTGGGCGGGACTGCTTTGTCTCCTGATCGGCTTCAGCCTGTCCCCTTTGGCTCATGGGGCTTTCTATGTGCTAGCCATTCTAGGCAAGGCTTATTGTCAGGATTACGCAGAAGCGGGAAAGGCCAATAAATTTTTGGTAGAGGCGCTTAATCAGGCCAATCACTTACTCAATGTGACCTGGCTGTCGGCCATTGTAATAACCTACTTGGGTTGGGCTCTGTATGGCCTGGCCATTGTGACTGGGCAGACCCAGTGGCCGACTTACTTTCTATTAGCCACCCCGCTGGTGACCACACCAATCTGGCTGGGCCTTAGCCATTATGTCATCCGCCGGTGGACGCCCCTCTTTAATGGTGCTGCCCTTAACTTAGCCTGGGTTAGTTTTTACGTCCTGGCTTTATGGCTAGTCACTTAAAATCATAGTATGCAAAAAGGACTGAGCTTAGGCTCAGTCCTTTTGTTTGCTTAGATAGGCAATAATCCGTTCAGCCAATTCAGCCCTTACACCAAGCTTGGCATAGTCCTCGATAGAGGCTTCTTTCATAGCCTTGAGGGACTTGAAGTGTTTGAGCAACTTGGTGCGGGTCACCTTACCTACACCCGGAATGGCGTCTAACTTAGAGGCGAATTGTTGCTTGCTCCGTACTTGACGGTGGTAGGAAATAGCGTAGCGGTGAACTTCTTCTTGGATTCTTTGGATATAGTGGAAGACAGGCGACTGGCGGTCTAGCTCTACCAACTCCTCGCTATAGCCATTCAGGAGGGAAGCGGTCCGGTGTTTGTCGTCTTTGACCATGCCAGCGACAGGAATAGAGAGGCCTAGTTCCTCTTCAATCACCTGGCGGGCTGCCCGGACCTGGACCTTGCCCCCATCCATCAAAATCAGATTAGGCAGGGGCTGTTCCTCACGCAGTAAGCGCGAATAACGACGGCGAATGACCTCTTGGGTGTGGGCAAATTCATTGGTTTGGTTAGATTCCTTGATTTTAAACTTACGGTAGCTCTTGCGGTCAGGCTTGCCTTCTTTGTAAACTACCATACCCGACACCAGGCCAGTCCCTGAAATGTTGGAGTGGTCGAAGGCTTCGATATGATAGGCCAGAGGGATACCCAAGGCTGCCGCCAGGTCTTCGCTGACACCACGAGTTTGTTGGGCTTGGATGTCCAAGAGGTTGAGGCGTTCATTGAGAGCCAGCTGGCTGTTCTTAGCGCAAAGGTCCAACATGGATTTTTTCTTACCTCGCTGTGGCGTGCTGATAGGGACTGAAATCACTTGCGATAACAAGTCCTTGTCAACATCCTCAGGGACCAAGATAGCCTTAGGAAGTAAGTGGTTTTCTTCCTGATAGAAGCGGGCGATAAAGGTCGTCAACTCCTCGTCGGGGTCCGTGTAAGCAGGGTAGATGGCAGCCTCACGTTTGAGGATGCTACCTTGTCTGAGCATGAAGACCTGGATGGAAATCCAGCCCCGTTGGAAGTCATAGGCGAAGACATCTGTGTTGTCGTAGTCCTGGCTCATGATAATCTGACGCTCGATAGTGGTCTCAATGTATTGGAGTTGGTCCCGGTAATCGGCGGCCTGTTCGAAGTCCAGACGCTCGGCGGCTGCCTGCATTTTGTCCTTGAGCTGAGTCATAATGGGTTGGATATCGCCGTTGAAAAATTGCTTAATCTTCTGAATCTGTTGCTGGTACATGTCCTTGGTGACTTCATGATCGCAAGGACCAATGCACTGACCTAGATGATAATAGAAGCAAGCCCGTTTCTCATTTTTACCACAACGACGAAGGGGATAGACCCGATGTAAGAGTTGCTGGGTTTGGGTGGCTGCCCCCACATTAGGGAAGGGGCCAAAGTAGAGACCGCCGTCCTTGGTCACATTGGATGTGATGATGAGTTGGGGATGGCGTTCCTTGGTGATTTTAAGGTAGGGATACATGGTCCCTTCCTTGAGCCGAATATTATAAGGCGGCTTATATTGCTGAATTAGATTGATTTCCAGCAAGAGTGCTTCCTTATTACTGTTGGTGATGATGGTCTCGAAGTGGTCGATTTCTGACACTAGTTTGGTAGTTTTGGTATCGTGAGCGCCACGGAAATAGGAGCGCACCCGGTTCTTAAGGTTCTTGGCCTTGCCGACATAGAGAATCTGATCGGCCGCATCTTTCATGAGATAGCAACCGGGTAAATCTGGCAAGAGCTTGAGCTTGGCTTCAATTCGTTCTTGAACCTTGGCCCGTTCTTGGGCGGTCTGGGACTGGGCATCCGTCATGGGGGTCCTCCTTCCTTTAATCTAGGGGCAGGGAGCCCCGTCTACTCTACACATTATACGCGTTTTTAGGACTTGGGACAAATGTCCTGTTCAAATCTTAAGAAAGGGTAAATCTCAGTCATCAAGATTGAAATCTCTGTCAGAATTGCCTAAGATGGTAGAAGAAGGAGACTGACCATGAAAAAAAGATCTACGACCCCTTTGAAGATAGCAGCGATTATTGTCGTCCTCTGCCTGGCCCTCTTTGCCAGACGGGATATGATTCAGGCTGTCTGGCAGGATAATAGCCTCAGCCGCCCGCAAGCCATGCTGACTATCGCCCAAAAATTATTGAATATTCCACAAAATAAGCCTCAGGATAATCAGTCCCATGTCATTCAATCTGGGGCCAACCAAGAACCCCATCAAGTAGCAGCCAATGTGGCGGCTAGTCCTATATATCAGAAGGCCGCCCGCACAGCCCAAGCCTTCAATCAGGGTTTGGATTTGAATGGCCTGAATCAGGCCTTTGTCAATCAAGTTAACCAACACCGGAGCCAACTCGGTTGGCCAGAGATTCAGGTCGGCCACCAACTTGCTACAGGGAGTCAAACTCGGGTTCGTCAATTATCTGATTACTATTACTTGAGTAGCCGGACCATAGATGGGCAAGATTTTCGGACGGCGCATCCAGCAATTGAGGATGCCAATTCCAGATTAGGGGAATCCACCTTTGAGCTCTACATTGCGGCGGATGACGTCCACCTAGATACTTGGCGCCAGCACCCTGACATTCTGGCCGACTATCTCTATAAGGCCTTTGCCAAAATGGAAGGCCAGGAGACAAGTGCCTATATTGCTAGTCAATATGTGACCCTCTACGCCCAGCCTAGTGACCAATTAATCGGCGATGTGGCCTACGTGCGTTTGGTGGCAGTTGTCACCTCCGATACACTTACTAGTCCTTAATTCAACTTGAAGGAGCCCCACCATGACCTCACCTTTTGCTTATCTATTGCCCAGTCTAGTTGGCCTGGGGCTAGCGACTTGGACCTATGGCCAGGTCTACCAGCGTCGACATGGCCTCAAGCCAAGTAATGATCGCGAGCAAGTCTTCGACGTCACCCGCTGGCAGGCTCAGGCTAGCACTCAGCATGCCTGGCTATCGCAAGCCCAGTTCGATCAAGAAATGACAGACTGGGTTCAGCCTTATCTGGCCCAACATGGTCAGTCAGATATGATTACCTTAGAAGACGGCCAGACTTTAGACTTTGATTTCTATCCTCATGCTGAGGCTCAGGCTACTCTCCTAATCATCCATGGTCTCAATGAGTTCAAGGAAAAATTTCGGGAGTTAACCTACTACTGGCACCAAGAAGGCTGTCAGGTCATTGCAGTGGACCTAAGAGGGCATGGCGCCAGTGGTCCTTATGGTCCCAAATCCAGCGTTCATAGCCAAAGTTTTGATCAATATGCTGAGGACCTAGCTAGCCTTTTGGACTATTTAGGCAAGCAAGGAAAAATCCAAGGCCCCTTAGTCCTATTCGGCCACTCCATGGGTGGAGCGGTCGCGACTCGTCTTTGCCAACTCTATCCCGGCTTAGCTCAAGGGCTCATCCTTTCCTCGCCTATGCTGGCAATCGATACGGGCAAGATTCCTTTTGCCTATGCCCATCTACTGAGTCGAGCCGTCACTTGTTTAGGTGGTGGCAAAGCTTATGCTCCGCGTCAGGGGGCCTTTGATCCTGAACGTCATAGCCAGTATCCCCGCCAGAATCGCTGGACCACTCAATATGAACGTGGCCAGTATTTCCATCATTGGCACCTAGCCAACCATCCGCTTCCTAGCTGGGGCGCTACTTGGTCTTGGTTAGCAACTAGTCTAGCTAGCTCGCGCAAAATTTTGTCTCGTCAAGGCCTTGGCCAGCTCACTTTGCCAGTCCTAGTCTGGCGGGCGGAGCTTGACGACCATGTTTTAGCTAGTGGCATTCATGGCTTGACGTCGAGTCTAGCTCAAGCCCAAGCCTACTGTGTGCCGGGGCGTAAGCATGAATTGTATTTGGAGGATGATGCTTTCATTCAAGCTTATGTCACCTGTATTCGTCATTTTGTTGCCAGTCTTGCGCCAGCAAGCGACCATTGATTTAATCCTTCGTTGAACTTTGAACTAAAGGGAGTTACTTATGACACGCGTATATATTACAGAAGTTAAGCGCTCGGCCATTGGTCGCTATCTTGGCGCCTTATCCAATCTCAGTCCGCTAGACTTGGGCAGCCAAGTTCTCCGGGCAGTGCTAGAATCAGACCAAGTGCCAGTGGAAGCCATTGAAGAAGTGATCGTTGGGAATGTCTTATCGGCTGGCCATGGTCAAAACTTGGCCCGTCAAATCGCGCTAGAGGCAGGACTAGCGATGACGACCCCAGCCTACACCGTCAATATGGTCTGTGGGAGTGGCTTGAAGGCAGTCTATGAAGGCTATACCAAGATTAAAGCCGGTGAGAACCAAGCCCTGATCGTTGGGGGCGTGGAAAGTATGAGCCAGGCCGCCTTCGTCTTAGATGGCAAATCTCGCAAGGGCATGGCTTATGGTGGCAGTCCTCTAGTAGATAGCCTCTATCGGGATGGCTTGTCTGATGCCTTTGGGGGCTATGCTATGGGTGTGACGGCTGAGAATTTAGCTCAGCAATATGACATTAGTCGCCAAGCTCAAGATGCTTATGCTTATCAGTCTCAAGTCAAGGCTCAATCGGCTCAACAAGCAGGCCTCTTTGACCAGGAAATTGTGGCTGTGGCAGAAGTCGACCGCAAGGGCAATCGTCAAGTGATAGATCGAGATGAGTATATTAACTATAAAACCAGCCCTGAGAAATTAGCTGGTTTGCGTCCTGCCTTCCAGAAAGAGGGGACGGTAACAGCCGGTAATGCGTCAGGTATTAACGATGGCGCAGCCTTTCTCTGCTTGGTGAGTCAAGAAATCGTAGACCGCTACCGCTTGACGCCACTGGCTGAAGTTCTAGGTTTTGGTCAGGCAGGGGTTGACCCTAGCCTTATGGGGATTGGTCCTGTAGGGGCTATTGAGCAGGTTTTAGAGCGTACTAGCGTGCCTTTTGAAGCAGTTGACCGCTTCGAACTCAATGAGGCTTTTGCGGTTCAAGCACTGGCTGTTTCACATGATTTAGTCGCCCATCACGGGGTGTCAGCTGGTTGGCTAGCCGAGCGCACCAATGTTCATGGTGGCGCCATTGCCTTAGGTCATCCTATTGGGGCTTCAGGAGTCCGAGTCTTAGCGACGCTCTGCCATGAGTTAGTTCGTTCTGAGAGTCAATATGGCCTTGCCTCCCTTTGTATTGGTGGGGGCATGGGGATTGCTGCCCTAGTTAAACGATATCAGGCATAGTTGCTTATAGAGAGGCTGGAAAGTGCTAGCCCCTAAAGATCCTAAAAATAAAAAGAGAGTCCCACGCGTGATTTTGTTTGCAAGTTGCCGTGGGCTTTTATATACTTAGGGAGAAGACAGAGGGAGGAATTACCTATGAAATGGAAGTTAGTAGCCGATTCAGGCGCAACTATCTCGCCGGGCCTGTTTGCAGGGACGGATGTCGCTTTTGAATTAGTACCTTTAATGATTAATATTGGCACTCAGGTATATGTGGATGATGCCAACTTAGATATGGCAACTTTTGTAAGGGATATGCAAGACAGCAAGGAGGCCTCTTCGACTGCTTGTCCGTCTCCTCAAGCTTATGCCAATGCCTTCGAAGGAGCCGAAAATGTCATCTGCTTTACCATCTCAAGTGGCTTATCAGGTTCTTATAATAGCGCCCAGCTTGGTCGCAATATGGCTTTGGAAGAAAACCCATTGGCTAATATCTATATCTTTGACTGCTTGTCTGCTGGGACAGAGAACGATCTCTTGATTGCTAAGGGTTTGGAGTTAGTAAAATCTGGTTTGGATTTTGACCAAGTGGTAGCTAGCCTGAAGGATTATCACCAGAAGACGGATGTGGTCTTCATCTTAGAATCAGTAGATAACTTGGTCAAAGCCGGCCGTGTCAACCGTCTAGTCGGTGGTATGATTGGCCTCTTGGGCATCCGTTTGATTGGGGTTCGTACAGCTGAAGGTAAGATTGAGATTGGGGCCAAGTCTAAGGGGAGCAAACGGGCTGTGAAAGCAACCGTAGAAGAAATGCTCAAGCACGGTTACCAAGGTGGTAAAGTGGCGATTTCTCATAGCGACAATCCAGAAGTGGTTGAAGCGGTGAGTGCTTTGCTGCGTGAACACTATCCTCAGGCTCAAATTGAGGTAGTGGATTTTAATGGGCTCTGCACATTCTATGCCCAGTACCACGGGCTCATTATTGGCTTCGAGAAAGCCTAAGAAGTGTAAAAATTTAAAAGAAAGCAGGGTGTCGGTATGTTTATTGGGAAGTTGCACCGCTCCAATGTGGTGTTATTAGCAGGTTTGTTTTTTGCAGCGACAGGGATCGGGTTCGCCTTTCATCGTGAACTACAGTACGCCCTTGTTTCCTTGATTATTGCCTCCATCATCGACTTGTTCGTCGGAGGCTTCATGAATCAATTCCAGTCTTCGGTGGCGGAGGCTGCCTTCGCCAAGGAGCTCAAGACCTTGAGTAGTTTCCTCATTTATGGCGTCCTCCCGGGCGTCTATCTGATGGCGGTAACCAATGCGGGCGCCTTTAGTCTCATTGTCTTCGCACTTTACATCTTGGCAGTCGGAATTCGCCTGGCCTACTTCAACCAAGCGGCCGAATTCCAAGATCCAGTGGACAAGCGCCACAGCGTCGGCTTGCCACTAGAACTAGGCGTCTTCGCGATTCAGGTCGTGTCCTTAGTAGGCTTCCTGCTCCCGCTGACTGTCTTCCAAATCTTCCTGATGTTGGTCTACGCGCTCCTAGCGGTAGCCTTCGTCTACAAGCTGAAGATTCCGCGCCTACCAAGCCAATGGTTATTCTACATGGTGGGCGTCCAAGTGGTCCTCTGCATCCTGTGGGTATTCCTGGGAAATTTCATTAAAGGCTAAACAACGAGAGGCTAGGGCGTGCGTCCTAGCTTTTTTCGGGGCGCAGATTGTATAATTAAGTGCAACACCGAAAAAGGAAGATCGCAAGAATAAGTGCGGCAACCCAAATCATTGCTTAAAATGACTCATGGGAGAAAGATATGAAATCAAAATGGAAGTTATTTATAATTGTATGTATAGTTACCGTTGTAGGACTTTTTGCATGGACGAAAGTGTCAGACAACTTATCAACTTATAGCGTATACTATGCAAGGTACATCGAAGGAAGATACTCGCCTTTGCAAGAAGCAATGCGAAACTTTAATCAAATCGAGCATCCTGAACTTGATAATTATAAGTACAAGAGAGATAATTTAAGCGGGGATTGGGAATTTACCACGGTGTATAATGGAGCCAAAATTCGTTATATCGTAATTGCGGACAGTAGACAACTCTATTATAATGATGAGGCCATCCACTACTCGCTAACTCCTTTGGGTCAAGTTGAGTATATACCTGTAGATACTCCCTTATTAACTAGTCTGAGACATGACATTTCAGATGAGGAGCAAATATTCGTAGATGAAGCACTTGCTACAATTTTTGAACCTATCATTCAAGCACAGCCTGCTCCAGATTGGAATCTTCAATGGCTCTATAATTTGCTGAATCAGAAAAGTAGCTGGAGCAATACATAGAAAGGTAAACTCTGTAGTAAGCAGCTACAATAAGCTGTTGGTTGCGCTATATATTAAGCGTCCTATTGGCAAGGTAACAAATTATATTAAACGATGGTTAATAAGGTAGGGATAAGGGTGAAGAGAAAAAGAATGTTGATTATCATCTTCTCGGTCTTACTGATGCTGGCACTCTTATTTGTTAAGGGGAGACTGGAATTGAATCTTAAGAAATATGCACCCTATTACGCACAAAACGTTGAAGGGCGGTTCTCACCAGAGTGGGAGGCTTTGAGGTTTATGTTATATAGGGACTCCCGTCAGATACCAGGGTATCACTTTAAGCAAGATACATTGACTAGTAACATAAGGTTTAGAGTTAATAGTCGTGGGAGTGATATTACATTTGCAATTTATGGTGACGAAGGCACAGAGATTAATCTTACTTATCATAATGTTATGTATGCCTTAAGTGCTGAGGGGAGAATAGAGTATATATTTAGCAAGCGTTGTGATTGCAGAGTAAGCCCTTCTGAAGAAGACCAAACACTCATCAATGAGATTATCGAAGAAATTGGGGCTCCTCTAGTAGACGCACAACCTGCTCCAGACTGGAATCTTCAATGGCTCTATAATCTGCTGAATCAGAAGGGGTGAGAATACCTTGAAAATAAAATAAGTCTTACTCCCCTTCAATGCTTTCTTTTTGGTGTTTTCAATTGGAAATTTCCTAATCTTAAGAGACACTATCGAGGCGCTAGAAATAGCCCTGAGCATCCCGTCGCCCATTATGTTAGCAAGTTTGGGTAGCCATTGGCCGCTTCGTATTTATCTTGGCAGTATGCTGATTTTGACGGTCCTAGGAATTATACTATCCCTATGGAGTCTTCGTGGCCAGAAGACCACACTGGAGAAGTGGGTGGTGGGAGGTACCTTGTTTGGATATATTGCCCTATTAGGACTCCCTTTGTCATGGAGCTACCTTCCAATCGTGGCGATGTTAATCGTGACAGTAGTCAGCCTCATGTGCAACCGTGCGACACCATGTTTTTGGGGCTAAGTTGCCTGACTAGATACCCAAAAACAGCCGTCCTCACCTACGTGTGGGAACGGCTGTTTTTGCCATATATGTTAGAAGCAGAAGGCCAAGCCATACAGGATGCTAATCAGCAAGTAACTAGTGCTGAGATAGTTGAGTTTATTTTGGTTTTGGTTATGTTGTCGAGTTTGGACCAAGAGAGGGGCTAAGGCCAAGACGCTCCCGGCGATAAAGAGGAGTTGGAGCATGAAATAAGATTTGGATGGGAAACTTAAGTAGGTCCCAGCAGCCACAGCTACTAGGCTCAAGATAAGCACTAGACTTGTTTTTAAGCCATGTGGCATGACGGAAGGGTGTCCCGTTAGTTGACTAACTAGACTATTGCCTTCAGCTTGAAAGGCCAGTTGTAAGGCTGCCAGAGGTAGGAGGCTGATGAGGAAGCCAGTCGTGATGGTCCCAGTTTGGCTGAAGTAGGCTAGGTTATTGACAATGAAGGCCTGGAAGAAGACATTCAGAACTAACTGGTAAAGGCTGTTGGTCAGATTATAAGGATAATGCTGAATATGGGTATAGGCGATATAGAGGAGGAGCAAGAGGTTAGCCCCCCAATGATGCTGCCACATAAAGCCCACGGTTGCTGCCCAGAGTAGAATCTCCATAGCGTACAGGATCACGGGCGAGCTGGCATTAGCCTTACGGGTATTGAAGCGAACGAAGAAGTAGTGGTCAATCAACTGACTGCTGACTAAAATCAAGTAGAGATAGCCCAGGGCTAACCAGTTGATTTCGGTAGTGTGGTACATCCCTACGATTAAACCATATATCCCAAAGCCTAGTGGCGCCAGGAAGATTCGAATGAGGGGATGTCTTAGAAAGTGTGCAAAGTGTTTCATAGCTAATCCTCTTTTTTCGACATTTTTTACTATCTATATCTACTATACTAATGTATAATAGAGTCAGTTACAACAATAAATTCCCGATGGGATTCATTTTCTTAATGAAGTTGCCTTGTAACCAATCAACATAATGGGGGAAATTACTATGGAAAGAAAGTTGTTTACATCTGAATCGGTGACGGAAGGACACCCAGATAAAGTTGCCGATCAAATTAGTGATGCCATCTTAGATGCCATCCTGACACAAGACCCACTAGCCCGGGTGGCCTGCGAGACCGCGGTCAATACCGGCTTGGTATTGGTCTTCGGGGAAGTCAGCACGACTGCCTATGTCGATATCCAACAAATTGTACGCGAAACTATTAAGGGCATTGGCTATAATTCAAGTGATTATGGCTTTGATGGCGATAATGTGGCGGTCTTAGTCGCGCTTGACGAGCAATCGCCTGATATCGCTCAGGGGGTAGATGCTGCCATTGAAACCCGGGACGAAGCAACCGATCAATTGATTGGGGCAGGTGACCAGGGGCTCATGTTTGGTTATGCCTGCGATGAGACGGAAGAATTCATGCCATTACCAATCGCACTTAGCCACCGCCTAGCTAAACGTCTGAGTGAGGTGCGCAAATCTGGTCAATTGGCTTACTTGAGACCAGATGGTAAGTCTCAAGTAACCGTTGAGTACGGGGAAGACGGTCAAGCCCTACGGGTGGATACAGTCGTCATTTCGACTCAACATGCGCCTGAAGCAACCTTAGAAACTGTGCGTCAAGACGTGATTGAACAAGTAGTGAAGCCTGTGATTCCGGCCCATTTATTAGATGATCAAACCCGCTTCTTAATCAATCCAACCGGTCGTTTTGTCATCGGTGGGCCTAAAGGAGACTCCGGTTTGACAGGTCGTAAGATTATTGTCGACACCTATGGGGGCTATGCCCGCCACGGTGGTGGTGCCTTCTCTGGTAAGGATGCGACTAAAGTGGACCGGTCAGCTAGTTACATGGCTCGCTACATTGCCAAGAATATCGTGGCAGCTGGCTTAGCTAAGCGTTGTGAGGTGCAATTGGCTTATGCGATTGGGGTCGCGCAACCCGTTTCTATTCGGATTGAAACTTTTGGAACAGGTGTCGTCTCTGAAAGTCGTCTCGTTCAGGCAGTACGTCAACTCTTTGACTTAACGCCAGATGGGATTATCCGCACCCTGGCTCTACGTCGCCCAATCTATAAGCAGACAGCAGCCTATGGTCACTTTGGTCGTCAAGACGTGGTCTTACCATGGGAGCAAGTCAATAAAGTGGATGAACTTAAAGCCGTGATTGCTGAATAAGACAAAATGAAAAGCTGAGACCTAAGTCTCAGCTTTTTTACTTACTTGATACGTTCGATGATGAGGAGTTGTGGTGGATTATTCCGTTGGTTGATGAAGCCATAGTGAAGGACTTGGAATTCTTCTTGGGGCCAGCTGGCTAAGGCTTGGAAGAGGGCATCCTTTTCCTTGGCACCTTCAGGGTGGCCACTGTAGATAACCAAAATAATTTGACCGCCAACACGAAGTTTGGTTCGCACCTGGTATAGAGAGGCCAGGGTTGAAGTCTCTTGAGTTGTGATTTGGTGGTCGCCACCGGGTAGATAGCCTAGGTTATAAATGGCACCACTGAATTGGGTGACCTCAGCTAAAAGCGTATGGATTTGGTCGTGAGAGGCTAGGAAAAGCTGGGCAGACTCCTTGTTGGGCAGCTTAGCTAGGCGTTCCTGGGTCCAAGCCAAGGCTTGATCTTGGATATCAAAGCCCATGACCTGGCCACAAAAGCCTGGTTGGCTTAGGATAAAGGCTGTGTCATGTCCTTTGCCTAGAGTTCCGTCGATATAGACTCCATCTGGAAAACGTTGGATTAAGGCGGCTAAGAGGGTGTGACTGTAGTGAAGAGCGCGTTGCATAGACAAACTCCTTTGTATTACGTGAAAGTTACACAATAGTTAAAAGTAAACGAAAAGGGGGCTAGGCCCCTTTTTTTAGCGAGAGGCTTTCTATATAATGGTATTGTATCATAAAATGGCAGAATGGGGGAATATACGTGAAATTAACGCGTCAAGCGGTGATTAATCGTCGTAAACAAGCACAGCGCCACGAATCAAATAAGAAAATTGCCAAAGTGGTTAATGCAGGCTTAGTCTTATTCGCTTCTGCATCTACTTTAAGCACGCTCACTGCACCAAAGGTGACCGTACAAGCTCAAACAGCTACCCAACAGAACTTCTTATCAACTATTGGAGGGTATGCACGCGATATCGCTAAGAATAATGACTTGTATGCCTCTGTAATGATTGCGCAAGCAATTTTAGAATCAGGTTGGGGCCAAAGTGGATTAGCATCAGCACCTAACTATAACTTATTCGGGATCAAGGGTGACTACAACGGTAATTCCGTTCGTATGGACACCTTAGAAGACGACGGTAGTGGTAACTACTATGCTGCTAAGGAACCTTTCCGTAAGTATAGCAACTATGGTGAATCCCTGAATGACTATGCTTCGCTTTTAACTGGGGACAACAATCCTAACAGTTGGCGCTATAAATTCTATTATGGGGCGCGCGTGAGTGCGACCAACTCTTATCAAGACGCAACACGACATTTAACAGGTCGCTATGCGACAGATACTCGTTATGCGTCTAAGCTTAACCAATTAATCCAAACCTATGGTTTGACTCAATATGATGCAGGTGGTTCTAGCACAGCTAGCCCAGCACGCCCGCAAGCCCCAGCAACTGGTGGCGGTTCTTATACAGTTCAAGCAGGCGATAGCTACTGGCGTATTGCTAACAAGTACGGCATTTCGATTGAAGAATTGCAACGCTTGAATGGTACGTCTAGCTACTTCCTCTATCCAGGTCAAAGTTTGGTAGTACCAGGTTCTGCTTCAACTACAAGTGGCTCTGCTTCTTCAACTTCAAGCTCAACTACAAGTACGCGCTCTGCAGCACCAGCAGCGGGCGGTTCATACACAGTCCAAGCAGGCGATAGCTACTGGCGTATCGCTAATAAGTACGGGATTTCTATCCAAGAACTCCAACGCTTGAATGGTACATCTGATTACACCCTCCACCCAGGCCAAAGCATTAAAGTGCCAGGTTCAGGAACCAATGCATCAGCTTCATCAAATAGCTCTTCTGCTTCAACTAGCACAACAAGTGCAGCCCCAGCAGCAGGCGGTTCATACACCGTCCAAGCCGGTGACAGCTACTGGCGTATTGCCAACAAGTACGGGATTTCTATCTCAGAACTCCAACGTTTGAACGGCACATCCGACTACAACCTTTACCCAGGTCAAAGCCTCAAGGTGCCAGGTTCAGGGTCATCTTCAAATGCCACTGCTTCATCAAACAGTTCTTCTACTTCAACAAGTACAACGACTGCAGCCCCAGCAGCAGGCGGTTCTTATACTGTCCAAGCAGGCGACAGTTACTGGCGTATTGCTAACAAGTACGGGATTTCGATTTCAGAACTCCAACGCTTGAATGGGACTTCAAACTACTTCTTGTATCCAGGCCAAAGCATCAAAGTGCCAGGCTCAGGTTCAGCAAATGCGACTCCTGCTCCTGCAGCAACCACTGCAAGCACAACATCAGCACCTGCTGAAACACCAGCACCAGCGCCAAGCACAGGCGGTGGCAACTATACTGTTCAAGCCGGTGACAGCTACTGGCGCATTGCTAACAAGTATGGAATTTCAATTTCAGAACTCCAACGCTTGAACGGGACTTCAAACTACTTCTTGTACCCAGGTCAAAGTATCAAGGTACCAGGTGGTGGCGCCGCTGCTGAAGCACCAGCCCCAACTCCTGCACCAGTTAGCCAAACACCAGCTCCTGCAGAGAGTCCAGCGCCAGCCGCTGCTGAAACACCAGCTCCAGCTGCAAACAACGCTAGCCAAGCAAGTGGCGGTTCATATACTGTCCAAGCCGGTGACACCTTGTACTCAATCGCTCGTCGTAATGGGGTAGATGTTTACAAATTGATCGCTAACAATGGGGGTTCCCATTTCATCCAAGTAGGTCAAGTCATCTCATTGAACTAGTCGCTAGTATTTGATATACTAGACTTAATAGTAATTCAATATTGGAATTAGTAGGCGGTACAACTGTTATAGAGAGCTTATGGGTGGTGGAAATAAGCCGGGAGTGCTACTGAACTCATCCAATTGAAGCTAGTCTGAATCTTTAGTAAGACTAGACGTCCGCCGCGTTAAGGCTAGAGATAAGCTATTCTAGCTTAAATTAGGTGGTACCGCGAAAATTTCGCCCTATGTGAACTGTGTTTAACACGGTTTACGTAGGGCTTTTTTTATCAGAAATGCAAGGAGGTTATGTGATGACCTATAATCACAAAGCAATCGAAGAAAAATGGCAAAACTATTGGCGCCAAAACCAAACCTTCAAAACTCAGGAGCGTCCTGGGCATCCTAAGTTCTATGCACTAGACATGTTCCCTTACCCATCTGGTCAGGGCTTGCACGTAGGGCACCCAGAAGGCTATACAGCAACAGATGCCGTGGCTCGTATGAAACGGGCACAAGGCTATGATGTCTTGCACCCAATGGGTTGGGATGCCTTTGGTTTGCCTGCTGAACAATACGCTTTGGATACGGGGAATGACCCAGCTGATTTTACTGCTGCCAATATCGAAACTTTCCGCCGTCAAATCAATTCACTTGGTTTCAGCTATGACTGGGAGCGGGAAGTCAATACAACCGATCCTAACTATTATAAATGGACCCAATGGATTTTCTCCAAAATGTATGAAAAAGGCTTGGCCTATGAAGCAGAAGTAGCCGTTAACTGGTGCCCAGCCCTGGGAACCGTCTTGGCTAATGAAGAAGTCATTGATGGTAAATCCGAGCGCGGAGGGCATCCCGTTTACCGTAAGCCAATGAAACAATGGATGCTCAAGATTACAGCCTATGCAGAGCGTCTTCTAGAAGACTTAGATCTTCTAGACTGGCCTGAAAGCCTTAAGGAAATGCAACGCAACTGGATTGGTAAATCCGAAGGGGCCTTGATTAACTTTGATATTGTGGGGCACCCTGATCAAGTGCAAGTCTTTACCTCACGCGCAGATACACTTTTCGGGTCTTCTTATGTGGTCTTAGCACCTGAACATGAATTAGTAGCGAAAGTCACCAGCCCTGAACAAGAAGCCGCGGTAAAAGCCTATGTTGACGCAGTCGCAACGAAGAGTGATATGGACCGGACTTCCCTTAATAAGGATAAATCCGGGGTCTTTACGGGAGGTTACGTTAAGCATCCTGTAACGGGCGAATCCTTACCAATTTGGATTGCGGACTATGTCTTGGCTTCTTATGGGACCGGGGCAGTCATGGGGGTACCAGCCCACGACGAGCGGGACTTCGAATTTGCTAGCAAGTATGATTTGCCAATTGTGTCCGTAATTGAACATAATGAGTCTGGCTGCTATGAAGGCGACGGGCCACACATTCATTCTGACTTCTTAAACGGTCTTCATAATGCGGAGGCTATTACTACCATGATTGATTGGTTAGAAGCCAAGGGCAAAGGCCAACGTCAGGTCAACTACCGTCTACGTGACTGGCTCTTCTCTCGTCAACGTTATTGGGGTGAGCCTATCCCAGTGATTCATTGGGAAGATGGCAGTATGAGTCTAGTGCCTGAAGAGCAATTGCCACTTCGTTTGCCTGTGACCGATAAGATTCAACCAAGTGGTACGGGTGAATCACCATTGGCTGCTATTGAAGAGTGGGTCAAGGTGGTAGATCCAGAGACAGGCCGTAAAGGCCGTCGTGAGACTAACACCATGCCACAATGGGCGGGTAGTTCTTGGTACTATCTCCGTTATATCGACCCACAGAATTCAGAGCGCCTAGCAGATCCAGACAAGTTAGCCAAATGGCTGCCAGTCGACCTTTACATTGGGGGCGCGGAACACGCCGTCTTGCACTTGCTTTACGCGCGTTTCTGGCATAAATTCCTCTACGACTTAGGTGTAGTACCAACTAAGGAACCATTCATGAAGCTCTTCAACCAAGGCATGATCTTGGGGACAGACGGCAATAAGATGTCTAAGTCCAAGGGGAATGTTGTCAATCCAGACCATGTGGTAGAACAATACGGGGCAGATACCCTACGTGTCTATGAAATGTTCATGGGCCCATTGGATGCTTCGATTGCCTGGAGTGAGAACGGCTTGGAATCTACTCGTCGCTTCCTTGATCGGATTTGGCGCCTCTATGTGGCAGAGGATGGTAGCCTCAGCGAGCGAATTCAAGATGCTGAGAACCCTGCCCTAGAACGTGTCTACCATCAAACTGTCAAGAAGGTAACGGAAGACTATGAAATTCTTCACTTCAATACCGCAATTTCGCAAATGATGATTTT
The DNA here is from genome assembly GCF_037041345.1 of Abiotrophia defectiva ATCC 49176. Classification (NCBI taxonomy): domain Bacteria; kingdom Bacillati; phylum Bacillota; class Bacilli; order Lactobacillales; family Aerococcaceae; genus Abiotrophia; species Abiotrophia defectiva. The sequence goes on along the minus strand of NZ_CP146287.1, from coordinate 1,607,173 downwards.
CCTCAATGCCACAAAAGACCAGGCCATCATTCCAAAAGCATATGCCCAAGGCTTGATTCAATTGTTGGCGCCATTGGCTCCACATATTAGTGAGGAAATCTGGCAAAAGCTAGGTCACCAAGACAGCATTTCGCATGTCGCGTGGCCAAGCTATGAGGAAGCATTGACCATTGAAGATCAAGTGGAAGTCGTAGTTCAAATCAATGGTAAGATTAAGGCTAAGGTCATGGTAGAGGCCAATATGGCAGCTGATGCCTTAGGTGATTTGGCTCTTAACTTGCCAGAAATTCAAGCACAACTTGAAGGCAAGACCCTACGCAAAGTGGTAGCAATTCCTAACCGATTAGTCAATATCGTAGCAAATTAAGGAGACGATGCAGATGACAGAAAGAGACAAGCGCGATTTAGAGCGCGGCACACCAAGCCCTGATTTACAGGCTTTGTTGGCCGAAGAACAAAACTTGCATGAGACCGTCATCTTTTCCAAAGAAGACATGAAGAAACTACGTCGGCCTAATGTGCAACCAGAAGATGGCGATTACTTTAACCTCAATCTGCCGGCAGACTTGGACCTAGAATTAGACGATGATCAATTTGATGTAGACCCCATCTTCCAAGCAGATGCCGAGCCAGCACCTAGTGAGCCAGCAAAGGATAAGGCAGACTGGTTAGTCAATGACTTGCCAGCCTGGGAAGAAGAGACTGAGCCAACTAAGCAAGATGAAGATGAGGAAGAACAAGACCAGTTAGATGCTGATCTTCCAGAGTTAGAGCTAGAGAGTGCTGAAAGCAGCTCCACGAGTAATCTTGATTTAGAAGGACAAGATGATCCAAACTATAATCCTTTTATCTATCGTCCAAAACATCCAAAACCTCAGCCGACAGAAGCCAAAGCATCAAAATCACTTAAGCTACCTCGCTTAGATTTAGACGCTGTCTATGAAGCCCACTATAGCTTAGATCACTTAGACGATTTGGATGCTTATGACCAATTTGGGGCACCAGAATTGACCCCAACCAAGATTGAGCGACTGATGCAAAACTGGTGGCAAGGTATCGCGCAAAGAGTCAATAGCCTCAAACCTAAGGAAGAGGCAGCTGTGCCAGAAGACAAATTAGCTGAAGAGCCTGTAGAGGTGGAAGTTAATGACGAGCTTACCCCGATTGAAAATCAAGCAGAACCAGAACTTGAACTAACTGATGTAAAAGTGGAATTAGCTGAGGCAGAAGTTGAAACTACTGAGCAAGTTGAAGCAAACCTGGATAGTGTTGAGACTTCCCAAGGAACTGAAAGTTCTGAGCCAAGTCAGGAAGACCCAGGAAATCAAGGTCAAGCCCAAGAAGAGGCAGAAGAAGAAAGTGTAGAACTTAATCTGCTAGCTCCTGTTGAGTTGGAAGAAGAAGCCGAGTCAGCTTCACAAGAGGACAAGAGTGACGATGACAACCAATGGGCTCCAGTATCTGTCTTAGATATGGAGAAGCAAGGAGATAACTCAGAATCCTCAGATGATGAAAGCTTAGACTCAGATCAAGTGACTGAGCAAGAGCCTCAAGAAGAGGAAGCAGCTGAGCCAAAACTTAACCTTTGGCAACGTCTAGTGCGTTGGATTCAAGAAGGCGAACCTAAGGAAGAAGAGGAGTCCGAGCCAGAAGCAACGACTCAAGAGTATTCTCAAACAAGTCACCCTTCTGATGAGTCAGACTCTGACCATGATGAAGATGATAGTCAAGGTGGTGCCAGTCAAACAGCTTCGGAGCAAGAAGTAGAGCCAGAGGCTGAACATGACGCCTCAGAACTTGAAACCGACTCTGATAGCTCCCCTAGTTCAGATTTTGATTTGGAACTAGAAGAAGAGGCGGTGGCCGGCCACCCGGAGCCTCAAGCGGCGCGTCCGACGGAAAGACCTCAGACCGCCAGTCCTGAAAGCCCATCTTTAGGCCAACAACTAGCCTTTGACTTAACGGACACCCAGGCGATTACGCCAGAAGCCATTCAGGCCTATAGTGACCATGTTAGCCAGGCTACTCAGGTCTTTACTGAGCCTATTTTGACGGACCAAGTCCTAGAGGAATACCTGAATGAAGATGACATCACTATTGAAGCTGAAATTAACGAAAAGCAATCCATCGTCAAAGGGGCGACTTGGCTGACTTTCGGGAATATCTTCTCCCGGATTTTAGGCGCTATCTATGTCATTCCATGGGCGGCTTGGCTAGGGGCTGACTATCTCAATGCCAATACCCTATATAGTGCGGGTTACCAGCCTTATGCGCTTTTCCTAGCTATTGGGACAGCGGGTTTCCCAAGTGCCATTGCCAAACAGATGGCCTACTATCACTCCAAAAAGCAATACCGTTTTGCAGACCAACTTTTTAAGGCAAGTATGATTGTCATGAGTTTGATGGGCTTGGTTACGGCTACGGCGCTCTTCTTCGTAGCGCCAGCCTTAGCGGCAGCTACCCCAACCATTGATCATGCAGCAGCCACTTTGGTTATTCGTTCCTTAGTACCACCACTAGTTATCTTGCCGGTGATGAGCCTTTTACGGGGCTATTTCCAAGGCTACAACAACATGGTGCCAACGGCAGTCTCCCAAATTCTGGAACAAATTGCCCGCGTCTTTTATATGTTGGCAGCAACTTATGCTGTCATGAAGCTCTTCAATGGGGCAGCGACAACGGCAGTTATCCATTCGACCTTTGCGGCCTTTATCGGGGCGGCAGTGTCTCTGGTCTACTTGATTTTCGTCTATCTTCGTCGCCTGCCAATGATTAAGGCTTTGATTGAGACTGATCAATCCCGTGATGAATTCGATTTAATGAAGACCCTGCGGATTATGCTTATAGACTCTGTTCCTTTCATCCTGGTAGGATCAGGTATTATTATCGCACAAAACATCGATACCTATACCTTCGGTCAGATTATGGGCTACACTTCTAGTCTCTTGCGTAGCGAAATCGCGGAACTCTATGGGGTGCTAAGTCTAGACGTCAACAAGCTGATTATGATTATCATTTCCTTGGCTATTGGGATTTCCCTGTCTTCTCTGCCAGCAATCACCAAACGCTTTGCTGAACAGGATAAGGAAGGAACGGGCGATTTAATTCAGCACGTTATCTTACTCTTCAGCTTTGTGATGTTGCCAGCCGCAGTTGGTATGGCAAGTATTCCAACCGAAGTTTATCAACTTTTCTATGCTAATGGGAGTCAATCGGGGCCTGGCCTTCTAGTGACGGCCTCCTACATGTCGATTATCTTGGGGCTCTACACCATTCTATCGACCATTCTCCAAGCCATGAACTTCCGACGTCTCTCCATCTGGCATCTCTTGATTGGTTTAGTCGTCAAAGTTGTCCTGCAATTCCCACTTGTGGCCCTCTTCCAAGCGCAAGGGACCTTCCTTTCCACAGGTCTTGCCTTCTTGGTGTCTTCCTTGCTCATGTGGCGGACCATTCACAAGTCGGTACCTTTACGCTATAGCGAGATGACACCAAAACTTGTTAAGATGCTAGTCGGGACAGCGCTGATGGGCGTTAGCACCAGCATCTGGGCCCAAGTCTTGAACGGCCTCATGGGGCCAGTTGGACGAGGCATGACTTTCGTCAAGGTAATCTTGGTTGTCTTGGTAGGTGTCTTCGTCTACATGACAGTGATGGCCTTATTTGGTCTCTTACCAATCCTCTTCGGTTCGCGTAAGAAAGACCTGCAAGATAAGATGAGGTTCTTCTCATGAGAATTGAGAAATATTTGGCAGATACGGGATGGGGCAGTCGGAAAGACATCAAGCAATTGCTAGCCCAAAAAATCGTCACCATAAATGATCAGGTTTGCAGCAAGGGCGGCACGCAAGTGACGCCCGGCAGCGACCGCGTTGCTGTAGGGGGCCAAGCGGTCCCCTATCAGCGATATCACTATTATTTACTTAACAAACCGGCGGGTATTTTGTCTGCCACGGAAGATGCGCGCCATCAGACCGTGATTGACTGGCTAGGGGAGGGCTACCAGCATTTGGACCTCTTCCCTGTGGGACGTTTGGATATTGATACAACGGGGCTTTTGCTACTCACCAATAATGGGCAGCTTGCCCACCAGCTTTTGTCGCCTAAGAAGAAAGTGGATAAAACCTATACTGCCACCATTCGAGGTTTGGTGGACCAGGCGGATATCGCGGCCTTTGAGGCGGGGCTGGACTTAGGTGATTTTACTAGCTTGCCTGCAGACTTGACCGTTTTAAGTCAAGATGTGGATCAAGGCACCAGTCAAATTCAGGTCATTATCCAGGAAGGTAAATTCCATCAAGTGAAGCGTATGTTCCAAGCCGTCGGCAAGGAGGTTCTGACCCTCCATCGCTTGGCCATGGGACCCTTGCGCTTAGATTCAGATTTAGCCATTGGCCAGTGGCGCTCTTTGACTGAGCAAGAGGCGCAAGCTCTAGAGCCTTATGGTTATGTGGCAGAATAAGTATTTAGGAGGTAGACTATGACAAAGATTAATTGGTTACAAGAAGTCGAAGCGCGTAAAGAGGCGCTCTTCGCAGATTTATTCCGTTTATTGAAGGTGCCATCTGTTCGTGAAGACGATAAGGCAACGCCAGAGGCGCCAGTAGGGCCTGGACCTAAGGCGGCCTTAGAAGAATTTCTCAACATGGCACAAGAAGATGGCTTTGAGACTAAGCAGTTTGGCCCTTGGGCTGGACGTGTAGAAGTTGGATCAGGTGATCAGCTAGTTGGTATTCTGGGTCACGTCGATGTGGTGCCAGTAGGAACTGGCTGGGATACCGATCCTTTTGAACCAGTAGTAAAAGATGGCCGTATCTATGCGCGTGGCTCTAGCGATGACAAGGGGCCAACAGTGGCAGCTTACTTCGCGCTTAAACTCTTACGTGAATTAGGTTTAGAACTTAACCAACGCCTTCACTTAATCGTCGGGACGGACGAAGAGAGTGGCTGGCAATGTATGGATTATTACTTCAAACACGCTGAAATGCCAGACTATGGCTTCTCACCAGATGCCATTTTCCCAATCATTAACGGGGAGAAAGGTAACGTGTCAGCGACTTTTAACTTCCAAGCTGGGGCTAAGGCGGCTGGAGCTAACCACTTAGTTAGCTTTGAAGCAGGCTTGCGTGAAAACATGGTACCTCAAGATGCGACGGCTGTAGTTGAAAGTGCTAATTTAGCCGAGCTAGTGGTGGACTTTGAGTCCTTCCTTTTAGAACATCAATTAGGTGGCCAAGTGCAATTACAAGGCAATCAAGCGACCTTCTCCTTGATAGGGAAGGCAGCCCACGGTTCGACACCAAGCAAAGGGGTCAATGCGGCAACCTTCTTGGCTAAGTACCTACACCGTTTTGAATTTGATCAAGCAGGTGCAGAGAGCTTCCTTCATCTTTTAGCGGACCATCTGCACCAAGACTTTGAAGGGGTTAACTTAGGCGTGGCTCACCGTGATCCCGTCATGCAAGAATTGACCATGAACGTGGGCTTGGTTAACTACCGAGATGACAAAGGTGGTAACATTGTAGCCAACTTCCGTTATCCAAAAGGCACTGACCCAGAAAAAATGGCTGCTCAAACTGCTCAACGTTTGGCTGGCCATGATTTAAGTGTTGAGTGGGGTGAGTTCAAGGAGCCACACTATGTGTCAGTTGATGACCCAATGGTTAAGGAATTGCTAGCAGTCTATGAAGAACAAACGGGCCTTGAAGGGCATGAAATGACCATCGGTGGCGGTACCTATGGCCGCCTGATGCCACGTGGGGTAGCCTACGGTGCTTTGTTCCCAGATTCGATTGACACGATGCACCAAGCCAACGAATTTATCGCGATTGATGACTTACTTAAGGCAACAGCTATTTATGCTGAAGCTATCTACCGTATTACACGCTAGGTCTTGCCATGGAAGTTATTCAGTCCAAGCAAAATCCTAAGATTAAGGCCTGGAAGAAACTAGCCACCTCCAAAGGGCGCCAGAAGGCGGGACAGTACCTGATTGAGGGGACTCATCTGGTAGAAGAGGCCCTTAAGTCAGGGCAAAATGTCCGTCATTTGGTGGCTACACCGGATTATGATTTAAGTCAGTTGCCTGATCAGGCCCTTAGTCTGCCACTTCTTCTGGTTAGTCCTGAGCTCTTGAAGGACCTGAGCGAGACGCCTACACCCCAAGGAATTATGGCGGTTATAGACTTACCGTCATCGCCCCTTGATTGGCAGCCTTCTGGCCAACGTTACCTGATTTTGGATGCGGTGCAAGACCCAGGTAACCTGGGAACCCTGATTCGCACAGCAGATGCAGCAGCTTATGACGGGGTCATTCTAGGCAAAGGCACGGTGGACGTCTACAATGACAAAGTCCTTAGAGCGAGCCAAGGTTCACTTTGGCACCTGGAGGTCGTCAGTTTGGATCTCTTACAGGAGGCCCGTCCAGCCTTTGAAGCCGCTGGTATTCCTTGGTTTGTGACGGCCCTTCACCAAGAGGCGAAAGCCTATACAGATGTGTCGACTGATCAGGCACTAGCCTTAGTGCTGGGCAATGAGGGTCAAGGGGTCTCGGAAGAGGTTATTCAAGTAGCTGACCAGACCATCTACATTCCAATGCCAGGACAGGCTGAGTCACTCAATGTGGCAGTTGCTGGTGGCATTCTAATGTTTTATTTTCAAGCGTAAAAAGCAGGCCTAGGCCTGCTTTTTTTGAGTAAAAACTAGGGTGAAACTTATCGGTTTTGTTTTTTTAAATGATACCTATTGCAGATGAAGCGGAGAGTGCTAGAATGATGTTTGTGGATGATTATACTATTTAATAGTAAGAATTGTTCTGTGTTGCGTGAAAAAATGAGAGGGAAGTGTGTGCAATGAAAAAGTCAGTCTATATTAGCGCATCGTTTCTATTGTTATGCGCCGGTAGCGCTCTAAGTGCAGATGTATCCGCTAAGGTTAGTCAAGATAGTTTGGGATATAAAGTTTTGGCTCAGCAAACGGGAGACAGAAAAGTCACCAAAGTAAAGTCTATTGAGGTCTTAGAAGGTGACTTAATCAGGGTTACTCTCCCTGATGATTCAAGTTATGAAGCGCATTTAGCAATGGTTAATGCGCCCGAAATGAAAGGGAACAAGCCTTTTGCTAAAGAAGCAAAAGAACGTTTAGAAAGTTTGCTTGGGGAGGCTGACACACTAAATGTAGAAGATTCGGGAGGAGCAGAACAGAAAATTGACGGTAAATCCACACTTTTTCTGTGGGCGGATGATATCTTGCTTCAGGAAGCTTTAGTTACGGAAGGATTAGCGCGGGTGGACTATATTCAGTCAGCGGATGAACCGTATCTTAAAGTCATGCGGGAATCTGAAGACTATACTAAGCAATCCAGTAGCAAAATTTGGTCTCAGAGCGGGGTATTTTCCGATGATCCAGTTCGCAAGGACTTGAGTGCTAGTCAGGCTCAAGCGCCGGCTTCTGCTCCTACTCAGCCTTCAGTTTTCTATAAGAACTGTAAGGAAGTCAAGGCTGCTGGTGCTGCACCTATCCGGCCAGGTGATCCAGGATGGGATCCAAAGTTTGATCGTGATGGAGACGGTATCGGTTGTGAACGATGAGACGGACACTGTTTATACTTCTATTAGTATTAGTGACTATCTGTTTAGGTGGCCGACCAGTAGGAGTGATAGCCCAAGCTTCACCTAACCTACAGGCTAAGCCAATAAATCCCAAATTACTTGAAGAAGTAAAGGCATACCAGGTAGTCGACGGAGATACTGCCTATTTTGACCTAGGCTCCGGTAAGTCGATTAAAGCTCGCTTGTTACTGATAGATACTCCCGAACTACATCATCCTCGATTGGGGCAACAGCCATATGGACTTGAGGCCAAACAGAGATTTCAGCACTTGCTTCAACAGGCTCACAAAATTGAAGTTGAATATGATATTGGAACGCACAAAGATAAGTATCAACGCGATTTAATTTATGTTTGGATTGATGGGCAACTTGTCCAAGAAATCTTAGTGAGTGAGGGTCTAGCTCAAGTTGCTTATGTTTACCCACCTAATACGCGTTATTTGAATTATTTAGAGGCATCGCAAAAAGAAGCCAAAGAAGCTAAAGTTGGTCTATGGTCATTGTATGGGTCTGAAAGGTGATGGGCGTAGTGCGTGTGAGTTTAAGTTAAAAACTAATTGGTAATTAATTTATAGGAAAAGACTGGAGCTTGTTTCCAGTCTTTTCGTCTTGCATAGGAATTTGGGCAAGTTAACGAAAATTCAAAGACAAATTGAATGATACTTGAAAACGCTACATTTCATGGTAAGATTAAGAAGTAAGAGGTGATACTATGAAAGATGCTAATCAATTCTCAGCCAAAGCGACCATGAAAGATGTGGCGGAGCGGGCTGGCGTTGGTCTAGGGACGGTTTCTCGTGTGGTCAATGGCTTTCGAGTTAAGGATTCAACCTATGAGAAGGTCCAGACGGCAATACGCGAATTAAACTATCAGCCCGATGAATATGCCCGTGGGCTCAAAACCAATCGCAGCAATATTGTGGCACTGATTGTGCCAACCATTTGGCATCCATTTTTCTCGCAGTTCGCCTATCATGTAGAGAAGGAGTTGCAGCAGCATCACTATAAGCTCCTGATTTGTAATGCAGATGGTGATGCGAGTAATGAGATCGAGTACATTGAAATGCTAAAGAAGAACAAGGTGGATGGCATTATTGGCATTACTTACTCTGACATCGATAAGTATATTTTGTCTTCTCTTCCTTTTGTTAGCATCGACCGGCACTTCTCCGAGAATGTCTATTATGTCACCGCAGAAAACTATGAGGGTGGGCAACTGGCGGCCAAGGAGCTTCTAGAACGAGGCGCTAAGCAGCTTGCTTATATTGGCGGTACCAATATCCATGAGAATGAGACAGTATTGCGCAAGGCGGGTTTCTATGATTACGCTGCTAAGCGAGGTTACTGCGTTGCTAAGCTAGATATGCCAGAACCTATTGAAGATGTGGAAAGCCTTATCCGGGCTTTTGTCGAAGAAAATACCGAATTAGATGGTTTCTTTACCGTTAATGATTTTATGGCCCTTCATGTGATGAAGGTCATGCAGGCATTTGGTAAGTCTTGTCCAGAGGATTATCAGCTGATTGGTTTTGATGGACTGAAGACGGCAGAAGGTCAAGACTATCTCCTCTCAACCATTGCCCAGCCTATTGATCAGATGGCCATTGCTGCGGTGGAACTCTTGATGACCCTGATTAAAGGTCAAGTTCAACCTAGTAGTCATCGCGTTATCTTGCCAGTACATTTTCGTGAAGGAGGCACCACGCGAAAAAAATTGGATTGAATTTCTAAAAATCTCTTGACAAGCCGTGAAAGCGGTATTATTATTAAGGTATAAATTGAAACGTTTCAAATCCCGAGCCCCAGCTAGACCCATTATCCTGCCGTGGGCTTGACTTTTAAAAAAGAATTGAAACGTTTCAAAAAGGAGGAAACAACATGAAAAAAGGATTCATCTTATCTGCTCTGACCACTTTATCGATGAGCTTCTTAGCAGGAGCAATGGCGCCAACCCCCGTAGCCCATGCTGCCGGCCAAGACATCAAGGTTTGGGTACAGTTTTCAGATGAGACCGCAGAAGGGAAGGCTTGGGCAAAAGTCGTAGAAAACTTCAACAAGAAGTACGATGGAAAGTACCAAGTAACAACAGAATACATTCCTCGTAGTGGTTCTGGTGGTGGTTATGAAGACAAGGTCAACGCGGGTATTACCACTAACACCTTGCCAGACGTTATTACTTTAGATGGACCAAACACAGCAGCCTATGCTAAGTCTAAGGTGATTGCGCCATTGGATGACTACTTAGCTGACGCTAATATGGATGATGTACTTGATTCCATTAAACAACAAGGGACCTATGATGGTAAATTCTATGCCTTTGGTTTCTCTGAATCCAACGTAGGGATTTATTACAACAAGAAAATGTTCAAGGAAGCTGGGATTGAAGATTCAGAACTTCCTACTCTGCAAAAACCATGGACTTGGGACGAATTTAAGGCAATCAGCAAGAAGTTGACAGACCACTTCAAACAACCAGCAATTGACTTCCGCCTCAATTCTATGGACGAAATGCTGCCATATGCCTATATGCCATTACTCTGGTCAAATGGTGGGACTGTTGTGAATGAAGACGGGACTAAGGCACAAGGTTACTTCAACAGTAAGGAAAGTGTTGAGGCCGTTCAATTCATTCAAGATTTAGTCAAAGAAGGTTACACCACGATTAGCCCAGTTGAAAAAGGCTTTGAAACAGGCGTTTACCCAATGCTCTTAAGCGGATCTTGGACCATTAATGACTTAAATGAAAACTATAAAGACATTGAATATGGTATCCTGCCTTACCCAGTATCTAATACTACTAAGAAATTAGTTTCCCCATCTGGTAGCTGGCAATTAGCTGTGACGGAAAAGTCAGAACAAAAAGAAGGGGCAGCTGAATTCATTAAGTTTGCAACCAACACCGAGTCTAGTGAAATCATTAGCCTAGGCAACAGCGTTCTGCCAATCCGTAAGACCACCATTGCGAATATCAAAGACAAGGTATCTGAGCCAATGCGCTTCTTGATGGAACAAAATGCTGCGACCGCCCACGCTCGTCCAGTAGTGGTCGCTTACCCACAAGTATCTCGTGCTTTCCAACAAGCCATGCAAGATATTAGTTACTATGAAGAAAATCCAGACGTGCAACAAGTCTTGGATCAACGTGCAGAAGAAATGCAAATTGCGATTGACGAAGCGCTCAATCAATAAGACCTTGGGCAGGTAGTTCCGCTAGGGGCTATCTGCCTTCTTTGAAGAAAGAGGAGTCTGACATGAACAAGAAAAAGAAATTCAAAGAAAATCTCTTAGGCTATGGTTTTCTGTCACCAGCCTTGATATTACTATTTATTTTCCTAATCATTCCGGTGGGTATGGTCATCTACTATGCTTTCACAGATTACTATATGCTAGCACCAGACGAACGTAAATTTATCGGATTGGATAATTTCTTCCGTCTAGCTAAGGACAAAACTTTTATTAAGAGTTTTTGGAACACTGTGCAATTCGTCGTCTGGATTATCCCAGTTCAACTGGGTGCAGCCCTAGGGATGGCTCTTATTGTCAATAAGAAGCGGAAGGGGAATATCTTTTTTAAGGTGGCTTTTTTTGCACCGGTTGTCATGTCCCTGGTCGTTATTTCCATTCTATGGCTATACCTCTTGAATCCTAATAATGGGCTTTTGAATGCTCTCTTGGAAAAAGTAGGCATTGCCAAGCAACCCTTCCTGACCAGCCCTAAACAAGCCATGTATGCCATCGTCTTTGTATCTGCCTGGCAAGGGGCCGGTTACCAGATGTTGCTCTTCTTAGGTGGCTTACAGAATATCCCGCAAGATGTTTATGAAGCAGCAGAAATCGACGGCATTAGCAAGTGGAATCAATTCCGCTATATTACCATGCCGCTGCTCAAGCCAACGGCCTTGTTCGTCCTTTTGACGACCTTAATTTCGGCCTTTAAGCTATTGGTCCAACCAATGGTTATGACACAGGGTGGCCCGGCCAACTCTACCATTACCATGGTTTACTACATTTACCGCAAAGGTTTCACGGACCGTTTGGTAGGGTACTCTAGTTCCATTGCCCTAGTCTTTACAACCTTAATTGGGGTTATTTCCCTGGTGCAACGCCGGGTCTTGAAGGAGGATGAATAGGATGAAACGCTTGAAACCAAGAAGCTTGCTTGAATATATTCTCCTGATTTTGCTGGCTGGCCTCTTCCTCTTCCCTATGATTTGGATGGTAGTCTCGTCTATGAAGCCAGAGGCTGATGTCTATAAGAACTTAAAAGGCTGGGAAGCCTTTTTACCAAGTCTCAATCCAGCCAACTGGTTTAAGACTTATGAAGAAGTCCTTCAACGCTTCAGTATTGTGACCTACATGGCTAACAGTGTTTTCTACGCTGTAACCTTTGCAGTAGGCTCTATCTTAATCAATTCCTTGGCCGGCTTTGCCTTTGCCCGTATTAATTTCACAGGTAAGAAGTGGCTCTTCGGATTTCTTCTGGCCTTACTCATTATTCCTGGCGAAATGATGTTGATCCCGCAGTTCACCATTATTAATGCCCTAGGACTCGTGAATAGCCGTTTGGCGGTCATCATTCCAGGTCTAGCGAGCGTCTTCAATATCTATCTCTTCCGCAACTTTTTCATCGCCATTCCGGAGGAAATTATTGAGTCTGCGCGGATAGACGGGGCAGGGATTGTTCGGATTTTCTTCCGCATCATGTTGCCAATGTCTAAGCCAGCGATTGCAACAGTCGGCGTGCTGTCCTTTATCTCTAGCTGGAACGACTATATCTGGCCACTGATGGTCTTAACAGATTCTTCCAAATTTTCAATGCAGGTGGCGATTACGACCATTAATACCACGCAACCTGTTTATATTAACCAAGTGATGGCCGTACTGACCATCTCAACGATTCCTCTGATTCTCGTCTATATTGTAGCTCAAAAATATATTCTTCAAGGCCTGGGTGGTTCCGGGACCGGGATTAAATAGTAAGTAGGTGACCAAATGCAAGAACAACTCTCACGGGCTAATGCCTACATTGCCCAACACTCAGCACAAGTAAATCCACGTTTTCGTCAGAGCTATCATCTCATGCCTCCTGTTGGCTGGATGAATGATCCCAATGGTTTTATCTACTATGAAGGATATTATCATCTTTTCTATCAATTCTATCCCTATGATAGCGTCTGGGGACCTATGCATTGGGGTCACGCACGTAGCAAAGATTTAACGCACTGGGAAGATCTTCCAGTTGCCTTAGCACCTAGAGAAGCCTATGATCAATCAGGATGCTTCTCAGGTAGTGCTTTGGTTATTGATGGTCAATTGGTCTTAATGTATACCGGCCATGTCGACCAGCAGGGGCAGGTGACTCAGACGCAATGTTTGGCGGTTTCTGATGATGGAATTAACTTCCGTAAATACGAGGGTAATCCTGTCATTGCACATAAGCATATTGAAGGTGTGGCTGACATTGCTGATTTCCGCGACCCTAAAATTTTGCAACACAATGGTCGCTATTACTCAGTAATTGCTTCCAAGACCGTTGATCATCGCGGTCAGATTCTGCTCTTCGAATCCGCAAATGGTTTTGATTGGGACTTTAAGTCTGTTTTGCTTGAAGGGCAGGCCGGACATGGCGTCATGTGGGAATGTCCGGATCTTTTCCCGCTAGACGACAAATGGGTACTAATTATGTCACCGATTGAGCGTGAGCGAGCTGGCAATGCCTATTGGAATCTGAATTCCACTGTCGCCTATATCGGTCAAATGGACTGGGAATCCGGGCAGTTCCAAGTAGAAAATCAACATGAGATTGATGGCGGCTTAGACTTCTATGCCCCTCAAACTTGTGTGAACTCTGATCAAGAGCGTATCATGGTAGCTTGGATGCAGATGTGGCGACGTAACATTCCATCCCATGAACTTGGTGATGGTTGGGCTGGAGCGATGAGCTTGCCAAGACAGGTGCGAGTTATGGATAATCGATTGTGTCAGTCAATTCCAAGCTTAGTACTAGCGCAATTTAGCGAGGACAAGACCTGGCAAGGACAACTAGAGCCTGGCCAAGAGTTCTACCTATCCGATTGGGTTAAGTCCCAACAAGTCTTAAAATTGAATTTAGAAGCCGTTCCTGGTGCTGTCTTCCAACTGCATTATGGTGGTAAACCCGATTATCCGGAAGGCCTCAGCTTAACTTGGCAAGCAGATCAAGCTCTCTTGACTGTCAAACGAGATGGGGTAGGCCATCAAATTATCGGTAAAGAAGAGCCTTATCTAGATAGTCGTCTGCTTGATATTTGGAGCGATACCCCTTATCGCCTGGAACTGGAAATTGTTCGCGACACTTCGTCCATTGAGGTTTTTGTTAACAAAAAACAAGTCATGTCTTTCACTTTTTATGCTGAGGGGCTTGGAACAGGCATAGGCTTAGTGTCAAGTCAGCTAGTAAAAGTTGAGAATTTGTCCAACTATAGTCTCATATAAAACTATAAGAAAAGGCTGGAAATGTGTAAGTTCCAGCCTTTTGCATGTCTTAAGGGGAGGTCCCCCCCAAAAAAACAGGGAAATCTTCATAGGTAGAGTGAATCAAATTCAGTCTGTTTTTTACGACGCTAGCAGGCAATTTAGGTCCCCCTTATTCTTGTAATCAAAATGTAACCAGACATAAGAGTAGGTGTGATATAATAATTCCATAGCAAAATTATAGGGGGTTATTTTTATGTCATTAAATGCATTAAAAGTCTTAAAAGGCATTTCTAAAGTACCGAGTGTTTTTCTAAGTGGCGTCGCTTTTGGGACGCTTGGACTCAAATTGTTGACAAGCAAAGAAGCTAAAAAAGGTTATGCGACTGTCTTAGCCAAAACCTACAAGGCTAAAGACGGTATCGACAACATGGTTTCTGCCGTCAAGCAACATGCGGACGACATAGTAGCTGACGCTAAGGATCTCTATCAAGCAGAGAAAACAGCAGATCAACTCGCATCATTAGAGGGTGAATAACGTGCAATTTCAAGTGTTGCATCAGTCAAGTGGCCGGGTTCGACTTCGCGCCACTTTTCCTTTTACTGAAGATGTAAAATACTATCTTGAGGGCTTAACTTCGGACTTCCCCGACATTCTAAGACTGGACTTTTATGAAGATCCTTATGTGGTAGCTATCCATGTGATGCCTGGTCGTCAGGCCGTTGTAGCTCAATTATGGCACTTAATTCAGAAGGATAAATTAGAAGAACTTTATCGTCATCCCCAGCATCACGCAGCTTCAAGCCCTTATGCCTTGGTATCCTCAGCTGTGGGGCGTCACTACCTCTTCAAGTGGTTCATGCCAGTGCCTGTACGTTTGGCTAGAACCCTGTGGAAAGCTCTAGGCTACTTCCGTGATGCTTGGCGTGTTCTGCGACAGGGTAAGTTAACCATGGAAATTTTGGACTGTTCCGCCATTCTAGTGTCACTCGCGATGAAACAGACCGATACGGCTAGCGCCATCATGTTTATCCTAGAATTAGGGGAGACACTCAACTATTGGACCCAAAAACGCTCCCTAGAAGATCTTGAAGCCAGCATCGCTGGTCAAGGCCGCCAAGTATGGTTACTCAAGGGAGACCACTTGCTACAAATCGATAGCCAAGAAGTCCAAGTAGGTGATGTGCTTGTCTTCTATGAAGGCAGTGAGTTGCTCTTTGATGGGATTGTCTTGAATGGTCGAGCTAGTGTCAATGAGAGCTCCTTGACTGGTGAATCCTTCCCAGTAATCAAGGCTGTGGGGGATGAAGTCTACTCTAACACGGTCTTAACCAGTGGAGAACTACACGTTCGTGTAGAAAATCCAACCGCTAACTACCGTATACAAGAGCTAGTTAAGCTCATGCAAGAAGCGGCACAGCAGGAAGGAACCTACCAGTATAAGTACACCTCCATTGCTGATCGCATCGTCAAGTATAATTTCTTGGGAGCAGCGTTGACCTATATCCTAACAGGATCCTTTACCAAGGCAATTTCCTTCCTGTTAGTCGATTACTCCTGTGCGCTTAAATTATCGACTCCTATGGTGTACCTCTCCGCCATCAAGCAATTGATGCATCAGCAAGTTGTTGTGAAGAATTCGACAGTTCTGGACCAATTTGATGAAGTTGATACCTTAGTCTTTGATAAGACGGGGACCATTACCACTTCTCGTCCAGTTATTGAAGAAGTCATTCCTTTTCATGGCTATAGTGCAGAAGATGTCATCATGATTGGCGCCTGTTTAGAAGAGCATATTTACCATCCAATCGCTCATGCCTTGGTGGATAAGGCGGCTCGAGAAGGCATCATTCATGAAGAAATGCATACCGAGCTCAACCACATAGCTTCCAAGGGCATTCGTTCTGAAATCGATGGTAACGTCGTAGTGATTGGGAGCTTAGGTTTAATGGAAGAATCAGGGATTGAGATTGAAGCCGATCAGAGTCAATTGATTCGTCAGAAAGAAACACACTATAATTTACTCTACCTAGGTTATCGCCAGAAACTGATTGCCATGTTCTGCGTGGCGATTCCAGTTCGCCATGAGGCGCATAGTGTTCTACACGCTCTAAAAGGCTTGGGCAAGTATTTAGTCCTCTTAACAGGCGATACAGCGGCCAGAACCAATCGCTTAGTAGCAGACTTGCCTTTTGATGAAGTTCATACCAGTATGACGCCAGTGACTAAATTTGATTATGTCCAAAGGATGCAAGCGCAAGGCCACCGCGTCCTGATGATAGGGGATGGCCTCAATGATTCGGCTGCCCTATCTGCCAGTGATGTGGGCGTGGTTATGGGCGAAGGGGCGGAGGTTTCTAAGCAAATTAGTGACATTATGCTGCCATCCAATAATTTAGCTTCGCTCTTAACCTTGCATCAAGTCTCTGTCGATCTCAAGCAAGAAATTCAGGGGAATGTGCGGGATACTATTGCCATTAATTCAGGTCTTATTGGCTTGGGGGTACTGAATTGGCTTAAACCAAGTAGTTTGGCAATCTTGCATAACATGACGACCTTTGGGATTCTTTGCCGTAGCTATCTGAAGGGCAATGTAAGGCTAGAGAGTGAGGCAGAGGAGAAGTAATGACTTTGTTTAAAATACTTATCGAATGTGGAGTCATACGGTGGAAACAACCACGATCAACATAGTAAAAGCAAAAGGCCCCCATGACTTAGAATGTTAAGTCATGGGGGTCTCTTCTACATTTTCTAAGGGGTGTGGAAGCTAATTCGGATTGGAGCCATCTATTTTTGTTTGGGACAGCGCAATTAACCCTAGTAAGGTGAAGAGTATGGAGAGGACCTGAGAGCTAACACTTGATAGATCACCAGTCTCAGGGAGTTTAGCTGAAATCTGCTTACTTCCTTCTGCTCCACCAATTAGCTGTTGGTTTTCAGAGGAGCTAAACAATTCGTTCGAGCTGGTGTCTGCTGCCAAAGTGCTGGGTTCATTCTGGCTTGTTTCTAGTTCTGGACGGTTAAATTGTTGATTTGCCGCCATCAAATCGCCTAATTGGAGCAGGTAACGGTCATTTCCTATGGCAGCATTAAACTGAATGCCTAAAGGAAGGCCAGATTTGATGACTAAAGCAGGGAGACTTAGGGCAGGCTCACCTGTCAAATTGGCGAATTGTGTGTAAGGCGTAAGGGCCAGAGATGGGAGCCAGTGATCATAAATCAGTTGCATCTTGGCGTCATGGCTCAAATTTTCCGAATTCTTAATCAGTTCAAGGTCTTGGTCAGACACTAGAGCTTGATCAATGCGCGGAGCGGTGTAGGCCGTTGTAGGTGTTAAGAAAAGAGGATAGCGTTGGTGGAAATCAGCCATGGTTTGACGGACTTGCTGGATGCGAGCCCAGGCCTGATTTACTTCTTCCTTGGTCATGGTCTTGCTTGCCTGGTAGAGTAGCCAGCTAGTAGGGTCTACATCATCATAGCGTAGCTCTCGTTTGAGCTTGGTCTTGGCTAGATAACCTACTGCACCCATTTGGCTAGCATTGATTGTATAGTAATCCTTCATTAATTGGACACCATCAAAAGGCCAGTTTACTTCTTCCAAACGGAAACCTTTACCTCGCAAAAAGGCTACGGTTCGCTCAACTGCCAGTTGAGCCTCGGGGCTGACTTGCGTTCCAACGGGAGATAAGCTAGTATAGCCAATTGCTAGTCGCTTTAACTCTGCTTCGGTTAAGGCTTGGGCCAAGGAAGCATCCGGTTTCTTCATCGCTTCAAACAAGCTCTTGGTATCTTCCATGGTTTTGGTCATCATAAAATGAGCCACTGTATTTTTGTCGATGGAGGCATTGCCTACTATGACGCCACGACTAGGCTTAAGACCAATAAGGCCATTCCAGGAAGCCGGAATACGAATGGAGCCACCCGCATCACTACCGGTTGCAGTTGGGGTCATGCCAGCGGCTGTAGCCGCACCAGAGCCACCGCTGGAACCTCCTGCCTGATAGTCAGGATTCCAGGGGCTACCAGTAGGGCCATAGAGCTTAGAATCTGTAATGTTCTTTAGTCCCATTTCAGGATAATTGGTCTGACCAATGAGGATAAAGCCTAAGTCTTGCAAGGACTTAACGAAGGGACTTGTAGAGCCAGCTTTTTGGTCGGCTAAGAAGGTCAAGCCATTGGAGTTGGGCATGCCCTTAATGGTGTGACCTAATCCTTTTACCAATAAGGGAACGCCTAAGAAGGGTTGGCCTTGATCTTTGATTTGTTTGGCTTCAGCCAAGGCTTCTTCAGCTCTTAGGCTAATAACTGCATGCAGGGCAGGGTCTTTTTCCTTAATAGTGGTTAGAGCAAAATTTACCAATTCTTCACTTGTGACTTTACCAGAGCGGACCCATTCAGCTTGTTGACTAGCATCAGCCGCTTGATAGGCAGCAAGGTCTATCTTAGATTCTGCTTGATCGTTAGCTTGACTGGCTGATTCATCGTCTCCTGATGATACTTGACTGCTTTCGATGTCTGAACTAGAAACGTCTTGTGCCCAGGCAATCGGATGGCCAGCGCTTGTTAGCAACCATAGGGATAATAGGGCCAGTAAGCGCGTCTTAATTTTCTGTTTTAACATTTTCTACACATCCTTTCATAACTTGCCAGTTTATTATACGCCTTCTCTTAAGCGCTTCCTATACCCTTAGTCATTTAAGCCACTAAAAAAACATCATCATTCGCCATTTGACTCCATGAGGGGAGAGCAAAGGAAAGAAAAGTGAACATTTGCGAATAATATGACTTGAAGCCCCACCTAACTATCGATCCTCTGTTGACTATGCATTTGCTTTAAGCTATACTATTAGCTATCACAGATGAAGCATAAAGCAATGAGGAAATCCGTTAAGTTCGCACAAGTCAGGGAGGCACTTCACCGACTGCAAGGGTGCCAAAGGTAAGCCGAACTTAGCCTTCAATTTCTTAGCTTGACCGTTAAGTTTTTAATCAATAGAAATGAACAGGTCACCGCCCGCCACGGTTAACGGCAACAAGTGCTCGAAGAACTAGCTTTTTCGAGAACGAGGGTGGTACCACGGTAGCTCGTCCCTTATAGGGGCGGGCTATTTTTTATTACTTTGTTTCATCTGAAATAATGATAAAGGAGTCATGCACCATGTCAGATATCAATACGCATATTGAGGCCTTAGAAGCCTTGCGTCAACAAGCGATTCCGCAATTAGAAGCTACTGAATCCATCAAGGATTTAGAGAAAGTTCGTCTAGATTACCTGGGTAAGAAAGGTCGTTTTGCGGCTGTTGCGCAAGCCATGCGCGACCTATCAGCAGAAGACCGGCCTAAATTAGGTCAGGTAATGAACCAAGTGAAATCAGCCTTCGAAGAAATGCTGGAAAGTCGTCGCCACAAGCTAGAAGAAATGGCCTTGGAAGCTAAATTAGCTTTGGAGACAGTGGATGTGACCTTGCCAGGCCGCAAGCCAGCTGGGGGTGCCCGCCACATCATTACCCAAACCATGGAAGAGATTGAAGACCTCTTTATCGGCATGGGCTATCAGGTCGTGGAAGGTCCAGAAGTGGAGTTAGACCACTACAACTTCGAAATGATGAACCTGCCTAAGACCCACCCAGCACGCGATATGCAGGATACATTCTATATTGATAGCGAAGTCTTGTTGCGGACCCACACTTCACCAGTTCAAGCCCGGACCATGGAAAAACACGATTTCAGTCAAGGACCATTGAAGATGATTTCGCCAGGTAAGGTCTTCCGTCGCGATAGCGATGATGCGACCCACTCCCACCAATTCCACCAAATTGAAGGGTTAGTGGTAGACAAACATGTGACCATGGCCGACCTCAAGGGGACGCTTCAAGCCTTTGCCCGTACACTCTTTGGGGCGGAACGTGAAATTCGCCTTCGTCCATCCTACTTCCCATTCACCGAGCCATCAGTTGAAGTAGACGTAAGCTGCTTCAAGTGTGGCGGGGATGGCTGTAATGTCTGCAAACATACTGGCTGGATTGAAATCCTAGGGGCTGGTATGGTCCATCCAAATGTCTTGGAAATGGCCGGCATTGATTCAACCGTTTATTCCGGCTTTGCCTTCGGTTTAGGCCCTGACCGGGTAGCGATGTTGAAGTATAACATTGACGATATTCGTCACTTCTATCAAAATGACTTGCGCTTCTTAAGCCAGTTCAAAGGAGGTCAGAACTAATGTATTTATCATTCGAATGGCTCAATGATTATTTAGACTTAACAGGCTTGACAGGAGAAGCCCTAGCTGATCGTATGTCCCGGACCGGGATTGAAATCGAAGCAGTTGAAAACTATGGGGCTCAATTATCTGGTTTAGTGGTCGGGCAAGTTTTGTCGGTTGAAGACCATGCTGATAGTGACCATCTCCATGTCTGCCAAGTGACGGTAGGCGATCAGGAGCCCCTGCAAATTGTCTGTGGGGCACCCAATGTGGTGGCTGACGCTAAAGTTATTGTGGCCACTATTGGGGCTCGTTTAGCCGGTGGTTTGAAGATTAAGAAGGGCAAATTACGTGGGGTCGAATCTCATGGGATGTTGTGTGCCCTCCAGGAACTAGGCTTCTCTGATAGCGTGGTGCCAAAAGCCTATGCAGAGGGTCTCTTCCTCTTGCCAGCAGATGCGCCAGTCGGGGCAGATGTGGTGGAATACCTCAAGTTAGATGATCCAATCTTAGAACTCTCGATTACGCCTAACCGGGCAGATGCGCTCTCTATGCGTGGGGCAGCCTATGAAGTAGGAGCTATTATCGATCAGGTACCTAACTTCGATAATATTCATCGCCAAGCGACTCAGGCTGCTGATGCATCCCTCTTGTCTGATGTGACGGTAAAAATTTCAGATAGCGATTTGTCTGCTTGCTACCAAGCTCGTGTGATTGACCAAGTGGAGATTAAGGAAAGCCCACTTTGGTTGCAAATGCGTCTGATGAAAGCAGGAGTTCGTCCACATAACAATATCGTGGACATCACCAACTACTTCCTCATGCTCTATGGCCAACCACTTCATGCTTTTGACTATGATACCTTAGGGCGCAAGGCCTTAGGTGTCCGCCCAGCTCGTGAGGGCGAGGTGCTTGTGACCCTAGACGGCAGCGAGCGCCACTTGTCAGAAAGTGACATTGTCATCACCGACCAAGACCGGGCAGTTGCGCTAGCCGGGGTAATGGGGGGCTTAGATACAGAAGTGACCGACAAGACCCGTCGTGTCCTCTTAGAATCAGCCGTCTTTAATCCGATTGCTATTCGTCAAACTTCTAAGAAATTCAACCTTCGTTCTGAATCTAGCATGCGTTTTGAAAAAGGTATTAACCAAGCGACTATCAGCGAAGCGGGCCAGGAAGCCGCTAACTGGATGGCCTACTATAGTGGGGGTCAAGTGGTGCCTGGCTTAGTCGAAGAGAATCATTTAGACCTGAGCCCAATTGAGGTCACTGTACCTTATCGTGCTATTCAAGATAAGATTGGGATTGACTTGAGCCATGAAGAGCTGAGTCATATCTTCCGTCGTCTTGGCTTTGACTTAGCTTTAGGGGAAGATAGCTTCACCGTGACCGTCCCTAAACGTCGTTGGGATATCAGCATTGAAGCCGATATTTTAGAAGAAGTAGCTCGGATTTATGGCTATGATAACCTGCCAACGACCTTGCCGGTAGTACCAAGTACGCCAGGTCGTCTCAATGCTAAACAAAAACTGGTGCGTCAGACTCGCAATATCTTGGAAGGCCTGGGCCTCAACCAAGTCATCAGCTATGTACTGACTTCACCTAAGCAAGCCGACTTGATGAAGTCGTCAGATTACCCAGTGGTCGCTTTGGACTTCCCGATGAGTGAAGATCGTTCTGTCTTGCGTCAGAGCCTCTTCCCAGCTCTCTTAGAAATCGCCAAGTACAATGCTGCGCGTCAGAATCCAAGTTTAGCCTTTTATGAGACAGGTAAAGTCTTCTATGGTCAAGGAAGCAATGTTCAACCACTCGAACAAGAGCGTCTAGCCATTCTCTTATCAGGGGTTAAGGAAAGTAAATCCTGGTATGGGCCAGTTCAATCCTATGATTTCTTTGATCTCAAAGGTGCTCTTGAAGGCTACTTGGCAGCCATTCGCTTGGATAAGCAAGTCAGCTTCCAGGCTGTCTCTACCTATCCTGAGCTCCATCCTGGTCGGACTGCTCAAGTCCTCTTAGGTGACCAAGTGATTGGTGTTATGGGGCAAATCCATCCAGTCTTAGCTAAGTCTTACGACTTGGATGAAGCCAGCTTCTTCGCTGAATTAGACTTCGATGCTATTTTAGCGGTTCAACGTCCAGCCTTAGTTCAACGTCCAATTCCTAAGTATCCTTCTACCTCACGAGACTTAGCCCTCTTAGTAGATTTAGAGCAAGACCAAGCAGGCCTAGCTCAGCTCATGAAGGAACATGGTGGGGACAACTTAGTCTCGGTTGAGCTCTTCGACTTGTTTATTAACCTTGACCTCTTCCGAGGTAAGAAGTCGCTAGCCTACCGTTTGATTTTCCAAAATCCAGACAAGACCTTAACAGATGAGGATGTTCAATCCGCTATGGATCGGATTAGAGCTGCACTCGAAACAGTGTCAGGTTTAGAAATTCGCTAAGGCCATGAGAGACTAGAAGCTGCTTCTAGTCTCTTTATTTTGGCCTAGGCTTTTCATTTAGCAAGTGAGAAGGTATACTGTAGCTATGAACAAATGAGAAGTAGGAGGCCGTGTGGCATGAGACGAGAGCGGGTATTAAGAGCGTTTGGGGTAGGTTTGTTGCCACTGGTAGGACTAGCCGTCTTACTGGAAAAGCCCCTTTGGTGGGGCAGTGTGGCCTTATTTGTCGCGCTTCTAGCCTTGGCCGTCTTTCTCTTCCGTCAAACGGACCAGGTGGCAACTTCAAGTCAAGAAATTATCGCGGCTTCCATCAGCAACTGGTTTCTGATTTTAGCGGCCTTCTATCTGAGCCCAGACAGTTGGCTACTAGCTGGTTATAGTATTAGTCGTATTTGGGGTTTGGTTCTCGTGGCCCTAGTCCATCTGGGCGTCTTGATCCTACACGTGACCAGTCGCCAAGTTAGTCGTCAAACCGCTGGTCAAGTCATGGTGATTAGCTTAGGCTATATGATAATTATGGGCTTGCTTGTGGTGGGACTCCTGGCTATGGGGATGGCGCCTGTCATAGGTGTCTGCCTCTTGTTAGCTTCCATGATTTACTTCCTACTCACTTTAGCTTACTTAAGCAAGAAAGCCGAGGGCAAATAAAGCAGAAACCGCTCGTGAGTACGAGCGGTTTTCATTTTTCTTTCCCTATTTATCTATTACATAGATAAATAGGGTATGAGTTAGCCAAATTACGTTCTTAAAAGTGAACAAATTGATATTTTCCGGGGGGTACGATCAACCTAGTAACAAAATGAGAAAAAAATGAGAGAGTCCATTGATTTTTAATAACTGCTAGTTATATAATAATAGCCATAAAAGAAAATTAGGGTGAATCAAAATGACAAGATAGAAAATTAAAGGAAGAATCATTTTATAAATAAGTATGACTTATTCTGTCATGTAGTTGTTTTTAGACGTAGGGTCATGATGGTGAAAAATCTGTCAAGTTTCCCTATAAACTTTTATTAAAGAGAGGAAGGAAGAATGAAGAAATATCTCTATAAAAATAAGTGGCGACTCATACTAGCCTTAGTAGTTGGGGCGCTAGGAGCCATATCCGTGGTGGCGATGGCATATATTATACAGTTACTTGTAACAGCCATTATTTCGGGTGATGCAAAACAAATGGTGAATGTAGGGATCATCTCTGCAGTTTATGTTTTAATCGACTCATATATGGATTATGCTGTTGAAATTGTCAATGAACGTTTAACACAGGCCGTCATACTTGATATTAGACAGGATGTATTAAAAGGGATTAGTCATTTGACAGTTAAGGGTTTCTATCAGGAACCTGATGAGTATTATATGAACTTGCTAACCAATGATATGGATGTTGTTGACGAAGAATATTTGAAAGAGTTGCTTAGCATGTACAATGATATTTGGACTTTTGTATTAGGTCTGGCATCTTCCTTGATTCTGAGTCCTTTCTTCAGTTTAATCATGATTTTGATGAGCCTTGCCCCTATTGTACTACCTAAACTAATGGGGGAAAAACTTCAAGCAGCAAGAAAAGAAGTGTCCAAAGCGCAAGAAGGCTACCTAGGTCGATTGAAAGAGGGTCTGCAGGGCTTCTTAACTTTGAAAATATACCAAGGTTTTGCAGGCTATTTAAGCATCTTAAATCAGAAGGGTCAGCAGATTGCAGATGCAAAAGTAGAGAATACACGCCGTCAAAGGGGTGTATATGCTATTTCCTATGGTTTACGAGAATTTGTTAACATCTTTTCTTGGGTTGTTGGGGGATTTTTCGTCATTGCTGGTCAATTAGAGTTTGCTACCTTCTTTGCTGTAAAGCAGTTAGTGGCCTATGTCGCTTATCCTATTCAGGGCTTTAGTGCTAGTTACACTGGACTAGTTGCTGCTCGATTTAATTGCGACAAGATTATGGCTTTTATTGAAGCCACTAATAAAGAAGATTTAAGCCAAGAGTCAGTGCAGAAGGTCCAAAGTCTCATTCTATCAGATGTGAGTCTAGAAAAAAATGGAACTTTGATCCTGGACAATATCAACCTCAAATTTGAGATGGGGAAAAAATACCTGATTGTTGGCGAAAGTGGCAGTGGGAAAACAAGCCTATTAAGGACCATACTCGGTATGTACACTCCGAGTGCAGGGCAAATTGTGTGGGAAGGCCTTACTCCTGCCGCTAATGGGGAGTGGACAATTCAGAATTTACTTGGCTTTGTTCAGCAGGACACGGTAATCTTCAACAATAACTTGGCTGATAATGTGACCTTATTTAAGCAATCCAAGGAGGATTTATCGCCACTCTTAGAAAAGGTAGGATTAAATAAATGGAGAGAACTCAACCAATTGGAATCAGGCGAGCAGATGCTTCATCAGCAGTCAATATCTGGTGGCGAAAAGAGACGATTGGATATAGCAAGGGCGCTCTATCATAGCCGTGATATTTTGATTTTTGATGAACCGGTAGCTGGCTTAGATGAAGCAAATCGCCAAACAATTGAAGAAACGATTCTATCCTTGAAGGACAAGATGGTTATTTACATTACTCATCAAATCAGCGAAGAGAAGATAGCTGATTTTGATTGTGTGATTGAACTTCATGAGGGGAGAGTTTCAGGTTTGGAAAGCGAAAAAGTTATATCCAAATCAGAATAGCTATTTTTAATGCAAGTCAGACAGTTGGAAGTCAATTCCAACTGTTTTTTCTTTGGCTTTTGGGCTGACTCGAGGGGCTTCTTATGGTATGATAGAGGGTGGAAAAAACGAAGCAAAGGGGTTGGTCGATGTGAGTCCCGACTTAAGGAGTGACAATATAAACTAAGACTCAAAGGAGGAAATCCCCTATGCTCGTAGAAGAAATTCAAACAGCCCTATTAAACGAACATTCTGAAGCCATTTACCGTATGATTCGGGAACATCACCCGGCTGATATTGCCTTGGCCCTAGAGGAACTTGAAGATGAAGAAGTTTTCAAGTTTGTCAGCTTTATTTCGGACAAGGCCCTGGCCTTGATTTTGGAGACACAGATTTCTGAAGAACTCCAGGTTAAGATTGTAGAAGCCGTGCCCTTTGCCCGTATGCTCAATGTCTTCACTTATATGTCCCAGGACGATATCGTTGATATCTTGGGCAATCTATCCATTTGGCAACGTAAGCAATTCCTGAACATGATGAAGAATCGTGATTCGGATGACCTGGAGAAACTCTTGGCCTACGATCCGGATACTGCCGGTGGTCTCATGACGACTGAGTTCATCGCCTTGAATGAGAACTTGACGGTTTATGAAGCCTTCGAGACCATTCGTAAGATTGCGCCAGAGAAGGAAGTTATCGAGACCCTCTTCGTGGTCGATGCTAAGACCTTACTCAAAGGGACAGTCGATATCCGCGATATTTTCACCAAATCCGACCAACAAAAACTCAGTGAAATTCTCAATCCTAATGTCATTTCGGTGACGCCAACGACGGACCAGGAAGAAGTTTCCCTGATTGTTACCAAGTATAACCTGTCAGTTGTACCGGTCGTTAATAACAAGAACCGGATTCTGGGGATTATCACCAACGACGACATCATCCACGTCATCAATGAAGAGTACACCGAAGATATGTACTTGATGGGTGGGGTAGACTCGGAAGAAACGCTAGACAGCCCAGTCTTCGAGTCCGTCAAACGCCGTCTGCCTTGGTTGGTTATCAACCTCTTCACAGCCTTTCTGGCCTCATCCGTTATCAACCTTTTCTCCGATACCATCAGCCAAATGGTGGCCCTAGCGGCTGCTATGCCGATTGTAGCTGGGATGGGGGGGAATGCCGGTACCCAGACCGTGACCATTGTGGTTCGGGCTCTAGCCTTGGGCGAAGTAGACTGGGGTGATTGGCGCGGAATGCTTAAGGAAATCGGGGCTGGTTTCGCCAATGGTCTCATTACTGGTGGCGTGGCTGCTATTGCCCTTATACTCATGTATGGCAATGTCTACCTGGGTGTAGTCATCATCCTAGCTATGATTGTAGATATGGTCATTGCTGGAATTTTTGGCTACTTCATCCCCTTGGCGGTTAAGAAATTCCGCGGGGATCCTGCCTTAGTATCAACCGTCTTCCTGACTACGGCTACTGATGTGGGTGGTTTCTTCAGCTTCTTAGGCTTGGCCACTCTCTTCATGCCTTTACTTATATAATGATTACCTTGCCTACTCCCTTGGTGGTAGGCTTTTTGCTTGTTTAAACGCCTTAAAAAGGCCAATCCCGTAGGCTAATGATAAGGTAAGCTGAGTGTCACTTTTGGCTTTTTAGGCCTTCGGACAAAATGGCATTACAGCGCCCTTAAATTATGGTAGAATAAGAAGGAAAAGTCTGTGACCCTAGGGTCCGAAAGGTGTGGTATTCATGCAACGTTTAGATGGGAAAATTCTCTCACAATCAATTTTCGCCCGGCTATCCCAGGCAACAGCGGCCTTCCGTTCCCAAACCGGGACCCAGCCCAAATTGACCGTTATCTCAGTAGGGGAAGATCCTGCCAGCAAGGTCTATGTTGGCCAGAAGCAAAAACGTGCCTTGGAAATTGGCTATGCCTTCGAATGGGTACTCTTGCCAGCAGATATTAGCCAAGAAGAATTGGAGCGGACCATTAAGGTTCACAACCAGGATCCTCAAACCCATGGGCTCTTATTACAATTGCCTCTGCCTGAGCATTTAGATCCATTGTCAGCTATGCACCTAATTGATCCAGAGAAAGATGTAGATGGTTTCCACCCCCTGACCATGGGACGGGTCGTTGAAGACAATACAGACCTCTATCCTTGTACGCCAAAAGGCATTGTGCGGCTCTTAGAGAATGCCCAGATTCCTTTGCAAGGTCAGAATGTGGTCGTCGTAGGCCGTAGCCAAATTGTGGGCTTGCCTATTTCTATCATGCTGATTAACCGCGGGGCCACTGTGACAGTCTGTAATTCCAAGACCCAGGACTTAGGACACTATACGCGTTATGCGGATATCTTGATTGTCGCGACTGGTCAGGCGCATTTAATTGGGCCAGACCATCTCAAGGAAGGTGCAGTAGTAGTCGACGTTGGGATTAACCGGCTCATGTCTGGTAAGCTAGTAGGGGATGTGGATTTTGAAGCTGTAGCTCATAAGGTTAGCTACATCACACCAGTTCCTGGTGGAGTTGGCCCTATGACGGTAGCTATGTTGATGGAACAGACCTTTACTTGTGCCTGCCAACAACAAAACTTAGATCCCTTGACCTTCTTGAGCCAGGAGGAGGCCTAGTCAGTGACCGATACACAAAAGGACTATCTCAGTGTCAAGGCCCTGACCCGCTATCTCAAGCGCAAGTTCGACGTGGACCCCTACCTGCAGAAAGTCTATGTAGTAGGAGAGGTTTCTAACTTCCGCTTGCGGACAGGCCATCAGTACTTCAGCCTCAAGGAAGACAATGTTAAAATCAACGTCACCATGTTCAAACAGGCCTTTAGTAAGCTGCCTTTCAAGTTAGAAGAAGGCATGAAAGTATTAGCGGTAGGGCGGGTTTCTATCTATGAACCCAGTGGTTCCTACCAATTAACCCTTGAGTCGCTTCAACCAGACGGCGTGGGCTCCCTCTATCTGGCCCTAGAACAACTTAAGGCCAAGCTTAAGCAAGCGGGTCTCTTGGATTTGCCTAAGAAGCAACCGCGCCGTTTTCCACGGCGGATTGCAGTCATTACTAGTCCAAGTGGGGCCGTCATCCGAGATATTGTGACCACCCTCAAACGACGCTATCCTATTGCCCAAGTGGTAGTTTTCCCTACCCGCGTTCAGGGTAAGGAAGCCAGCGGCGAAATTGTCGCGGCCTTTGAACGGCTCAAGGCCAAGCAAGCGGCTTTTGATACCGTGATTCTAGCGCGTGGGGGCGGGGCCATTGAAGACCTCTGGCCCTTCAACGAGGAAATCGTGGCTCAGGCGATTCTAGCCTGCCCTTTGCCGGTCATCACAGCCATCGGCCACGAGACAGATACCACCATTGCTGACTTAGTGGGGGACCTACGTGCTCCGACACCAACCGCAGCAGCTGAAATGGCAGCTGAGGAATTAAGTCAAGTCTATCTCAAGTTGGAAGAAAGTCGAACCCGTTTGGCTCAAGCCATGCTAAGCCGGATTCAACATAAGCAAACCCAACTCCGTCGTTATCAGGAAGTCTATATTTTCCGGGAACCCGAGCGGCTTTACCAAGCCTATATGCAGCAAGTGGACCTCATCAAGGAGCGTTTGTTACGTGCTCAGTCGTCTTATCTGCAGGGGCAGGCTCAAGGCCTGGCTCTCCTATCCACTCGTCTTAAAGCCCAGGGGCCAAGCGGTCGTTTGCATCTGGAAGGAGAGAGGCTAGCCCGCCTACGTCATCAGTTGCAACGGGCTATGGCTCAGACCAGTCAACATTATCAAGGAGAGTTGGCTCGTTATAGCCAGCTCCTAGAGGCCTATAGCCCGCTCAAGATTCTGGCGCGAGGTTATGCCATTATCGAAGACAAGCAAGAAGCGGTGAAATCAGTCCAGCAACTTCAAGTTGGTCAGGTCATCGATGTAACCTTACAAGATGGTCAAGCCACCGCTCAAGTTCAAACCATTAGCGCTCAGAAAGGAAAAAAACATGGCAACAAAAAAGAAAAAGCCTGAGAGTTTCGAAGCAGCTCTAGCTGAATTAGATACCATTGTACAACAACTTGAACGAGGCGAATTGCCTCTAACCCAAGCTCTGGATGCCTTTAAGCAGGGGGTAGAATTAACCCAATACTGCCAAAAGACCCTCCATGATGCTCAAGAAACAGTCGCCAACATGATGGCAGAAGAGGGCGATTTTGTCCTAGATGAGGATGTCCAATGAACTTCTTAGAACTTGATACCCTGCGTCAGCTTTTCGAACGGAGCCTGGACCAACAGACACGTTATCACTTAACACCTCCTCGTCTGATTGAAGCCATGCGCTACTCCCTCAAAAATGGGGGCAAGCGCCTGCGTCCAGTCATGCTCTTGGCGGTTTTGGCTATTCAATCAGAAGACCTAGTCAAATGTGGCCTTAAGACAGCCATCGCCCTGGAGTATATTCACACCTATTCTCTGATTCACGACGATTTACCGGCCATGGATAACGATGACCTACGTCGAGGGCAAGCCACCAACCATAAGCGCTTTGGCGAGGGTCTGGCTATTTTGGCTGGGGATGCCCTCTTAACAGACGCCTTCCAAGTTCTGGTTTCAGATGACCTCTTGGATGACCGGACCAAGCTAGCCCTGATTGACCAACTCAGTCAAGCAGCGGGTTCTTGGGGCATGGTGGCTGGCCAAGTAGGGGATATTGAAGCAGAACAGACGCCGGTTGACTACCAGGGCTTGAAGCAGATTCATGATCAGAAGACAGGTGCCCTATTCCGTTTTGCTTTAGAGGCAGGGGCTATTATCGGTGGGGCGGATGCGAGCACTTGCCAAGCCCTGCGTCAGTTTGGTCGTCATTTTGGTTTAGCCTATCAGATTCACAATGACTTAATGGATGTTTTAGGAAGTCAAGAAGTGACAGGTAAAGTCACTCAGTCGGATCAAGCCCTAACCAAATCTACCTATCCAAGTCTTTTGGGTCTCCAAGGAGCCAAGGATGCCTTGGCAGTAGAGGTTAGCGCAGCTAGCCAAATTTTAGAGGATTTAGCTAAAGAGAGCGGCCGCCCTTATCAGATTCTGGGAGGAATCTTGGATTATTTAACCCTACACTCTGCTAAGTAAAAGGAGCAGCTATGAAAAAGGAACGCATTGATAAACTGGTTGTTCAGAGTGGTCTGACCGAATCGCGCGAACAAGCACGTCGCTTGATTATGGCAGGGCAAATCTATGACAGCCAGAACCAACGTTATGACAAGCCCGGTGAGAAAGTGGATGCCTCCAAAGTATTCCACATTAAGGGCAAGACGCTACCTTATGTCAGTCGAGGCGGCCTTAAGTTAGAAAAAGCCATCAAGGTCTTTGACATTGATATGACTGACCAGATTCTCCTAGATATTGGGGCCTCGACAGGGGGCTTCACGGATGCAGCACTCCAATTTGGTGCAGCCAAGTCCTATGCTTTAGATGTCGGCTACAACCAACTAGCCTACTCCTTGCGCCAGGATCCACGAGTCATTGTCATGGAGCGGGAGAACTTCCGCTATGCTCAACCTGACCAATTCCAAGAAGGACAACCAAGTGTGGCTTCTATCGACGTCTCCTTTATCTCCCTACGTTTAATTCTGCCACCTCTGGTGCCTATTCTAGCGCCAAGAGGCACTGTCCTCATGCTAATTAAGCCGCAATTTGAGGCCGGTAAGGAGCGCGTGGGTAAGAAGGGAATCGTGAAGGATCCAGCGGTACACTTAGATGTCCTCAAGGAAATCCTGTCTTATGCCTGTGGCTTAGGCTATCGTCTACGTGATTTGACCTTCTCGCCTATTACCGGTGGCGAAGGCAATATCGAATTTTTGGCCTATCTGACTAACGACCAAGACCTAGCCAATGACTCTTGGCAGCAGGTGGATTTAGCCGGTGTGGTGGAAGCCGCACATACAACCTTTGAATAAAAGAGTTTAGACAAGAAAGGAGGCCCGATTATGTTACGGAGTCTCAACATTGAAAATTTTGCCATTATCGACCATGTGACCCTGGATTTAGAGATGGGAATGACCGTTCTAGCAGGGGAGACTGGGGCTGGGAAATCAATTATAATTGATGCCCTTAGCTTGCTTATGGGCAGTCGTGGGACCAACGATTTAATCCGGCAAGGTGCCGATAAACTGGTAGTGGAGGGTCTCTTTTCTATGTCGCCAGCTCCTGAACCACTGTTAGCACAATTAGCAGTTTTTGGTTTGGAGCTTGAGGACCAAGAAGACCTGATTATACGTCGTGAGCTTAACCGCCAAGGCAAGAATACCGTTCGGGTTAATGGTCAGTTGGCTAACGTGTCTTTACTGAAGCAAATTGGCTATTACCTTGTCGATATTCATGGCCAAAATGAGCATCAGGCCTTGCTTAATAAGCAATTCCATCTCAGTCAGTTGGACCAATTTGCGGGCGAGCGCCTATATCAGCTAAAACAAGCTTATCAAGCTGCCTTCGAGCGCTATGACCAGCTACGTAAGGACTGGCTGGCCAGTCAGCAAGAAGGAAGTGACAAACGCCAACGCTTAAGCTTCTTAGAATTTCAGTTGCAAGAATTAGAAGCCGCTAACTTAGTCGCTGGGGAAATGGCCCAGTTAGAACAGGAAAGTCGGCGTCTACAAAACAGTCAGAAGATTGGCCAAGCATTGGCGACGGTTAATCATTTGCTATCGGAAGCTGACACCAGCGCCTTGACGCAACTGAGCCAAGCCCAAGCAGCCTTAGAGGAAGTAGCCAGCTACGACTCTAGCTATCCGGCCTTGGCGGCCCAACTGCAAGATCTCTACTACCAACTAGAAGAAGTGGCCCACCAACTAGCGGTCAGCAACCAGGAAGTAGACAATGATCAAGCCATTGATGAGCTTGAAGCGCGTCTCAGCCAATTGGGCCAATTGACCCGTAAATATGGCATGGATGAAGCTCAGCTATTGGCCTATTATGATGCCATTAGCGAGGAAATTTACCAGCTCACACACCAGGAACAGTATACAGAGCGTCTAGTTAAGGACTTGACGGTCGCTTATCATGACTGTCTAGCGGCTGGTCAGGCCCTAGATCAAGGTCGACGCCGGGAAGCTCAGGACTTAGTGGCAGCGATTGAAGCAGAATTGGCCGACTTGTATATGGCTAATGCGCGATTCCAGGTTGACTTTACGAGCCTGGGGAGTGATGCCAGCCTAGCTAGTCTGCTCCCAGATGCACAGCGCTTAAGTGCCGAAGGTTTAAGCCAGGTAGAATTTTATGCGACTACCAACCTTGGTGAAGCCATGAAGCCCCTGGTTAAGATTGCTTCAGGTGGGGAATTATCGCGCTTTATGTTGGCCCTCAAACGGGTCTTCAGCCAAGGTATGACGGATATGACCTTAGTCTTTGACGAGATTGATACAGGGGTATCAGGCCGCGTTGCTCAAGCTATCGCTGAGAAAATGCAAGGTATTGCCCAGCATCACCAGCTGCTCTGTATTACCCATTTGGCTCAAGTAGCTGCAAGTGCCGACCAACATCTTTACATTGAAAAAGTTGTTGAGAATGAGCGTACACGTACCCGCGTGCAGGCATTGAATGAGGAAGGACGTATAGAAGCCATCGCCAGCATGATGTCTGGTAAGGTCTTAACGCCAGCTTCCCTGCAAATGGCCCAAGATTTACGTCGTCAGTTGCAGACCCATCGTGCCAAACTAGGCGAGGAGGACTAAGCAATGTTGAAGATTTATGCCCATCGTGGCAATCAAGCTCAGGCTGTCGAAAACAGCTTAACCGCCTTCCAAGATGCCGTGACAGCGGGTGCAGATGGTATTGAATGCGACTTACACTTGACGGCAGACGGTGCCCTCGTTGTAATCCATGATGAGCAATTAGACCGAACGACAGATAGCCAAGGTGAGGTTAGCGATTTAAGCCTGGCCCAGATTCAAGTCGCACGTCTGCGCTTTTCCGATGGTCGTCTGACTCCAGATCGAGTGCCCAGTCTACCAGAATTATTGAACTTATTGCGAGACTTAGATTTTAAGGGGACGCTGAATCTAGAACTTAAAACTGACCAAAAGGATTATCCTGGCATCGAAGCAGCTGTTTTAGCCACCGTGGAGGAACTAGCTCCAGATTTTGACATTGTTTATTCTAGTTTTAATTGGTACACGCTCCAACGCCTTAAGGCGCTAGCCCCTGGGGCCAAGATTGCTGCCTTGGTAGAAGAAGCCCTCTTGCCTTATCTGTCGCATTTGCCGGGCCTAGAGCCGACAGCCATACATTTGGATCGACAACTCTACCAAGATGAGGTCTTACGAGAACATTTCAAGCAGTGGCCTATCCGTCTCTGGACAGTTAATGATCCGGCTGATTGGGCGCACTATGCAAGCTTGGCCCAGGATGGACACTTAGAAGCCATTATGACCGACACGCCAGCTGCTGCGCTTGTAATGCGAGACCAAGGGGAGACTAGCCATGACTAGATTAGCAGGTCCCTTAATCGTCATTGGAGGGCCCACCGCGGTGGGCAAAACCCAACTCAGTATTGACCTAGCCAAGCGCTTTGGGGGCGAAATCATTAATGGTGATCGCCTACAATTTTATCGCGGTTTGGATATTGGGACGGGTAAGGTCACGCCAGAAGAGATGCAGGGTGTGCCCCATCATGCCTTGGACTTTCTGGATGTTGACCAGGATTATGATGCCAGCCAGTTCCAAGCTTTAGCCCAGAGCCTGATTAGTGATTGTCATGCACGTGGTATCCTGCCAATTTTAGTTGGTGGCTCTGGTCTTTATCTAGAAGGTCTACTTTATGATTTAGAGTTCGGTGGGAAGGCTAGCCATGACCCGCTCATCCGTAAAGCCCTCGAGCAACGGCTAGAGACGGAAGGAGCTCATGTCCTCTATGCTGAGTTGTTAGCACAAGACCCACTCGCAGCGTCTAAGATTCCAATTCAAAATCATCGTCGCCTCTTGCGAGCCCTAGAAGTTATGCAGGTGACGGGGCAAAAATTCTCTGACCAGAGCCAGCATGAGAACGCCCAAGCACGTTATGAGACCTGTATTCTTGCCTTAGACCGGCCCCGTGACCAACTCTATGAGCGAATTAACGCTCGAGTCCAAGCCATGGTGGCGCATGGATTGGAAGCAGAAGTTCGTCATCTCTACCAAGTAGCGAAGGGCCAGTTGTTGCCAAGCGTACAAGGTATTGGTTACAAGGAATGGTGGCCATATTTGGCAGGGGACATGACCGACCGTGAGGCAGTTATTGCCGCTATTCAGCAAAATTCTAGGCGCTATGCCAAGCGTCAACTAACCTGGTTCCGCAATCGTATCCAGGGCACTCACTGGCTGGATGCTAGTGATTATGAGGCGGCTTTGGCCCAGGCGACTAGCCTAGTTCAAGATTTACTAGATAAGCAAGCAGAGAAAGGAGGGACCCTATGATAGACTTACAAGATGGCCCTGAACACGTCCTAGTCATGGCCGTTCAGACAGATCAATATAGCCCGGAACAATTTCAAGTAATCTTAGATGAAATGACCTCGTTAACGGAGACAGCAGGTGGTCAGGTCATTGAAGTAGTCACCCAGAAGTTGCCTAAGTTAGATGGCCGAACGGCTGTCGGGAGCGGGAAACTAGAAGAGATTGCCGCCCTAGTAGAAGCCCGTGAGATAGATTTAGTCATTAGTCTTAATGCCCTGACACCTAGCATGAACCGCCAACTGGAAGCCAGCCTCAAGGTTCAGGTCATCGATCGAGTTCAGCTGATTTTAGATATCTTTGCTATGCGGGCACGAAGTCGCGAGGGGAAACTCCAGGTGGCTCTGGCCCAGTATAACTATCTCCTGCCACGACTCTACGGCCAAGGTAAGCATTTGTCTCGCCAAGGTGGGGGGATTGGGACCCGCGGTCCTGGTGAAACCAAGTTGGAAAGTGATCGCCGCCATATTCGTAGCGTTATTCACCATGTTAAGGAGGAGTTAGCTGATATTGCCGCCCATCGTGATCGAACTCGTTCGCGGCGAGCTCAGGGTGGTCACTGGCAAGTCGGGTTGGTGGGCTATACCAACGCCGGCAAGTCTACCTTGCTAACTCAGTTAACCCAGTCAGAGACCTACGTCCAAGACCAACTTTTTGCGACCTTGGACCCATTGACTCGGCGTATGCCCCTTAAGGGGGAGGACCGCTTTACCTTGACGGATACGGTTGGCTTCATTGAAGAGTTGCCGACAGAACTCATTCATGCTTTTAAGTCAACCTTGGAAGAAATTGGGGGCATGGACTTGCTACTGCACGTAGTAGATTCCTCAGATCCCGCTCAGACCTTGCATGAACAGACTGTTTTACGGATTATTAAGGAGTTGGGATATGGGCACTTGCCAGTCCTAACAGTCTACAATAAGATTGATTGTTTGGCTCCAGGTCAGTCAGTTCAAGCGACGGCCTTTCCAAGTATCGCCATCTCTGCCTATGAACCTAGTCATATTGATCGTTTGAAGCGGGAAATCTGGAAGCTGTTGATGGCAGATGCTGACTGGGTTGACCAACGCATTCCTGCCCATGAAGCCTATAAGGTGGCGGGCATGCGTCAAGAACTCCTAGTGACTAAATTCGACTATGATGAAAATACTGGCGACTATCACCTGCAGGGTTATCGTCGTCGCCAGCAAGACCGAGAGGAGGAGACGCATTGATTACAATGCAAGATATTATTGAAGAAGGACATCCTACCCTCCGCCAAGCTGCGGAAGCTGTAGAATTTCCTTTGACTGACGAGCTCAAGGAGACTGCCTTGGCTATGCATGAATTTTTGGTTAATAGCCAAAATCCTGAGATTGCCGAGAAATATGGCCTTCGTGCTGGTGTGGGCTTAGCCGCTCCGCAGATTAACCTAGCTAAGCAAATTTTTGCAGTTCATATTATGAGCTATGATGAAGAAGGCAATGAGGCGGAACCGCTCTTGAGTGAGATTCTCTTCAACCCTAAGATTATCAGCCATTCTGTTCAGGAAGTTGCCCTGCGTGATGGGGAAGGTTGCCTATCTGTTAATCGTGAAGTGCCAGGTCTGGTGCCACGGCCTCGTCGTATTCGCCTGCGCTACCAAGATATGGAGGGCAAGGAACATGAGCTCCGTTTACGTGACTATGAAGCCATTGTGGTCCAACACGAACTAGACCATCTCAAAGGTATTATGTTCTATGACCATATTAACCAACAACAGCCTTGGTATGAAAAACCAGGTTTAGAACTATTGTAAGATCGAGTGACTGGGTAATAATCTCAG
The DNA here is from genome assembly GCF_037041345.1 of Abiotrophia defectiva ATCC 49176. NCBI lineage: Bacteria > Bacillati > Bacillota > Bacilli > Lactobacillales > Aerococcaceae > Abiotrophia > Abiotrophia defectiva. Next base: position 1,570,530 of record NZ_CP146287.1, on the reverse strand, counting down.
TCCTCTTTTTTTATGGGGTGAGGAATCTATTTTTGCCTATCTGGTTTAGATTGCTTGGCTCTATCTTGTCATGGAAGAGAAATGCGGTTAAAATAAGAAAGAAAGAGTTTGCAAATGCAGGGTGTATCCCGGCTAAAAGGAGATATTTATGCCAGCAACACAAAAGTCCATTATTCCTCATGGACCAGTTCCAAGTCCCGCTCAATGGGCCTATCATCAAGACGAATTAGCAGCCTTTATTCACTTCGGTCCCAATACTTTCAATGACCGGGAGTGGGGGACCGGGACAGAGTCACCAGAAGACTTTAATCCTAGTGACTTTGATGCTGACCAATGGGTTCGCGTGCTCAAGGAAACAGGCTTCAAACGTCTTATTCTGGTGCTCAAGCATCACGATGGTTTTGTTCTCTATCCTTCTGCCTATACGGACCACAGTGTCAAAGCTAGTCCCTGGCGACAAGGACAGGGGGATGTCTTGGCTGAGGTGTCTGCCGCTGCTAACCGTTATGGGTTGCCTATTGGCTTCTATCTATCGCCTTGGGATGCCCACCATCCTGATTATCATGTTGACCGCCAAGAGGCCTATAACGACTATTACTTTAAGCAATTACAAGAGTTGTTCGAGAATCCAGCTTACGGCTATCAAGGGCGCTTTGTTGAAGTCTGGTTAGATGGTGCGCGTGGCGAAGGGGCCCAGGCCGTGACTTATGATTTCAAGCGTTGGTTCGACTATATTGAATCGCAAGGTTATCCTGTCGCAATCTTTTCAACAGAACCGACTGCTCTGCGCTGGGTAGGTAATGAACGAGGCTATGGTGGTGACCCACTCTGGCAGAAGGTTAAGGCTGACTGTCTACGGCAGGGGGATGTTGATTACCTCAATCATGGGGATCCTGAAGGTGATCTCTACTCCTTGGCTGAGGTGGATGTTTCCATCCGCCCAGGCTGGTTCTATCATGATAATCAGCAGCCAAAGTCAGTGGCCGAACTGATGGATATTTACCTTCATTCAGTTGGCAAAGGGAGCCCACTGCTACTTAATATTCCACCTGATCGGCGAGGTCAGTTTGCAGAGGTAGATATTAAGGTTCTACGAGATTTCCAGATTGCGCGGCAGGCCCTTTATGAGACTAATTACTTAGCAGGTGGCCAAGTCCTAGATAGCAATGGACAGTCGCAGAATCAATTACTAGATCAATCGGGTCTTTGGCAGGCTTCTGTTTGCCATGATAACGTGCTAGAGTTAGTCCTACCTCAAGTTGCTAGCTTGGACCTAGTCCAAATTCAAGAAGCCATTCAGTATGGGCAACGGGTGTCAGCCTTTCACATCGACTACTTAGATCAAACAGGCCAGTGGCAACCATTTGCCCAAGGTCAGACCCTGGGCTATCGTCGACTAGTTAAAGGGCCGCTAGTTCAGACTCAGCGTCTACGACTGGTACTTGATCAGGCGCAAGCCGCACCTATCCTGAGTGGCCTGGCTATCTATCGTTGGCCAGATCAAGCCAAGGCTCAGCAAGAATCAAATGAAGTGATTTTTGGGCAAGCTTGCTATGAGGGAGTTAAAGGTCAGCCTTTGACCGTGACCTTGCTTCGACAGGGGGATTTGAGTCAGGCACTTAAGGTTAAACTCGCCACTGAACCTGGGACTGGCGTGCATGGACGCGTTTATGAGGACGCCCAATACCAGGTAAGCTTTGAAGCAGGGCAGGAAGTGGCTCAAATCCAAGTGCCTAGCCTCTATTATGCTCAAGATCAAGCACATGATTTCTATCTGAAAATCTTACCGGATGGGCCTAAAACCAGACTGCTAGTCCAGTGACAAGGGATTAGGGTTTTATTCTAGCCCAAAATTCTTTATAATAAGAGTAGACATTAGCAAAGTAGGTGAAACATCGAATGAATATTGGCTTTTTTACGGATACCTATTTTCCGCAAGTGAGTGGGGTATCGACTTCAGTTAAGCTCCTAAGGGATGAGTTGGTTCGCCAAGGACATGAAGTCATTATCTTCACTACAACGGATCCCAATGCGAGGCCAGAACCAGGCGTTGTGCGTCTGCCTAGCGTGCCTTTTGTAAGTTTTGAGGATCGGCGGGTGGCCTATTCAGGTTTTGAGCGCTGCCTTAAGATTGCCCGTAATTATCAATTGGACTTGGTACATACCCATACGGAATTTAGTCTGGGTTTAGCGGGCCGTTATGTGGCAAGCCGTCTCAAAATTCCGACTATCCATACCTACCACACCATGTATGAAAACTATACCCACTACATTCTCAACGGCAAGTTGATCCGCCCTGGCACAGTTAAGGTCTTATCCAAGGTCTTCTGTGACCAAGGAAATGGGGTGATTGCCCCTAGCCTCATGACCAAGGACACCTTGACGTCTTATGGCATTAAGGCGCCTATCCGAGTTATTCCAACAGGGGTTGAGATTCCAGATTACAATCCGGAAGGCCGTGATAGCTTGCGCCAGAAGCTAGGTTTGAGCCAAGATGATATCGTGCTTCTCTCTCTCTCTCGTTTGTCCAAGGAAAAAAATATCGCGGCAGTCTTGGAAGTCTACCCAAGAGTCCTAGATAAGTTGCCGCAAGCAAAATTAGTCATTGTTGGTGAGGGACCAGAACGCCCGGTCTTGGAGCAACAGGCAAAGGATTTAGGTATTAAGCCTATCTTTGTTGGTGAGGTAGAACACAGCCAAGTCTCTGCTTATTACCAAATGGCGGACCTCTATATCAATGCCAGCATGTCAGAGTCACAAGGTTTGACCTATTTAGAGGCTTTTGCCAACCGTCTACCGATTATAGCCAAGCGCAATGATTACTTGGCTGGCATTATGACCAATGATAATTTTGGTGCCTTGTTCGATGATTTTGAAGATTTTGATCGAGCTATCCTAGATTATTTGGCTAAGATGGAGGCCGGTTTCCGGCCAAATATTGACCGCCAATTGCTTTACCCGCTGTCGCTCGAGCATTTTGAACAGCAAGTGGCAGACTTCTATGAGGAAGTGATTAAGCAAAACAAACGTCGTAAGCGGAGTAGTGGCCTAAACAAAGTTGTGGCCGGCGTTAAGTATCGCTACAGGCAGCTGATGGGAGGTTAAGCAGATGGCACGCGTTGGATTTATTGGCTTAGGTGTTATGGGGGCTGCGATGGCGCGTCACTTGATGGGCGCAGGTTATCAGCTAGTCCTGTATACGCGGACAAAAGCTAAGGCGGAGGCCTTGTTGCAGGCGGGTGCCCGGTGGGCGGATACGCCCAAAGAGCTAGCCCAGGCTTGTGACCTAGTTTTTACGATTGTAGGCTATCCCCAGGATGTTGAGAGCACCTATTTTGGTCCAGAGGGCCTCTTTGCCGGTGCCCATCCGGGTAGTTGTTTCGTGGATATGACGACCTCTACCCCTCAATTAGCAGTAAAAATTGCTGAGAAAGCCCAAGAACTGGGTATTGAAGCCTTAGATGCGCCAGTATCAGGTGGCGATTTGGGAGCTAGAGAGGCGCGCTTGACCATTATGGTAGGCGGAGCCAAGGCGAGCTATGAGCGTGTTTTACCTTACTTGGAAGTAATGGGTAAGACCATTAAGCGCCAGGGTGGTCCAGGTGCCGGTCAACATACTAAGATGGCCAATCAAATCATGATTGCTGGGACCATGACGGGGCTGACTGAGATGTTGGTCTATGCTAAGGAGGCGGGCTTAAGCCTTGATTCTGTCTTAGAGACTGTTGGGGCAGGCAGTGCATCCAACTGGTCCATGGCCAACTACGCTCCGCGTATTTTACAACAAGACTATTCGCCAGGCTTCTTTGCTAAGCATTTCAAGAAAGATTTAGGAATATCCTTAGCTGAAGCAGAAGCTATGGGCTTGGATTTACCAGCTACCAGTCTGGCTTGGCAACTCTATGATAAACTCTGTGCAGCGGGTCATGAAGATGATGGGACTCAGGCACTCATCAAATTATGGTGGCAATCTGAGTGAGAAACTTGCGTCTAGCTTGAAAGTAAGATATGATAACATTGTAGTTTGAGGAATGTTGTCCAGACTTTGCCTCATGGCGAGAAATCGTAGCGCAATGGGCAGCAGAGTTAAGAATGGAGTGAAACTATGAAAAGTTCAGTATTAAATGGGATTATCCAACGTTTAGAAGCTATGACCCATACCGAAAGTGATGTAGAAGTACGCCGCTTCGAGATTGAAGGCGTGGAAAAATGCCAAGTTGCTTATGTAAAAGAAAGCGACACCTTTGAACTGACTGACCACCAATCTGGGTCTGTCTTCCAATACGATGACATCGACCTAGTAGCAATCGAAATTTTCGAGATGTTAGGTTAATAAATGAGACAAAGAGGTTAGGGCCATGGCTCCTAGCCTCTTTTAATTTGCTGCTAGCCTCAAGCAGAAGCTTAAGGTTTGATTAAAGCCGACGAAATCAAGGACGAGCGGGTTTTCTTATGCTATAATGGAAGTGATAGACTTTAAAGGAGTAATGTGTGAATGAAACGCTACATAACGCCAAGTTGGACCATTAACTCGGTCTATGATATCCAGCCCCAAGACCTGCTCAAGCGGGGCTATGAGGCGGCTATTATTGACCTAGATAATACCGTCATTGCTTGGAATAACATGAACTATACAGAAGAAATGGCAGACTGGATTAGCCGCATGACGCAAGCCGGTGTTAAGATTTATATCTTATCCAACAATAAGGTGGAGCGAGTTGCTAAAGTCGCTGAGCCACTAGGCATTCCCTACAAGGCCGGCGCACTCAAACCTCGCCGTAAGAATTTTCAGCTGGCTTTGGATGCCTTGGGTACTAGTCAGGCTAATACTATTATGATTGGCGACCAAATCATGACCGATATTATTGGGGCTAACCGAGCTAAAATGGCTAGCATCTTGGTCAAGCCAATCGCTCGCAACGACAACTTCTATACTTGGGCCAACCGGGCTATTGAACGACTTGCGCTTAAGTTAGTTGGCATTAAACGCAAAGGGGACTGGGGGGATCAACTTGACTGAGGAACACTACCAATGTATCGGCTGTGGGGCGACCATTCAGAGTCAGGATTCTGAACAGGCTGGTTATTTACCAGCGTCTGCCTTAGCTAAGGGCTTAGAAAAAGGGCAATTTTACTGCCAACGTTGCTTTAAGTTGCGCCACTACAATGAATTACAAGACCTGCAAATTCCTGACCAAGTCTTCCTAGACAAGCTCAGCGAAATTGCCCATGATGATGCCTTGATTATCAATGTCTTAGATATCTTCGATATCGAAGGCAGTCTAATCCATGGCTTGGCTCGTTTTATTGGCAACCAACCTTTTGTGGTTTTCGGGAATAAATTCGACTTACTACCTAAGGTGACCCGTCAGAATCGAGTCAAGCATTGGCTCAAAGGTATTCTGGCTGACAACGGCCTCTTTCCACAAGATATTATCCTTGGGAGCGCCCATAAGGGCCATACCCTAACCGAACTGCTCGAATTGATTGAAGCCAATATCCATGACCGTAATATTTATATCGTGGGTGTTACCAATGTGGGTAAGTCTACGCTGATTAATCAGCTTCTAGCCCATTATGGTGGAGAGGGGCAGATTATAACGACCTCCAATCATCCAGGTACGACTTTGGATATGATTCATATTCCCTTGACGCCTAATCACGCTATTATTGATACGCCAGGGATTATCCACCGAACCCAACTAGCCCATTATCTGTCTCGGGAGGCCATGCGTAAGCTTTTGCCAAGCAAGCCTTTCAAACCTATGACTTTCCAGCTTAATGCGGGTCAGACCATTTTCTTAGCGGGTGTTGGACGAGTTGATTTTGAAAAAGGGGAACGAACTTCCTTTACCTATTATGTCTCCAAGGATTGCTACCTACACCGCACCAAGTTGGACAAGGCGGATGCCTTCTATGCCCAACACAAAGGTGGCTTACTAAGCCCACCTAGCGAAGAAGAAGCTGCTGATTTCCCTGACCTAGTGGCTAAGGAATTAACCCTCAGTCAAGACCAAGATGTGGCCATCTCAGGTCTAGGTTGGTTCAGCGTGAATCGGCCTGTCCGTGTGACGGTTTGGGTACCCAAAGGGGTAGCAGTGACCGTTCGAGACGCTATTATTTAAGAAAGACAAGAGGAACAAGCAAGTGACATCACTTAACAAGAAACAAGTTAACCATCTTAAAAAGATTGCTCATCACGAAAAACCAATTTTTCAGATGGGCAAAGAAGGTCTAGGCCAAACTTTCCTTGATCAGGTGGATCAGGCCTTGACAAAGCGGGAACTAATTAAGTTTAAGGTCCTGCAGAATAGCGAAGAAGAAATTCGGGAAGTGACGGCAGAGATTGCCTATGCCCTCGATGCCCATGCGGTTCAGGTTATCGGCCACACAGGCGTGCTCTACCGACCTTCTCATATTGCTAAGTATCAGAAATTATCTGCTGATCTTAAGAAAATCAAGTAAGACCATGCCCATACTTGGGCTGACTTAAGCCAATCATTCAAAGAGGTGATCGCATGATGACACAAACGGAAACCCTAGGCAAGACCTTGACTAGCCTGGCTCAAGAAGTGCAGGTTCAGGGGCCTAAACGCATTGGCATACTGGGTGGGGCCTTTAACCCACCACATTTGGGCCATTTGCTACTAGCTGAGCAGGTGGGGAAGGAATTGGAATTAGACGAAGTCTGGTTCATGCCGGTAGCCAAGCGTCACTACGAGCAAGAGGGGACAGATGTGCCCGTCATTCATCGGCTCAAGATGGTACAACTGGCCATTCAGGATAATCCCTTCTTCAAAATTCAGCCTTATGAACTTTTGCACGGGGATAAGTTATTTACAGTCGATACCATGCGTTATTTCCGTCGCCTCTTCCCAGACGCTCAGTTCTATTACCTGATGGGAGCAGACCGAGCCCAGAAATTACATAAATGGCATCAGATTGAGCAATTGGCTGAGCTAGTCCAATTTGTGGCGCAAAAGCCAGTCGGGACGCCTATGCCCGAGACCGAGTGGCCGGTTGATTGGGTAGAAGCCCCAACCTTGCCTGTCAGTTCAACCGATATTCGTTTGCGGGTCTTCTGTGATCAAAGCATTCGCTATCAGGTGCCTGAGGCGGTGGCTGCTTACATTGATGCGCAAGGGCTCTACAAAACGGCCTTTGGTCGAGCATAGGGGGAGGCAGACATGACTTATTGGAATACCAATCGTCAGGCCTTCTTGGATGATTTGGCTCAACGTATCAAGCCCAAACGTTATCAGCACGTTCTGAGGGTGGAGCAGACGGCTATTGAATTGGCTGAACGCTATGGAGCGGATGTCGAAGCAGTCAGCATTGCAGCTTTAGCTCATGACTATGCCAAAGACTTGGACGTGGAGCAGGCGCGTGTTCTGGCTCAGACTTTTTGGCCGCAAGTGGATTTAAGTCAAGAGGGCAGCAACATTCTACATGGTCCTGCCGCAGCTCAAATACTTATGGACTGCTATGGTGTGACTGACCGTCGCATCCTAGAAGCGGTGGCTGGCCACACTGTGGGCTGGTATCAATTTGATTTAATCGGCAAGATTCTTTATCTAGCTGACTACATGGAACCAGGCCGCGATTTTCCAGGAGTTGAAGTAGCTCGGGAACTTGCTGCAACTGATTTGAACGTGGCATGCTGGTACAAAATGAAACGCACATTAACTTATTTAATTGAAAAGGAAAAAACTCTCTTTGATGGAGCGGTAGAAATCTACAACCGCTGGTGCCAAGAGGGAATTTAGGAGGAACCTATGACAAAAACAGCTTTAGAAATTTTAGAACTAGCCGTCCGGGCAGCCGATGACCGTTTAGCCCAAGACATTGTGGCCTTAGATGTGCGCAATGTGACCCCTATCGCTGACTACTTTGTAGTCACACATGCCCGTAACGATAAACAATTGGATGCCATTGTAGACTCCGTCGTAGAGGCAGCCCACAAGGAAGGTCTTGAAGTCAAGAACGTCGAAGGTAAAGACGGTGGTAAGTGGGTTCTGATTGACTTAGTAGAAGTTATTATCCATGTCTTCCATTACACTGAACGCGACCACTACAATTTAGAAAAATTATGGCGTGACGCGCCATTAGTGGATGTCAGCGCATGGGTTAGTGCTCAATGAGCGCCGGTAACTTCAGTCAAATAGCTCATGTCTACGACCACTTCAATGATTTAGAAATCTATGAGCGCTGGTTAGACTTTACATTGACCAGCCGGGATCAAGCGCCAGGCAAGGTTTTAGATGCTGCCTGTGGGACGGGCTGGTTCACTCAGCTTTTGGCCCCTTTCTGTGGCCAAATCTTAGGATTTGACTACGACCCGGCCATGATTAAGGTAGCCCAGGAAGAGCCAGGTAACAGTGAGAATTCTGCCTATCTGGTAGCAGATCTTTTGGACTTGAGTGCCTTAGACCAAGATTATGATCTCATCACATGTTATGCGGACTCTCTTTGTTTCTTGGCCGGTCCTGACCAGGTGGCTAAAGCCTTGAAAGAGTTATTTGGGCGATTGGCTCCAGGAGGGCAACTTTTGTTTGACGTTTGGACACCGCAACAAATTGAGAATTTTGATGGTTTTTCTTACTTTGATAGTGACGACCGCTATGCCTTATTGTGGGATAGTGAGTCGGACTTGGATCAATTAAGTGTCCAACACTATCTGACAGTCTTTGAACAAGTCGGGAGCCATTATCAAAGGACAGACGTCAACTTAGAAGAAAGAACCTATCCCTTAGCTTGGTACCAGTCAGCGCTGAGAGAAGCTGGCTTTAGCCAGGTAGAAGTACTAGTGGACTTCGGCCAGGCCTATTATCAGGAAGGGCAGACGGCTGACCGTTGGTTCTTCCGTGCTAGTAAGTAAAGAGTCAGGAAAGGAGGCTATACCATGGCCCTGATAGGAATTTTGGCGGAGTATAATCCCCTACATCGGGGTCATGCCTACCAACTGGACTGGGTCAAGCAACACTTTCCTCAGGACCAGATTCTGGTTTTGATGAGCGGTAATGTGGTCCAACGCGGTGAGTTTGCCATCATAGACAAATGGCATCGGGCTCAGGCTGCAGTAGCCGCGGGGGCTGATTTAGTGATTGAATTACCGACCCTGGCAAGTTTGCAGTCAGCGGATTACTTTGGTCGACATGGGATGGCTATCTTAGCCAAGTTAGGTGTGGAGCGGATTGTCTTTGGAACAGAAAGTGCCCAGATTGCTCAGCTTAAGGACTTCTTAGCTTGGGAAGCTCAGCATCAGGCTCATATCGACAAGGGCATTCAAGATGCGCTCAAGACTGGGTTAGCCTACCCGGCAGCCTATCAAGTGGCTATTCAGTCTCTGGCTGATTGGTCGGATCTAGCGCCTTGGCAGGCCAATCACCAGCTGGGGCTTCAGTATCTTAAGACACTCGCTCAGCTAGCCCCTGATTGTCAGGTCTTAGGCTTACCTCGCTTGCAGGAAACTGAAGATGGCCAGCCTATACTGAGTGGGTCTGCTATTCGCCAAGCCTTTCGCCAGGGCCAGGAAATAACGGCAGATTTAGCACCTGACCTCCAGGGCCAGCTTAGTCCTGAACTGGATGCACCTTGGTCAGCCTACTGGCCTTACCTGCGCTATCAGTTACTGACCCAACCGCCGGCTTCTCTAGAGCAAATAGCCGGTGTCAAAGAAGGTTTAGCCAATCGCCTTAAGTCTCAAGCTGAGATTAAGGAGAAATGGGAGGACTGGCGTCAAGCTATGATTTCCAAACGTTGGACTCAAGCTGCCATTCAGCGAGTTGCCATGGCCATTCTCTTGCAAATTCCTCAGACGGCAGTGACTGCCTTTAACCGGGAAACGACACCCCAAGCCTTCAGATTGTTAGATGCCTCTCAAGCGGGGCGACCTTGGCTGGGGGCTTGGCGTAAGCGAGAGGATTTAAGTGTCTTTAGCCAATATAAACCTGCTTATGAGAAGGATTATGGCTGGAATTTAGTTGCGGACGCAATCTACCAGTTACGCCCGGGAGGACAGATTCAGTCACAAGTCCAACCTAAACAAGTTCTCAGCTTTCTTTGACAAAAAAATTAGAAAGCTAGGCTGAAAAGGGGCCAGAAACGATTGACAGGACCCTAAAATTTAAGTATAATACAAGAGTCGTTTTAGAGGTGATATTAGATGAAATGGACCTTACGTAAAATTCGCGACCACAAGGAAGAGCTACTCCACTTCGATGTCGAATTGGATGTGGCGGCCAAGGTGCAAGCGATGGAACCGTCAATTCTCCATTTAACTCCCGTTCAAGTAACAGGTTATTTCGTTGCTCATGGACAGGAAATATTCTTGCATTGTACCGCAAGTACAGTGATGACATTGCCATCAACTCGCAGCTTAGAACCTGTGCCGGTTCATTTACAAGTTCCGATTGACGAACGCTATGTGATGCCGGAATATGATGCGAATGCCGATGAGTACGAGGAGACGACAATTGTGCTCGAACACGATTATATCGACCTCGAGTTAGCAGTCATCGATGCCTTACTATTGAATCTCCCAATGCGTGTCGTTGGTGAAGAGGAAGAGACGGCTGCATTACCAAGTGGCAAGGATTGGGCTGTGTTGACGGAGACGGATTATCTAGCAAGTCTAGAACGTCAGTCATCGGAAGCAGGGGACCCACGCTTTGCTAATCTAAGAGCTCTATTAAACGAAGCCAATGCGGATGAGTAATCTTATTCATTCCACAAATTTTTCAGGAGGTGTAAACCATGGCAGTACCAAAGAGAAGAACTTCAAAAGCACGTAAAAACAGACGTCGTACCCATTTCAAATTAGTTGTTCCAGGAATGAACCCTTGTCCTGAGTGTGGTGAATTACGTTTAAGTCACCGTGTATGCTCAAACTGTGGTTACTACGACGGCAAACAAGTCGTAGCCAAGGAAGCTTAATTATAGTAATGTTGAGGAAGTCATCCAATCGGATGGCTTTTTTCTTTTGCCCTTGTCGCTTGCCTAGCAGAGCTGATGTAGGAGCATCCTGCTTGACCTTTATTGACCAAAAGGGTATACTGAGACAGTAGTAATCGGCTCAGAGCCGAATCCGAAGGAGGAAAGGGAATGAACTTAATTCCTACAGTCATTGAACAATCGTCACGTGGCGAACGCGCCTACGATATTTATTCACGACTCTTAAAAGACCGTATTGTCATGTTATCCGGTCCTATTGATGATGCGGTGGCTAACAGTGTAATTGCCCAACTCTTATTCTTGGATGCCCAAGATCCTGACAAGGACATTTATCTCTATATTAATTCACCAGGTGGGAGTGTCTCTGCCGGTTTAGCTATCTTCGATACTATGAACTTCATCAATGCCGATGTACAAACTATCGTAATCGGGATGGCGGCTTCTATGGGGGCTTTCCTTCTAGCGGCAGGGGAAAAGGGCAAACGCTATGCCTTACCTAACGCAGAAGTGATGATTCACCAACCTTTGGGTGGAGCCCAAGGTCAAGCGACCGAAATTGAAATTGCCGCAAAGCATATTTTGAAGACTCGCGATACGCTTAACAAGATTTTGGCCGAACGTACTGGTCAAACCCTTAAGGTTATTGCCCGCGATACAGATCGCGACAACTACATGTCAGCTGAAGAGGCGGTTAAATATGGCCTGGTTGATGCCATCATGACCAATTCTAAGAATCTCAAAAAATAATTTCAAGCAGCGCTTGCCCATTAGGGCAGGCGCTATTTTGTATCTAGGTAGCTGCGTATAGGTTAGGGAAAAGCTAGAGAATTTTTTCGTATTTTCTTGACTTTAGGACTTGAAATTTGCTGAAAACAGGTGTAAGATAATGAAGTAAGCTATTTAAGCTTTACGGGGGTATAGCTCAGTTGGTAGAGCAAATGACTCTTAATCATTGGGTCTAGGGTTCGAGTCCCTATACCCCCATTTTACTCGCCTTTTGCTAGGCGAGTTTTTTTCTTTTTTCAGGCTGAGTTTAGTCTCAGTTTTTTACATTGTAATTCCCTACCATAACTGCTATAATCAAACTCAGTGAGGGGTCCCCTCATGGCAAAAAAACTGCCCAAAAGGAGTCAATAATTGTCGAAAAAATAACCCCTATGGGGGCAACAGGAGCAATGTAATGAATAAAACGCAATACAGCGTGGTTCTCAAAGGCGTTACTAAGTCTTATGATGACCAGCAAGTCTTAAAGTCGATTGATATGGAGCTTGAAAAAGGCAAGTTCTATACCTTATTAGGTCCCTCTGGCTGCGGTAAGACAACTATCTTACGAATTATCGCAGGCTTTTCTTCGGCCACTAGTGGTCAGGTTTATTTGGATGGTGAGCCGGTCACAGACGTGCCTGCCAATCAACGGAAGGTCAATACAGTCTTTCAAGACTATGCCCTCTTCCCTCATATGAATGTTTACGACAATATTGCCTTCGGTCTATCTGTTAAAAAGGTAGATAAGGCAACAATTAAGGAAAAGGTAACGGAAGCCCTCAAGATGGTCCGACTCTCAGGTTATGAGAATCGTGCAATCTCTGAAATGTCTGGGGGTCAGCGCCAACGTGTGGCTATCGCCCGTGCCTTGGTAAATGAGCCAGAAGTGCTCTTGCTAGATGAGCCTCTATCAGCTCTGGACTTGAAGTTACGTACCGATATGCAGTACGAATTGCGTGAACTGCAACGTCGACTAGGCATTACCTTCGTCTTCGTCACTCATGACCAGGAAGAAGCGCTTGCCATGTCCGACTGGATTTTTGTCATGAATAACGGGGAAATTATCCAATCAGGGACCCCAGTAGACATTTACGATGAACCAATTAACCACTATGTTGCCGACTTTATCGGTGAATCTAACATTGTGGATGCCCGCATGATTGAAGATTACCGCGTAGAATTTGTTGGTAAGGTCTTTGACTGTGAGGATGCTGGTATTCCAGCTGGTGAAATGGTTGAGATTGTTATCCGTCCCGAAGATATCGACGTAACCACGCCTGAAAAGGGCAAGCTGATTGCGACCGTCGATACCATGCTTTTCCGTGGCGTCTTCAACGAAGTCATCGCCTATGACGAAGATGGCAACGAGTGGATGATTCATACCACTAAGAAGGTGACCGCTGGGGCCAAAGTAGGTCTCTTCTTTGAACCAGATGCCATCCACGTAATGCGCTTCAATGAGTCGGAAGAAGATTTCGATGCCCGCCTAGAACAGTACGAAGACTAGGAGGGGGCCTATGAACCGCAAGTATAACCATCTCTATGCTATTCCTTATTATCTCTGGCTAGGTCTCTTCGTTATTTTACCCTTGGTCTTAGTTTTGGGTTCTTCCTTCTTTGATATTCATGGGAACTTTACCTTGGCCAACTATGCTGAGTATTTTTCTTCTATTAACTATATCAAGATGACTATGAACTCCTTTATCTATGCTGGGCTCTTGACCATAATTACGCTAGCTCTTAGCTATCCTATGGCCTATCTGCTTAGCAAAACAAAGCACCGTCAGCTCTGGATGCTTTTGGTCTTGCTGCCAACCTGGATTAACCTCTTGCTTAAGGCTTATGCCTTCATCGGCCTCTTGAGTCAGACTGGCTCAGTCAACCAATTCCTGACCTTTATGGGGATTGGACCTAAGCAGTTACTCTTTACCGATGCGGCCTTTCTCTTGGTAGCTGGTTATATCGAATTGCCATTTATGATTATGCCAATTTATAACTCTATTACGGAGATTCCACATTCCTTGATGGAAGCATCTTCAGACTTAGGGGCCTCAAAATGGGCGACCCTTCGTCGCGTTGTCTTCCCACTGTCTATGCCCGGCGTGCGTTCAGGGATTCAGGCGGTCTTTATTCCGTCCTTGTCCCTCTTCATGTTGACTCGTCTCATTGGTGGGAACCGGGTCATTACCTTGGGGACAGCCGTTGAACAACACTTCATGGTCACTCAGAACCGAGGCATGGGTTCCACCATTGGGGTCGTCCTCATGGTGCTCATGGTGCTAGTCATGTACTTAACCCGCGACCGTAAGGATAAGGGGGCTATGACTCATGAATAAGATTTTTAAGTTTTCTAACCTATATCTCTGGTTTATGTTCGCCGTTCTCTACTTGCCAATTTTCTATTTGATTTTCTACTCCTTTAATGCAGGAGGGGATATGAATAGTTTTACTGGCTTTACTTTAGACCACTATACCAAGGTCTTTGGCGATACCCGTCTTATGATTTTCATTCTCAACACCTTCATTTTAGCCCTCTTATCAGCCTTGTTGGCAACAGCCATTGGGACCTTAGGGGCAATTATGATTTATTATTTGAGACAGAAATCTAAGCGCCAGTTAGTACTGAACCTTAACAATATTCTGATGGTAACGCCTGACGTTATGATTGGGGCAAGTTTCCTCATTCTCTTCAGCCTCTTGGCCATTCAATTAGGTTTCTTTAGTGTTCTCTTGGCTCACATTGCCTTCAACGTCCCAATTGTAGTCCTAATGGTACTACCGCGTCTCTATGAAATGAATGATACCATGGTGACGGCTGCTCAGGACTTGGGGGCTAACTACTTCCAAGTCTTGACTCGAGTAGTCTTGCCAAGCATCGCGTCAGGGATTATGGCCGGTTTCTTCATGGCCTTTACCTATTCTCTGGATGACTTTGCAGTCACCTTCTTCTTGGCAGGGAATGGTTTCTCAACCTTATCAGTTGAAATCTACTCGCGTGCACGTCGCGGTATTAGCCTTGAAATCAACGCTATCTCTACTTTGATGTTTATCATGAGTTTGATTTTGGTAATCGCTTATTACTTCATCCAAACAGGGGAACAACGCCGACTCAATCGTATGGCTAAGGCACAGAAGGGAGGCCGTCGCCGTGCGTAAGATTGTTCAAGGGATTCTAGCGATTCTGGCTATTAGTGCTGTCCTCTTCGGTGTTCGGTATCAGTTGGAACATGCAGAGGGCTATACCGGTGACAAGGTCATTAACTTCTATAACTGGGGCGATTATATCGACCCAGAACTACTCAAGGAATTTGAGGCCGAGACAGGCTACAAGGTCATCTATGAGACCTTCGATTCTAACGAGGCCATGATGGCTAAAATCCGTCAAGGTGGGACTCCTTATGATATCACGGTTCCTAGTGAGTACATGATTCAGGAAATGATGAAGGACGGCATGGTCTTGCCTTTGGATCACAGTAAGCTAAGCAACCTACAGCACTTGGATCAACGTTTCTTGAACCTAGACTTCGACCCGGATAACAAGTATTCTGTTCCTTACTTCTGGGGCACCCTTGGAATTGTGTATGACACCAGCAAATACAGCGAAGAAGACTTCCAGTCATGGAATGATCTCTGGCGACCAGAATTGCGTAATGACATTCTGATTTATGATGGCGCACGTGAGGTAATGGGAATTGGCCTCCAATCCTTGGGCTACTCCCTCAATGAAACGGATGACCTAGCGCTTGAGTTGGCGACAGTTAAGCTCAAGCAATTAATGCCAAACATCCGGGCTATGGTGTCGGATGAGATTAAGATGTACCTATCTCAAGGTGAAGCGGGCGTCGGTATTACCTTTTCGGGGGAAGCCAAGACTGCCTTGGAACGTAATCCTAAGTTAGCTTATACAGTACCTAAGGAAGGTTCCAACATCTGGTTTGATAATATTGTTATTCCTAAAACAGCGCGCAATGTAGAAGGTGCCTATGCCTTGATTAACTTCCTCTTGCGCCCCGATGTGGCAGCACGTAATGCCGAGTATATTGGTTACGCAACTCCCAACAAGACTGCGATGGAGCAGTTACCTGAAGATGTAACGCAAGACACGGCTTTCTACCCTGACGATGAGCTCATTGCTCGCTTAGAAGTATATAAGGGCTTGGGGCAAGCCAAACTTGTTGAATACAATGACCATTTCTTAGAGGTCAAGATTGAGGCTAAATAGTGAAAACCAGATTATCGACTCAAATTTTGAGCTTTTTGGTGGTCGGTGGCCTCTCGACACTCATTGATTTTGCTATCGTCTATGGTCTCAATGGTATCCTGGGCTGGCATTATCAGTTAGCAGTCCTCATCGCCTTTGTCCTAGCTACCATCTTCAATTACTGGGCAAGCATGCGTTTCACCTTCGAAAGCAAGTTTAGCCCGGAACAAAAACATCAAGAGTTTTTGCTCTTTCTAATCTTAAGCTTACTGGGTTTAGCTCTTACAGCTGGACTCATGTGGGTGGCAGTCGATGCCATGCATTGGCCGGTCATGCCAGCTAAGGTGGCGGTGACAGCTATTGTCATGGTCTTCAACTTCCTGACTCGCAAACTCTTGCTAGAAAAATAAAGTATCAAGCTGACATCTCAGGATGTCAGCTTTTTTTGTGGGGGAAAGGCTAGGGATTAAGCATACTAAGTTAGTATTTGCGCTAGATGATAATAAAAGTCCTTTTTGTAGATCTATATATAATGAAATACCAATCTAAATTATCACAGTAATTAGCTTCAAATCCCTATAATATAGGATATCTAGCGTATAAGCACGGTAAGGAATATGAGTTCTATATTGTTTTGATTATAGAGTTGATGGTATACTATAGAAATAATAAGTCAGACCCTCCTCTTATCTTGTAAGAAAATAGGCGAGCCAAGACTGAGACAGATCAGACTAGCTCGCTAGCTCTTCCAAGAGGGACGAGGTCTAAGTAGCGATTGCGGAGGCTGGGGGGACCTAGCTTCTTTTTGTATATCGCTCCTTATCTTCTCTTCAAGGAGACGGACGACTAGCTGCTTTTCATGCGGCCAGTTTGGTTCTTATATTAGTTCAAAGGAATGACGCAGCATGTCCATGATTCTCTCTCTTTATCTGACTCTTATGCCAGTCATATTGGCAGGTATTGCTAATATGATATTTTGTAAATCTTCCCTATTAGACTCAGTCAACCAACCCATTGATGCTGGGCGCCTACTAGGGGATGGTCGTCGTCTTTTTGGGGCTAATAAGACCTGGAAGGGCTTCTGGGGGATGGTAGTCTGGGGCTTACTTGCTCAATTAATTTGGTCTTTTTTTCTGGCGCGTCAGCCGGATTTAGAGAAACTCCATTTGATTTATGCTCATTATCCGAATAAGCTGGCAACTAACTTTCCACTGGGTATCCTCTTGGGCTTGGCCTATGTGGTGTTTGAATTACCTAATTCTTATCTCAAGCGTCGCCTAGATATTTCACCGGGTAAGACCGCTAAGGATGCTTGGAAGTATCCTTTTATTTTGCTGGATCAGATTGATTCCTTAATCGGAATTCTCTTGGTCTTACACCTTTATATTTCGTTAGATTGGGCACAAGTCATTGGCCTATTGCTTGTAGGGACATTGACCCACTTAGGAGTTAATCGTCTACTATATCTAGCGAGATTGAGACAAAATCGATTATAGGAGTGATGAAATGGATACACTCTACCAAGCCAAACAGACCCCAAGCTATGGGGGGAAAATTAATCATCTTTTGGATCTGAGGCAGCTCAATCTCCCAGTGCCAAATGGACTTATTCTATCAGCCGAGCAAGTTATGACCTGGCTAGCTGATTGCTGGCCAGAATTAGCAAGCCCAAGACTAGATTGGGACAAGTGGCTCAAGTTAGATCAAAAAGTGGTGCAAGAAAGGTTAGAAAGTCAGAATCTGCCTGCTAAATGGGAGGCAGCTCTGGAGAATTTTATAGAGGACGGTAAGACCTATATTGTTCGCAGTAGTGCTCTCTTGGAGGACCAGGCGACGACTTCTTTTGCCGGTCAATATGACTCGATATCAAATTGCCAGACTATGTCATCAATTACAGCTGGGATTAAAGCTTGCATCTTGTCATTACTTAAACCTCAAGCCCTTGCTTACTGGCATCGCCAAGGGCGATCCTGGCAGGACTTTGGCTTAGCCATTTTGATTCAGGAGCAATGTCAGCCTGATTATAGTGGGGTCTACTTTACCTTGAACCCTGAATCTAATCAAGACCAAGAGATGCTGATCGAATATGTAGCTGGAGCGGGAGAGCAGTTAGTCAGTGGACGCGTGAATCCAAAGCGATTAAGCTTAGCTTGGTATGAACCGGATTTGAAGCTAGCTGCAGCCAGTGGTCTATCCCAAGCCCTACTGGCCAGACTTCATGAACAAGCCATGCTTATTAGCGCCCACTTTGGTCGCCCAATGGATGTCGAGTGGTGTGCCTGCGGTGACCAAGTCTATCTAGTTCAGGCTCGCCCTATGACGACGCTGCCTACTCGAGTCAGCCAAGGACGTTGGACGACAGCTAATTTTCGCGATGGCGGTGTGGCAGCTCAATCCTGCCCTAATCTCATGTGGAGTCTCTACTTTGATGCTTGGCAAGAGTCCTTGTCGAGCTTCTTGGAGGCCATTGACTTAGCCCCTAGTGGTCCTATGCCGGACTTGATGCGCCGGCATCATGCTCGTCCCTACTGGAATTTAGGGGTAGTCAAAGCAGCCATGCAGCAAATTCCTGGTTACATTGAACGGGATTTCGATGATGAGCTAGGGGTTAATAAGGATTACGAGGGTAGAGGATACCGAAGTCAGTTAAGTTTGGGTCTTCTGACACGCTTCATCAAGGTGGCTTGGAAGACACAAAGCCTTACCAAAAAGTTCATGAAAGCAGCCCCTGAAAACTTATCTAACTTACAGGACAACTTTAAGCAGCTAGAGTCCGAGATTGCAAACCTAAGTTACGAGACGCCCTTGGAACAAGTTGAGGCCCTCTGGCGTCAAGTTATTTTAGACTGCTACAGAAAAACGGAGCAGACTTATTTCTGGCAAGCCTACATCAATACGGTCCAGCTCTCCATGCAAAAGACAAGGTTACTCAAATGGTTAAGCCAAGACCAGTTCTTTCAATTGATTGCAGACCTAGGTAATATTTCCCATACCCAGCCTTTAGAAGAAATGCTAGCCTTAGCTAGTATTATTCGAAGTCGGCCGCTGATAAAAAACGATTGGACGCAGCAAACAGTGCCAGGCTTATTAAAACTTGCTCATCAAGAAGGGCAGCGGGATGATTTTAAGGCCTTGGCTGATTTTATGGTTAAGTTTGGTCACCATTCAAGGCGGGAACTGGACTTGAGGGTACCAAGTTACATGGAAGAACCTGAACAAATTTTAGCGCTAATCCAACGCCTAGTGCTTGACGATGCTTATTATGATAAGGCGCAAAAGTCTCTGGTCAGACAGCACAAGCATCAAGGGCTACCTAGTGGCTTGACAGGACGTCAAAGCCGCAAAATTAAGAAGATTGCGAACTCCTTACGTCACTTATTGTGGTGGCGAGAGGAGTTTAAGGATTGCTCAACTCATGCTTACCACCTGATTCGACAAGTCAGCCTGGCTTTGGGTCGAGCCTATCTTAAACAAGGCTACTTAGAGCAAGTGGAAGATATCTTCTATCTAACCAAATGGGATCTCTTAGCCTTCATGAATGACAAAGATAGAAGTATTGACCTACAGCAACTAGTCAACCAGGATCGTCATTATTGCCAGTCCTATGATAAATGTCAGGCTCTAGGAGACTTAACAGAAGGTAATTTCCAACCGCTCCCACAAGGCAGTCAGGAAGCTTACTTGAGTGGCATGCCTGCTAGCAGTGGTCAGGTCACGGGGCGAGTGCGCGTGATTTTAGACTTGGCAGATATAGCTAGCATTCAACCGGGTGAGATTTTAGTGACAGCATATACCGATACGGGTTGGAGCTATGTCTTTGGCATCTTGGGAGGCCTGATTACGGAGACGGGCGGAGTACTCTGTCATGCCTCCATTGTGGCCCGTGAATGTGGTATTCCGGCTCTGGTTTGTGTCCAAGAAGCAAGCAAGAGGCTCAAAACGGGCATGCTAGTCACGCTAGATGCAGAGAAAGGAAAGATTCATCTACATGAAGATTAAAAACTATTTGATTGGAGAGTATGATAAGTCGGTCATACTTACTTACTTGGGAGCAACCTTTGCTTTAGTAGCTATCTATTGGACCTTACAAGGGCAGGTCCGACTAGCCATGATGGCCTTTATCCTTAGTGGAATTTGTGATCTCTTCGACGGTGTAGTGGCTAGACGCTTACCACGGACACCAGAACAGGAACGTTTTGGCATTGAAATTGATTCACTCTGCGACATGATTAGCTTTGCTGCCTTGCCAGCTTTTCTTCTCATGTCTCAGCTAGCCCTTGGACCTGCCAATCTCTTGCCAGCTATTATCTATGTGCTAGCAGCCGTGACGCGCTTGGGCCACTTTAATCGCTTGGCCAAGCATGATGAGGGCAGTGGGCAATATTTCATCGGGGTTCCCGTTACTTATGGCGCCTTGTGCTTTCCCTTAAGCTATCTATTAGGTCAATGGCTGGCGCCTGGACTCTATACTTGGCTTTGGTTGGGATTAGCCTTTCTCTTAAGCGGCCTATTCGTCTGGAATCAGCCCATTCCTAAGCCTAACAAGAAGGCTTATCTGGCTTTTGCCTTATTAGCGATTCTTAGTCTAATCGGGCTTTGGGTATTGCCTTATGGTTAAGGTCTACCAGCGTCAAAGTGGTCGGGTCATAGAGCCTGTGGTCTATCAAGAAGGCTTGGTTAATCGCCTCTACCAGACTAGATGGGGGCGATGGCTCCTCCCTCTGTTGACACGGCCTAGCATCTCCTATCTGCTGACCCTAAGTGATTACTTGCCTTGGTCAAAAGCTAAGGTAAGAAAGTTCCTAGAGACCTATGACCTGTCTCTGGCTGACTACCAAGAGGGGACCTATCCCCACTTTGCAGCCTTTTTCCAGCGAAAAATTCAGCCAGACTTACGCCCTGTCTGTCCAGAAGGGGAAGTATTGGCCGTAGCCGACGCCAAATTACAAGGTTTTGATATTCATGAAGACTTAAGTTTGGTCTTAAAGGGCCAAAGCTATGATTTGGCAGAATTATTGGAAGATGACCAACTAGCGCAGTCCTTCCAAGGTGGGCTAGCCTTAGTATTCCGTCTAGGGGTCGAAGACTTGCATCGCTATTTAGCCATTGAATCTGGGGTAATTACCCATCAGAAAAGCATCAAGGGCAAGTTGCATAGTGTAAGGGAAGTAGCCCAAGCCCAGCGTTTGATTTATCGTGAGAATAGCCGGCATTACTGTCTGATTGAGACAGAAGAGGGGCCAGTTCTCCAGATGGAAATTGGTGCACTGCTAGTCGGTCGAATTTATAACCATCATCAAACTTACCTAGTCAGAGGCCAGGAGAAGGGCTACTTTGGCTTAGGTGGGTCCACTATCGTCGTACTATATCCAGCAAATCGTATTGAGCTGGACCAAGATATTAGATATTACTCAGACTTAGGTATCGAAAGCCAGGTCAGAATGGGTGAAAGGATAGGTGTTAAACATGTTTAAGCGTTTAGCGATTTATTATAAGGAAATGTTTCCGCTGGGGTCGCGTTTTATCGTGGCAGCCATTATGTTTTTCGAGATTTATTTTGTCCTCTTGTTAAATGACGGGGTGACCAGCTTTAATTTCAACCATCAAGAATTGATTGGGATTTTCACCATTTTTGTATTCTTGATGATTTTACGCATTGCAGATGACTTCAAGGACTATGAGACCGACCAACGACTCTTCCCCCATCGGGCTTTGCCGTCAGGGCGGGTCAAGAAAAAGGACTTGGCTATCGCCTTAGCCTTTATCGTCACGGTCTCTGTTATGTTGAATATCTTCTTCATGAATAATATCTTTTGGTTCCTCTTCCTCTATATCTACGGAACCTTGATGTCTTTCTGGTTCTTTAAGCGAGATAAAATTCAGAATTCATTGCCTTTAGCCTTGGTGACCCATAATCCGGTCATGATGATTCTGAATCTTTATACTATTTCCTTCGTATGTTATAAGTACAATCTGCCCCTATTGTCAGTTCCGACCGTCCTCTTGGCCTTCACCATGTACTTCCCAAGCTTGATTTGGGAAGTCTGTCGTAAGATTCGAGCACCAAAAGATGAGACAGAATATGTGACTTACTCCAAGCTCTTCGGTTATAAGAAGGCTACCCGTTTCATCGAAATAGTCACTATTCTGGATATTATGACCAACTTCCTTCTGCTCTGGAATATTTCTCATGTAGGGGTCGTGGTCTTGGTGCTTAATGTTATCTGGATGACGGTTCAGTTCGAACAGTTCATTAAGGACCCAACCCTCTTCAATATCCGGGAAAGAGTTGAGCGTTATACCTATATTACTGAGACCACCATGGTCGTCTCAGTAGCTGTCTACCTCTTGATGGGAGTCTTCTAATGAAACAAGTCTATGATCCCCAGAAAGTGGGAGGGAAAGCCTACCACCTCATGGAAATGACCAAAGCTGGGCTACCAGTTCCTAGTTTTGCTGTCTTTGCCTTTGACTGTTTTGATCAAGCGGACAGCATGGATTTCCTGGCTAGTCAGGAAGCAGCCTATCAGGCGGGTAATCTAAGTTTGGATCAGCTGAGTCAAGAACTACTGGCTTGGGCTAAAGAGAGTTTTGCTAAGGAAGATTTAAGTCCTGTGCTGAGCTGGGCCAAGCAAACTTTCCCATCTGGTCAGGTGCGTTTGGCAGTTCGTTCATCTGCTAGCATTGAAGACGGTGCCGTCTCATCTTTTGCCGGGCAATTTGAAAGCCAGCTAGATGTCCCAATCGACCACTTACCCCAGTCTCTAGAGCATACTTTCTTGTCCCTCTATCAGGTATCCGCTCTAGCTTATCTCTTTAAGCAAGGGATTAGCCTGCCGGAAGCTCAGATGAACTGTTTGGTTCAAGTCATGATTAAGGGAGATTTATCTGGTGTTTATTTTACAGCCAACCCTAAGGGAATTCTCAACGAGCACATTGTGGTTGTGGGACAGGGATTAGGTGATCAAATTGTAGAAGATAAGGTGCCTACTAGCATGGTGACTTATCATCCGGCAGATCAGCTATCCTATACGGAACAAGAGCCAGGCGCCCCAAGTTTAACAACTAGTCAATTAGGGGACCTAGAATCCTTAGCCCAGCAAGCCATGGCGCTTTTTGGCCCCTATCTGGATTTGGAGTTTACCTTCCAAGGAGACCGGCTCTACATCTTACAGGCTCGTCCCATTACTACTTTGCCACAAGGCAAGCAAATCATTCTGGATAATAGTAATATTGTGGAGAGCTATCCAGGTCTCTCTACACCCTTAACTATCAGTTTTATTCAAGAAGCCTATGCGAGTATATTCCGTGGCTTGGCTCAAAGGTTGGTGGGCAAGGAGGCAGCTGAATTGGCTGCCTATGAGCCGACCTTCCAGAATATGCTCTGTCCAGTCAATAGTCGAGTCTACTATCAAATTCAAAGTTGGTACCAGCTTCTGCAATTGTTGCCTTTCTCTAAAAAGATTATTCCTATCTGGCAAGATATGCTGGGTGTGAGGGAGACGGAAGTACCGGCCATGCCGGTCCATCTCTCGCCTTGGAAACGACTTAAGATTATGGGCCGAATCGTGCGTGAGTTTTTCACTGCGCCTAAGCAAATGGCCCAGCTAGAACAGGAATTCATCCGGATTCAAGCAGTCTTTCAAGAGCGCTTCTCGCCAGATGCGGATTTAGAGCAGTTGATAGCTCTAGTTGTACAGCTTAAGGATGAGATTCTAGCACATTGGGATATTACCTTGATTAATGATCTTTATGCCTTTGTCTATACGGGTTTATTGAAAAAGTCGCGTCATGGACAAGATGTTCAGGCAGAAATCGCCGGTATTGAACAGATTGAAAGTATGCGGCCGGCGCTAGCCCTTCAGGACTTAGTTGAGGAGCTCAAGCATCCCAAGAACCAAGCTCTTCGTCAGACACTAGAAAATGAAGATGCAGCAGACTTTTTAAATCGACAAGATCCCTTAGTAGCCAAGATCCTAGATTTTATCCAAGAATTTGGTGACCGGGCACCCGAAGAACTGAAACTAGAAACACCGACCTTCCGTACCCATCCACAAGGCCTCTTATCCTTGTTGGTTCAAATGTGCCAGCAAGACGCTCCTGACCTAAAAGCCTCAAGTGCCGCAAGCAATCGACCAAGGAGTTGGTGGACGAGCTTTTTACGCCGTCGCGCTATGACTGGCGTTAAGTACCGAGAAAGCTCAAGACTAAATCGGACACGGATTTATGGGATGATGCGGATGATTTTTCGAGCCATTGGGGCGCAACTTGCCAAGCAAGGCTATTTAGAGACAGAAGAAGACATCTTCTATCTGACCAAGGAAGAAATCTTTGAATTGGCCAGACAGCCACACTCAGTATCGGACCTGATTTCAGAAAGACGTGCCAAGCTAGCGGGTGACAGGACCTTACCAAACTTCAGCCGCTATGTTTTCTTGGGTCAAGTATTTGAGAAGTTTGTGCGATTTTCAGGGCAGGCACGTAGCCAATTGAGTCGGGCAGAACACCTTCAAGGGATTGGTTGCTCGCCTGGTCGAGTTAAGGGCCAAGTGCTAGTAGTGGACGATGTTCAAGCCATTGAATCTGCTCAAGGTAAGATTATGGTAACCAGAATGACAGATCCAGGGTGGGTCTATCTCTTAACTCAAGCCCAAGGGGTCATCGCTGAGCAAGGATCCCTCCTGTCTCATACAGCCATTATTTCGCGTGAGCTAGGCATTCCATCAGTTGTGAATGTGCGGGGTGCTACGCAATTGCTGAAAAGTGGGGATTGGATTGAGATGGATGGCTTAAGCGGCCAAGTAACCATTTTGGAGGAGGCGGACCATGCTGACCATTAAAGCTGTGCAGCCTCATTCGCCGGAGCTAGTCGACTTTCTAGCCTTGCCGCAGAAACTTTACGGAAAGGGGCACTTAATGCAGTCACCTGAAGAGGAAGAAAGTCTGATTAGTGGGACCCATCCACTTAGCCCGGAAATAGAAGTGAGAGCCTTTGTCGGTTACCAAGACCAGCAAGTTCAGATTCGAGGCTTGCTGACTTATTATCCAGTCGATGGCACTTGCTTCTTAGGCTATTTTGAGTCCTTAGATGATGTGGACATGACCAAGCAGTTTATAGCTTACATAGCTGAACAGGCCCGCAACTTAGGGGCTGAAAAACTCATTGGCCCTGTTCAGGCTAGTTTTTGGTTAGGCTATCGCATGCAGCTATCTGGCCATGAGGACTTACCTTTTACTGGCGAGCCCCATCAGCCGGCTTATTACCCCAAGCTCTGGGAGGCAGCGGGATTCAAACTGACCGAAAGCTATCTGTCTAATTTCTATCCTAAGGTAAGTCCCACTACCCAGGAAGCCAAACTAGCTAAGCGTTATGAGGCTGCCTTAGCAGCAGGGATTAAGATTCGATCCCCCCACAAGTCGGATTGGACTGAGGTGTCCTTACAAGTGTTTGAACTCTTGAATCGACTTTACCGAGATTTTCCTATTTACCGTTCCTTGCAGGGGAGGCAATTTAGTGCTATCTTCGAGAAGTATCGTTATATTCTGGATTTTTCTATGGTTAAGGTGGCCTATCAGGAGGAAAAGCTAGTGGGTTTTCTGATTACCATGCCAGACTATGGAGCCTTGGTTTATCAAAAGTTAAATTTATTTACTTTAGCCAAATTGCTTTGGATTAAGCATCGAGCCAAACGCTACATCATACTCTACCTAGGAGTAGATCCACAGTATTTGGGTTTGGGGTCAGCATTGAGCTATCCAATTTTTAAGCAAGCTCAAGCCAGAGGGGCTTCTGCCGTTGGCGCCTTAATACATCAGCATACACTGACACGTCACTATGCTGCTGACTTACAGGGAACTAGCCATACTTATGGACTCTATCAACTCTTACTATAAAAAAGCTCGCACTTGGGATAAGTGCGAGCTTTTTACATGGTTTTAAATAGAGGGACTAGGATTTCTGAGATTTAAGGCTTTTCGTCACTAACCGCATCAATTGATGGGCAAAAGCCAGGTTCACCACCATGAAAATTAGCCCTAGCAAGGTCCAGATTAGGAGGCTTAGGAGGCTATAGTTCGTTTGATCGATTACTTGCTTGATAATCAAGATGCTGGGGGGAAGCAGCACTAGGCTGCTAGCTAGGGCAGGAATATATTTTCTAATCAGGATGCTTTGGATCAGGTGGATGAGGAGATGCAGGCTGAAGGCTATAAAGGCTCCCAACCAGACCAGATAGTTAGCAAAATACAGGCTAGCGCCGGTGATGATAATCACCACTAGATACTCCTCTAAGACTGCCACTGCAAAGCCTGAAGGGGAAAAGTGCTCATAGGCAGCTGCAATTCTAGGGTACTTGTCTAAAATCGCTTGATTTTTGTCCAGCCATGGACCAAAGCCAATGATTTCTTCCATCTCATGTAGCATAAAAATGACGGGAAATAACCACAAAAGATTTTCCATAATTTGCTTCCTCCCTCAGCTTTTACATTTGCATTATAGCGCTTCAAGACCAGTATTTCAATCATACTGCATGTATAAAATAGACAGCTAGATTAGACTTTGGGTCGTAAGATGAGAATCGCATAAGATTAGTTGTTTTCTCATCAGATATGAGCTAAAATGTAAGGCTAAAGACTTGTTTCTGAGCACCGTTTGCGGTACACTATGCGTGAGAATACGTATACATAGAAAGAGAGAGGAATATTGTGACAGATTTAAATCCAAATCAGGCGGTGGGATTGGCTACCAAAGCAGTCAGAACGGTTGATTTTGATCAAGAATTTGCCTATGACGGACCTTTAGGTGCCTTCTACACACCACAATCAACACGTTTTATCGTTTGGGCACCAACGGCTAAGAGTGTGACCGTTGAAATTTATGAATCCAACCAGCCAGATAGCAACTTAGCTAGTGCTCACGTCATGCGACGTGGTGAACGCGGTACTTGGGTGATCGAGATTTTAGGGGACTTGCACTTAACTGCCTACACTTACCTATTAGACCATGGTTCATTAGGCCTTAAACGCAGCCAAGACCCTTATGCCATTGCGGCAGTGGTTAATGGTGACCGCAGTGTGGTGGTCAACCCAGCAGCCACTCAAGTGGAGGGCTTTGACCGTATGCCGTCTTTTGGCAAGGCGACCGATGCTATTATCTACGAACTCAATGTCCGCGACTTCTCAGTAGCGGAAGATTCGGGCATTTCAGCTAAAGGTAAGTTCTTAGGGCTTGCCGAAGCAGGCACTCATACCTCTAATGGCCAAATTACTGGCTTAGACTATCTTAAGTCGCTGGGCTTTACCCATTTGCAATTATTACCAATTTATGATTACGCGACAGTAGATGAGACAGAAGCCAAACCAACAGCCTACAACTGGGGCTATGATCCTAAGAACTACAATGTGCCAGAAGGCTCCTATGCGACGGATCCTTATAATCCGCTTAGCCGGATTTTAGAACTCAAGCAAACCATTAAGACCCTTCACGACAATGGTATGCGCGTCATTATGGACGTGGTCTATAATCACGTTTATCAGTTTGACTTGCAAGCCTTCCAGAAGATTGTACCAGGTTATTTCTTCCGTTATGACCAGGCAGGTAACTTGTCTAATGGGACGGGGGTCGGCAACGATACCGCTTCTGAACGCTATATGATGCGCCGCTATATCTTGGATTCCATCCTTTACTGGACACGAGAATTCAAATTAGATGGCTTCCGCTTCGACTTAATGGGGATTCATGACGTTGAAACCATGTTGGCCGTACGTCAAGCCCTGAATGAAATTGATCCTTCCATTATCGTTTTAGGCGAGGGTTGGAATCTGGGAACCATGTTGCCTTATGAAGATAAGGCTGCCCAACACAATGCCTACCGTATGCCTGGAGTGGCTCACTTTAACGATTCCATTCGTAATGCCCTCAAAGGCGGTAACTTCAACAAGCAAGAAGGCGGCTATGTCAATGGACGTCCTGATTTAGAAAAGTTAGTGGCTCAGAACCTCTTAGTAGGGATTCCTAACTCGGCTTATGCTAGTCCGGACCAAGTCGTCCACTATGTTGAGGCCCACGATGACTTAACCCTTTATGACAAGTTGTGTTACACTCATCCGCATGATTCTGAAGAAGTTCGTGTTCGTCGAGCCTTAATGGCGACCAGTTTGGTCCTCTTGGCGCAAGGGATTCCCTTCATTCATGCTGGTCAAGAATTCTTAAGAACCAAGAGACTGATAGACAATACCTACAATGCACCGGATGAAATCAACCAATTTGACTGGAACCGAGTAGCGGATCATCAAGAGACGGTGGATTATGTCCGCGGCTTAATCAAGTTACGTAAGAGCTCACCACTCTTCCGCCAAAACTCTTATGATGAAATTCTCAACTCCTTGGCTGTCTATCAGTTACATGATGGCGTCATTGCCTACCAATTGGAAGATGAGAATTCTGCTTATTTCGTTATGATTAATGCTAATGATTGGCGCATGCCGATCACCTATCTGCCACATGGTCTCTACCGCAAGGTAATCGTCGACTATACGGCACCATTGGAAGAAGGCCAAGTCTTCGACCTTAATGGTCACTACGAAATGCCAGGCCTGTCTGTGACCGTCTTGGAACGCGTTGAGAAGGCATAATAAGTACACAAATCAATCCGACCACTTAAGTGGTCGGATTTTTGTTTGTCAGCATGCAAAAAAGAGCCGCCAGAGCGACTCCAAAGATTCTTTAAGTTAGCCTTCTACAGGGAAGAGATCTAGAATTTGACCGGTGTAAATATCGCAGACGAATTGATAGTGAACCAATTGTTCCCCTTCATAGCGGCTAATGCCCCCAATATAAACTTGAGGTTGGCTTTCTAATTCAGGGTATTCAACCGGAACATAGTGAATCCAAGAACCTTCAATCGGTCCTTGTTTAGCAAATTCAGCCTTAACTTCGGCTAGGACCCGGCTCGGGCGTTTAGGTTGGGATTCCAAGTAAAAGAGGGTCCCAGCCACGCCGACAATGGCGCCGGTTAAGAGTAGGAGGCCACCGATGAGGCCTTTACGTGGAGTAGATGACATAGTATTTTTCCTTCTTTCATAGGCATGGTGCGCGCTCCATCAGGGAGCGGTAGGTGGGGGCGCACAGGCTTGTGCTCCGTACTCTTAGTGTAACACAAATTCGAGTACAATTCATTGATTTTACTAAGCGCTCGTGAGATAATAAAAAGAGTAAAATCTACCTATTTATAATGGCGAAGGAGGTAGCGGTGCGACCGCGACAGGCATGACATTACAAGGCTTTGACTTAATCAAACATCTGACCGAATTACAAGGGATTTCGGGCAATGAAGGGCAGGTTCGTCGCTTCTTGCAGGAAGAGTTGACACCCTTAGTTGATAAGATCGAAGTGTCTGGGATTGGCAACCTCTATGGGATTAAGTATGCCAAGGATCCAGAAGCACCACGTCTCATGCTGGCAGCTCATATGGATGAAGTGGGCTTTATGGTCCGTCAGATTACCTCGAATGGTCTCTTAACGGTGACACCTATTGGGGGCTGGAACCCTTATAGTATCTCAGCTCAACGCTATACCCTTCAAACCCGTAAGGGGGACTATGTCTGCATTTCATCATCTGTGGCCCCTCACTTATTACGGGGCAAGGATGGGTCGGCTAAGTCAGTGGCGCCTGAAGATATCCTATTTGATGCGGGCTTTACTTCCCGCGAAGAAGCCTTGGAATATGGCGTACGTCCTGGTGATTCTATTGTACCTAAGACAGAAACTGTCTGGACAGCCAACAAGCAAGCCCTAATCGGCAAGGCTTGGGATAACCGCTATGGCTGCGCTGTGATGTTAGAAGCCATGCGGGCAGTCAAGGACAAAGAGCTAGCGGCCACCATTATTGCGGGGGCTAACGCTCAAGAAGAAGTCGGTTTGCGTGGCGCCAAAGGGGCCGTTCATCGCTATCAACCAGATGCCTTTATTGCCGTAGACTGTTCGCCAGCCGATGATACGGATGGTAACAAGGACAAGTTTGGACAGTTAGGGGGTGGCTTCCTCTTGCGGGTGCAAGATCCAGGCCACATCACCCACCGTGGTATGCGTGAGTTCTTGCTGGATACAGCGGAAACCCACAAGATTCCATACCAATACTTCTTCTCCAAAGGTGGAACCGACGCGGGTGCCGCTCATGTCAGCAATGATGGGGTGCCTTCAGCTGTCATTGGGGTCTGCGCCCGTTACATTCACGGTCACCAAACCCTTTTCCGTATGGATGATTATGAGGCAGCCAAGGAAATGGTCATCAAAGTCCTAGAGACTTTCGACAAGACAACCTTAGCGACCATTCGCGCCAATGTCTAAGGACAGCTTAAATAGAATTGATATATCAGATAAGTAGACGAAAGGAAGAAAAGAAATCATATGTGGTTAGCATTCTATAATCCTGGAGGCGTCGGTGACGTGCTCCTTCTCACTAGTGGCCCAGTTTCTTCAAACGAGATTGACCCAGATAGCAAAGGTCAGGTAACCGCCCTGCGCCATCATCAATCTCAAGCCATTGTGGGCTATAACCTCTTCGAAGTGGCAGACTTGAACTTGGCTGGAGAGGGTCCAGTGACCTTGACTTCTGAGCAAGTGGCTCAAGTCAATGCCCGTATTCAAGCTGCAGGCTTCGATCAAGCGGTTAGCTTTGATGCTTCACCACGCTTGGTCGTTGGTTATGTGGAAGAGTGTGTTGACCATCCAGATAGTGACCACTTACATATTACGCAAACACGTGTAGCGGCTGACACCGTCCTACAAATCGTCTGTGGGGCAGCCAATATTGAAGCCGGCCAAAAGGTCCTAGTGGCTCAACCAGGTGCCGTTATGCCAGATGGCTTGATTATTTGGCCAGGCCAATTACGTGGCGTTGACAGCAATGGTATGATTTGTTCTACACGCGAACTAGGTTTGGATGCCATTGAAAATAAACCAGGAATCTGGGTATTGAAAGATGACTTAGCAGTCGGCACACCACTTGAGCAAGTCATCGCCCACTACCAAGGCTAGTTAGCCATTTAGGTGATCAAACTAGCAGCATCAAGCAAGACCAGAAGATGAAAGGACGGTGGCTTATGAAGGACTACCAAGGACCTGCTTATCAGAAGCGGAATGTAAATTACGATAACCGACGTTTTAACCGGGAATCCCAATCGCCTTCAAGCAAGGGCGCCCCTTACAAATTCAAGTCTGCGCTAGAAGAGAAGCAAGAAACTAGTCGGGGCCATCGCCCTGTCTATCATCACGAGCAACCTTGGCGGGATCAACCGCAAAAGATGATTGATGCCAGTCAGACACCACCGCCAGCTACGACAGAGGAGCCATTGGAAGAGGCTGACTATCGGGTAGCCTACCGTGAGCGCCGCAATAGTAGCCCAAATCAGCGCTTTAATTCGGATTTGGTGCGGGAACGCATGATGTCAGAGCCAATCGAAGAGGAAAGTCCCGCGCCTAGCTATCGACCGGGTGAGGAGCTAAGACTGCCACAAACCCATTCTGACCGTTTGGATCGTGCCTATGTAGCACCTGCCGAGCGGCGACCTCAAAATGACTGGCCCAAGCCAGGCCAAACTAGCCGTCGACAGCAAGACCGCCAGGTTCTGGATGAATTTTTAGAAGCGCCGACTTCTCAGCGCTCACGCCAAGCTTGGCAAGCTAGCGCCCAAAGAGAGCGAGATCACCATGAGGCCAGCAGCCAACGGCAGGTTTCAGATGCCCAGGCTAAGTTCCAGTCTATTTTAGAGAACGGGCGAGATAGCCAGGAAGTGGCAAGACAGGCGCGGGCAGAACGTTTCCAACCTAAGGAACTACCTAAACCTTATCAGCCACCGCAATCGCAAGCTGTGACGGAAGTCGGGGTCTCTCGTGAGATTTTGGCCCGTATGCGTAAGGACAAGGACAGCTATTTATTATTTGAAGACTAGAAATTAATTGAGTGAAAGGACGTGTGTAGGTTGATTATGGACAAAGCAACAACCTATCATTTTGTGGGAATCAAAGGTTCAGGCATGAGTGCTCTCGCGCTTATCCTGGTAGGAGAAGGCTATAAGGTACAGGGGAGTGACGTAGGGAAGTACTTCTTCACCCAGCAAGGCTTAGAAGCTGCGGGTGTGCCTATGATGGAATTCTCGGCTGACAATATTCAACCTGGCCTGACCATCATCGCAGGCAATGCCTTCGGGGATGACCATGAAGAATTGGTGCGGGCACGCGAATTGGGCTTGCCAATCTACCGCTACCATCATTTCTTAGGTAAATTGATTAAGGGTTATACCAGTATTGCCGTTTCAGGCTGTCACGGTAAGACCTCTACCACAGGTCTTTTGGCGCATACCCTCAAGCACTTAGCCCCACTGTCTTACTTGATTGGGGATGGAACCGGTTGTGGGCAGGAGTCTGCCAAGTACTTTGGTCTAGAAGCCTGCGAGTATCGTCGTCACTTCCTGTCCTATGAACCTGATTATGCCATTATTACCAACGTGGATTTTGACCACCCTGATTACTTCACTTCGATTGAGGATGTCTTTTCAGCCTTCACTAGTTTTGCAGGCCAAACCACCAAAGCCGTGATTGCCTGCGGGGAGGATGCTTATCTACGCCAATTAGAAGCACCAGTTCCTGTTTACTACTATGGTTTTGACAGCAACTCTACTGTTTATGCAACCAATATTGAACGGACACAAGATGGATCTGACTTTGATGTGACCTTTGAAGGTAAGTTCTTAGGACGTTTCCATGTGCCGACCTATGGTAAGCACAATATCTTAAACGCTTTGGCGGTTATTACAGTCTTGACCCTAGAAGGTTTCCCGGCAGATGCCATTGCCCAAAACCTAGCGACCTTCACGGGTGTCAAACGTCGTTTCAGCGTTAAGACAGTGGGTGATTTAACTATCATTGACGACTATGCCCACCATCCAAGCGAAATCAAGGCGACCATTGATGCGACCAAGCAACGCTATCCAGACAAACGCTGTATTGCAGTCTTCCAACCTCATACCTTTAGCCGGACAGTAGCCCTGCTTAACGAGTTTGCTGAGTCACTTAACCTAGCAGACCAAGTCTATCTCTGCGACATCTTCAACTCTGCCCGTGAGCAAAGTGGGGAAGTTACTATTCAAGACTTGGCGGCCTTAATTGACCAAGAGGTGGAGATTATTTCGAGCGAGCACTTGTCTCCACTTATGCAATATAAGGACGATGTCATTGTCTTTATGGGCGCGGGTGATGTGGATAAGATTGCCCAACGCTTTGAAAAAGAATATGCCCGCCTACATCCAAATGTCCTCTAGGACTCACTTGGCGGCTAAGACCTAACACTCAATACAAGTCATCATAATCAGCCATTCTTAGCGGCTTGTCCTAAGGGATGCTGCTAGACTGGCTGATTTACTTTGCTACAGGCTATTAGAGCCTAGGAGCTTACCATAAATACTTAAGGAGGCGCCCCATGACCCAGCGCAAAATTTTACTGATTGATGGAAGCAGTTTGGCCTATCGGGCCTTCTTCTCCATTTTGGATATTGAACGATTCAAGAATAAGGCAGGTTTACATACCAATGCCTTGTTTAGCTTTAACCGCATGCTGGACGGGGTTTTAGACCAATTTAAGCCTAGCCATGTCTTGGTGGCTTTCGATAAATCTGGTCATACCTTCCGGACGGAACAGTACCCAGAATATAAGGCAGGACGCCAAAAAACACCGGGCGAGTTCCGCGAGCAGCTACCCTATTTCCGGGTGCTCTTGGATGCCTATGGCATCAAGTACTACGAATTGCTTCACTACGAAGCGGACGATATCTTAGGCACCTTGGCTAAGGCGGCAGACCCAGACGACCAGGTCATGATTGTGTCGGGGGACAAGGACTTAACCCAATTAGCCAGCGACCAAGTGACAGTCTATATTACTAAAAAGGGCGTAAGTGAGCTAGAGCCTTACACGCCTTCCAGCATTTGGGACAAGTACCAGCTGACGCCCCAACAGATTATCGACCTCAAGGGACTGATGGGCGATAGCTCGGACAACTATCCGGGTATTGAACGGGTAGGGGAGAAGACCGCCCTTAAGTTGCTCCATCAATTTGGGACGGTCGAAGGCCTCTATCAAGGTCTGGATCAACTCAAGCCTTCCAAGATGAAGGAAAACATTATCCGGGACGAAGCTAATGCGCGACTCAGCAAGTCCCTAGCCCGCATTGTCCAAGATGCGCCACTGGAAATCACCCTCGATGATTGCCAACTGGGACAGCGTGACCTAGCTCAATTAAGTGAATTTTATGTCCAAATGGATTTCCGTAGCTTCCTAGCCCAGCTGCATCAAGGAGCAGAAGTCGTCGCTAGTCAAGAAACGGCTCGCTATCCCGTTACCTGGTTGGAGTCAATTGAAGATGACCATGTCAAGGCAGCTGGTGCCTTCTATC
Organism: Abiotrophia defectiva ATCC 49176; assembly: GCF_037041345.1. Lineage (NCBI taxonomy): Bacteria > Bacillati > Bacillota > Bacilli > Lactobacillales > Aerococcaceae > Abiotrophia > Abiotrophia defectiva. The sequence continues at coordinate 1,536,164 of NZ_CP146287.1, read as the reverse complement.
TGGAGACTCTCAGCGAGAATTATCACTTTGCACCAGTCCTGGCGGTAGCATGGACCCAAGGCGAAAAGACTTATGCCACAAGTGGCCAAGTCGCATTTGCTAGCTCAGCCTTCAGAAAATGGCTAGAAGATGGGTCTCTTCCTAAAATCAGCGCAGACCTCAAGCGAGACAGCATCTTGCTGGACCATCAAGGCCTGACACTGGCGGGTGTGACCTTCGACGTGGGCTTGGCGGCCTATCTGGTTGATGTCGAGAAGATTAAGGATCTAACGAGCCTAGCCACCTATCTAGACTTGGGGATTCAAGTCCAGCTGGATGAAGTAGTCTATGGCAAGGGCGCCAAGCAGGCTCTGCCAGAAAATGAACGTTTGGCCCAACACTTGGCCGACAAGGTTTCGCTCTTAGATCAAGCAGTAGCTCCTTTGACTCAACAGCTAGATAATTTAGGCATGACGCAACTCTATCAAGACATGGAATTCCCGCTGGCTCAAGTCTTAACGGACATGGAGAAAAGAGGGGTAGCGGTTGATGTGGCCACTCTGGATCAGATGAATGACTTGCTTTTAGCACGCTTAGAAGAATTAGAGGCCGAAATTCAAACTTTAGCAGGACAAGCCTTCAATCCTAATTCGCCTAAACAGTTGGGTGAAATCCTCTTCGAACGCTTAGGCTTGCCGGTCATTAAGAAGACCAAGACCGGCTACTCGACAGCAGCCGATGTCCTAGAAAAACTCAAGGACGCCCATCCCATTGTGGCAGCTCTACTGACCTATCGCCAGCTAGCTAAGCTTCAGGGAACCTATTTGGCTGGTTTGCCTAAGTTTATTCAAGCCGATGGCAAGATTCACACCCGCTTCGTCCAAACCCTGACCCAGACCGGTCGCTTATCCAGTGCGGATCCTAACTTGCAGAATATCCCCATTCGGATGGAAGAAGGTCGCAAGATTCGTCAGGCCTTTGTGCCGTCTGAACCAGGCTGGCAACTTTTTGGCGCCGACTATTCGCAAATCGAGTTGCGGGTGCTGGCCCATATTTCAGGTGATCCGCACATGAAGCAAGCCTTCTTGGAGGGGCAAGACATCCATGCGGCGACTTCACGACGAGTCTTTGGCCTTTCGGATGATGCGGTGGTGGACAGTGACATGCGGCGCCAAGCCAAGGCGGTTAACTTTGGGATTGTCTATGGTATTAGTGACTACGGCCTGTCCCAGAACTTGGACATGTCGCGTAAGGAAGCCAAAGCCTTTATCGACCGCTACTTGGCCGAATATCCAGGTATCTCGACCTTTATGCAGGAGATTGTGGCTCAAGCCAAGAAAGATGGCTATGTCAGCACCTTGTGGGGCCGGCGACGTGCCTTACCAGATATCTATTCCAGCAACTTTAACCTGCGTTCCTTTGCAGAGCGGACGGCCATGAATACGCCAATTCAAGGAACAGCCGCCGATATTATTAAGGTAGCCATGGTGGCCTTAGACCAGGCCATTCGTCAAAGCGGCCTCCAAGCTCGTTTGCTCTTACAGGTGCACGATGAGTTGATTTTAGAAGCACCTCAAGACGAAATCGCCATTTTAGAAGAGTTGGTACCGGAAGTTATGGAGGGCGCTGTTAGCCTATCAGTACCACTCAAGGTAGAGGCAGCCAGTGGTAGCAACTGGTATCAACTAAAATAAGGCCTAGGCTCCTTAGAGAGCCCGGCCTAGAAAGGAAGTGACTTATGCCGGAATTACCCGAAGTAGAAACGGTACGGCGTGGCCTGACCAGTCTGATTGAGAGCAAGACCATTGCGGAGGTTCAAGTTTTCTGGCCTAAGCTAATTGACTTAAGGCCTCAAGAGACACTGGCTCAGTGGCAAGACTACTTGCGTGGCCAGACCATCCAAGCGGTGGGGCGGCGGGGCAAGTACTTATGGCTGGATTTTGGTTCTCACGTGCTAGTTTTTCATTTGCGAATGGAAGGTAAGTGCCATGTCTACCCACCAGGTCAGGAGCCTAAGACCAAGCCCAAGCATGTGCATCTCATCATGACTTTTAAGGACGGCAGCCACTTCCATTATGAAGATGTCCGCAAGTTTGGACGTTTCTCTTATATGGCCAAGGACCAATTAGAAAGCTATTTTGCCAGCAAGAAGTTAGGACCTGAGCCTACCCAAGAAGCCTTTGACTTGGCTCATTTTCGGGCTCAGTTAGCGTCTTCTAAACGGGCACTTAAGCCCCTCTTGCTGGACCAGACCCTGGTGGCTGGTTTAGGCAATATTTATGTGGATGAAGTCTGCTTTAAGGCGCGGATTCATCCGCAAAGACCGGCCTGCGACCTTACCGTCCATGAGGTCAAACGCCTGCATGCCGCTATTATTGAGATTTTGGCGGCGGCGGTGCAGGCGGGTGGTTCTACCATTCGGACCTATCGCAATTCCTTGGGAGCAGCGGGAACCTATCAGGAGTCCTTAGCTGTCTATGGCCGAGTAGATGAGCCCTGTGAACGTTGTGGCCGCCTAATCCATAAGGTCCAATTGGGCGGAAGAGGGACCCATTTCTGTCCGAATTGCCAATCAGCCCGCCTCAAGCATCCGCAAGGAGGAAAAGGCCATGCTTAGAATTGGTTTAACAGGGGGGATTGCCACGGGTAAATCCACCGTATCTAACTATTTAAAGGAACTTGCCTATCCCTTGATTGATGCGGATGTAATTGCCCGTCAGCTAGTGGCACCTGGCCAAGAGGGCCTGGAGCGCTTGGTGGTGCGATTTGGTAGGGAAATTCTGGATGAGTCAGGTGCCCTTAACCGCCAGGCCTTAGGCCAACGACTCTTCGGGGATGCCCAACTGCGCCAGGAGGTGGATCAACTCTTGCATCCACTCATTTATGAGGCCTTGGAGGCGGAGAGTCAGCGTCTGGCCCAGGCGGGAGCACAGCTTGCCTTTTTCGATATTCCCTTACTCTATGAGACAGGCTATGACCAGAAAATGGATCAGGTCTGGGTGGTCTATCTGCCCCATGACTTGCAAGTAGAGCGGCTAATGGCCCGTAACAGCTGGAGCCGGGCTCAAGCGGAGGCGGCCATTGCTAGCCAGGCATCTATTGAAGCCAAGCGCCAGCGGGCAGATTTAGTCATTGATAACCAGGGAACTTTAGCGGCGACCTTTGCCTATGTGGATCAGGCTTTAAGCCGTCTCTAGCTTGTTCCTCTGATAAGAATTCGTTATAATAGAAGGGAAAAGCGCCCTCTGGCGCCAGAAGATAAGGAGGGGACCCTATGGAATGTCCAAAATGCCATCACCAAAACTCCAAAGTTAATGACTCCCGGCCAGCTGATGGTGGGGCGGCAATCCGGCGGCGGCGGGAATGCCTCAACTGCAAGCATCGTTTCTCTACCTATGAACGGATCGAACAGATCCCCTTGTTGGTCATTAAGCGTGACGGTACCCGAGAAGAATTCAGCCAAGAGAAGCTACTGCGCGGGATTGTGCGTTCAGCTGAAAAACGGCCCATTACCATGGAACAAATGCAGGCTTTGGCTCAACAAGTAGAAAACAAGATTCGCGAAATCACCGACCAGGAAATTGAATCAGAACAAATTGGGGAATTTGTGATACCACTCTTGATGGAATTAGATGAAGTGGCTTATATTCGCTTTGCCAGTGTCTATCGCCAATTCCACTCGCGTGAGAGTTTCTTAAAAGAACTCCAAGCCCTGCAAGATCGTTTAAGCGAGAAAAACGATAAGAAATAAGCCAAGCGTCAATTTTAGAAAGGAGGTCCCATCATGTTAAGTCCCTTACAGCCCTTTCGGGTTCGGCAGCAAGCGCCCTTGTCCCAGCTACAGCAGGTGACCTTGCGCCAATGTTATCAGCCTGTTATCGGCACGGTGGGGCTAGCCTTCTATCTGTCTTTAACGGATTACGCGGGAGCGGACGGGGCCTGGAGCCCAGCGGTCATGCATGCTAGTCTGATTGATCAACTGCAAGTTTCGCCGGCCGACTTAAATCAAGCCCGCGGATACTTGGAGGCCTTGGGCTTACTCAAGTCCTATCAACCTAAGAAGGTCCAGGGTAATGCCCAGACTCAATTAGTGTCCTATGAAGTCATAGCGCCACTTGAGGTGGGGAGCTTCTTGCAGCACCCCCTTTATGCGGCTCTGCTGATGAATAAGATTGGGGATCAAGCCTTCTATCGCTTGATGCGCCGCTTTGAATGGGAAGAAATGGATGCCAGCGAGTATGTGGAAGTAACCCAGTCCTTCAGTCAGGTCTTCGACTATCCATCAGACCAAGCTATCAAAGACGCGCAGAACCAGGATGCTTTATCTGGCTCCTACCGTCAGCAGACCGCCCCTAATCCAGCAGAAGCTAGCTTGGACCAAGAGAGTCAGGAAAGTTTCCGTTATGGTCAGGTTCTAGATATACTAGAAGCGGCTCAAGTCAATAGCCGCCTCTTCACGCGGGAACTGCGCCAGCAAATGGCTAGTCTCCATCAAGTCTATGGCTTTAACGAGGAGCAAGTGGCGACAGTCATTAAATTGGCCTACCAAGACCAGACGGAACAAATTGCCATGGATCAATTACCGAGTCTAGCTAAGCGCTATAAGGCTAGCCTAAGCAGCAAGGAATCGGCTGCTAATCAAGCAGGCCAACTCAAAGACCAGATTCAAGCCCGCGCCCAAACCTTGCGGGAACAAGGCCAATATAGCAATAATCAGGCACAAATTATTGCCACGGCGGAGATTTTGCCACCGCTAGCCTTTCTTAAGCAAGTCAAACAGGCCAAGGGTGGCATCCGGAGCGACCAAGAGGGCTACAACCTAGAAGCTGCCTTGGAAAAGGTTAAATTGTCGCCTGCCATTGTCAACCTAGCAGTCTATTACCTCTTGGTCATGGAAGGGCGCGACCACCTTTACAAGTCTAATTTCGAAAAATTACTGGATGAATGGCAGCAAAAGGGGATTAAAGAAGTCCACCAAGTCTTCCGCTATATCGAAGACAAGCGCCAGGCCCAAGCCAAGAAGCCTAGCCAGGAGTCGGAACGTCCTTATGGCCGGACCCACAAGGGGGCTGGCGGCCATCAGCGTCAAGAAGTGGTGCCTTCATGGTTAGCCAAGCAACGCCAAGAAGGTCAGGATTCAAGGCAGGCATCAAGTCAAGCCAAGCCTGAGGCCAGCCCAGCTACTAGTCAAGCCACCCAGACCTTCGTCAATCCATTTAAGAAAGGGTCAGCCCAGGAGCTAGACCACTAGAGGAGGAATCTTATGGAGACAATCCAAGACGTCATGCGTCAGATTATGAACCAGCCCCATCTGCAAGAAATTTATGAGCAGGCAGTGGCCTTGGTCCGCCAGGATGAAGCCATTCAAGCCTTCCTCCAAGAACATCAGGCAGAATTAAGTGGGGAAATGATTCAAAATTCCCTGTCCAAACTCAATGAGTTTCGCCTAGAACGTGGGGCTATTGAGGCAGGCCAGCCAGGGACTAACCCAGGCTACCAGCCGGAATTATTCATTAACCACAATTTTATTGATGTTCGCTACAAGCCAACGACTGATTACTTGGCCAGCCTCAAGGCGCGTCGCCAAGCCGCTAATTTAGATAACCGCATGATGGCGGATGATGTCCGCCAGGCTCATTTGGCTGATTACATTATTGATTCGCCAGAACGCCAAGCCTTAATCAATGCCGTGACGCAATTTATGCAGACCTATCACCAAGATCCTAAATCAGCACAAGGTCTCTATATTACGGGTCCTTATGGGGTGGGTAAGACCTATTTATTGGGGGCTTTGGCCAATCATTTGGTGGAAGAAGAGGGAGCGACGGTGACTTTCTTACACTTCCCAACCTTTGCTTCTGATATGCGGGCTTCTATTCGGGACAATAGCACCCAAGCCAACTTGGATAAGGTCAAGCAGGTGGATGTCTTAATGCTAGATGACATGGGCGCCGAGTCTGATCCGTCGGGCTGGGTTCGAGACGAAGTCTTGGCCATTATTCTAGAGTATCGTATGCGGGAATCGCTACCGACTTTCTTCACTTCCAACTTCTCTCTGAAAGAATACGAAGAAGTCCTGACCTACAACCAAAAAGGCATTAGCCTAGCCAAAGCAGGCCGTATCATGGAGCGGGTTCGTTACCTAGCGCGTGAAATCACCCTTGATGGGCCAAACCGTCGCCAACTCAAACGGCAAGGATAAGGAGTAAAGCAATGAATCAACCAGAACCTAATGAACTGATCAAGCGTTATCGGATGACTCGTTTTCTCATGGTCATCGTCTTGGCTGTCCAACTATTCGTCCTGGCAGCCTACTACTTCAAGGAAAAGCAAACGGTTTTAGCCTTTCCTATGATTGTTAACAGCCTTTTCTTGGCTTTGGCCTTGACCCATTTGCGACATATTAAGCCTCGCGATTAAGCCAATCAATTCTTTTCAGCCCCGTTCTGCTTGAACTGGGTTTTTTTTCTTATGATCAGGTCTTGTCTGATGGACTCAAGTTACATACAATAGAAGTAAGAAAAAGCAAGGAGTGGATGTCAGATGAAGGTCTTGGTGACAGGGCATGGGGGCTTTGCCTCCGGCATGGCGGCAGCCAGTAGGATGATTGTAGGTGACCAGGAGCTTATCGACTGGTTGCCTTTTGAGGAAGGCACCAATCTCAGTGACTACCAAGCTCAAATCGTAGCTAGAGTCGAGAGGCATGGGGAAGAAGGTTTGTTGATTTTAACGGATTTTAAAGGCGGCACCCCCTTTAATGTCAGCATGCTGCTGTCTCAGGGGCATCCACAAGTCGCTGTTCTGGCAGGAACGAATTTGGCCATGATTTTAGAAGCCATTGATCAGGCATCTACAGCAAGTTCAGTGACTGACCTGGCGGATCACTTAGTAGTCATAGGACGCCAAGGTCTTCTTAAGGGAGTTCTGTAGGCGCGGAACTAGGCTTCCTTATCATGCACGGCCTCTAGCTTCTAAATTTATTTCCTAGTAAATTCATAGTAATTTCCTAAAAAAATACCTGCTTTTAGTCGCAAGAGCAGGTTATTTTAGTGTATAATAGGAAAGAATACACTGGCAAATCGATGGAGAGGAGTGGACATTATCGCAACGCTGAAAGACGTGGCCAAGAAGGCCAATGTCTCTAAAATGACGGTCTCTCGAGTAATCAATCACCCCCAACTGGTGACGGATGAACTCAAGCAATTGGTCTATCAGGCCATGGAAGAACTCAATTATCGACCTAATATGGCGGCCAAGGCCCTAGCCCAGAACCGGACCCTAATTGTTAAGGTCTTGATTCTGGAAGAAATGGATGCCACTGAACCTTATTATATGAACCTCCTATCCGGGATTGCCAAAGGTTTAGATAAGTACCAATACTCCCTTCAACTCATGACGGAGAACACCATTGATACGGGGAATAGTGATGGTTATATTATCACCGGCATGCGAGAGTCCGACTATGAATGGATTCGCAAAATCGACAAGCCGCTTATTCTCTACGGGGAGAATACCTACGGGGTGCCTTTTGTTGATTCTGATAATCGGCAGGCTGAATTTAAGGCCACCGAGTATGCCTTTAAAAAAGGTTATGACCACATTATCTTTGTCGGGATTGACGTGCCGGAATACTTCGAGCGCCAGCGGGAGCAAGGCTATCAAGACGCTCTGGCGCAACATCCAGATCACACGGCACAAATTCACCGCATACGGAATTCCTCGACCGCGGCAGCAGAATTGGTTGAGCGTCTGGACGCGCATTTGGAACCTAACACATGCTTCGTCTGTGCCTCAGATCGCATTGCCTTAGGCATTCAGCGGGGGCTCAAGTCACTGGGCAGAACCATGCCGGACGATGTTGGGATTATTGGTTTTGATGGGGTCTTTTTAGACCAGATTGCTAGCCCGCAGCTGACGACTGTGAAGCAGAAAGTCTTGGACATGGGGATTGCCTGTGTGGAACAGCTCATGCGCTTAATTGAGGGAGAAAGCCTCAAGGAAACGGCTTGTTACTTTGAAGCAGATTTGGTGGAAAGAGGGTCTACTAGATTGTAGGTTGCTTTACTTCCTATTTAGCTAGTGACATGATAAACTAAGAACCATAAGTAGATAGAGGGGGATATATAGACTATGACTGAGAAAAGAATGACGCGCACTGAGCGTATGCGTCAAGGAAATAAAATTGCTAAGAAGCCTGATAAGGCGACAAAGGCAAGTAAGAAAAAACAAGGGAAGAAAAGAAAAGGGGGCTTCTCTTGGCGGATTTTTCTGGCAATCTTGCTTTTCTTAGCGGCGGCAGTGCTATTCTTGCTAGATCCAATCAAGAACTACTTGGTCCGTCAAGGTCAGGAAGCGAATGCAGTCACTGAGTTAGACCGTAATAAGCGGGCTGAGATTGAAGCGAATGAGAAGAAGGAAGTGAACTATGACTTTGGTGTCATCAAACCACTTAATCCTTATGATGTCATCGCAAATGGAATTAATGCCAAGGATCTTCCGACTGTAGGTGGCGTGGCCATGCCAGATGTTGGTATGAACTTACCAATTTATAAGGGAGTAACCAATGAAGGGATGTTCTTAGGTGCAGGGACTTTGACTCCTAGCCAGAAGATGGGGGAATCTAACTATTCTATTGCTAGCCATCACTCCATTCATAAGGGCTTACTTTTTGAACCTTTGATGCATGCCAAGGTAGGCCAAGCTGTCTATCTGACAGACTTAGACAAGGTCTATAAATATGAAGTGAATTACATCGATCAAGTGGATCCAAGTCGTGTGGATTTGATTGAACCTACAACCAATCCAATCCTAACCATGATTACCTGTGACTCGACTCTTACCATGCGTGTCGTTGTTCAAGCTAAGTTAGTGGAAACTAAACCTATCGAAGAAGCATCCAAAGATATGGTCAATGCCTTCAAAGCCAAACAGACAGTTCCTACCAATAACTAAACAAGTAGAAACCCCAGACAGAATGTCTGGGGTTTTGTTTTAGGAGATAAATAATAGTCTAACTAAGCTTTGGGATGGCTTTTTGAATGATGACATTGGCAAGCTCCAGGAGGACACTGACAGGGGATGGTCTCCGGGGCAGTCTTGGCTTGTTCTTCTAGTTGCGTTATGATAGCTTGGCAATCAGCTTGGCTTAATGGTGTGCTGGCTAATAGCCGGGCCAGAAAATGGGCGCGATCTTTTCGACAAACAGGATCAAGGGCTGCTTGTAGGCGAAGGAGAGTGGCCTCTTCCTGGCTAATCGTTGCATAAAACTGGTAGGGGCTAATCCCTTCGGCTTTGTCTAAATAGCCCTTTTGAATTAGTCGCGAGAGCAGGGATTTAATGGTCCCAACCTTCCAATCACTTGAGGCGGATAGTGTGTCAATGAGTTGACGACTGGTGATACCGGGCATAGTCCAAACCAGTCTCATAAGCCGCCACTCAGCCTCGCTAATATGATACATATCTGATTTATTTTGGCTTAGATTGGCAGTCATGAGCGGGCTCCTTTCTGTAAAAATTACATTTGTCATCTCTTAGTCTAGTAGGCTCAGAAGCCCTTGTCAAGCCAGGAGCACAAGATATAGGGGGAGCCCTAGTTAAAAGGCTCGATTGGACCGGATTTGAAGCGAGTGATTGCTTTTCAAACCACTATATCTTGTGTTGTCTAGATGAATTGTGCACTAAATGTTGGGGCTTAAGGCTTGTTTTTCGTCCCAAATATGGTAAGATAGAACATGTTGAAAAATCTATTCAGGGAGGTGTTGAAATTGCTAGTTGTCTACTTATCCATCACGGGTCAAACGCGTAAGTTTGTCCATAAATTAGACTATCCCTTGTTGGAGATTACTCCAGACTCCGTCTTCACTGAAGTCCAGGAACCCTATATTGTAGTCGTGCCGACTTATGAGAAGGAAGCAACCGAGATAGTGAATGAATTTATCGAAGTAGGCAATAACCGCCATTATTTTAAGGGCGTTGCCGGTGGTGGGAACCGTAATTTTAATACCTTATTTGGTTTTACAGCCAAGGATTTGGCCCGAGATTATCAAGTGCCCCTCTTGCACTTATTTGAATTTCAGGGATCCGAAAATGATGTTAATAAATTGAAAGAGCAGGTGGAACAACTTGGATAAACCAGTCTTAAAGAGTCGTCCGACTGAAGTCACTTACTTCAAACTCAATAATGAATTAAACCGGCCCGTTGATGGGAAAATCCCTCTCAACAAGGATCGGGAAGCCGTGCGTGCTTATTTCCTAGAGCACGTTAACCCTAACACGGTCTTCTTCTATTCTTTGGAAGAGAAGATTAACTACTTGGTAGATAACGACTTTATCGAACGGGAATTCATAGAGAAATACCCAATGGAGTTCATCAAGGAGCTGATTTCCAGCACCTATAAGATGAAGTTCCGCTTCAAGTCCTTTATGTCTGCTTTCAAATTCTATACCCAATATGCCTTGCGAACCAACGATGGGGCTCGCTACCTAGAGCGCTATGAAGACCGTATTGCTTTTTGTGCCCTCTTCTTAGCGGACGGGGACCAGGAATTAGCGGTGCGTTTGCGGGACGAAATGATCAGCCAACGCTATCAACCCGCAACTCCAACCTTCCTCAACTCAGGGCGTAAACGCCGTGGAGAGTTGGTTTCTTGCTTCTTAATCCAAATTTCTGACGATATGAACTCAATCGGTCGGGCTATCAACTCTGCCTTACAACTGTCTCGAATTGGCGGTGGGGTAGGGGTGAACCTGTCCAACCTACGAGCTGCTGGTGACCCGATTAAGAAGATTGAGAACGCCTCTAGCGGGGTTGTGCCGGTGATGAAGCTCTTGGAAGATAGCTTTAGCTATTCCAACCAATTAGGCCAACGTAATGGAGCCGGTGCTGTCTACCTCAATGTCTTCCATCCAGATATTGTTTCCTTCCTCTCAACCAAGAAGGAAAACGCGGATGAGAAGGTCCGGGTTAAGACCCTGTCTTTAGGGGTCGTGGTACCAGATAAATTCTACGAATTAGCTGCCAAAGATGAGCCTATGTACCTCTTCAGTCCATACGATGTGGAACGCATCTATGGCCGTCCATTTGCCTATGTGGATATTACGCAAGAATACGACAACTTGGTTAACAACCCTGAAATCCGCAAATCTAAGATTTCAGCACGTGACTTGGAAAATGAGATTTCTAAGCTCCAACAAGAATCAGGCTACCCATATATCGTCAACATCGACACGGCTAACCGGGCTAACCCAATTGATGGGACCATTACCATGTCCAACCTCTGTTCTGAAATCCTTCAAGTTCAACGGCCAAGCCACATTAACAACCGTCAAGAGTTTGAAGTCTTAGGGACAGACATTAGCTGTAACTTGGGTTCAACTAACATTCCAAACATGATTGAATCACCTGACTTTGCTTCATCGGTAGAGACTGCGGTCCGGGCCTTGACCTATGTCACCGACCACTCTAACATTGAAGCAGTGCCAACGGTTAAGCATGGGAATGATTTGGCTCATACCATTGGTTTGGGCGGCATGGGCTTGCATACCCTCTTCGCCATCAACCAAATGGAGTACGGATCTCCAGAATCTGTTGAGTTAACGGAAGCCTACTTCTATGCCCTCAACTACTACACTTTAGTAGCTAGCAACAAGATTGCTAAGGAACGTGGCAAGAGTTTTGACAACTTCGAGAATTCTAAGTACGCGACAGGTGAGTACTTCGATGCTTATATCCAAGCACCTTTCCAAGTGACCTCTGAAAAGGTTGCAGCTATCATGAGCAAGGTGGCCTTGCCAACAGCAGATGACTGGCGTGCCCTCAAGGAAGCAGTAGCGGCTAGCGGCCTCTACCACCAAAACCGTCTAGCTATTGCGCCAACAGGGTCTATCTCTTATGTCAACGAGACCAGTGCCAGCTTGCACCCAATTACGCGTCTGATTGAAGAACGTCAAGAGAAGAAGACAGGGAAGACCTATTATCCAGCGCCAATGCTATCCAATGAGACCCTGCCATACTATAAATCAGCCTACGATACCGATATGCGTAAGGTGATCGATGTCTATGCGGCGGCCCAAAAACATATCGACCAAGGCATGTCCTTAACCCTCTTCATGCGTTCAGAATTGCCAGAAGGCATGTATGAGTGGAAAGAAGGCCGGACCAATAAGATGACCACTCGTGACCTCAACATCTTACGTCACTATGCTTGGAAGAAGGGCATCAAGTCCATCTACTATGTGCGGACCTTTACGGAAAATAACGACGAAGTCGGCAGCAACGAATGCGAAAGTTGCTCGATCTAGGAGGCGTCAGACATGACAGACAAACAATACTTTAACCAAATTCTTTCCCAGAAGAACAACATGCCAGTAGCCTACTATAAGGCCATCGACTGGAACAAGGTCGAAGACATGATTGATAAGTTGACCTGGGAAAAACTGACCGAGCAATTCTGGTTGGATACCCGGATTCCGGTTTCTAATGACTTGGATGACTGGCGGACCTTATCCATGGCAGAGCGTGACGTAGTGGCCAAAGCCTTCGGCGGTTTGACCCTCCTAGATACTCTTCAATCAGAAGAAGGGGCGGCGCTCATGAAGGATTTTGTCCGGACCCAACATGAAGAAGCGGTCTGGAACAATATCCAGTTCATGGAATCTGTTCACGCCAAGTCCTACTCTACTATCTTCTCCACCTTAAACACCAAGGCTGAAATCGAAGAAATCTTCGAATGGACTAACACTAACGAGCAACTCCAGTATAAGGCTAAGAAGATCAATGAAATTTACCAATCAGGCCATGGCCTCAAGATTAAGGCAGCCTCTACTATGTTAGAGACCTTCCTCTTCTACTCAGGTTTCTTCACGCCACTTTATTACTTAGGAAATAACAAGTTGGCTAACGTGGCAGAAATCATCAAGCTCATTATCCGTGACGAGTCAGTCCACGGGACCTATACGGGTTATAAATTCCAATTGGGCTACAATGAATTGCCAGAAGATCAGCAAGCGGAGCTCAAGATGTGGGTCTATGAACTATGTATGGACCTCTACCAGAATGAAGCTAAGTACACCCAGTCCCTCTATGATCAAGTAGGTTGGACTGAAAAAGTTAAAGTCTTCATTCGCTATAATGCCAATAAGGCGCTTCAAAACTTAGGTTTTGATCCGCTCTTCCCGGATACAGCAGAAGATGTTGATCCAATCGTCATGAACGGGATTTCGACCGGAACATCCAACCATGACTTCTTCTCACAAGTAGGTAACGGCTACCTCTTGGGTGAAGTGGAAGCAATGGATGACGAAGACTATTCTAAGTGGCTATAAAAAGAAAGCTAGGACCGCGGTCCTAGCTTTTTCTTTGGCTTATCTTGTTTAGAAATTCTCCCGTACGTAAGCGTCTAAGGCTAAGAGGGCATCGGCCACATCACTAGGCGTGAATTTTTGAGCCATTTGATGAATGGTTTCGCCATCTTGGGTGGCCAGTGCGCCGACTTTGACTAGGTCTTCATAGGCCACGCCAGCTAATTTCACTTCTTCCAAGGTAGTTGGGAGACCCAAGGCTTGATAGAAGCGGATGTAGCGGTCTAATTCTTCTTTAGGACGATTTTCTAATACCAATTGGGTCAGGGTCCCATAGGCTACCTTTTCCCCGTGAGTTAGACTGTGAATATCGCCGTGTAAGGCAGTAAAGCCATTGTGGATGGCGTGAGCAGCAGCCAGCCCACAAGATTCAAAACCAATCCCACTCAGTAAGGTGTTGGCTTCTACCACTGCTTCTAGGGCTGGCGTCACGACCTTGGCATGGGCTGCAGCAAGCGCTTGTAGGCCATTTTCAAAGAGGGTGGCTTCGCAGGCACGGGCAATGGCTTCGGCTGCGATACTTGGACTGCCACCGGCCATGGTTGCGCCATATGCTTCAATGACAGCACGTCCTTCAACCCAGGTAGCTAGGGCATCTGCAATCCCAGAAGCTAGCAGACGCACAGGAGCTTGGGCAATGACTTGGGTGTCTACGAGGACTAGTTCAGGGTTTTTGCTGTAGAAGAGGTAACGTTCGAAGACGCCTTCTTCTGAGTAAATCACTGAGAGAGCCGAAGTAGGAGCATCAGTCGAAGCGACCGTCGGCAAGATAGCCACCGGTACCTGCAGTTTGTCAGCAATGGCTTTGGCGGTATCAATGGTCTTACCACCACCCAAACCTAGGATGACTTGAATGTCTAGGTCACGCCCCACTTGGCTAACGCGGTCAATTTCGACGTCTGAAGCTTCTCCATGGAAGGCTTCATAGTGAACAAAGGTACTGCGAGCTTTGAGGTCTTCTTCTAACTGACGGCCGGCAATTTCATAAACAGTCGAGTCGGCTAGTAGGAGTGCGCGCTTACCTAGAGCGAGAATATGGTCTAAGCCAGACTTGAGCACGCCTTTACCTTGGACATAACGAGAAGGACTTGCAAATACTTTTTCCATCAAACATCACCTTTTCTTTCTAGATTTGTGGCTAGGCCACTATAAGCTTAGTCTAGCACTGGAAGGCTTGTGAAGCAAGTGAAAGGCCTTTCAAAATTATGTTGTGATTAGGATTCACAAATTTTCTAATTTTTGTCGGGGAAAGGTCCTTTTATGACTGAGGTATAGGCAATCTCTATCTAAGTATAAACTATATTCTTAAATTCAATAAAATACCATATTTTATATAATCGGCTTTCAATCTGATGACAGGAGTGCTATACTTAAAGCATAGAATTCTATGACAAATCTAGAAAGAAGGATCTGATAACATGGACTTTACAGGTAAAAGAGCCATTGTCACAGGTGGTGCCAATGGGATCGGGAAAGAAGTCGTTCGCGGTATTGTCGAAGGCGGTGGTTCCGTCATTATTGCCGATATTAATGAGGCAGCAGCTCGGGCAACCATTGCCGAATTTGGTCCAGCCGTTGATTTTGTCCACATGGATTTAGGTGACCATGAGGCCATTGAGACCGCTATGCAAAGTATTCTGTCTAGACCTGAACGCGTTGATATTCTAGTCAACTGTGCTGGGGTCATCTCTGCTAAGCCATTTGATCAATTAAGCTATGAGGAATGGGAACGCACTATCCGCATTAATCTAACTGGTTGCTTCTCTACCATCAGCCAGATTTTCCCTTATTTCAAGGAAGCGGGCGGGGGGCGTATTGTCAACGTCTCCTCAGTAGCCGCTAAATTAGGGGGTGGCCTCTTAGGGACGGCTGCCTATGCCTCTTCTAAGGCGGGCTTGAATGGCTTGACCAAAGCCATTGCCAAGGAAGGTGGTAAATACGGTATCTACTGTAATGCAGTTTGCCCATCCTTCACCCGGACTGAAATGACGACCGTCCTATCGGAAGACGCTGAAAAGAGCCAACGTGTCATCAGCATGATTCCGCTAGGTAAACGCGCCGAGCCAGTTGAAATTGCCCAAATGATTCTCTTCTTCGCCAGCGATTTAGCTAGCTTCATCACGGGGGAAATTGGCGACTGCGACGGTGGCATCACCTTAGATGGTTGATGTCTAGAAGTCGATCTATCTGAAGGGAGCCTAGTAAGATGCAAAAAGCCAAAAAATTCAAAATCCCTGGGGACATTATTATTATCCCTATGTTTATCGGCTGTGCCATTAACAGCCTGTTGCCACAGGTCCTACAAATTGGGGGCTTCACTACTCCAATTGTTAAGGGGGCCGGGCCTCTAGTCGGGGCCTTCCTCTTCTTCATTGGGGGGACCATTTCCTTAAAAAATACGCCAAAAGCGGTAGGGCGCGGGGCTGCTATTATCCTATCTAAGATTGCCGTCTCCGTTGTCCTAGGGCTCTTAGTAGCCAAACTCCTAGGTGATAATTTCCTAGGACTGTCAGCCCTCGCCATCATCGGGGCCATGTCTGTGGCCAATAATGCTATGTATGCCGGTATTGTCGATGTCTACGGTAATGAAATTGACGCCGGGGCGGTGGGTATTACCACCCTCAGTGTCGGGCCGATGGTGACCATGGCGGCCTTAGCTTCAGCGGGTTTGGCTAATATTTCCATTTGGAACTTAGTCGGGACGGTCTTGCCCCTAGTCTTAGGGATTGCCCTTGGGAATGCCTTTCCTTTTATGAAGAAAGCTCTATCCAATGGGGTGCCTGCCATTATTATGATTGTTGGTTTCTGCTTGGGGGCCAACATGAGCTTCGGCCAAATTCTTGAAGGTGGCCTGCCAGGTATCCTCTTAGGGATTCTGACCACAGCGCTTGGCGGGGCAGTCGCTATCTGGGTGGACCGGTCTACAGGTGGCTCTGGGATTGCCGGTGCAGCCATTTCAAGTACGGCAGCCAGTGCCATTGCGACCCCAGCAGCCTTGGCGGCTGTGGATGCTAGCTTTAAGGGGCTGGAGTCAATCGCCACAACTCAAATTACGGCTTCTGTTATTGTAACGGCTATTTTAACGCCACTCTTGACCGCTTGGGTAGCCAAACGAAATCAGGAAAAGGGCATTGACAGCAAAGCAATCTAAGAAAGGGCCAGCAGAAGATGCTGGCCTTTTGGTATCAAGAAAACCACCAGCAATGCTGGTGGTTCCGGAGAGCTTATAGCGAGGTAAGAAAAATAACCTCCCAAGTGGTAAACTTAGTGTAGGTTTCCTGATCACACAAAAAGAACCATGGAGGTATCCTTACGAAAAAGGACAATACACACAAGTTGGAAATGTAAGTATCATATCGTGTTCGCGCCCCAATATCGACGCCAAACCATATATGGGAAGTAGAAGCCAACGCTTGGCACAGAATTATTCGTGAATTATGCGAGCGCAAGGGCGTCATTATCTATGAAATAAATGCCTGCAAAGAGCGCATTGAAGATTGCAAGCTTTATGGGGTATCTGAAAGGAAAAAGTAGTCTCATGGTATTTGATCGATAGGCAAATTTAAAGTACCGTTATGGGAACCGCAAGTTTTGGTGTCGAGGATATTTCGTGGATACAGTAGGCCTTTAGGCCGTGGCCGGTAGCAGAGGCTTCCAGTCGCAAAGCAAACCGCCTGTGACAAGGGTCGGTTTTGATTGTGGTTAACCCGAAGTGCTATAAGAATATTGTGACTTTTAGTGGAGCTCAAGCTAAATCCAGCATTGGCTTTAGTCTCTATATCTTGATGAACTGTCTCCCAGCTAGTAGAATGAAGGTAACAATTTTGTGTGTCAATCATCCTAGAACCCACAAAGGGTAGTTTAAGATAAGAAGGAGAATGAATATGACTTATAATATTGAATTAGTCTCTTTTGATGAAGACAAATTGCGAGCCGTTTGGGAGTTGGGATTTCGTGATGCGGAACCTGAGTGGGCGCGTTGGGATGCACCTTATTTTCAAGAATATCAAGCATATGAGAGTTTTGAAGACTTTGTCTCTAGTGGCGTGGCAGCTTTTCTCTTAAGTGAAGGTGTGCGTTGTATCCAAGTAGAAGGCCAAGCAGTGGGAATGGTCTCCCGAATTTGGGAAGATCGACGAACTCGTTGGATGGAAGTAGGAATTGTCATTTATGATGCCAATCGTTGGAACACTGGTGTGGGACGGAAGGCTTTGGCGAAGTGGACGACCGATACTTTCGATTGTTTTACTGAATTAGAACATTTGGGCCTAACAACTTGGAGCGGAAATGCCCGTATGATGAGTTGCGCCCACGGTCTCGGTTGGCAACAAGAAGCCTGTATTCGTAGAGTCCGCTACTGGCAGGGGACCTACTATGATAGCGTCAAGTATGGAGTCCTCAGAGAAGAATGGGGAAAAAAATAGATGAGAACTCACTGAGCGCTTGGTTTGTTGGGTTCTCTTGCTTTCAGTCATTGAGGATGGATGCGGGTAGATTCGTATTTCTTGTGCCCCATGAGCATGAGTAGTGAAATTAAACTATTCACTTTCCAATATGAAATATTTTTTAGAAGTGACTGATGGCCCCCCAAAAAATGAAGCAGAAAGGTAGAGTGCAGATGAAAATTAAAGATATAGTACGTGACTATAATTTGGACAAAGAGGCCTTTGAGGCCTTCCTCCAAGACCAAGGAATCGCAGTGAAATTTTCTCTGACCGGTGCCTATCTAGAAGACAGTGTGGACCTAGTTCATTTGCTAGACCAATTTCAGAACTATTTAGCTGACCAAGATGAGGAATTTGCTGAACAACTTGCCCAACAAAAAGAACGGGAGCAAGGAATTGCTAATATTGTAGTGACTACGGGACAGGGATTTGATGGCTATAGTATCACGCATTATGGTGGGCCTGTGGCTAGTGATTTGGCACATTCTATCGCGCGTGGTGTGGATGGAGGTCGTGGAGACAATGCCTTAGGTGACCCGGCCCAAAGTTTGGTAGATGTTATGGAAGAAGGGCGTATCCTGACTTTGGCCCATCTCAAGGAACAAGCCTATGATCTTGGCTGTAATGCCATTATCAACCTTAAATTTGATTATGTGACCTTAGAACCTGAAACAGTCAATACTCAAGGAGCTACAAGCTATCTTCCTTATGTATTCTGTGTTACCGCTCTAGGTACAGCAGTCTACGCGGAGGAAGTCTAATCAGCTAAGACCATCATTTCAGACGCTAAATCAACCCACTGAGCCTTACGGTTTAGTGGGTATTTTTTCATTGAGCTAGTAAATTTAGGTAAACCTCAAAGAATAGGACCTAAGTCCTATTCGCTGAGCACTGACATGTGGTATAATCATCTTGTCCTCGAAAAGAAAACTTGATTCAGGGGACAGGAGGATCATAATATGAAAAAAACGTGGTTATTTGTGATTGCTGTTCTGGCAGTCATCGCCTTTGCCTTAGGTGGTACCTATAATGGCCTAGTATCATCGCAAAATGCAGTTACTCAAGCCCAGGCGGACGTGCAAGTTGATTTGCAACGTCGCTATGACTTAATTCCTAATGTAGTCAACAGTGTGAAGGGTTATATGAGTCATGAATCAGAAATCTTCGAGAAAATAGCGGAAGCCCGTGCTAAGATTGGTTCTGGTAATGCGTCAGAAGCCGAGCAAGGCCAGTCTGACTTATCATCAGCTGTGTCCCGTTTATTGGTTTTAACAGAGAATTATCCAGATTTGAAGGCCAATCAACAGGTAGAAAATCTCATTACTGAATTGGAAGGCACTGAGAACCGTATCAAGACCTCTCGTGGCGTTTTCAACGAAGTAGCGACCAAGTACAATACTAAGGTTCGCTCCTTCCCAACTAACTTGGTAGCAGGAATCTTCGGTTTCCAACCCGTGACCTTATATCAAGCAAGTAGTGATGCGCAAGTAGCGCCAACAGTAGATTTGAATTCTTCTAGCCGTTAAGGCGACAGTAAGCCCTATGAGGAGGCATGACCATGAAAACTAAAAAATGGCGAGGATTCCTACTCTTACTAGGCTTTGTCTTCTTGTTTATGGTAGGCTGTGGCGCTAAGACTAACAACTTACCTGATAAACCAGAGCGGTCGGTTGTGGATGAGGCTAAGGTTTTGTCTCAGGATACTTTAGCCTATATTGACCAGGTCAACCGTCAATTGGCTCAGACCTCGGAGCAATATCAAATTGGGGTTTATATGCCAACTGATCTCAAAGGTTTCAGTATTGAAGAACTAGCTAACAAGGTAGCTAAAAAATGGCAAGTGGGTTTCTCTGGTACTAACAACGGAATATTGTTGGTGGTCGCGCCTAATGACCGCAAGATGCGAATTGAGACCTCAAATAAGGCAGCTGAAACCTTACCCGATGTGGCGGCCAAACGAATCTTGGATTCTGCCAAGAGTGAACTCAAAGCTAAAGATTATGACCGAGCAGTACGCCTGCAGATACAGGGGATAATCCAGTATCTAGGCTTGTCAGATAGCCAACTGACGCAACTTGGGGTGACCAACTCAGCGCGTGCTGAGCACGAGACATCCTTGCGCTGGTCTAAGAGTCCTTGGCGTTTTGTAGCCAGTGCTTGGCCGCTCTTCCTAATTTTACCTTTTGGCATACCACTTGGTATTCGTCTCTTACGGCGACGCCGTCGCGCCTTCCGCTGGTCTGATGACGATGATGATTTCTTCGACGGATTCTGGGGTAGCGGTGGTAGTGGCGGTATCCTAGGAGGTTGGTGGAGCTCTGGTAGTTCCGGCTCTGACTCCGATTCAAGTGGTAGTTCAAGTGGCAGTTCCGGCGGTTGGGGCGGTGGCGGCTTCGGCGGCGGCGGTGCTTCCAGTGGCTGGTAAAGTAATTAAATAGCTAAGGCTAGGACTGAGTCCTGGCCTTTTTCGTTTGGCTAGATTGAACCTATCTTCTGTGATATAGTAGGAAAGAAGAGATGAGGAGGATGAGCATGAAATTTCTTATACCAAGTGCTAAGCAGCTGTCAGACTTGCCTTATGGTAAGTTAGTTGAGTTAGCGCTAGCTAGCCAGGCTGTAGTGGCTCAATTAGTTGATTTATCAACTGAAGAATTGGCTAAGTTTTATGATATTTCTGACGCTCAAGCTGTAACCGAGACGGAACGCTGGCAGGCTTTGGCGGCAGGAAAAGCGGCGTCATACCCTGCCATGGATTTATACGATGGTCTAATGTATCGTCAATTCAAGCCGGTACTTAAGTCAGATAAGGCTCGAGCCTTCGCTAGTCAGCATGTCTTGATTGCCACCGCGCTCTATGGCTTAATTGCGGCTAATGCCCCGATTGCGCCACATAGATTAGATTTCATGAAATCTCTCAAGGTTAATGGCAAGCCCCTAAAAGCCTATTGGAAGGCACAGTATGATACATCTATAAGCGCCAATCAAGATGAAGTATTGGTTTCCCTTCTATCATCTGAGTTTGAACAAGTATTCAGTCCAGCCCTGCGGCGACTTTTCTTACGGGTTCAGTTTCTAGAAGAAGTGGATGGCCGACTCAAACGCCATTCGACCATTTCTAAGAAAGGGCGCGGGCAGCTGCTAGCTTATTGTATAGAACATCAAGTCCAGACTCTAGAAGCACTCCAAGCTGCTAAGTTTGATGGCTACAGCTACCGGGCAGATTTATCCAGTGAACTAGACTGGGTCTACGTTAAAAAATAGAGAAATAAAGGAATAAGCCAGCCCCTTAGGGGCTGGCTTATTTAGCTAGTATAGGCTATTTTTCATTGTCACTAGCTAGCTGGCTTTCAGGTTTCTTACCTTCTAACAAATCTAGCGCCCAGCGGTAGCCAATATAGTGGAAGTCACCGCGTAAATCCTCTTCCAAGATTTTGCGGTATTTGCCTTTGACGAAGTCAATGAGCTTCTGGTGTAAGTCGACCAGGATTTGATCTTGGTCCGTTACATAGAGGATGCGCTCAGCACCTTTGCTCGGATAGTAGTAGCGCGCCTTAACCGGTATATCAGGCTTCTCGGTTGCAAAGAGCCCATCTGTCAGAATCTTGACTGCTTCAATGATGCGGTCATCATGACCGAATTCCAGAATTTGAATCTTCTCTAGTAATTCAGGAACGGTTGTCACCAAGCGCAGTTGGTAGTGGTCTAGGGAGAAGTTGAGGCCTTCCAAGATTTGCTCCAAATCGTCTTCTAGACGATCTTTGTCTTCCAGATAATGGGGCAAGAGAAAAATCATATAGGCAGCTTGTGGATTATGATAGAGAAATTGATAAGTGAGTTGACGCTCAGCACCACAAGTAGGGCACTCGAAGCGGAAGAGTTGACCTTCGAAGAGATCACGCACTAAAGGCGATTGGGTCTTGCTATTAAGGTGAGTAGGGTAGTCTTTATCTACTTGGGTCTGACAGACAGGACAAGTCAGGTGGAGTTCAGGCATGGTGAAGCCTCCTTCATCAATCTTTCTTTTATTATATCAAAAAAAAATGCGAAATCTATCTCAAGCTACTTAGAATAGAAAAAATGTGGTACAATAGGAATGTAAGGGTGCCCGTAAGTCAGTCGCGAGCAATCCATAATGTATGCAGAAAGGGATGGAAGTAATGAACTGTTTAGTGGTCTATATGTCACGTTATGGCTCGACCAAACGCTATGCTGAGCAAATCGCCAAAGTACTTAATTGTCGTGTCTGTGCCCATAATGAGGTCACCGATACACTCCTGGCAGAGAGTCAGATTATGATTCTGGGAACCTGTATTTTGGAAGGGCGTTTAGAAGGTGCTCCTGTTTATCAAGAATGGATAGAGTCTTGGCCTGACAAGTATTGGATTCTCTACACGGTTGGTCTCTCCAATCCAGACTTAACTAACTTTGATCCTCTCATGGCGGCGGCCTTCAAACCAGAAGTCTTGGAGCGTATCACTGAATTCCATTTTCGCGGAACAATTGTCTATAAGCGCCTCGACTTTATGCAACGCTTAGCTAAGCAACTAGAAGATACCAAAGAACATTCCCTAGATACAGTCAGTTTGGGTGACGTAGAGCGCTCCATGCTGGAGACATATGGGACCACTTATGATGTAACCGAAGAATCTTCTCTGGAGCCTTTGGTGGCTCGGGTTCGTGCTATTCAGAAAGGAGCAAAATAAATGGTAGATACCAAGGAACTAGTCGGCCGTTACGCTGCTAACTATGTCAAAGATGGCATGGTGGTTGGTTTAGGAACCGGATCAACGGCTTATTGGTTTGTTGAAGAATTAGGTGCTCGTATTGCGGATGGCCGCCTCAAACAAATTGTGGGCGTGGCTACTTCTCGTCGGGCAGCGGAACAAGCCCTTAAGTTAGGCATTACCATCATGGATTTAGATCGGGTTAACCATATTGATTTGGTCGTTGACGGGGCGGATGAAGTGACCCGTGATTTCTATGGCATCAAAGGGGGTGGTGGTGCCCTCTTGCATGAAAAGATTGTGGCTAAGAATGCTAAACGTTCTATCTGGGTTGTAGGTGAAGACAAGGTTGTCGATACTTTAGGAGCTTTCCCCTTGCCTGTTGAGGTGGTGCAGTTTGGGTCCTGGAATCTTTTCCGTCAATTGATGGCGGCAGGCCTAGAACCAAGCTTCCGTAAAGTTGGGTCTGATTCGCTCTATATGACAGATTCTGGCAACTACATTATCGACTTAAAGCTAGGCCAAATTCCTTATCCTCACCAACTAGCACATGAATTGAAGAATACGGTAGGGGTAGTCGAACATGGCCTCTTCCTAGATGTTTGTGATACTTTCTTGGTGGGACGTGCTGACGGTAGCATCCTCCTTTATCAGAAAGATCAATCCGAGCCAATGACAATTGAGGTGGATTAAATGCGGGTAGTAGACCTAATCGAGAAAAAACAAGCAGGCCTGGCCTTGAGTCAGGAAGAAATCAATTTCCTGATTGCCGGTTATACAGATGGCACAATACCTGATTATCAGATGAGCGCTTTAGCCATGGCTATCTATTTCCAAGGCATGACGGAAGAAGAAGCTAGCTACTTGACTATGGCCATGGTCAAGTCAGGGGATGAGATTGATTTATCCGCTATTCATGGTGTCAAAGTCGATAAACACTCAACTGGTGGCGTGGGCGATACAACTACCCTGGTGCTAGCACCTCTAGTAGCTGCCTGTGGTGTGCCAGTTGCTAAAATGAGTGGTCGTGGCTTGGGCCATACGGGTGGGACCACTGATAAATTAGAGGCCATTCCTGGCTTCTCCGTGACTCTATCACCCCAAGATTTTATTGATCATGTTAATCGCTACAAGATTGCGGTAGTTGGACAGAGTGGTAACCTGACTCCGGCCGACAAGAAGCTTTATGCCCTGCGGGATGTGACGGGTACCGTCCAATCTATTCCCTTGATTGCTAGCTCCATTATGAGTAAGAAAATTGCGGCCGGAGCAGATGCCATTGTCTTAGACGTTAAGACAGGCGAAGGGGCCTTCATGAAGACCTTGGCAGATGCGGAAGCTCTGGCCCATACCATGGTGAAGATTGGACACCAAGTGGGCCGTAAGACTTTGGCGGTTATTTCTGATATGAGCCAGCCATTAGGCTATATGATTGGAAATGCCTTAGAGGTCAAAGAAGCCATCCAGACCCTTCAAGGCCAAGGACCAGAAGATTTGACGGAGCTCTGCCTGGTTTTAGGTGGCCAAATGTTGCTAGCAGCAAATCGAGTAACTAGCCTAGAAGAAGGCAAAGTCCTCTTGCAAGAACAAATCGATTCTGGTCGTGCCTTGGAAGTCTTCAAGACCTTCCTTGCTAATCAAGGCGGGGATACGAGAATTGTGGATAATCTAGACTTGTTACCTCAAGCTCGCTATCACATTCCATTCCTAGCCCAAAGTTCGGGTCTAGTCAGCCAATGGGTGGCTGATGAAGTAGGGGTAGCCGCTATGATGTTAGGCGCAGGACGTGAGACTAAGGAAGATATTATTGACCCAGCGGTAGGGATCGAGCTCTGCGTTAAGGTTGGTGATCCTATTCAAGAAGGCCAACCACTTGCGATTTTACACAGTAACCGAGAAGATGTGAGCGAGGTCTTGGCTCGCTTGTCTGCTGCCGTTTCGATTGCCGACTCCGCTCAGGTGCCAGAATTAATTCGCAAAGTTATTGTGGAGTAAGTTTATCAACCAATCAAACAGCCCCCATCAGTTGGAAAATCAGCCAACGGTGGAGGGCTGTTGAATTATAACGAGCTTTTCTAAAAAAGTCTTAACTAGGGTGGTTTTAGTTTACTTTTGCAAGTCAGAGTGTTAAACTGACTGATGAATTTGTATGATTTTCGGAAACGAAATGAGGTGACAAAATGTCAATTAAACCAAGAACAATCAAGCCTTTTTCTTATGGGGTGCTAGCCTTAGGCTTAGCGCTTATACTAGGGAGCGCAGAGGTGGTAGGTGCCCAATCAGATTCTGAGCAAGTAGACTCAACAAGCCAAGTAGAAGGCCTAGCCACCTCGTCTGAGAGTGCTAGTTCTGTAGCTGAATCCGAAATGGTCTCCACTTCTGCTGAGAGTTTGGCTGAACCACAACTATCCAAACAAGAACTATTGCAGGCCGCCCTTGATGCTATGCATGAGTTAAAAACCTACCAGGTACGTTATGGCTTTACCTACGTCAAGGATCGGGCTTATACTGCCCAAGTACAAGCGGTAGGGGACCGTAGTCGCGGTATTGCTAAGATACAATTAACCTATTATGGCGATAAAGGCGAAGGTCTTAAGTATCAACTCGATTTGATGACTTATGATAATCTCTCTCATGTCTATATTAAGCATAGTCAATTATTAGCAAGCATGACCTTCTTCCCTGAATTGTCTTTGACAACGGAGCAGCTCAAGGCCCTAGAAGCCTATGATGACTATTATATCGAACTTAGCAAGGAACAGCTCAAGCAAGTTGGCTTAGATCAAGAAGCTTTCCAACTGCTTTTCTTAGAGCCTAACCGCAAGAAGTTGAATCAGTTGCCGGAAGCTAAGATTCATGAGTTCAAAGGGACCGTGATGACCAGTGCAGAGTTGACTGAAATTCCGGAGTTTCTCTTTGACCAGACACGTAACTTACATCTGGATTATCGTCTTAAGATGGAGTGGGAAGCAAGTGACAAAGGCCCTAGTCTAAAACTCAATCCCCATCTGGATTTGGTGGGGAAAGGGGTCGGTTTGGACCTTCAAGGGGAAGTATCAGCTAAGATTCGTAAAGGAGAATTTGGCCTCAACCGCATTGCGGATATCGCGACGGGCAAGGTAGATTTTCTTAAGGCAATGCAATTGAAGACGAGCCCTGTGCTCCAAAAGCTCAAGCGTTTTAGCTTGCGAGTGAATCCTAAGGAACAGAGCTATCGTATGACTCTCTTGGGGGTGGTAGAAGATACCAACCTTAACCTTTTCAATAATAATCCTGCCTATACACGCTCTTATGACTATGTAGTGGATTATGAGTTGAGCCCTAGTCAGAAACACTTACCAGATATTACTGAGCTTAAGCGCCTTTCGGCTCAGGAATATCAATCCATATTAAATAAGATATTAAGTCAGACACCAAAAGAGTAGGATTTCTTTTATGGCTGCCAGTTTACTAGATAGTAAACTGGCTTTTTGTTTTGCCTAGGAACCTATGTCTGTGGCACCAATTAGCTAATAATAGCAGAGGCCCATGACAAAATAGTGTTCGTATGTCCCTAATGTAGAATGGTGTGATAGGGGAGAGTCTTAAGCTAGTGTCTAGGGATGAGTGGATAAAATGAGTCTTTTTGTTAATTTATATAGAGGAATCCAAAAAATGATCTTTAATTATTAAGTAGAATAGGCAATTTCATTGTCTCTTAGGCCATAATAAGAGCCTATGTCAGAAGCAATAAATTTCTGTAAAACTACATATTTATCAATGGAAAGCTTGTCAAATGATTAGAAGCAAATTTCCTAAAAAACATCGTGCAATCTCTCTCTATATATACTATAATAATGGGCGGAGTGAATGAAAGAAGTTAACAAGGGCACTACCTTGGCTCCAGTTCCATTGGTGTGCAGATTCTCATGTAGAGTAGCTTCCTCGTTAGTTTGTTTCTTTCATCGTATATTTTATATAGAGGAGTCAGTCTATGTTTAGTAAGAATAATCGCCAGATGAATGATAAAAAACAGGGCGAGATAATCACGCGCTATACGATTAAGAAGTTTAGCTTTGGCGCAGCCTCTGTAGCAGTAGCCTGTGGTATTTATTTTGCTAATGGTGCAACTGCGGAGGCCCAAGATTATAGCGGTGTAACAAGTAGTGTAGATTACGAAGTAGTGGCCGAAGCGAGCGATCAATCGCTAGCCCCCGAGGTTAACCTAAATCAAGCCTCAGAAGTAGATAGTCTTGCTTCAACGGATCAAGGAAGTGATCCAATAGAATCTAGGGAAAAACTTAAAGAAGAAGAGAGTTTGAATAAGCCCCAAGAATCCTCAGAAGGCCCTATTCATTCTGCTTCTAGTCAAGCAACAAATGAAGATCGACCAGTGCCTTCTGTGGAAGCATTACAGACTAGTCGTTCTCGCCGAGTACGTCGAGATGTTACATCTAATAGTTTGCGGGATGGCAATCCTAATAATACGGTATCGAAGCCTACCTTGGCTGATTCGGAGAATAAGAGACCAGCTGATTTAATGAAGCAAATCAATTGGCTAGATTTATCTGACCCTAATTCAATTTCGAATTTGGACAATGGTTCCCTTAAAGTAGGAACCGTCTATGAAAAAGAAATTTCGCCAGGATATCGGGTTAAATTGACGGTTACGGACTTAAAACCCTTTAACTCAACCGAAATCTATCGTAATCGTGTTCAGGGGACTGAGCATGCAGCTAGCTACAATCCGAATGCTAAGAATACATGGCTGACATATGCGCCTGAATACAATGATCAGCAGAACAATGGAGATGACTACCGTCCTAAAATTATAGGGGCAGCTCAGAACCAATGGACAGCTATTAGAGATCAAGGAATCAATACTAAAGGGCGATTGACCCAATTACAAGTGCCACGCAACGGTGCTAACTATGGGGTGACTTTCAATGTTGAAGCAACTTATCTTAACAAGCCAGTTAAGGCGACTGTAGTTATGGCCGATGGCGAAGAAGCCAACCCAGGTGAGTATGCTATATTTACTACAAATGGGCAAGGCTGGGAGCACTTGGCTGAATGGAAACGTGTCCGCCCAGATGGGACCGAAATTACGGATACCTATTATGCAATGCTTCCTAACACTGATGGTCAATATATCGGGGAAGAAGGGAGTAAGGTTTATTGGCATGCCTATACTAATCCAGATCAAAAAACGGGGGGGCTAGGTTCCCAAGTTTTTGGTCCTAATGTTTCAAATGGCTATACGGTGCCACTTGTTATGAGTCGTGGGGCTTCTGAAGTGGGAATTTATATTGCTTCTTCCGGTCAACAAGGGGCTATGATAGGTTTTATGGTTGTTGATGAAGGGGATGCTCCTGAAACTTATGGGACAGCAGTTCACGCTATTTCTGGCTACGATGCAGAGACAGGGAATCCTAGCCCTCAACCTTATCTAGGTAGGGTGAAAGCCGATATTGACACGTCTTCTGGCGGTGATTGGACTCACGATGATAATACAGACCACGCCGATGAGGGTATCAAGCAACTCTTGCCTGATGATTTAGTTAATCAGACTCACAATCTTTTCCGGGCAGATCGTCTTCGTGACGGAAATTACTCCGTTCGTTTCCACGCAAATGTCAATGGCAATGCCAAGGCATATGTTCGTGCTTGGATGGACTTCAACCAAAACGGAAAGTTTGATGATAATGAAGCCAGTGATTTCACTGAAGTAACGGGTGAAGGCGACTTCACTGTTAACTTCAAAAATCATCCGCCGATGACAAATGATCAGGTTAACAAGATTGGGATGCGTGTTCGTATTGCCTTGAATCAAGGGGATATTGAAAAACCTACTGGAACAGCATTTAGTGGGGAAGTAGAGGACTTAGAAGTGCTCTTAACCTATCCACCAAAAGGTGAGAAGAAGGAGACTTTTGGTTTACAAGATCAACAACAAAAAGCAACCCTTCACTTTACTCCTCGTGGTGTTGATAAGAACGATGAGAATGCCAAAGCAGCCATTGACACCAACAAAGCACCAATCGTTTTAGATAATACAGGGCAGACCCTAACACCAAATGGTGAGGGATGGTATACTACGACAGAAGGACGCTATAAAGTGACCGCAGATGGCGCTGACGTTAATGTTGTTTTTGAGCCTGCGGCAGGTTTTACTGGTAAAGCAGCAGGGATTAATATTCGTCGTTTTGATACCAACGGATCAGACACTAACTGGACCGCTAAGAACAATTCAGAAGCACCTGTAAGTGATACGCTCAATACTATGGACGCTCGTTATGTTCCAAATGTATTGAAGCATACTGAGAACGTTTCAACCGACGCACAAGGTTTACCACAAGAAAAAGACATCGTCTTTAATGATGGGGATCCAGCCAACACACCTGTTCAGCCATCGGCTAGCAATCCAGCTACTTTCTTAGATGCTGAGGGTAATCCTGTATCAGGGACAAGTATTCCAGCAACTTCTGGTGGTAAGGAAGTCGGGACCTTTAACTTAGATCTAGCAACAGGTCGCGTAACTTTCACTCCAAACAAGTCATTTGTTGGGACGGTAGATCCAGTTAATTTACAAGTAAATGATGCTTCTGGGCAACCTCACCGAGCGACTTACCAACCGAAGGTGACGCCAGTTGTACCAACAGGTCAGAACGCAAGCTCTGAAGGTATTCAAGGGGCTGAGCAATCCGGAAACCTAGTCTTCACTCCAGGTGATAGCCGTGTGCCAATTGATGAAGCCGTTGCACCAACTTTTGACAATGGAAAATCAACTAAGGAAGTTCCAGGTGTTGGGACTTATACAGTGGATAATACAGGACGTGTAACCTTCCAACCACTTCCTGGCTATACTGGTCGTCCAAATCCTGAAACGGTTAAACGTGTGGATAAGAACGGGACAGAAGTAACTGCTACTTATCAAGCCGATGTCAAGGCTGCAACCCCTACAGGCCAAGATACTCAGACTACTGGGCTTCAAGGGCAACTTCAAACTAGCCAACTTAACTTCACACCGGGTCAAGCAACTGTTAATAATCAAACTCAAACAGTTCCATTAAACCCAGCTGGACCACAATTCGTTGTGGATGGGCAAGTTCAACAGGGTAATACCTTGGCAGTTAGCGACGCAAGTGGCAAGGTACAAGGAACCTATACAGTTAAACCAAATGGGGAGATTAGCTTCCAGCCTGCTCCTGATTTCTACGGAACACCTACTCCTGCACGCCTTCGCGTAACAGACAGCAATGGTTCTACTGCAGATGCAGTTTATCAGCCAAACGTTACGCAAGTAACGCCAACCAGCACCAACGCTGAGTCAAGTGGTGTTCAAGGCCAACCACAAAAGGGTAAGCCAACATTCACCGAGGGTGATCCGTTGGTACCACTTGATGACGCTAAGCCAATGACTTTCGAGGATGGGTCAAGCACTAAGAAGGTGCCAAATGTCGGGACCTATGTCATTGAATCAGATGGTACGATTACCTTTACGCCAGACAAGCAATACGTTGGAACCCCAGACCCAGTTACTGTTAAGCGTGTGGACAAGAACGGTACGGAAGTCACTGCTAAGTACACGCCAACTGTGACGAAAGTAACACCAACAAGCACTGACGCCACATCGAACGGCGTTCAAGGCGTTCCACAAACAGGAACCCCAGTCTTCACACCAGGTGACTCAGCCGTGCCAATCGACTTGGATAGCCCAATGACTTTCGAAGACGGCCAGCCAACTAAGACTGTGCCAGGTGTCGGTGTCTACACCATCAACCCAGATGGTTCCATTACTTTCACTCCAGACAAGCAATACGTAGGGACACCAGCCCCAGTCACTATCAAACGTGTAGACAAGAACGGGACACCTGTGACTGCTACTTATACTCCAACCGTGACTAAGGTAACACCAACCAGCACGCCAGCCACTTCAACAGGTGTCCAAGGTATGCCACAAACCGGCAGTCCAGTCTTCACACCAGGTGACTCAGCCGTGCCAATCGATGTGGATAGTCCAATGACTTTCGAAGACGGGTCAAGCACGAAGAAGGTTCCAGGTGTAGGTGAGTACTCCATCAACCCAGATGGCTCCATTACCTTCACCCCAGACAAGCAATATGTTGGGACCCCAGATCCGGTGACAGTTAAACGTGTCGACAAGAACGGTACGGAAGTAACGGCTACCTACACTCCAACCGTAACCAAGGTAACGCCAACCAGCACCAACGCTGAATCAAATGGTGTTCAAGGTCAACCACAAAAGGGCACGCCAACCTTTACTGAAGGGAACCCATTGGTACCAATTGATGCGGATAGCCCAATGACCTTCGAGGACGGCTCAAGTACTAAGACTGTGCCAAACGTTGGTGTCTACACCATCAACCCAGATGGTTCCATTACCTTCACCCCAGACAAGCAATATGTTGGGACACCAGATCCTGTCACGGTCAAACGTGTCGACAAGAACGGTACACCAGTCACCGCAACTTACACCCCAACCGTGACTAAGGTAACACCAACCAGCACACCAGCGACTTCGACGGGTGTTCAAGGTCAACCACAGACAGCGACGCCAGTCTTCACTCCAGGTGACCCAGCAGTGCCAATCGATGTGGATAGTCCAATGACCTTCGAGGATGGCTCAAGCACTAAGGCTGTGCCAAACGTTGGTGTCTACACCATCAACCCAGATGGTTCCATTACTTTCACGCCAGACAAGCAATTTGTTGGTACGCCAGACCCAGTGACAGTTAAACGTGTAGACAAGAACGGTACACCAGTCACCGCAACTTACACCCCAACCGTGACTAAGGTAACGCCAACTAGCACGCCAGCCACTTCAACTGGAGTGCAGGGCAAGAAACAAACGGCTCGTCCAGTCTTTACGCCAGGAAATTCATCGGTGCCAATTGATGAGACGGTGCCAATGACCTTTGAAGATGGCAAGACAAGTAAGTCTGTCATCGGCGAAGGGGTCTACACCATCCAAGCAGATGGCTCCATCGAGTTTGTTCCAGAGAAGACCTTCACGGGCCAAGGTTCACCATTGACGGTTAAACGCGTCGATAAGAACGGCACCCCAGTGACGGCTACTTACCAAGCGACCGTTATCCCAGTTAAACCAGGTGCTAACGACGACTACTCTTCAGGCGTGGTTAACCAAGCCCAAACGGGTCAAGTTAAGTTTGTACCAGGTTCTGCCAATATTGACGGCACAGAACAAAGCGTGGACTTAGTCCCAGGCAGCCTCAAGTTTGTGGTCAATGGCCAAGCTGTGGCTGACACGACTATTCCAGCCTTGGACCAAGCGGGCAAGCAAGTCGGGACCTACAGCTTATCCCAAGACGGAACCGTGACCTTCACACCAAATCCAGGTTACGTGGGTCAACCAGTCCCAGCCCGCATTCAAGCCACTGACGTCAACGGGACAACTGCTGAAGCGACTTATTCACCAGTTGTCAACGCTAGCGTGACTAGCGAGGGCATGAAGGGTCAAAGCCAAAGCAAGTTACCAGAATTCAAGGGTCAAGTGGATACCAAAGTTCCAGCTTATCTCGAGGGTGGGGTCACCAGCGTGACCGTTCCAGGTCAAGGGACTTACACCGTCAACCCTGAGACAGGGGAAGTGACCTTCACGCCAGAACCAGACTTTATTGGCCAGGCAAGTCCAATTACGGTTATCCGTCGTGATGTCAACGGGAAAGAACTGAAGATTCAGTACATTCCAACCGTTTACGGACAAGTGAAGACACAAGATACGACTTCAACCGGCTACCCAGGTGAAAAACAAACCGGGACGCCAGTCTTTGAAGGCGATGTGGATCTGACCATCCCAGCTACCTTCGAAAATGGTCAAACTGAATTAACCGTACCAGGGGAAGGGTCTTATGTTCTTAACCCAGATGGTTCTGTGACCTTCACACCAGAAGCCGGCTTCTTAGGCCAAGCAAGTGGTGTGACCGTGGTTCGGGTTGACCGCAACGGGCGCAAGGTGACGGCACAATATGTGCCAACCGTTGTACCACTACCAGTCGCTCCAAGTGAGCCAGAGGTAGAAAGACAAGGGCTCTTACCAGCAACTGGTGAAGCCCCAGACTATAGCTTCTTCTCAGGTGTGGCCTTGACTATCTTAGCAAGTGTCGGCCTAGTTGCGACGCGCAAGCGCCAAGCGACAGATGAAGACTAAAGCCTAGTCAAAATCCCTCAGCCTTCTT
This sequence comes from Abiotrophia defectiva ATCC 49176, assembly GCF_037041345.1. Taxonomy (NCBI): domain Bacteria; kingdom Bacillati; phylum Bacillota; class Bacilli; order Lactobacillales; family Aerococcaceae; genus Abiotrophia; species Abiotrophia defectiva. The sequence goes on along the minus strand of NZ_CP146287.1, from coordinate 1,503,458 downwards.
AGCAAGGACTGAGGGATTTTTTCTGCTTAAGCAAGTAAACACTAGGGGCTAGCTAGCCTTGAGCAGGACTCTTGTGCTAGAATACAAGAAAGGAGTGTGACAGGGAATGGAGTTAGGAATCATTGAAGCTTTTGTGCGTCAACGTATGGCGCAAGATAAGACGGGGCATGATATTCAGCACCTTGAGCGTGTGGTAGCCAATGCTCAACGTTTGATGGCAGCTGAATCACAGCCCATAAAAACCTCCATTGTGCTAGCTGCCGCTTGGTTGCATGATGTCATTGATGATAAGGTGACATCGAATCCAGCTCAAGCGCGTAGAGAAGTAGCAGAGCTTCTAATACAAGCAGGCGCAACTTTACCGGAACGAGATGCTATTTTAGAAATTATGGATCGCCAGTCTTTTAGTAAAAACCTGCAAGAAAGGCAATCTCTGTCACTCGAGGGACAAATTGTGCAAGATGCAGACCGATTAGATGCCTTAGGCGCAATTGGTATCGCTCGTACCTTCTATTATGGAGGTTCACGAGGACATGATCTCTATAATGACTTGCCTCCTCGTGATTTGTCCCAGTTAAGTCAAGAAGATTATCGTCAAAATCAGAGCAGCCTTGCGCATTTTGATGAAAAATTATTAAAGTTGGCTGACTTGATGAATACTGCATCAGGCCGTGCTATAGCCCAAGATAGAACTGCTTTTATGCGCCAATACCTGGCACAATTCTGGGCTGAAATCAAAGGAGAATAATAGATGGATACACTAATCGTGAAGAAGAAAGCCAGTCAAGGGCTAAAAAAGGGCAAGGCGTTGATTCAGTTAGCTGACATCATGGAGTCAGAAGTAGCTGAGCGGCTAGCCGAAGGAAGTGTAGTAGGCTTAAAGTCGGTGACGGGGCAGTGGCTGGGACTCATGCTAGTCGGGCGCCAACAGAAGGGCTTAGGCTGGTTGTTAACTCAGAATAGTCAGCTAGACGCTAACTGGTTAGAGCAACGGGTTCAAGCTTCCTTGTCTCAGCGTCAGTCCTATTTTAACCGTTCAGACTTAACTGCCTTTCGCCTTATCAATGGAGAAGGTGATGGCTTGGGCGGGGTGACAGTGGATTGGTATGCAGGATTTATCCAGCTTAACTGGTATTCTCAAGGAATTTATCATTACCGCGATGAGCTAGTATCAGCTCTTAAAGCTCATGTTCCCGGCATCTTGGGAATCTATGAAACCCAGCGTTTTGATCAACAAGTGGCTGAACAAGCTATTAGTCACCTTGAAGGTCAGCTAGCACCCGCACCAGTCACTATTCGCGAAAATGGCATTCACTATGCCATCCATCTTGGAGAGGAATGGATGACAGGTCTCTTTTTGGATCAGCGGCAGGTGCGAGACTATATCATGCAGGGAGCTGCTGGCAAAAGTCTCTTAAACCTCTTCAGTTATACAGGTGGTTTCTCAGTAGCGGCCGCAATGGGGGGCGCAAGCAAAACCGTTAGCGTAGATGTGGCTAATCGTAGCCTAGCTAAGACCCAGGAAAACTTCGCGCTGAATGGGATAGAGACGCCTAGCCAAGCGCATGAAATTCGTGTCATGGATGTCTTCGACTATATCCGCTATGCTAAGCGAAAAGGACTGACCTTTGATCGAGTTGTATGTGACCCACCTAGTTTTGCGCGCACGAAGAAATATACCTTCTCTGCCCTTAAAAATTATGGCCAGCTTGCGGCAGATCTTTGGTGTTTGGTGGCCCCAGGTGGTCAATTAGTCTTGTCTACCAATCACTCGGCCTATCCTTTAGAACGCTTTAAAGCAGATTGCTTAGCAGCGTGTCCGGGTGCTGAACTGCAGGCTAGTTTTGGCTTGGGAGAGGATTTCCCGCGGTCAGAAGATAAGCGCAGTGACTACTTGAAAGTATTAGTCCTGGCCAAGGGGACCAAGGGCTAATTATTGTGATAAGGCGCTTTAATTTTTAGCTATTCTATGATAGAATTGTAGGGAATAGGTAGCAACCTAATTAGAGGAGGGATTTAAGATATGCAATGTCCAAACTGTGGCAAGCCAGTCAGAAGTAAGACGCACTGTGCCCGTTGTGGTTATTCATTTGCGGATAAAAAAGTGGTGAGGGAACCACATTATGAGAATGATGAAGCATTCGATTCGAATACAGTTCTGCCTCATGATGATTTACACCAGACAACGGAGTATGAAGCGTGGCGTAATACCCAAGAAATTCAGAATTTTGATTTTTCATCCCAAGATGATGAGGAAGAATTAGTTCCTGAATTCAAACCAAAACGTCGTCGTGGTTTCATGCGAGTTATCTTCAGTATTCTACAGATGGTGCTTGTTTTAATTCTTTTATTCTTGGCTTTCTTATATGGTCCGGAGTTACCTAAGTACTTACCACAAGCCTTGAATGCCGTGGGAATTAAATGGGGAAATCAAAATACTGAAACACCAACATCATCAAGCTCTAGCCAAGTAGCGCAGGAGTCCAGCAAGGAAGAATCAAGTAGTACGCCAAACCTTCAAGCCAAAAGTAAACAAGCAGATCTTTCTGCCTATCCTTTTGTGACGGTCACTTTGACTTTTGAGCAACCATTAGAGAATTTGACCCGTGATACATTCAAGTTTTCCGTAGATGGTAGCGACTTAACAGACTACTCTTTAGTCAAGGAAGCTAACAATTTAGTCTTACGTTATGTGGACCCAAGCTATCAAATTACTAAAGCAACTGGTAGTAAGGTGTCCTTGGCCATCAAGGCGGACAGCCTTAACTACACCGAACAACTTGAATATCAAACACCGGATTTAGGTCTGAGTCAAGATCAAGTGAAAGCTTTAGAGGCAGCCTTCAAGTCCGATGGTAAACAAGTCCTGGCTCTTCAAGAAGTCGGTAGCAAAGCTCCTTACTTATCAAGTACTAAGTCTAGTGACGCATCTAACCTTTTTGCATGGTTTGTATTAGCACGGACCTATCAATTGATTGATGAGAAAAAGTTTGAACTAACAACTGAAGTTGAAATTCAAGAAGCTCTCCGTGTAGGGACGGGAGAGACGGCTATGGCAACACACGCTATTGGTTCAAAGATTACTATCCAAGAATTAATTGATGCAGTAGTGGTAGCCCAAGATGCAACAGCCATGAATTACTTAATTCAACAAGTAGGTGGCGCAAATGAATTGAATCTCTGGCTTAATAGCCAAGGCTACTATTCAACAAAGATTAGTGCTAATCTAGCCTTGAATGAGGCAGGTGATATTACAGGTGTGACCACAAGTGCCTATGACTTGGCTAATTTGTTGAATCAGCTGGCCCAAGATAAGTTAGTTAATAATAAGGTGAGTGCAGCGCTTAAAGAAGCCGTTCTTAAGACTCCGGTTTCCACCAAGTTCCCAACAGATCTGAAAGATGTAACACGACGTTATGAAATGACGACACCTGATCAAGTGGGGAGTATGCACCATTATGCGGCAATTATTGAGATGAACGGAAAATCCGTGATTGTTGTAGTTCTTGGTGCACCTGGCGAAGGAGAAACCGCGAATACTAATGTGGCTTCAATCGTGAAGACCTTAGTGGAGTTTGCCCAAGGCCAAACTAATGCAACTGAATCAAGTGCTTCAAGTAGTGAATCATCAACTGCGAGCAACTCATCTGCTCCTGAGTTGCCTACTCAGGCTGAACTTAACAACCCTAACGTAGAACCTGCACCTGTTTTTGATTATTTCGATGATGATGGTGACGGTGTCCTCGATTCCACTCCACGTCAAGGACGTTGGTATTGGGATACAGGTCGCGGTACCTGGCTCTATTACTAAGATAAAAAGCTGAGACAGTAGTAATACCTGTCTCAGCTTTTTTAGTCTAAGTTGGCAAAATTCTCTAGGCCTCTTTCTTGACATGAGGATTGGGAAGCAAACGGTTGACTATAATGGCAATGGCGGAACCGATGATAGCGTCCAAGATGCGATTAGCGCCATAATCTAAGAGGTGTTCCTTGGGGGTGTTAAGGAAGACGACGAAGAAGGTAGCGCTTGAATTAACGACACTAGCGGGGTGGTTGAAAGCATTACAAAAGACGATAACTAAGAGAATCCCCAAGCTAGCACCTAAAACCCGATAGATAGGTAAGGGCAGATTCATCCAGAGGGCAATCTGAGTCAGCAGAATAGCAATCACTACACCTAACGTATTGCCGAAGAGGCGGATGCGCCCAAATTTAACAGAGGTTTCATGCTCGGTCCTCAAGGTGAAAACTGCTGCGATAGCCGCCAAAACGGCAGGTTGACGATTCAAAAGTTCGAAAAGAGTGATAGTCAAACCAACCGCAATAGTAGTCTTGAAGGTCCGCATGCCCACTTTAAAGGATTTGAGGTCGAGATTAAGTTTCATATAGGGTATCTTCCTTTGTCAGACTTTCTTAGGCTTAAGTGTATCAAAAAAAGAACTTAGGGACAAACCATTTGATAGTTCACCTAAAAGGTGTATAATAAAAGGACAAGTAATCTATTGAATGAGGTGATAAGTATGAATCAAGCTCTTATCAGTATCGTACTTAATGCAGTCAAAGAAAAATATGTAACCGAAAAGGCTTTTTATACAGATAAACTGGGTATTAGCGCACAGAGCTGGGATCGCTTCAAGAAGGGAGAACAGGGCCTGAAATATGAAAATGTTAAAATTTTGTCGACCCTTTTTACAGATTATGAATGGATGCTAGTTCAAAAGGTGGTTCGCAATGCTGAACGTCTGAGTGATGTCATGGCCAATCCAGTCAAAGAATACCAGTATCTCAAGTATCAGATAGCCCGCCGTTGGATTCATCAAGGGATGGCCCGTATGGAGTGGCACCACAGCGAACCTAATGAGGAAAGCTCAAATCGTAAATCCAACATGATGATTTTACAAGTAATTGCTGATTATCATATCTGGGGTTATAGTGATGTCTTAGAATTACGGTTACCAGGCATTATTCGTCAGCAAATTGAGGGCGATGAGATTAAACTCTTGGAATGGTTTGATAACCAATTGAATGGACAGCTGTAGTAACGATTAAGTAAATCAAATCCCAAGGAGGTGACCCATGACTAAAAGAGGTAAAAGCTACTATGCTAAAAAGAAAAAGAAGAGTAGCAAGTGGAGCTGGAAAAAAATAAAGACTCGTTGGCGCAAATTCCGCTTAGCTCTCTATCAAAAATTAGGCAAGGGAACCGTTATGGGGATTGGACTCATGCTGGTATTGTTCTTGACCTATCAAGTTATCCAAGATCGAAGCGGTCAACCTGACAACAATACTCAGATTCAACATGTTAGCCGTGAATCGTTTGTTCAAAAGTTAGTTCCTACGGCTCAACGCTTACAGAAAGAGTATGGAGTTTTGGCTAGCGTTTCCTTGGCCCAAGCCATGGTTGAGTCAGATTTCGGCCAGAGCCAGTTAGCGGCTAATTACTACAATCTCTTTGGTGTCAAAGCCGCAGCAGACGATCCTAATGGCGTGGATTTAGAGACTAAGGAGTATGTCAATAATGAGTGGGTAACAATCGTGGATCGTTTCAAAGTTTATAAATCTTGGGAGGACTCCTTGGTTAAGCATGCTGAACTAATTTTTTATGGAACTTCTTGGAACGCTAAGCAGTACCAGGCGGTCTTAGAGGCCAAGGACTATCAGTCCCAGGCTCGCGGTTTGCAGTCGTCAGGTTATGCGACGGATCCAGATTATGCTGATAAATTAATTGCAATGATTGAAGAATGGCAACTAACTCAATATGATCAATAATTTTAAAATTGTGTAGGTTTCAGTTATAAAGTATGGTAAACTAGTAAGGTGTGAATGAGATAAAGGAGGTGGCACTGTGCCAGAAAAACACTATCCAGGTGAAACAGTAGGGATAATTGGTTCTAGCATTCATGCTGCCCTTCTGGCTCAAGCGGCAGGGAAATTAGGCTACCGTGTAGCGAGCCTAGTTCTAAATCCAGATAATTTAGTGCGGCAATTTGCAACTTGGCAGACAGTGGCCGAAGCATATGATGAAGCAACCTTGAGATTTTTCGCTGGGCGGATTGATACCGTAATTGTAGAGCCGGGACTCTTGTCTAATTTGGCATTTAAGGTTTTAGCCGATATTACGGATGTTACGCTATCGGAAGACTTGCGGGCTATTGCCACAGACCGTCTGATTGAGAAGGCCTATCTAGATGAGAAACGTTGCTTGGTGGCGCCTTTTGCTATGGTGACTTCGCTAGAGGATGTCAAGGAGGCAGTGGAGTTTATCGGCTTCCCTTGCTATCTCAAATATACCCAACGGCACATTGAAGCTGTGAGCAGCCATCTCATTCTTTATAGCGAGGCTGACTATGAAGCTGCTCAAGACAAAATTGCCTTGGGAACCTGTATACTTGAGGCTTGGATTCCTAGCGAAAAAGTAGTCTCCTTGTCGGTGGTTCGGAACGAACGAGGGGAACTCCTGGTCTATCCACCATTTGAACAAGTTCAATCTAGTGCAGTGAGTGGTACGCAGGTCCGCTACCCAGTCAAACTCCATGAAGAAGTTGAGCGAGAAATCCGTCGCTTGGGGCGCTATTTAGTCGAGACTTTAGCCTTAGTGGGCTGTATGACCATTGATTTTCTGGTGACTTCTGCTGGCGTGGTCTATATTAATAGTGTTGAGATAGGCGCTAAGGACGCAGCCATGTTTACTCTAGGTGCCATGTCCTTGTCCTGTTATGAAGCCATGGTGCGCTCAGTAGTCGGATTACCTCTGCCTAGTCTAGTACCTTTGGCTGATGCGGCCATCGCCTTACCTCTAGAAGCCTTAAATGCTGAGCAGGTCATGACCCAATACATGTTACGGACTGACTGGGGCTTTGCTCTCTTCAATCCAATGGGACGTAATCCTCTGGATTTAGAAGGACAAGTCATTGTCACAGGGGAAAGTTTGGCTCATTGTCAACGTCAGATTGAGTTGACGGATATCTTGAAAAAATAAGAAATAGGTAGCCTTATGGCTACCTATTTTTGTTTATAAGTGTTAAGAAGTCATTTCTAGCCTTAAGGAAATATCCGCTAAACTTAGCCCCAGCCTTGCATTCTGAGCTAATTCACGCTAGACTAGAGAACAGGGGTTTCAGGTCCAGCCTGGAACGACAGATTGTATAAGGAGGGTTTCCATTTGGTGGAACATCAAGAAGAAAAACAACAACCTTTTCTCTATCGCTTTTTGGTAGGGATACTGATTGGCTCTGGCTTTATTGTGCCAGGGGTTAGTGGCGGGGCGCTTGCTGCTATCTTTGGAATCTATGAGCGCATTATTGGTTTCTTGGCCAACTTAACCAAGAACTTCAAAGAAAATATCCTCTATTTTATTCCGGTAGGACTAGGGGCGCTTTTCGGTATTGTCCTCTTCTCCTTTGGGGTCAGCTACCTATTAGCTAACTATGCTACTATCGTTTCTTGGTTCTTTGTCGGCTGTATCCTAGGATCCGCGCCTGCTTTATGGCGAGAAGCTGGTAAAGAAGGGCGAAGCCATAAGGACTTATGGGTGCTAGCTGGATCTTTTATCTTTGGGATTGTGCTTTTACAGTTTGGTAGCCATCTCTTTAATGGCCAAGTCGAGGCTAACTTCATTTCTTGGTTTATCTCCGGGGCGCTGATTGCTTTAGGGATTCTAGTACCTGGCCTTAGTCCATCTAACTTTATCCTTTATATGGGACTCTATGAGAAAATGGCGACAGGATTTAAGCAGTTAGACTTAGCCGTTCTGATTCCAATTGGCTTGGGTGGCTTGGCGACCATTATCTTGCTTTCTAAGCTGATTGAGCGTATTTTCCGCAGTCATTACAGTGTCTTCTTCCATTTTATTTTTGGGATTGTCCTTGCTTCAACGATTGAGATTATTCCAAGAGAGTACACTGGCTTTGGCTTGCTCCAATACCTGCTCTGCTTCCTTACTCTTTTTTTGGGGACAGGGATGGGTTGGTGGATGGCCCAGCTTGAAGAAAAATATAAGTAAAACAAAAGCCCGGGAAACCGGGCTTTTTCTTTAGGCATAGAGCTTGCGCCAATCGTAGGGAGCCAAACTTTTGACGCGTTTAAAGGCAGCAGAAAAGTTGAATTGATTGGTATAACCGACTTGCTGGGCAATAGATTGGATGGATAATTGGCGATTAGTTAGGAGCTGGCATGCAATATTCATGCGGTAGTTAAGAATAAATTGAGAAGGAGTTAAGCCCATTTCCTGTTTGAATAACTTGCTAAAGTAATTGCGATTCAGGTTGCAATGTTGTGCGATATCATCAATCGAGATAGACTCGGCAAAATGATCTTGAATAAAACGAATGGCCTCGCGAATATAAAAGTTGTGAACATCATTTTGGGGTATGAGTTGGGTGTGGTTAGAGTAACGAATCAGGGCATCCATGACTAGGTAGAGTTGGCCGATTAAGAAAGACTCATGTTGCTTAGGGTTATTAATCAGTTGCATGAGGGGGGCCATGATGTTATCTTGCACAGACTGCTGCTTAGGTTTAAAGAGATAATTAGAAGCATTAAAGCCCGCTTCCTGTAAAAAGTGCTTAGCTTTTAGCCCATTAAACTCAACCCAACAATAGGTCCAAGGGTCGGATTCATCCGCTTCATAGGCACAAATGCAGTCGGGCGTCATTAAAAAACCTTGCCCCGCAGAGAGCGTTTGTGCCTTCTGGCCTACCAGTGAAAAGCGTCCTTGGCCAGACAGAATGTAATGGAAGAGATAGTTATGGGTTTGTGTGGGTCCCATGCGATGCAAGGGGGCGCAAGCCTCGCGACCAAATTGAATAGGATAAAGTTCAATAGACGTTTTGTTGTGGAAGACATAGAATTCTGCTCGGCTCATAGGGATCCTCCTTTTCTCAATTATAGTAAACGCTTTAATAATTAGTCAAACTTTATATTCGCTAAAGCGCTATTATATATCTGAAAATCATCTTATAACTTAAAAACGAATAAAGGAAGTGACATTTAACTATTCGATGGCTTGGAATGACATGTTATAGTTAGCTTAAACAAAGTTCATTATGACAAGGACTTACTTATCAATTATTCTTGGATTAGGCAACCCTAGAAACTCATTTTTTGAAAGGAGCACATAAACAATGGAAGTTATTTTCGATAGTAGTCAACAAGTCTTCCACCTACGCAACCAGAAGCTGTCCTATCTGATTCAGTTGGAACGTTTTGGTTATGTCACTCATCTCTATTTTGGCCAGCGCTTGGAACATTACAGTGGCATAGCGGCTTATCCACGGATTCATCGCGATTTTGAAGTGGAGTCGGTCGAGTTTGGAGCAGATGTACGTGATTTCTCGGTTGGGAATTTGCTTTATGAATATAGTCAATATAATCGTGGGGATTTCCGGCACCCGGCCCTAGTCTTACGTCATGCTGATGGCTCCACGGTCAGTGATTTTCGGTATGACCGTCATGAAATTGTGGCGGGCAGTCCAACCTTGGAAGGTCTCCCTCATGCGAAAGTAGATGGAGGTCAAGAGGCCGTCACCCTCAAAATCTACCTTAAAGATGCACTTAAATCGCTAGAACTCGTCCTATCCTATACGATTTTTGAGGACCAAGCAGTAGTGGTGAGATCAGTCGCTCTTCACAATAAGGGCAGTGAGACAAGCCGGATTGAGAAAATTTCCAGTTTTCAATTGGATTTGTCGCCAAGGCAAGCAGAACTTATCCACTTAAACGGTACCTGGGCTCGGGAGCGATTCGTGGAGCGTGAGGCCATCCATCACGGCATCAAAGTTCTAGATAGTAAACGAGGAACGAGCAGCCACCACCAGAGTCCTTATGTGGCTTTAGTAGCGCCTGAGACGACTGAACATTTAGGTCAGGCTTTGGGTGCCCAGCTCATTTACAGTGGCAGCTTTGAGATGTCTGTTCAGATGGACTCCTATAATCAAATTCGGCTTCAGGCAGGCATACAATCGCTAGGATTGGATTGGGAGTTGGCTCCTGGGGAAAGCTTCCAAACTCCACAGGTTGTCTTGGCTTATAGTAATCGTGGTTTGAATGGCTTATCCCAAGCTTACCATGATTTTGTCAGTCAGCATTTGATTCCTAGTCGCTTCCGTGGTGTGGAAAGACCGATTCTCATAAATAACTGGGAGGCAACCTATTTTGACTTTGATCAACCTAGATTGCACGCCTTGATTGACCAAGCAGCAGATCTTGGGATTGAACTCTTCGTCCTAGATGATGGTTGGTTCGGCCAACGTAATCATGATAATAGTTCGCTGGGTGATTGGTTTGAACAGGAAAGTAAATTGCCACAGGGCTTGGTAGGTTTATCGGAATATGTCCATGGAAAAGGGATGAAGTTTGGACTCTGGTTTGAACCTGAGATGATTTCAGAAAATAGTAATCTCTTTCGAGAGCATCCTGAGTGGGCCATCCAGACACCCGGTCGAAGTTTGACACCTGGTCGTCAGCAGTTAGTCTTGAATATGGCCAATCCAGATGTCCGAGATAACCTATTCCAACAGATTAGCAAAATCCTGAATCAAGTACCGATTGACTATATCAAGTGGGATATGAACCGTCATCTTACTGAAGTCTATGCTCTACATTTACCTGGCCAAGCTCAGGGACAGGTAGCTCATCGTTATACTTTGGGGGTCTATGATCTCATGGAACGGTTGACTAAGGCCTATCCTCACATTCTATTCGAAAGTTGTTCAGGTGGGGGAGGTCGTTTTGACTTAGGCATTCTCGCCTATATGCCACAAACCTGGACGTCGGATAACACGGATGCTGTAGAGCGCCTGAAGATTCAGTACGGGACCTCCATGATGGTGCCGCAGCACACCATGGGAGCTCATGTATCCGCAGTGCCTAACCATCAGACACATCGTGTGACCCCTCTCGCGACTCGGGCTCAGGTCGCCTACTTTGGTGATTTTGGTTATGAGCTTGATTTAACCAAACTGCCAAAAGAAGAAGTTGAAAGCATTCGACAACAAGTGAACTTCTACAAGCAACATCGTGCTCTCTTCCAGTTTGGTCGCTTTAGTCGCCTGCTAAGTCCTTTCCAGGATAAGCTGACAGCCTGGATGGTGGTTAGCCCAGAGCAAGATCAGGCAATGGTCTTGTTGGCTCAGACTCTAACTCAAGCTTCCATGCCATTGCAGGTGCTTAAGTTACAGGACTTGCGCCCAGAAAGGCGCTATCAAGTGAAATCAGAGGAGCAAGAATTTGTCGCGACCGGGGCAGAACTGATGCAAGCAGGCTTCTATGTCTTTCCACAATTGGAGGGTGACTATGCCAGTCGACTCTACCACGTCAAGGCATTAGTAGATTAAGAATTAGACATTCAGCACCTGGTTTCAGGTGCTGTTTTTTAGGTCTTGAGGTAAAAATAAACTTCCCATTATATCATATATGATATAATGGGAAGTTTTCTTATTAGCCGTTTTCTAAGAAATACTTAAATTTTCACGCTTAGCAGTCAAAATTCATAAGAAATTCGTAATTTTCCAGTATAATAAGGGACATGAATGAAGTAATGAGGTGATCATAATGGCCAGTCAAGCAAGTTTTAGAAGCCGGCTTTGGCAAGGTTTCAAAGGCATCTGGCGGTATTACCGTGGCTGGAAATGGTTAATCCTTATCGGCATGTCAATCATGCTAGTCATGTCGACCTACTTGGTTTTTATCGCTAAGACGACCAATGTGGCTATGCTACAAGATGCACTCAAGACGGTTACGACCATCTATGATAAGAATGACCAAGAAGCTGGAACTCTGAGTGCCCAGAAGGGAACTTATATAAATTTAGACCAGATGTCTACTACTATCCGTGAAGCGGTGGTGGCAACGGAAGATAAGCGATTTTATCAGCATAACGGATTTGATGCCCAAGGGATAGGGCGGGCCCTAGTGCGATTTGTAATCAATCGCAATACTTCTGGCGGGGGCGGCTCGACCTTGACCCAGCAACTGGTTAAGAATGCCTTTTTGACCTTAGACCAGACGCTACAACGTAAGCTCAAGGAATTTTTCCTGGCCCTTGAAGTCGAAAAACAATTTAGTAAGGACCAGATTCTAGAGATGTATCTCAATCATGCCTACTTTGGTAATGGGGTCTGGGGTGTCGAAGATGCCTCGCAACGTTATTTTGGTCACTCGGCAGCTAGCCTGTCTTGGAATGAGGCAGCGGTTCTGACAGGTATTCTCAAAGGGCCATCACTCTTTAACCCTATTGATGACTACGAGGCGGCAATCGAACGCCGTAACGTAGTGGTTGGTCTCTTGGAACAGGAGTCAGTGATTGATAGTCAAACGGCGCAGTCAATTAAATCTTCGGGTATTGAACTTCATGATGCCTATGTGGCTAAGGAGCAGGACCAATATCCGGCCTATTTCGATGCGGTGTTAGATGAGGCGGTAGCTGAAACTGGGATTCCTGAAGCGGACTTGCTGGCTAAGGGCTATAAGATTTATACCTACCTTAATCCTGAATATCAAAATGCCTTGGATTCAGCCTATCAAGTGCAGGGGATTTTCCCAGATGATAATACGGGAACTCCATTAGTACAGAGCGCCTCAGTTGTGGTAGAGCCTTCAACAGGTGGTGTGATGGCCATCTACGGTGGGCGAGGTGATTACGTCCACCGTGGTTTTAACCGGGCAACTGACATGAGACGCTCGCCAGGTTCTACAATCAAGCCACTGGCGGTCTATGAGCCAGCGCTTGAGGCGGGTTATAAAATTAATAGTCAGGTGCCTGATCAGGTAAGATCCTATGGGAACAACCATTATGCACCTGAGAACTATGATCGTCAGACTGATCCATCGGGTCAAGTCCCACTTTATTATGCCTTAGCCCAAAGTAAGAACACTTCAGCTGTCTACTTGATGGATCAGTTAGGAATAGGCAAGTCAGTGCAAAAGTTAGATCAATTTGGTCTCAAGATTCAAGCTCAAGACCAACAACTCACCTTGGCCTTGGGCGCCCTCAGCCAAGGGGTATCGCCTTTGCAGATGGCTAGTGCCTATGCAGCCTTTGCCAACAAGGGGATTCGTAATGATAGCTACTTAATTCGTCAAATTAAAGACGCCAGTGGCCATATTATCTACCAGAATACTCGACCAACTAAATATATGGTAATGACACCACGAGTAGCAGCCGATATGACTAGCATGATGCTGGAAACTTATGGTGGTAATGGAACTGGTTATGGTGCCGGACCTAGTTTTGGTCAAATCGCGGGTAAAACAGGGTCAACGGAAGTATCGGACGGCAACATGGCAACTCGTGATAAATGGATGATTGGCTATACACCAGATTTTGTTATTGCTTCTTGGGTAGGCTTAGATAAGTCTGGGGAGCAATCACTGGATGATTTAATGCCTAGCGGTATGCGCCAGCTCTTCTCAATTCAGACTACTAATCTCATGTCGGCATCGCCACAGACTTCATTTGGTCTAGAAATGGCTTCGCAAATGACGACCGACACCAATCCAGTTGCTGATGCAGTTCAGCACTATAATGTTGGAGAAACCATTGATCAGGGAGCCAAATGGGTTAACCAAAATGCGGGTAACCTATGGGACGACATTGTCTTCACCACCAAGGAAGCTGTGCGTGGTGTGGGTGATTGGTGGCGCTCGATTGACTGGCCATTTTAAGCTAGATAGTTAGAGAAAGCAGGGGCCTCGGTCCTTGCTTTTTGCTGGCTAGGGGGATAAAATAGAAAATGAGTTTTGTGTCTTAAATTCTATGATGCGCTTGTCTTATTAGGTCCCTCTGCAGGCCTATTTATTAGCTTAATGAATCCAAAATTTTGAAGTTGAAGGAGTCTCGTTATGACCTTACGAAGTAAATTAGCGACCGGAGTAGGTCGCTTAACCCGCTGGGCTCTCACGACCTTTACCAGTGGTGGTTCTAGCCTACCTGGTAAATTAGCCCTAGCCCTGGATCCAAATCTTCTAGCCGAGTTGGCAAAGAACTATGATGTCGTCATTATTACGGGTACAAATGGTAAAACCTTGACCACAGCTTTGACAGTCCATGCCTTGGCCCAGTCTTACGACCACATACTGACTAATCCAACAGGTTCTAATATGAAGCAAGGGATTGTGTCCACCTTTTTATCTGCACCAGCCTTACCTAAAGGGCAACGAGGTGTAGCTGTTCTGGAAGTCGATGAAGGCTCCCTTAAACACGTGGTTAAGGCCCTAGCTCCTAAGGCTTTTGTCCACACCAACGTCTTTCGAGATCAAATGGACCGTTATGGTGAAATCTATACTATTTATAAACTCATGGCGGACGCTGCTAAGCAGGTGCCAGAAGCGACTGTGATTGCCAATGGAGACTCTCCTCTATTTAATTCAGTGGCTTTGCCTAATCGTCGAGTATACTTTGGTTTTGACCATGAAGAGGACCATGAGGTAACGCCCCACTATAATACGGATGGTATTCTCTGCCCAGAATGTCAGCATATCCTTCGCTATCACAGCAATACTTATGCCAACTTAGGGAAATACTATTGCCCGCATTGTGGCTTCAAACGTCCAGATTTAAATTATCGCGTGACGGCTCTGGAAGAATTAGCGCTGACTCATTCGCGTTTTGCCATTGAAGGACATGAATACGCTATTCCAGTAGCAGGGCTCTATAATATCTATAATGCCTTAGCAGCCTATAGTGTGGCTCGTGAATTTGGTGTGTCTCCTGAGGCCATTGAAGCTGGCTTTAAGCAAGCAGAGCGGGTGTTCGGCCGTCAAGAGTTCTTTCAAGTAGGGGATAAGAAAGTCCTTCTTAACTTGGTTAAGAATCCAGTCGGATTGGATCAAGTTTTAGCACTTATTAAATTGGATCCAGAGCCTTATAACTTAGTGGCCATTCTCAATAACCGCTATGCAGATGGAACAGATGTCAGCTGGATTTGGGATGGTCATTATGAACAGATGGTTGATTTCCCAATTCAAGAAGTTTATACAGCAGGGATGCGGGTTAAGGATATGACCAAGCGTCTTGAGGTAGCAGGGCTTGATTCAGAGCGTATCCATGAGCTAGATAGCCTTGAGGCGGTTGTTGCGGCTATCGAAGCGAGCACGACACCTCATATTCATATCTTGGCTACCTATACCGCCATGTTAGATTTACGTAAATTACTAGTAGCCAAGGGCTACCTGAAACAATAAAACGGGAGGGCTAGATTGAATGAAAACTTTACGAATCTGCCATCTCTATGGCAATCTCTTGAATACCTATGGAGATAACGGTAATCTCCTCATGTTACAGTATCATGCTAAACAAGCCGGCTATCAAGTAGAAACAAAATTGGTCAGTCTAGGTGATGATTTTAAGGCGGATGACTACGATATCGTCTTTATTGGTGGTGGGCAGGATTACGAGCAGGGGATTATTGCGCGCGATATTGGCCGTCTAAAGGATGAATTAGAGCGTTATATTGAATCAGATGGCGTCTTGCTTGCCATTTGTGGTGGCTTCCAATTTTTGGGTCAATACTATATGACAGCAGAAGGGCAGAAAATTGAATGCCTAGGTATTTTTCCACATAAGACAGAACGCCAAGAAGGCACTCGCTTCATCGGAGATATTGAAATCTATGATGAAGTCAATCAAGTGACTTATTATGGCTTTGAAAATCATAATGGGGTGACCACACTAGGTCCCAATCAAGCACCGCTTGGTCGCGTAGTGACCGGTCATGGGAACAATGGCCAAGACAAAACCGAGGGTATGCACTATCGCAATACTTATGGTAGCTATTTCCACGGCCCGCTTCTAGTACGGAATGAAGGTTTAGCAAAACATTTGGTGGCATTGGCTATTGCCAATAATGAAGCTAAGAAGGCTTCAAAAGTCTAAGCCAGCTATAAAGGATTAAAGAGAGACTAGTTGCCTAGTCTCTTTTCTTGTGCCTTAAGTAAGAGGTGATGGCGGACCTCTGAAGAAATTTCACAAACATAATCTCAGGATGTAGGTAATTAAATGAGAAGTTCGTGATAACTAGTTACTAGCTTTGACTTCTGTGTTTGTCCATCTAAGGATTATTTTCAGAAAAATGAAAAACTACCTTGCAATAAGATTAGAAATACGTTAAAATTATGGCATCCTAAAAAGAAAAGAGGTATCTCTATGACGAATGAAAAGACCAAATCGTCTGCCTATAATTTTATAAACAATGTATTGAATGGGACAGCCATTGCTATCGTAGTAGCTTTGATTCCTAATGCAGTCTTGAAGGCGGCGCTCACAGCCCTTCAGAGCAATTACCCTGCTATTAAGCCATATTTAGTGGACTACTTAAATATTATTACCATCTTCCAGTTCTTCATTCCTGTTATGGCCGGGTTCTTGATTGCACATCAATTCAATATGAAGCCAATGCAGATGATTGCGGTCGGTGGGGCTACCTTTATCGGGTCTGGTGCTTGGAAAGCGGTTGAAGCAACCATCGGTGACAAGACAGGCCAAATCTTCCAACTTGCCGGGACAGGAGATTTGATTAATGCTATGGTAACGGCAGCTCTTGCGGTAGCTGTCATCCAGTTAGTGGGCCACCATTTTGGTGCCTTAGAAATTATCCTCTTACCAATTGTGGTAGGTTCCGGAGTCGGTTTACTTGGTTACAAGCTCCTTCCATATGTTAAACAAGTGACAGATACGATTGGTCACGTAATTGAAACCTTCGTACAATATCAACCTTTCGTAATGAGTATCTTGATTTGTATGTCTTTTGCTATCTTAATCTTAACTCCAATTTCAACCGTCGCAATCGGCTTAGCTATTTCATTATCTGGCCTATCAGCTGGGGCGGCCTCTATGGGGGTCGGGACTACGGCTCTATACTTAGTCTGGGCAACTCATAAGAAGAATAAGCCAGGTGTTCCAACAGCAATTGCTTTGGGGGCTATGAAAATGATGATGCCTAACTATCTGACTCATCCAATTATGTCAGCCGGGCTTCTCTTATCTTCAGCTATTACAGCTGTTTTGGTTCCAGTCTTTAACTTGACAGGGACACCACAAACCTCTGGTTTCGGTTTAGTTGGTTTGGTTGGCCCAATTGCTTCCTTACCAAGTTTAGGAAATAACTTCTTGCTCATGCTCCTCATCTGGGTGGCTGTGCCAGCAGTGGTAACTTTCCTAGTTCACTTCCTCTTCACCAAAGTCTTGAAACTCTATGATGAAGAAATTTTCGTATTCAAAGGTTCTAACTAATCTCATTATTATATTGGAGGAATAGACAATGACAACACCAGAACAAATGGATTGGAATAACTTAGGTTTTGGCTATACCGATACGGGCAAACGTTACCGTGCATACTACCGTAATGGTGCTTGGGAAAAGGGCGGCATTACAGAAGATGCCACCATTACCATGAGTGAAGCGGCTAACGTTTTACACTATGGTCAAACATGTTTTGAAGGTTTGAAGGCTTACCGCACCAAATCTGGTGAAATCAACCTTTTCCGCGTTGATCAAAATGCGGCGCGTATGCGCCGTTCTGCTGAGCGTCTCTTGATGCCGGCCTACCCAGAGGATTGGTTTGTTGAAGCAGTTAAAGAAGTGGTAGCAGCTAATGCGGATTGGGTGCCACCTTATGAATCAGGCGCGACACTTTATATCCGTCCTTTCCTCATCGGCTTGGGCGCATCAATTGGGGTTTCACCTGCAGATGAATACCTCTTCGGAATTTATGTATCTCCTGTAGGTGCCTACTTCAAGGGTGGCTTAACTCCAAGTAACTTTGTTGTATCGGATTATGACCGTGCAGCGCCACAAGGGACAGGGGCTGCTAAGGTAGCGGGTAACTATGCTGCCAGCCTCTATCCAGGTAAGAAGGCTAAATTAGATGGATATACTGACGCTATCTATTTGGACCCAGCAACCAAGACTAAGATTGAGGAAGTTGGGGCAGCTAACTTCTTCGGGATTACTAAGGATAACAAATTCGTTACGCCATTATCTCCTTCTATCTTGCCATCTATTACCAAGTATTCACTCTTATACTTAGCCAAAGAACGCTTGGGCTTGGAAGTAGAAGAAGGCGATGTGTATGTTGATCAATTAGATCAATACGTAGAAGCTGGTGCTTGTGGGACGGCTGCCGTTATCAGCCCAGTTGGCTCAATCACAGTTGGTGATAGGAAGTATGTCTTCCATTCTGAAACAGAAGTGGGGCCCATCACTAAACGTCTTTATGATGAATTAGTGGGCATCCAATACGGAGATGTTGAAGCTCCAGAAGGCTGGATTCAAAAAGTACCAGTTAAATAATCAGGATTAAGGGGCAGGAACTCAAGTTCCTGCCTTTTTGTTATGGAAAAATTATAGGTTCAGAAGAATAGAATTTCAGATGGGTTGAGCTAGCTAGCTTTGCTGATTCTTTGATTGACTATTGAGCTCTTTTCCCTTATCATTACTAGTTGGGACAGTGAAATTTGCGCTTAAAAATACCCAAGAAAGGATGCTTAGTGTGGCACAGTTTTATTTTAAGTATGGCGCCATGAATAGTGGGAAATCGATTGAGATTATTAAGGTGGCCCATAACTACGAAGAACAAAATAAACCGGTTGAACTTTTTACCAGTGCCATTGATACGCGCGTTGATATAGGAATTGTCAATAGTCGGGCAGGTTTCCAACGCCAAGCCACGCCTATTACAGAGGACATGGACCTATTTGAGACCATTAAGGATTTGACGCCTAAGCGTTACTGCATTTTAATTGACGAATCGCAATTTCTCAGCAAAGAACACATTTTGCAGCTAGCGCGAGTAGTGGATGAACTTGATATTCCAGTCATGTGCTTTGGCCTTAAAAATGACTTTACCAATGAACTTTTTGAAGGGTCAAAATATCTCTTGCTCTACGCTGATAAGATTGAAGAAATTAAAACCATCTGTTGGTTCTGCCACCGCAAGGCCATAATGAATTTGCGGATTTCAGATGGCAAGCCTGTTTATCAAGGTGAACAAATTCAAATCGGAGGCAACGAGTCTTACTACCCGGTTTGCCGTCGCTGTTACAAGAATCCCGGATTAATTAAGTAAAGGAGACCACTATGTTTGAACAATTGGATGCCCTCATTTTTCGTTTTGAGGAATTACACGAATTACTCAGTGACCCAGAAGTCATCTCGGACTCCAAACGTTTGCGGGAACTGACCATTGAAGAATCGGACTTGAGCCCTAAGGTAGCAAAGATCAAACGCTACAAGCAGGTCCAACAAGAAATTAAAGATACCGAAGATATGCTAGGTGAAGGCTTAGACGCTGATATGGCTGAATTGGCTAAAATGGAATTGGCGGAATTAAAGGCTGAAAAACCTCGTCTAGAAGAAGAAATTAAAGTCATGATGTTGCCTGAAGACCCAAATGATGGTAAAAACATCATCATGGAAATCCGTGGGGCAGCGGGTGGGGACGAAGCGCAACTCTTTGCTGGTGACCTTCTCAATATGTATACGCGATATGCTGATAGCCAAGGTTGGAAGGTAGAAGTCTTAGACGCCAATATTACTGGGATTGGGGGCTATAAGGAAGTCAGCCTCATGATTACTGGGCATAAGGTTTATAGCAAGCTTAAGTTTGAGAACGGAGCCCACCGTGTTCAAAGGGTACCCGAGACGGAATCTCAAGGCCGCGTGCACACCTCTACCGCAACTGTAGTCGTGATGCCTGAAGCTGAAGAAGTCGACTTAGACCTCAAGGATGCTGATATCCGGGTAGATATCTATCATGCTAGTGGGGCCGGTGGTCAGCACGTCAACAAGACTGCCTCAGCGGTTCGTTTGACTCACTTGCCAACTGGGGTGGTCGTTGCGATGCAAGATGAGCGGAGCCAACTTAAGAACCGGGAGAAGGCCATGAAGGTCTTGCGTGCTCGTGTCTATGATATGCTCCAATCAGAAGCTCAGGCAGAATATGATTCTAACCGTAAATTAGCTGTCGGTACTGGTGACCGTTCTGAACGGATTCGGACCTACAACTACCCACAAAACCGGGTAACTGACCACCGCATTGGCTTAACTATTCAACAACTCGATGCCATTATGTCGGGGAAATTAGATGAAATTATCGACGGGTTAGTTCTCTTTGACCAAACCCAAAAATTGGAGGAGCTCAATGGCCCTCAAATCTAATGCAAGCCTGGCTGAAGTACTCAAGAGTGCTTCAGTTTTTTTGGAAGAAAGAGGTTTTGATGGTAGTCTGGCCCAGTCATATTGGCTGCGGGTTTTCGATTGGACTCTAACTGATTTGGTCAGACAGCTTCATCAAGTCCCTAACCAGGAGGACTATGAGGCCTTTCAAGAGGTTTTAAATCGCCTAGTGACACATGAGCCCTTGCAGTATATTTTGGGTTATGAAGACTTTGATGGTCACCGTTTTAAGGTGACACCTGCCGTCTTAATTCCCCGAGAAGATACGGCAGGCATCTTAGATTTAGCGGCCACCTGGTTAGAAAAGCATCCAGATGCTAGTCAAGCTCTGGATTTAGGGACGGGATCTGGTATTCTAGCTATTAGCTTGGCTTTGCGCCATCCACAACTTCAATTGACCGCGGGCGATTTATCGCCTGAAGCCTTAGCTATTGCCAAAGAAAATGGCATAAATCTTCAGGCCACTGTTAATTGGTTGGTGACGGATGTCTGTCAAGACTTGCCTCAAGATCGAACCTACGATTTAGTAGTATCAAATCCTCCTTATATTAGTGAGACAGAATTAGATTTAATGGATGAGTCGGTTAAACGTTATGAGCCATCTATGGCATTGTTTGCTGAGCAAGGTGGCTTGGCTTTCTATCGCCAACTGGCTAAGCAAATTGGGTCCTATCTCAAGCCGAGTGCTTGCTTGATTCTAGAGATTGGTTTCCGACAAGGTCAGAAGGTCGTGGACATTTTTCGTCGAGCCTTCCCACAAGCCAAGGTTAGTTGCCATCAGGATTTGAATGGCCGAGACCGCTATGTCCAAGTAGAGATTAATGAATGAAAGGAGATGACCGCCTAAAATGTTAACCAAGAAATTTCGTTTGGGAGAATTGGATGAAGCGGCCGCTCTCTTAAGAAGAGGAGAGCTAGTCGCCTTTCCTACCGAGACAGTTTATGGTTTAGGCGCCATCGCGACTAAGGAACAAGCAGTTGCTAAGGTCTTTCAAGCAAAAGGTCGTCCTAGTGATAACCCACTCATTGTTCATGTCAAGGATGCACAACAAGTCTTTGACTACGCGGCAGAGGTGCCTAAATTGGCTAAGGATTTAATGGAGCGCTTTTGGCCGGGTCCTTTGACCATTATTTTGCCTGTTAAGCCTGGTGTTTTTCCGGCAAACGTTAATAATGGCCAAGAAACGGTTGCTTTCCGCATGCCAAATCAACAGTCGGCCTTACGCCTAATTGACTTAGTAGGGACGCCTTTAGTTGGTCCGAGTGCCAATTTATCAGGTAAACCTAGCCCTACAAGTGTCGATCATGTCATGCAAGACTTTGATGGCCTGATTGCGGGCGTAGTGGCTGGCGATACGGATCAAGCCCAAATTGGTGTTGAATCGACAGTAGTCCGTCCTATGGCTAACCGATTGGTAATTCTCCGCCCGGGTGCAATCACTCAGTCCATGTTGGCTCAAGTGTGCCCAAACGTTCAAGAATTCTCAGTAGCAGAGCAATTAGCTGCCCCTCAGCTCCAGTCACCAGGCGTTAAGTATCGCCACTATAGCCCTAAACAAGAAGTTTATTTGTTTGAGTCCACTGAAGATAGAGCTAGACTTCGGGCTAAGCTAGTGGCCAAGGGTGGGGAAGTCGGGCTATTGGCGGATGATTCAATCATTCAGGCCTTGGGTCATCAGAGTCCAGTTGTGGCAACTTATTCCTTAGGTCAGCCTCATGATGCGGTCAGTGCGACGCGTCAACTATATGCCGGATTACGGGCCTTAGAAGCGAGTGGCTGTGATTGGATTTTAGTGCAGGCAACCTTAGATTCAGAAAAATATCATGCCTATATGAATCGGTTGAACAAAGCAGCCACAAGTATGTTATAATAGGAAGCAGAACATAGGTTGGCGGGAGTCAACCAATAAGGAGGTTACCTATGACTGAGAGATTACATGATGCCTTGGTTTTTGATACTATTGAACGTGAAGAACGGCGACAATTAGAAGGAATTGAATTGATTGCCTCAGAGAACTTTGTTTCACCTGCAGTCCTTAAGGCGCAAGGAAGTGTCTTAACCAACAAGTATGCTGAAGGCTATCCTGGCCGACGCTATTATGGTGGCTGTGAATACATTGATGTCATTGAACAAGCAGCGATTGATCGAGCGAAAGAACTTTTTGGTGCGGAATACGCCAACGTACAACCCCACTCTGGTTCATCTGCCAACCTTGCTGTTTACCGAGCTTTCCTCAATGTTGGAGACCGTGTCTTGGGCATGGATTTATCACAAGGTGGCCACTTAACTCATGGTTCGCCTGTTAATTTCTCTGGCCAGTCTTATGAGATGCATGCTTATGGTGTAGACCCTGTTACTGAATTGATTGATTATCAGGCACTGGAAGCCCAAGCTGAAGCTGTCAAACCTAAGATGATTATTGCAGGAGCATCTGCTTATTCTCGGACCATTGATTTTAAACGTATTGGTCAAATTGCTAAGAAAGTAGGGGCTATCTACTTTGTGGATATGGCCCATATTGCTGGCTTAGTTGCGGCAGGTCTCCATCCTAACCCAGTGCCTTATGCGGATGTGGTAACAACGACGACCCATAAAACCTTACGGGGCCCTCGTGGTGGCTTGATTTTAGCTAAGGCCCAGTATGCTAAACAACTCAATATGGCCATCTTCCCAGGTATTCAAGGGGGACCTCTGGAGCATGTGGTAGCAGCTAAGGCTGTTGCCCTCTTAGAAGCTTTGCAACCAAGTTTTAAGACTTATGCAGCGCAGGTGATTAAGAACGCTCAAGCCATGGTGGAGGTTTTCTTAGACAGCCCTCTACGGGTTGTGTCTGGTGGAACTGATAATCACCTCTTTAATCTCGATGTGACACCACTAGGTGTGACAGGGAAAGAAGCCCAAGAGCGTTTGGATCAGGTAGGGATTACCGTTAACAAGAATTCGATTCCTAACGACAGCCGTTCCTTCATTGATCCAAGTGGTATTCGAATAGGGACATCTGCTATTACAACGCGTGGCATGAAAGAAGCGCAAGCTCAGACTGTTGCCCGTCTGATTCTCAAGACTTTAACAGCTTCTGACGACCAATTGGTGGCTATCCGCCAAGAAGTCAAAGAACTCGTTGCAGGCTTACCACTTTATCAAGCTTAAATTGATTGACTCAGAAAAGGAGAGACTAAGATGGCAAAATGCGTCGTAATTAATCACCCGCTAATTCAGCACAAACTAACCATTATTCGTGATAAAAACACTTCTACCAAGGCCTTCCGCGAAGTCACCAATGAAATTTCTATGCTGATGGCCTATGAGATTACACGGGATTTACCAGTAGAAGATGTGGTCATCGAGACGCCATTGGTTGAGACCACTCAGAAGCGGATTGCTGGTAAGAAAATGGCGATTATTCCAATCCTAAGAGCTGGCTTGGGCATGGTCGACGGGATTTTGGACTTAGTGCCTGCTGCACGTGTGGGGCATATTGGTCTCTATCGTGACCACGAAACCCTAGAGCCAATTGAGTACTTTGCTAAATTACCACAAGATATCGAAGAACGTCATGTCTTTGTGGTGGATCCAATGTTAGCGACAGGTGGTTCAGCGATTGCTGCGCTAGACCTTCTGATGAAAAAGTATGGCGTCAAGCCAGAAAATATCACCTTTTCTTGTTTAGTTGCTGCACCAGAAGGGGTAGCAGCTTTACAGGCGGCGCATCCAGATGTGGATATCTATATGGCGGCGCTAGATGAACGCCTCAATGAGCACGGCTATATCTTGCCAGGGCTTGGAGATGCGGGTGACCGTATTTTTGGTACTAAATAAGGAAGAAAGGCTGGGAAGAGATTTCCTAGCCTTTTTATTATGCCATTTGTTACGCGTTCCGAACATTTTGATCAAGAAATTGGCCTTTTCTTACTTTAGTACTTGTATTCATTCAAAATACATGATATTCTAATTTATATTTAATAATTATACTGAGGTGAAACTATGAATTACTTGATGATGTCCCCCCATTTCCCTAAAAACCTCCAGAATTTCGCAATTCGACTCAAAGAGCGTGGTGTGAATGTATTGGGGATTGGCACAGAGCCCTATGACTGGCTCTCACCAGAGTTACGTGGAAGCCTCACTGAATATTACCGTGTCGAGGATATGGAAGACCTTGATGAGGTGAAGCGTGCGGTAGCTTTCTTAATTTATAAGCATGGCCCAATTGATCGTTTGGAATCTAACAATGAGTACTGGTTAGAGTTAGATGCTGCCTTACGCGAGCAATTCAACGTACCTGGGGTCAAACCTCGTGACTTAGAAAAAACCAAGTATAAGTCAAAAATGAAGAAGTTATTTGAGAAAGCTGGCATTCCAGTGGTGCCAGGTTATCTAATCAAAAATGAAAGTCAACTCAATAAAGCTTTGAAGGAAGCTGGCCTCCCTGCAGTAGCAAAACCTGACCGTGGGGTAGGGACTGCAGCAACCTATCGACTTGAGACCAAAGAAGATGTTGCGACCTTCTTGTCCGAGTGGGACCAATCCATTCCCTATTTTGTGGAACCTTATGTCTTGGATGCGGAGCTCTGCACATTTGACGGTTTAGTTGATGAAAATGGCCAGATTGTCTTCTCAACGAGCTTTGTCTATTCCTTGCCAACCCTAGAATTGATTGAGGGCCAGTGCGATTACACCAACATTGTCCAAAAGGATGTAGAGCCTAAGTTGGCTGAGTACGGCCAGGCAGCAGTTAAGGCCTTTGGAATGAAGGAACGCTTCTTCCATATTGAATTCTTCCGTCGTAAAAAGGGAGACTACGTAGCCATCGAGTATAATAACCGACTGGCTGGCGGTTACACAATCGATCTATATAACTATGCTTATGGTTGTGATCTCTATGCTATCTACGCCGATATCGTAACTGGAAGGCTAGAAGAAATCCCAAGCTATGATCGACATTATGGGGTGGGTATCTCACGCCGTGATGAGTTATCATACGCGCACAATGTTGATGAGATTCGGGCAAGATACGGTGACCGTGTCAAAATGGTTGATCGCTTGCCAGATGCTTTTTCAGCCATTATGGGGAATGAGTTTTTAGTCGTTCTTGCGGATACCCAAGAAGAAGTTGAAGAAGTAAGTCAATATGTACATAAGAAACAAGGAGGACAATAATAAATGCACGTAGAATGGTTAAGTCACTGGAGTGGTCAACTCAATCGCGAAATGCCTCTCAATCGTTATGGTCATGCCGGACTACCGATTGTGGTCTTCCCGTCATCAGGCGGAACCCACAATGAATATGCCGACTTCGGTATGATTGATGCTTGTCGGGATTCCATTGAGGCAGGACGGGTTCAATTTTTCACCTTAGCTAGTGTTGACAGTGAAAGTTGGTTGGCCGACTGGAAATACCCACACGATCGTGCAGAAATGCATCGGGCTTATGAGCGTTATGTCATTAGCGAAGCGATTCCTTTTATTAAGCATAAGACGGGCTGGTTTGATCCAATGATGACGACGGGGTGCAGTATGGGGGCCTACCATGCGCTCAACTTCTTCCTCCAACATCCAGATGTTTTCCGCGGGGTGATTGCCTTAAGTGGGGTCTATGATGCACGTTTCTTTGTAGGGGAATATGGCGATGATGAGGCAATCTATTCTAATTCGCCGAGTGATTATGTCTTCAACCAACATGATCCTTGGTTCCTTGATCAATACCGTCAATCCAATATTATTGTCTGTACCGGGCATGGGCCTTGGGAGCATGATGGTTTACCATCCTTCTATAAGGTGAAAGAAGCCTTAGAAATGAAGGGAGTACCTGCTTGGTTCGACGAGTGGGGTGGCGATGTAGCGCATGACTGGCCATGGTGGCGCGTGCAGATGCCATATTTCTTGAGTCGTTTAGGCTTATAATAAATGAGGCTAGGAGTTTCCTAGCCTTTTTTGTGTGCATTTAAATCTTACAATAGCTTGGCTGATCGTCTGATTTTGGAAAGGAAGATAAAATAGCTAGAAGGAAAGGTGTAAATCAATGAAAAAATAGATGGCGCTTTCATGTAAATAGCATAGAAGCAAGGATTAAAAATGAAGCTAATAGAAAATCAATCATGAAAATAATTTTCTTCATAAAAACACTTGAAAAATATTTTCTTTGGTGTATAATGAAAGCGTAATCAGTTGAAAGACAGAAAGAGAGGTGACAAATTGGATGAATTACTTGTGCTTTGATATTGGCGGGACCTTCATTAAATATGGTCTCTTCAATGAAAAGGGTGAAGCGCTAGGCCAGACTCAGAAGGTCAAAACCAGCGTTGACCAGTATTCTAACCAGATATTGCAACAAGTTCTTTCGATTACAAAGCAGGTTCAATCCCAGGAAAGCCTATTGGGCGTGGCGATTTCAACTGCTGGAGTGGTTGATTCTCGTGACGGGTCTATACGATTTGCAGGGCCCACTATCCCAGGTTATACGGGGACGCCACTGAAAGCTGAAGTGGAAGCACTCACTGGTCTGCCTTGCTATGTGGTAAATGATGTGAACGCAGCTTGTTTGGGTGAATACTGGCAAGCCAGTCGAACAGGCCAGCCACCTAAGTCCATGATATGTTTTACGATTGGTACAGGTGTAGGGGGAGCCATTGTTTTAGATGGACAACTGCTAACCGGTGTGAGCGACATGGCCGGAGAAGTTGGCTATTTGCCTATTGGCAAAGCAGCCTTTCAGGAATTAGCCTCAACAACTGCATTGTTAGAACAGGCGGCTCAAGCGACAGGTGAAAATCTCAGTGGGGAAGCCTTCTTTGACCGCTTGGAAGCAACTGGAGATCCAGTCTTAAGCCAAGTACTCGACCAATTTCTAAATCATTTAGCCACCGGACTTTTATCAGCGATTTATCTACTGAATCCAGAAGTCCTTGTCCTAGGGGGTGGAATTCTAGCACGTGCTGATCTCATTATGCCACGTCTAATGGCAATCTTGGAGCAACGTGTGATTGATCCTCGCTTCCTAACAACAGAGATTCGACCAGCCCAGTCAGGTAACGATGCTGGGATGTTAGGTGCGCTATCTCAACTCATTAAGCTTACTCAATAAGGATGTGATCCCATGGGAGTATTAGAGCGAATTGAAGCCAACTTCGTTCATCTATCACCAAAGGAACAGCTCCTTGCAACCTATATTATGCAAGAAAGTCCCTACTTTACTAACATTACCATTAGCGAGATGGCCAAAGAAACAGGTGTTTCAGCCGCAACCATTACACGCTTTTGTCGTAAAGTAGGTTGTGAGAGCTTTGTTGATTTGAAAATTCAACTGCAAGCCAGTGAAGGGGAGTCGGCAAGCAATCACCAAAATCATGATATGTTCGATACGGTTAGCGAATTCTATAACCGTATCATTCAACGAACATCAGAATTACAATCAGAATATCAGCTTCGTCAGTTAATTCAAGTTCTCTCTCAGGCCAACCGAATCATGGTTTATGGGATGGGGTCCTCGGGGCTAACGGCTCGGGAATTGGCTATTCGCCTGTCACGTATGGGCCTGCCAGCAACGAGTGAGACGGACTCGCATATGATGATTATCTCCAGTACGGTGACACGTTCTAGTGACGTGGTAATTGCCATTAGTAATTCTGGTGAAACAAAGGATGTGATTGATGCTTTAGGCAATGCCAAGCAAAATGGCGCCATTTTGGTAGCTATAACTAGCATGAAGGGAAGTAGTTTGGCTAAGTTGGCCGATGAGACCCTTCTGGTACACAATAGCCGGTTTGTTAATAGTGAGTTTTTCGTCAATACTCAGTTACCGATTTTCTTTCTCATCGACGCCATAACGCTAATGATGCTAGAAAATCCTGTCTTCAGTCAAAATATGCAGAAGACGATTCAAGAAATTACATCTATCAACCAAAAATTACAAATGGGGGAATCAACATGAAATTATCAAAAGTTTTTGCAGCTGCCTTATCTTGTGGGATTTTATTAAACACAGTTGTGACAGCGGCACCATCCGATGTGCGTGCTGAAGAGACAGTAACCATTAAATACTGGAACTTCCCTAACTTTACCAGTGACTCAGAGTTTAAGACTTCTGAAGAATACGATGCAGCCTTGATTAAAGCCTTTGAAGCTAAGAACCCAGGCATCAAAGTTGAATACCAAAAGATCGACTTTACAGATGGTCCAGCTAAAATTGAAACAGCTATCCAATCTAAGACTAACCCTGACGTAATCTATGATGCACCAGGTCGTGTCATCGACTGGGCAAGCAAGGGTTATTTGGCACCATTCAAAGACGTTGATACTT
The DNA here is from genome assembly GCF_037041345.1 of Abiotrophia defectiva ATCC 49176. NCBI lineage: Bacteria > Bacillati > Bacillota > Bacilli > Lactobacillales > Aerococcaceae > Abiotrophia > Abiotrophia defectiva. The sequence continues at coordinate 1,474,987 of NZ_CP146287.1, read as the reverse complement.
CAAAATTAAATGAATCAGCTGTTAAGGCTAGCTCCTTCGAAGACGAATTGTATCTCTATCCACAAGGGATTGCGCCATTCTTGATGGCAGTTAACACTAAGTTGACTGACAAGTTAGGTGTGACAGACCTCTTGCCATTCGAAAAAGAAGGACGTAACTGGACGCCTGAAGAATTCCAAAAATTCTTAGAAGCTGTTCATGAAAAAGACAAAGACTTAATTCCAACCGTTGTGTATGCTAAATCTGCAGCTGGTGACCAAGGTCCTCGTGCCTTTGTCTCTAACTTATACGGTTCTTGGATTACTAACGATGAAGTAAATAAATACACCATCAATGACGAAAACGGGGTAAAAGCCCTTCAATGGATTCGCGAACAAGCACCTAAAGGCATTATCGGTCAAGGGGCCGCTTTAGAAGCAAAAGATGCTTTGGAATACTTCAAGTCTGGTAAGTCTCCATTAAGTATCTTGGCAAGCCCAGGTCTCTACGCTCAATGGAAATCAGTAGAAGACTTAAACGTTCGCTTCTTACCATTCCCTAACGCTAACAAATCACCTAAGTATGAATACTTAGTAGCAGGTCCTGCAGTCTTCGATAACGGCGACGACAAGAAGATTGAAGCCGCTCAAAAATTTGTAGACTTCATGATCAACGACCCAGAATGGGGTACTCGTACCTTGAAGGCAACTGGTAACTTCTCTGCTCAAAAAGGCGTGAAAGGCCTCTATGACAACGAAGAGTTGAAGTTTGCTGAAGGCTTATCAGATAACTTCGGTGCTTACTACAACACCATTCCAGGTTACGCTAAAATGCGTCCACTTTGGTTCCCAATGCTCCAAGGGGTATTGTCTGGCCAAGGTGATGTAAAAGAATTAGTGGACAGCTACGTAGAACAAGCGCAAGCTACCTACGAAGAAGCAAAATAAGCCACACCATAATCTGAATTCAGAGAGTGCTCGATTTACTGGGACAAATCTAGCGCTACCCGGACCAGGATCTCGCGTGCGACTAATATAAACATCCTACTCCCAAGCGCCCAATATTTTGGACTAGCGGGAGTTTGGGAGTAGTCGTTTATAGTGATCGCGACCTAGGGTAGCCGATTTGTTCCTTTTATTATGAATTATTCTCTCGAAAGGAGATCTCTATGTTAGCCAAATTAAGAAGAAAGTACGACTTTAGCGCCTATCTGTTCATTGCACCTGCTATGGCCTTCTTCCTGACTTTCGTACTCTATCCAATGTTACGCGGGATTTACATGTCCTTGCTCAAGTATAGAGGGCGGAGAGTTAGCTTTGTAGGCTTAGATAACTACACTAAGCTCTTAGGCGACCAGACTTTTATCAAGTCCTTAAGTAACACTATTTTTATCGTAGCAATTGCAGTGCCAATTGTAGTAGTCTTATCACTCTTTATCGCCATTAACATCTATAACAAATCAGCTCATGTACGGAGCTTCTTCCGTGGCGTCTTCTACTTGCCAGCTGTATCCTCAGTTGTTTCGATTACAGTGGTATGGTTGTGGATTTATAACCCAGACTTTGGGATTCTCAATTATATTCTCAAATCCATGAATGTCATTGAAGGTAATGTTCAATGGTTAGGGAACGCCTCTACTGCTATTTACGCAGTCATTGCCGTTCTAATTACGACCAGTATTGGTCAGCCGATTATTCTCTATATTGCAGCTTTAGGGAACGTTCCAGTGGAACTGCTCGAGTCTGCTAAGATTGACGGTGCCAACAACTGGACCATCTTCAAAAACATTATTTGGCCATTGATTATGCCAACGACCCTTTATATCGTGGTGACAACCACCATCAACAGTTTCCAAATCTTTGCCTTAATCCAATTGATGACTTCTGGTGGTCCTAACTATGCAACAAGCACCATCATGTACCAAGTCTACGAGATGGGGATTAAGCAGCAATCCTTTGGCCAAGCCTCTGCATGGGGTGTTGTGCTAGCCTTGATTATTGCTTTAATCTCGGCTGTTCAATATAAATACTTCAACCGCGATATTGATTAGGAAGAGGTGACGATTTAACATGGAATTCAAAAAATTCGGTCTCTACAACATTATTTCCTTCACATTGTTGGCTTTCTTGACCATTTTCTTCATCTTCCCATTCTATTGGATTGCAACAGGTGCCTTTAAGGTTCAAGACGTCGCCATTGCCATCCCACCAGAATGGTTCCCGATGAGCCCAACTTTAGATAACTTCAAATCACTCCTAGTGCCGTTAACTGCACGTTGGTTCTTCAACTCTGTATTCGTTTCAGTGGTAACAACCATCTTGGTCTGCACAACGGCTTCCTTAGCTGGCTATGCCTTAGCTAAGAAACGTTTCCCAGGTGCTGGCTTACTCTTTGCCGTATTTATCGCGGCCATGGCCTTGCCAAAACAAGTTATCTTGATTCCTTTGCTTCAATTGATTACCGATCTCAAGCTTATGGATACCTACCGCGCCTTGATTTTGCCGGCTGTCGGTTGGCCATTCGGGATCTTCCTCATGAAGCAATTCTCCCACTCTGTACCTGATTCTCTCTTAGAATCAGCAGACATTGATGGCTGTGGCGAAATCAAAAAATTCGTCAATATCGTCTTACCAATTGTTAAACCAGGTATTGGTGCCTTGGCTATCTTCACCTTCATTTCCTCTTGGAATGACTATTTCTCTCAATTGGTATTCACTAACTCAGAAACAATGAAGACTTTGCCTTTAGGTTTGGCGTCTATGGCTCAATCTGCTGAGTTCTCACTTAACTATGGGGTCCTCATGGCTGGCGCGCTCTTGGCTTCCTTGCCAATGATTATTGTCTTCCTGATGTTCCAAAGCTTCTTTGCCCAAGGTATTACAGTCGGGGCGGTGAAAGGATAGTGACTACAATGCATCCAACGATTGAACGATTAAAAGGAAAACTGATTATTTCCTGTCAGGCTTTACCTGGCGAACCGCTCTACCGAGAAGAGGGTGGGGTCATGGTTCTCATGGCCAAAGCAGCTATTGAGGCTGGAGCTGTCGGTATCCGGGCCCAAGGGGTTACTGATATTGCCCAGATTAAGGAAGCCTTTGATGTGCCAGTGATTGGGATTATTAAGCGAGCTTATCCAGGCTATGGTTCCTACATTACCGCCACCATGCAAGAAGTGGATGAGCTAGTAGCAGTTGGTTCTGATATTATTGCCTTAGATGCTACCTTACGTGAGCGTGCTGGGGAGACCTTGGATGAGTTCATCGCTCAAATCAAGGCAAAATACCCGAATCAATTGTTGATGGCCGATATTTCCACTTTAGAAGAGGGACTGAATGCTGAACGCCTAGGTTTTGACTTGATTGGGACTACCATGAATGGTTATACGCCGTATACGGAAGGTCAAACAACCGGTCCTAACTTTGAGTTAATGAAAGCTTTAGTGGAACAAACCCATACTCCAATTGTGGCTGAAGGTAAGATTCATACACCAGAAGACCTAGCAACAGCTTTCGCCCAAGGGATTCACACAGCTGTTGTAGGCGGCGCTATTACGCGACCACTGGAAATTGCTAAACGCTTCGTTAGCGTAGTAAACTAAAGAAATGCAAGAAAGAGAAAGGAGTGCCTGATATGACCCTGGAGCAACTGATTATTGGTTGGTTCTTCTATGGTATCTTCTTCATGGGCTTGTCGGTTTTGGCAACCTATCTGATTAACCGAGTAGCCAAGCGTTACTATACGGCGCCACTCATTATCAATGCGGTAGCCATTATTATTCTCATGGGGATGGTCGCCTTAAAACAATTTACGGCAGACATGTTCCTACAGAATTACCTCTTTACTTATATGCCAATTGTGGCGGCTAGTGTCACCTATAATCTGGTACTCTTTCTCATTCGACGTGGGCGACCTCTGCACGATCCTCGCGAAGAAGCCTTAGATACAGATAAATAAGCAATTGTCGGCAAAGAGGAGGTGAAAAGATGATTGTAGATCAATTACAAGGTCTTCAAGAATACAGTGACCGTATTCCCCATATAAAAGCAGCGCTCGAAACATTCAATAGCTTAGCTCAAAAAACTATCGGGCGATATGATTTCGAGGGAGGATACTTCTTCATCCAAGATGGAGAGCTAGGTGCAGTTGATGAATCTCATTATGAAGCCCATCAGAAATGGTTAGACATCCATGTGCCGCTTGAAGGCCATGAATATCTCATTGTGGCCCCTACATGTCAGCTGAATGAAGTCACCGCCTACGATGCCGAAAAGGACATTGCCTTTTTGGATGGTCCAATCCAGACCATTGTTAAACTCTATCCTGGACAAGCCTGTGTGGTATTTCCAGAAGATGCCCATAAGCCGGCCCGTCATTTAGGTCAGGCCAGCACCTATAAAAAGTTAGTCATAAAATTACCGGTTGCATAACCAAAGGAGTCTTAAACGTGTCAAAATTCGATAAGTACAAAGGAATTATCCCAGCCTTCTATGCCTGCTATGACGATGAAGGCAATATCAGTCCAGAACGCACTCAAGCGCTTGCTAAACATTACTTGGAAGTAGGGGTCAAAGGCCTCTATGTTGGCGGTTCATCTGGCGAATGTATCTACCAAAATGTGGAAGAGCGTAAACTAGTCTTAGAACATGTTATGAAGGCAGTTGGTGGCAAGATGACCATCATTGCCCACGTAGCAGCTGCCTCTACGCGCGATTCAGTTGACTTAGCTAAGCATGCGGAAAGCCTAGGGGTAGATGCCTTAGCAGCCATCCCACCAATTTACTTCCGCTTGCCAGAACATTCAATCAAGGATTACTGGAATGCTATGATTGATGCCACAGAGCTTGACTTCATCATTTACAACATTCCGCAACTGTCAGGCTATGCCTTAACTCCTAGCATGTTCAAGTCCATGTTGGAAAATCCTAAAGTGATTGGGGTTAAGAACTCTTCTATGCCAGTCCAAGACTTAATCACTTGGAAGTTGACAGCTGGTGATCGTGAAGTCGTTGTCTTCAACGGTCCAGATGAGCAATTCATCGGTGGTCGTGTCATGGGGGCTGATGGGGGAATCGGTGGCACCTATGGGGTAATGCCAGAACTCTTCTTAGCAGCTAATGCAGCCCTAGAAGCAGGCGATTTAGCCCTAGCCTTTACGATCCAAGGCCGCATTGATGAAATCATCTTCACCTTGGTAAGTGGTAAAGCTAACCTTTATGCCGTACAGAAAGAAATCCTCAAACGCGAAGGCCTCAACTGTGGTTCTGTCCGCCCACCATTAACAGGGGTTGGCCCAGAAGATCTAGCCGTTGTTGACAAGGCGCACGCCATGATCCAAGCCGCTCGGGCGGAATTTGTTAAATAATCACTCACACTATGCAAGACCTGACTACTAGGGAGCTAGTTTTATGCTAGCTACCCTGGTAGCCAGATTTTGTCGTATCAGCAAACCAAAATCCCTATAATTTGGAGGCTTAATATGAGTAAACAAGCAAAAGATCTTTTTGATCGCCGTTCTCGCTTCGCCATTCGTAAATTAGCGACGGGAGTCTTCTCAGTTGTCATTGGACATGTCCTCTTTTTATCACCTCAAACGAGTGTTTCGGCTCAAGAAATCCCTCAATCAAATACAACGGAGTCCATTAGTCAACCTGAAAATGTAAACGTTTCCGAAAAAGTGAATGAGCTTTCTGAAACTAGCAATCCTGAAGAAGTCCCAGCGACTGATGCAAACTCCCCCAAAGCAGAGGAAGAAAGCTCGGTCTCCAGTTCTGAAAAAACTGAAGAGTCCAGCCAACCTCAACGTGATGAAATCGTGCGAGAAGTGGGGCGTGAAAACCAAGTGTTAGACCAAAATGATGTCGCAACCAATCAAGAAAATAATCAACGGGTGGATTTAAGTCAGCATCTTGAAAGTCTGAAAAAATTGACTAACGCCACCATCCATATGGAATTCAAACCGAGTGAGCGGGCGCCACAATTCTACAGTCTATTCTCAGCTTCTAGCAATAAATTTGTGAATGAGTATTTCACCTTAGCCGTTCATAATGGGACTGCCTTGGTGGAAGCTCGTGGTCGCCAAGGTGAGCAGTTTTATGGAAGCTATAGTGATGCGCCCCTTAAAGTGACGCCAGGCCAATGGAATTCAGTGACTTTTACAGTGGAACGTCCAGATCCTAACAAAGAAACAGGAAAAGTTCGCCTCTATGTCAATGGGGTCTTGTCACGAACTAGCCCAGTATCAGGTAAATTTCTAAGTGATATGCCTGATTTGACAGATTTACAAATTGGCAAGACACGTAGAGGATCTGACTTACGTTGGGGTAGTGACTTAACAGTACGTAACTTATCCATTTACAATCGCGCCTTATCACAAGAAGAAGTGGGGGAACGCAGCCAACTATTCAAGCGACAACCTTTACAGTTAGAGCCAGCACCGGGAGCAGAGATTTCTGATAAAAAGGACGTTTTCGAGAGCGGGCATAGTGGTCAACCGAATGCTGACGGAATTGCTAGCTATCGTATTCCTGCTTTGCTTAAGACTGATAAGGGTACTTTAATTGCTTCTGCCGATGAACGACGACTTCACGCTTCTGACTGGGGCGATATCGGGATGGTGGTTCGACGTAGCGAGGACGGCGGTAAGACCTGGGGTGACCGCATCCATATTGCCAACCTACGAGATAATCCTAATCCTGAAAGAGCAGACCAAGCCTCTCCTGTGACAATCGACCAGGTGCTAGTTCAAGATCCAAAAACCAAACGCATCTTCTCAATTTATGATATGTTTCCAGAAGGCCGAGGCATCTTCGGTATGTCTGAGCAAAAGGAAACCATGTACCAGACCATTGATGGTAAGACCTATCAAGTGCTTTACCGTGAAGGTGAGCAGGGACACTACACTATTCGCGAGCAAGGGTATGTCTATGCACCTGATGGAACCAAGACAGACTATCGAGTAGTGGTGGATCCGGTAAAACCAAAATATGAAGATAAAGGGGACATCTACCAAGGTGAGAATCTCTTAGGTAATGTCTACTTTACTAGCAACAAGACCTCACCTTTCCGAGTAGCCAAAGACAACTATCTCTGGTTATCATACAGTGATGATGATGGCAAGACCTGGTCAGCGCCTCGTGATATTACGCCAATGGTAAAAGCCGATTGGATGAAATTCTTAGGAGTAGGGCCAGGGACAGGAACAGTACTTCGGACTGGGCCACATGCTGGTCGCATTATCGTGCCAACCTATTCGACTAACTTTGTATCTCACCTTAGTGGCTCCCAATCTTCTCGTGTCATCTATTCTGATGACCATGGGGAAACCTGGCACATGGGAGAGGCGGTCAATGATAATTTGCCAATTGAAGACGGCACCTTACATTCAAGCACCATGGATGATTACTGGTATCAAAATACAGAAGCTTCAGCCGTTCAACTTGATAATGGGCAGGTGAAACTCTTCATGCGTGGTCTATTTGGCCAGTTGCAAGTGGCGACCAGCTATGATGGCGGTCAGACCTGGGCCAAACAATTGGATTACTATCAAGATGTGCATGATTCATATGTTCAATTAGCGGCCATTTCAACTCACCATCAAGGACAAGAGTATATTGTCCTCTCTAATGCCAATGGGGAAGGGAACTCTCGAAGTGAAGGGACCATTCGTTTAGCTCGAGTAGAATCGGATGGGAGCTTGACTTGGCTTCACCATCGTTTGATTCAGCCGGGCTCCTATGCCTACAACTCACTTCAAGAGGTGTCACCAGGTGTTTATGGGATTCTCTATGAACACAAGGAAGGGACTCAAAATGACTTTACCTTATCCTACAAGACAGTCAATTGGGACTTTATTACCAAAGATCCAGTTCAAGCCAACGAAGTCAAGGCCTTGAATACAGAGCACTATGACAGTAAGATTTTTGCAGTGAACTTTGACCACGAAGTGCTAGTGAATGATTCGCCAGTTTTGACCTTATCAAATGGTAAGACGGCGCGATTCTACACACAACTATCTAGCAAAACCCTACTCTTTAGTGCCGAAACAGTGCATGACAAGGTAAGTGTGACGGGGCTAGAGTCTGGCCATATTGAAAGTTTGCATGGTCTACCAGTCAAGGTTGAAGGTGTTACCTTGCCGATTAGTCCTGCAGACCCCGTGACGCCAGAACCTGACCATCCAACTGATCCGTCAGACTCTGATGTGACAGTACCACTCTATCGTAGCCAAGGAGTCAATGTTACCTACAATCCAGATGGTACTGTAACTTTTGAAGATAATGACAAGGATACGGGGGTTAGTGTCACCATCCCACCAGAAGGTTTAGGCAAGCAAGTAGTGTCTTTACATGTGGGACGTGTTAAGGTGCCTGGGTTACCTGATAATGTCTTAGTCTACGAAATTCAATTCCAAGATAAGGAGGGTCAAGGCGTCCAAATCCAACGGCCAGCCCAAGTATCCATTCCAGTGGATGGGACGGTAGCCAAGGCCTATCATTTAGATGCCCAAGGTATACCAGGACAAGCGGTAGACTTCCGTATGTCAGAAGATGGACGCAAGGTCATCTTGACAGCGCCTCACTTCTCACTCTATGCAGTTGAGGTTGGATCAAAGCAAGCAGATAGAAACCAAACAAGTCAACTTCAGCAAACGCTAGCTGAATCTGGCCTTGCATCTGCTAGTCAGAGCCCTACAGGCAATGCTAATGAGGCAAAACAGGGGCAATTACCAGCTGCTGGGGAGACAAGTAATTTCTTCTTTAGTGCTGCAGCACTCAGCCTCTTAGCTGGTTTAGGGCTTGCAAGCTATAAGCCAAAAGAAACAGAATAATCTTGATAGCTCGGGGGTAGGCTCACCCTTTGGAGCATAACGAATTAAAGACACGACCTTTTCTCCTTTGGTCGTGTCTTTTGTCATTTTGAAGCGCCAAGCTAGGGTGACTAAATCATAATTTGATATAATAGGGTAAAAGGGGGAGTGAGATGATGAAGTGGGAACAGTTGCTGACAGACTATCTGACCTATCAAGATCAGCACTATCGTAATCCGGCTAAACTAGATAATCCAGTAGAAATTGAGGACATGGAATGCCTCAAAAGAAGTGGCCAGGCAGCTCGGCAGGCTTTTTCGAAATTGGCGACCGCCTTCGGGCAAGCTTTTCCAGATTGGACTCAGGGGCGAGTAAGTGCCTGGATGAATCAAGCTCAAGTGGCTCGACCTCATTTTTGGGTCTATTATTTTCCACCAGAAAATCGCTCGGCTAGTCCAAGCTTTGCCCTGCGGTTAGTTTCGGATCAAGGGGCGCTTACCGTCTGCTTGGAGTTGAGTTTTATTGAACGAAGTCGCCAAGAGCAGACGCTAGCCCAACAGGCGCGAATCTTAGAAGTACCAGCACCACAAGAGGCCTATTATTGGGTTCAGGATTCACATAAGCAAACACGTCGCATGACCACAAGTGAAGAGCACCGGCAAGAGCTGGTACAAGCCTATGAGGCGGGGCAGGTACGAAAGGTGTTATTGCGGCAAGATATGGAGCCATTGTCGGACTATAGCGACTTGGAAACTCTAGTTCAGGACTTAGTTAAGGCAGTAGCTGGCTTTTGGCCCCTATACCAAGTGACTCAAAGCTAGAAAAGGAGACATGAGAATGGATTACGAGTATATAAAGGGGTCTGACTACGACTACTACACGGTGCCGGCTTTGCTTGAAGCGGGCTTGGAGCATCGTTTTATTGGTAAGCCGCTTAATTTCAAACCTGATTTTAAGGAAGCATCCGTAGAAGTTGTCAATCGAACTTTTCTAAAAGCCGATATGCCTCTAGCAGAGGTGCACCAGGTTCACGGAGCTGACATCTGCCAAGTAAGGGCCGACCAATTGGGGACAGGATGGGGCTTACGCTCTCTCGGAGACTACGATGGCTTGGTAACAGAGGCAAGCGATTTGGCCTTAATGGTCAAGATTGCGGACTGTATTCCCATTATTCTTTTTGACCCGGTTAAAAAGGTGTTTGCCCTAGTTCATTCTGGCTGGCCTGGCACACTCCAATCGATTGGCCAAAAAGCCTTAGAAGTTATGATGAGCCAATATGATGTGAGGCCATCTAATCTGCTGATTGCCTATGGGCCCGCCCTTAGCATGGAAGATTTTCAAGTTCAGGAAGATGTCTATGGTCGCTTCCAACCCTTAGAAGCAAGGCATCCCCAGTCCTTCAGGCAGGAGGATGAGCATCATTGGCTAATAGATACCAAAGGAATTAATAAGGAGCGTTTCCTCGCTATGGGGGTTCCTTTGGAACAACAATATGATGTGGCTGTGTCGACCAAACAAGCCTTAGGCTGTCATTCTTATCGGCGCGATGGAAGAGATGGCTATGGCCTGAATGCAGTTGTCGCCTATCTAAAATCCTAAGAGGAGGGAATATAATATGGCCAAAGAAAATTTAAAGATTCGTGATGCCATCATGCAAGCGCCAGAAAACCAGATTTATAGCAAGGCAGGGATTGATCCACTTTTTACGGCGCCAAAAACTGCACGATTAGTAATTGTGGGACAAGCCCCGGGTTTAGCTACTCAAGAAGCCGGTCGCCCTTGGGATGATCGCTCTGGCGATCGCTTGCGGGAATGGTTGGGGATGGATCGTTCGACTTTCTATGATTCGGATCTTTTGGCAATTCTCCCCATGGATTTCTATTATCCTGGCAAGGGTAAATCAGGCGATTTGCCACCACGCAAGGGCTTTGCAGCTAAGTGGCATCCTCAGATCCTAGCTCAATTACCAGAGGTTAGATTGACTCTATTAGTCGGACGTTATTCCCAGGACTATTATTTGGCTAAGAGCAAAAGAAGTAATCTGACAGAAACAGTCGCCCATTATCAGGACTATCTGCCGGACTATTTTCCCTTAGTCCATCCCTCACCTCTCAACCAACGCTGGTTAAAACAACATCCCTGGTTTGAGCAAGAAGTAATACCAGATTTACAAAAGTTGATTCACACAATCCTTAAGTAAAAAAAGGACTGGAGATTCTCCAGTCCTTATTTTGGTAAAACTAAATCTTCTTCTTGGCTTGAGCTAGCGTTACTTGATTGACTAGTGTCAGTGCGGCCACCGGTTGAACGTTCGCCATGAATCTCGATAATGAGTCCGTGGGGCAAGCAGATGGAAACCTGACCTGGTCGGCCCACCCAACTGGTTTTAACCGCAATTTGATCAGGGCTGTTATCTTCGCGCACGCGAATTCGTTTGCCATCACGCTCAATAATGTTATACTGTCCCGGATGTGGGTAGTAGGTTTTCTCTTCATGAGGAGCGTCTTCCGAGAGGTCGAAACGGTCCACTTCCTTGCCGTCTATTTTGATGAGGGCATAGGTGGAGGAAGATGCGAGAGTGGTCTTAGTGCTAGACGCTTCAGTAACTTGGCCGACTTCCTCCGAATTATTCAAGCCTTGGTAGTGGTAGAAGGTCAGGATATTGGGCAAGAAAGATAAGGCAATGACCCCTAAAATAATCAGGTAATCAAAAGGTTTTAATAAGCTAAATAACCGTTTCATTGAGGAATCACCACCTTGTCTAAGCACAAAACTAGTACTATTGTATAAAAAAAGGGTAGAATAAGCTAGCAATTTGTGCCGTTTTTTGGTAAGATACCATTATGCCAATAAAAAGCGCTAGCCGCTTTATAAAAAATGCAAGCAAAAGGAGTTTTAAATACCATGTCATTAAAAGCAGAATTACGCGAAAAAGTGGGCTCTGGCTCAGCTAAAAAAGTACGTGAAGCTGGTTTAGTTCCAGCAACTTTATACGGGAAAGGTTCAGAAGCTGTTTCTTTAACAGTTAACCGTCGTGAACTCGATGTTGTCTTGAAAACTCAAGGTTTGAGCCAAGCTTTTGAATTAGAATTCGACGGCAAAAAAGAAAATGTTGTCGTTAAAGCTGTTAACAAGGCTGCTTTGGCAGACGAAATCTACAGCGTAGACTTCAAACTCGCTTAATTTTAAATGATAAGTCCCGCTAGTCAGTTCTTGGCAGCGGGATTTTTTGTGGGACCCTCTGCAGGCGACCACTAAGAAGGAGAGCCTATGAAAAATCATATTGCCTTATATCAACCGCTAATGCCGGCTAACACGGGAAATATTTCCAGAACTTGTGCGGCCACCAATACCCCGCTTCATCTAATCAAGCCCTTGGGTTTTTCGACCGATGATAAGATGCTCAAGCGTGCGGGTCTAGATTACTGGGAGCATGTGGAAGTTCACTACCATGAAAGTCTGGAGGATTTCTTAGCTTATGTGGGTGAGCGACCACTCTACTTGATTACCAAGTTTGCGCCCCGCATTTATTGTCAGGCGGACCTAGCTCAAAATAGTGCTGGCCAGCAATTCTTCCTCTTCGGTAAGGAAACAACCGGCTTGCCCGCTGACTTGATGGAGGAGCGCAAGGCAGACTGCTTGCGTATTCCGATGAACGATCAGCATGTTAGGAGTTTGAATTTGTCCAATACAGCCAATATCGTCATTTATGAAGCTTTAAGACAACAAGCTTTTGAGGGATTGGATGTCACCCATCACTATCGTGATACGGACAAGGCTCGAGATCTCAACTGGTAGACTTGCGCCAGTAGCGGATTCGTGATAGTATAGAAGCAGATAAATGATGCGACGGTTTTGACTAGTACAGGATAGGACGTCTTCAGAGAGATGATGGCTGGTGTGAATCATCACGGACTAGCCCTGGAATCCACCAGAACCCTGCAGCCTATGACTCAAGTAGTGCCGGTTGCCCCCGTTACAGGCCTTAAGTGCAGGAATAATGTCCTGAAATCGGGTGGTACCGCGAAACCAAGAAGAGCCTTTCGTCCCAATAAGACGAAGGCTCTTTTTGTTATTTGGCCAAAAGGAGGAAATGAAATGTTAGATCGTAAATTATTGCGTGAACAATTTGAATGGGTGGTAGAGAAATTAGCCACTCGTGGTGTAGACCGAGAGGTATTAGAGAATTATCGCCGCCTAGATAGCGAGCGCCGTGAACTTTTGATCGACGTTGAAGGGGCTAAACAATACCGTAACCAAGTGTCTGGAGAAATCGCCCAACTCAAACGCAACAAGGAAAATGCAGATGATAAGATTGCTGAAATGAAAGAAATCGGTGACCGTATTAAGCGTGACGACGAGCGTTTGGCTCAAATCGAAGCAGATTTAGAGGCCATCGAGCATCGTTTGCCTAACCTTCCAGCTGAAGGGGTACCAGTGGGAGCCGATGAAGAGGATAACGTGGAAGTACGTCGTTGGGGCACGCCGCGCAAGTTCGACTTTACGCCACTTAATCACTGGGAAATCGCTGAAAAATTAGATATTATCGACTTTGAACGTGGTGCCAAGGTGTCTGGTAGTCGCTTTGTCTTCTACAAGGGCTTGGGGGCGCGTTTGGAGCGGGCCATCTATAACTTTATGTTGGATACTCATACCCAACACAATGGCTACCAAGAAATTATCCCGCCATACATGGTGAATGACCAATCTATGTTCGGGACAGGTCAATATCCTAAATTCGTGGAAGACACCTTCCGGGTGAATGACGAACGCGGTTTGACCCTGATTCCAACAGCTGAAGTCCCATTGACCAACTATTATGCTAACGAAATCTTACCACTTGAGAACTTGCCAATTAAATTCACTGCCTTGAGTCCTTCTTTCCGTTCTGAAGCGGGGAGTGCGGGGCGTGATACACGTGGTCTTATTCGTTTGCACCAATTTAACAAGGTAGAAATGGTTAAATATGCTCACCCAGACCATTCTTTCGAAGAATTAGAGAGTATGACCCAAAATGCTGAAGGTATTTTACAAGCCTTAGGACTGCCATACCGTGTTATTACTTTATGTACTGGTGACATGGGCTTCTCAGCAACTAAGACCTATGACTTAGAAGTCTGGATTCCAGGCCAAGATACTTACCGTGAAATTTCTTCTTGCTCAAACTGTGGCGACTTCCAAGCTCGTCGTGCTAAGATTCGCTTCCGCAATGCTGATGACAAGGTGGAATATGTTCACACCTTGAATGGCTCAGGTTTGGCGGTAGGGCGGACCTTCGTGGCCATCCTAGAAAACTACCAACAAGCGGACGGCTCTGTTAAGATTCCTGAAGCCTTGGTACCTTACATGAACGGTATTACCGAAATTCCAGCTAAAAAATAAATAGTAAGAGGCTAAAACAAAAGTTTTAGCCTCTTTTCTGATGATCAACAAATCAAAAAAGAGCTAGAGATTATCCCTAGCTCCTAATAGCTTGCGCTTATTTTAAGATTAATTTACCAATTTCTTGGCCACGGCTTACTTGACCTGAAGCAGTGAGTTCGAAGCTTTCTACTAAATCATTACCGTTAGTGAAAATCACGATCATGGCATTATCTTTGCCTTCAGCTGCTAATTGGTCTAAGTCAACGCTTGATACTAAGGTGTTAGCATCAACCTGTTGAGCGTCAGAAACCTTGGTGTCGAACGGACCACCGTTAAGTGCTACAGTATCAATCCCCATGTGGAGCAATACTTCTAAGGCACCAGACTTGAAGCCAACTGCATGTTTAGTAGGGAAGACATTGACCACTTCACCTGCAACAGGCGCAGAAATTTCACCATTAGAAGGGACGATTGCGAAGCCATCACCCATCATTTTTTGCGCGAAGACGATGTCGTTTACTTCTTCGATGTTGATCAATTGACCATCAGCGACAGCGTAGAGTGTTACTTCTTTTGAAACGGGAGCCGCTTCTTCTTTTTTCTTTTTGAAAAATCCAAACATGATCCTATCTCCTTTGTGTTTGAAATTTATTTCTTGTCCTTATCATACCACATTCTTTGCGAGAAGTTCAATGCATTTAATGCCAAGATGGTGTATAATGGGTGATAGCTTATAGAGAAAGGACTTAAAATATGAATGGAATTATAGAATTAGTGAAGGTAATCATCCTTGGGATTGTTGAGGGGATTACCGAATGGCTACCGATTTCTTCGACTGGCCATATGCGTTTAGTGGATGCTTTTATGCCACTACAACTGGAAAAGGCCTTTACGGATATGTTCTTTGTGGTCATTCAGCTGGGGGCTATCTTAGCAGTAATGGTGGTCTTCTTCCACAAACTTAATCCGCTGTCGCCAAGCAAGTCAGCAGGAGAAAAGAAAAATACCTGGCTTTTATGGTCTAAGGTGATTGTGGCGACTATGCCAGCCTTTGTTCTGGGTTTCCTCTTAGATGACTTAATGGACCAATACTTCGACAAGCCATGGGTCTATGCTATTACTTTTACCGTCTACGGTTTAGCCTTTATCTGGGTGGAATCAGGCAAGCGTAAAGCTAAAGCAAGCCGTATCAATAGTTTAGAAGCCATTAGCTATAAAGATGCTGCCCTCATGGGGCTATGGCAGTGCTTGGCCTTGGTGCCAGGGACTTCTCGTTCTGGGGCTACTATTATCGGGGCGCTCTTAATGGGAACCAAACGCTATGTAGCGACTGAATTCTCCTTCTTCATGAGTATCCCAGTCATGTTTGGGGCAAGTTTCCTCAAGTTAGTGAAGTTTGGCTTCCACTATACAGCGGCTGAAGCGACTTATCTAATCTTAGGGATGTTGATTGCCTTCGGGGTATCACTCTTAGTCATCAACTTCCTTTTGGGTTATATCAAGAAACACGACTTCAAGGTTTTCGGTTACTACCGTGTAGCCTTAGGGATCTTAGTAGCAGTACTTTACTTGCTAGGAGTGTTTAAAGGCAAATAAAAAATGTCTGGGACCTATTAAGGGTTCCAGACATTTTTTATTATCAAAGTTAGATAGGATAGATACAGACACATTCAGGCTCCTGGGTCTCTGCCTCGATGAAGGTGACAAGGCCACTGTCAGCATCTCGACTGAAGACAGCGATATGGTCACTGTCTTGGTGGGGCACAAGGAGGTAAGTCTGGTCTTGGCTTAGGACGAAGTCCCGTGGAATCTGTCCACCACTGGCAATTTCTTGAATCTTAAGAGGCTGCTGAGGGTCGGCCAGGGAAAAGACGCAGATGACATCATGGAAGCGGCTGGAAGTATAGAGAAAACGACCGTCCTGGCTGATGCGAATGGCAGCACTAGCGGCAGATTCTAAAAATTCAGGATCTAGCAGGGCTTGCTCATGGACCAAGCTAAGTTGACCTCTTGAATCAAGGGCTAGGGTTAGAAGGCTATTAGCCAGCTCGCCAATGACATATACTAGATTTTGACTCGGATGAAAGACTAGGTGACGAGGACCAGTTCCCGGTGGACAAGTAAAGGTCTGAACCAAACTGAGAGCTCCAGAGCTAGGGGTTACGTCATAGACATAAATTTTGTCACTGCCCAAATCGCAGACATAGAGCAGGTCGCCCTCAGGATTTAAGCCCACAAAATGGATATGGGCACTGGCTTGATTAGGGTGAACGCTAGATCCCACATGTTCGTGGCGTTCGAAAGGACTTAAGACAGCCTGGTCATAATGGTAACTATCAATGGAGCCTTCATGGTAATTAGCGACATAGACGGTCTGACTGGCTTCATGGACGGCTAGATGGCAGCCAGGGATTTTGGTATTGAGTAGGCGGCTGACTTCCTGCCAGTCCTTACCCTGGTGTCTAAAGGCTACCAAGCCACTTTCTTCCTGACCGCGGTGAAGGGCGAAAAGGGTGCCACTTTCCTTGGCATAGGCTAGAAAAGTAGGTTGATTGAGTTTAGCAATCAGCTGTGGCTCGCTTAAATGGCCAGTAACAGGGTCAAAGTCAAGGCTTGAAATTCCTTGGTTGCGCCCCTTAGTGTAGCCACCTAGGATATAGGTTTCCGTCATAAAATCAGGTCCTTTCGCAAATGATTTGAGTTTTATAGCCTTGGCCGTGTATAAATCTAAGACAAGGCACCTATCCTTATGGTAGAATAAGATGACAGAAATTTCAAGGAGGGAGTTCTATGCAAGAACACACACCAAAACGCCAGTCGTCTTGGTTTACCCGTCAATTCCTAAATAGCCAGATGGTAGTCAGTCTTCTGATTTTGCTCTTGGTTTTATTAATTATTTGGGTCTTTACTAGAATTACACACGTTTTCGCGCCAATTGGGGTGGTCATTGATGTGGCAGCTTTCCCAATTATTACCTCAGGGGTTCTCTATTATTTGCTCTATCCTCTAGTGGATAAGCTAGAAGCGCGGGGAATGAATCGCCAGTGGGCCATTTGGGCTATTTTTATTGGCTTAATTCTATTGTCAGCTTGGGGAATTGCCTCCCTTATTCCGACCCTACAGACTCAGATTCTGAGCTTTGCTCGTAGTCTGCCTAAGTACTATGATGAAATCTACCATATGTTGTATCAGTCACCTTTTCTGACTGAGAATAAGGAAGTCACCCAACGTCTGCAGTCCTTCCTAGATGGTTTCGATTTCCGCAGTATGGCAGAGCAACTAAGTCGTTTTGCTTCTTCGACCTTCGGTAGTCTAGGGTCCGTGGTTGGGGCAGTGACCTCCGTCATTATGGGGCTCTTGACCGTGCCGATTATTCTCTATTATCTCTTGGCAGATGGTCAGCGTTTGGGCGATTATATTCTGAAATTCGTGCCGACTAAGCACCGTGCCATGGCATCTCGTATGATGTATCAAGGGCACTATCAAGTGGCCCAATATATTCGGGGCCAAATCATTGTGGCAATCTGCGTTGCCATTATGTTCTCTATTGGTTACAGTATTGTCGGGCTAGACTATGCTATTGCCCTTGGGGTCGTGTCTGGTTTCCTCAATATTATTCCCTTCCTAGGATCCTTCATCGCAGTGATTCCGGCCTTTATCATTGCCTTGATTACCAGTCCTGTTATGGTCCTGAAGGTGGCCATTGTCATGATGGTCGAGCAAACCATCGAAGGGCGTTTTATTGCCCCACAAGTTCTGGGGAATAACCTCAAGATTCATCCGGTAACCATTCTGATTGTGCTCTTATCAGCTGGTAAGGCCTTCGGTTTAGTCGGGGTCATCCTAGGGGTGCCAGGTTACGCCGTTATTAAAGTAATCGTGGGTGAGTTTTATGAATTATATCGTGAGCGTTCTGGGGCATATGGTCCCAAAGAAGCTATCCAAGCTCCAACAGACCAAACTAGCCAAGAACTTGCTAGCAATGAAAGAAAGTAGTGATAGGATGTCAGTAAAACAAGTATTCAAACGTTTGACCCTATTGGGTCTAGCCCTAGCGACCGGCTTGAGCCAAGGAGCACTCTTAGTCAGTGCTCAGACTGAGTCATCTTCCAGTGGCCAGGTCAAGATGGTAGACCCAGCCGAGTCTAGCTCTTCCTTCCAAGAGGCGGATACCTCGGTTAGTCGTGAGGCCTACAATCAATTAGAAGAATTGCTCAAGCAAAATAGTCAGGTAAAAATTAATCCCCAAGCCTTCTACCAAACAGATGATGATTTTAAGGCAGACCAACAGAACTTTGCCGTGACAGTGGATATGCTGCGACTCTACACAGTTAATAGTTTTGCCAAAGAATTAGAGAATGAGTTCAACTTTGAAGAAGGTGGTGGGGGATTAGTGGTCATGCACGTCTCTATCACCAACAAGACCAAAGAAACCGTGCATTATCCGATTGAGGAGCTTAAGTTATCTTATAACGAGGCCAGTTTAGAAGTATCGCCAAGTTATCAACTCTACCCTGCAGAGGATGGCAACCTAGCTCAAACCTTATCTGACAATAAGGGGACCATTGATGCCGGTCAAACAGTGTCTGGCTACCTAGTCTTTGGTTTAAGCGCTAGTTCAGTCAAACGTGTTCAGGAAGATGGCTACTTCTATATCAAGGTAGTTTCTCCTAAGCGTAGCGAATCTGATATTACCGGGATTAGTGTTAATAGTTTAGGTGACGAGCAGTTACTTTATCTGCCAGCCAAGGATGAAGCGGCTAAATCACTCAAAGAATCTGCCACTCATGTACCAGACCGTCTAACCACAGAATACTGGGGGACTAAGAGAGTCTTGGCTGACGATAAGCCTAAGCTTAAGGAAAGTGATGAAGGTATCGATGTGACGATTACGCGTTTGGAAGTCAGTGATTTCCAACCAAATAGCTACAACGAAGAATCCTTCCGTAACTTTAAATATGGGGCGGTGATTGTTTCCGTCGAATATGATGTGACCAACAAGTCCCAGAAGACGCTCTTGCCAGTTGATGGCAATACAGTCTTAACCATTAATGGGGATCCGATTAATAGTGACTATGTCTTAACCAACCAGGTTTATGGTAAGGAATTGGCGCCTGGTCAAACCTATCATGTTATCAAGACTTTCGCCTTGGACAAGAGTCGCTACCAAGAACTCTGGCAAGGTCATGATTATAGCCTAACCATTTCCGTTCCTGAAAAGAAACCAGTAGTGGATTCTGCAAGCTCAAGCCAAGAGGGGCAAGAAGGTCAAGCTGATCCAGAAACTCAAGGAGCTCAAGTGCAAGGCCAAACTGCCAACCCAGCGCCTGAAGTGACCACTTATAGTGTTACCTTCAATTTGGTGCCTAAGCTGATTCAGACGCTTAGCGAAGACCTGAAGCTTCAACCTTCTAATAGCACAAGCAATAGTCAAAACCCATAGTAGGGAAGGGCTGGGATCTAGGTCTCAGCCTTTTTCTTATGGTTAGGATGGGTGGCCTGTTCTTTTTTTGTTTTTGCGTCAACCTTATCCTGTCGATAGGTTGACATTAAGGAGCGAATTGCCTATACTCATAACATAGCTATTATTCTAGGGGCCCTAGCCCCAAATAAAGGAGTTTTTCTAATGTTCAATGATTTTAAAGATGTTCGTGTCTTAACCCGCATGGCCTTAGGCTTGGCAGTCTTAATCGTCTGCTCCTATTTGTCCTTCCCCTTGTGGGGTTTCCCAGCACCTATTACCATGCAGACTTTTGCACTCTGCTTGATTGGTTTGGTCTATAAACCTAAACAAGCCTTAGCGATTATCTTACTCTACCTATTGCTAGGGGCTGTAGGCTTACCGGTATTTGCTGGTGGTCGCGGTGGATTTGCCTCTTTTGTAGGGCCAGCAGGGGGTTACCTCTTCTCCTTCCCAATTGCCTATACCTTGCTCTCTATCTTCAAGGGCAAAAAGCCAAGCTTTGTCTCTTATGCTTTGCGAACTCTCATCATCACCGTTCCAATTGTAACGGTCATGGGGATTTGGGGCTTCGTGCAATTCGCGCATATGGATTTAACTAAAGCAGTGACGACTGCCTTGATCTTTGTACCAGGTGACATCCTCAAAGCAGTTGTATCAGGTTTCTTAGCAGACCGTCTGCAGGTGGTAACACGTCATTTTAACTAAGCATCTTCCTGCCCGGGAAACAAGTGATTGAACTTGGTTCCCGGGCTTTTTTTGGTTATAATAAATGAGAATGTGAGTAGGAAGGAAGCACTATATATGACTAATTCTAGAAGTAGCTGGCCTCAAGCTATGGTAGCATGGGACCAGGCCCGCGTCCAGGCCTTTCGTAAAGACCTCCTAGCCTGGTACGATAAAAATAAGCGTGATTTGCCCTGGCGTAAGAGTCAGGATCCCTATGCCATCTGGGTCAGCGAGATTATGTTGCAACAAACCCAGGTGGCTACTGTTATTCCCTATTATCAACGATTTATGACGGCCTTGCCCACAGTGGCCGACTTGGCTCAAGCACCAGAAGAGACCCTGCTCAATCTCTGGCAGGGGCTGGGCTACTATAGCCGAGTCCGCAATATGCAGGCAGCGGCTCAACAAGTTATGACTGACTTTGGCGGTCAGATGCCTGACCAAGTTGACAGCCTCTTAAGTCTCAAAGGGATTGGGCCCTATACGGCAGCTGCTATCGCCTCCATGGCCTTTGGTCGGGTGGCGCCGGCCCTGGACGGCAACCTCTTCCGGATTGTAGCTCGTCTCTTCCGGCTCAAAGACGATATTGCCCTGCCTAAAAGCCGTAAGGTCTTTATGGAAATTCTAGATATTTTGATTGACCCAGATCGGCCGGGAGATTTTAATCAGGCCATGATGGATTTGGGTGCCTGTGTCATGACACCAAGCAATCCCCGGCCAGACAATCATCCCTTGGCTGCTTATGATGCTTCCTATCAAGTTGGGGATTCTGACCAATATCCGGTCAAGAGCAAAAAGGTCAAACAAACCCGGCATGATTTGACCGCTTATTTTGTTCTTGATAGCCAAGGCAATTGGCTCTTGCGCCGACATGGGGAGGCTGAACTCCTGACGGGCCTTTGGCACTTCCCAATGTTGGAACAAAGCATGGTCTATGAAGAAGTGACGGCGGCCGAATTGACTGAGCCACTCTTAGATTGGCTAAGGGAAGAAGCTCTAGTAGAGGGTGATAGTCCCCTAAGTAGCCAAGTAATGAGTCCAGGCCTGGGCCAAGTCAAGCATGTCTTCAGCCACCGCATTTGGCAGGTACAGTTGGTAGGTTTGCGGCTGGATACGACTAGTCCCCTCCAAGAAGGCTGGTGCTGGGTGGCGCCAGAGGCTGTTGGCCAGCTACCTCTGTCTACCTTGCAGGAAAAACTCATGCAGGTCCTAGTTCATGAAAGAGAGGCCGTCCGATGAAATCCTTATGGTCTTTTTTTAAGGGCTACCGTGGGGTGGCCCTTTTGGGGCCCTTGCTTAAGTTGGCGGAAGCCCTACTTGAATTAGCGGTACCCTTGGTAGTGGCCCAAATTATTGACCGCATCTTGACGGGTGACGGTGCTATTTGGGGATCCATTGTCTTGCTGTTGGGCTTGGCCCTGGCGGGTGTCCTCATGGCCATTACGGCCCAGTATTTTTCAGCCAAGGCGGCCATTGGCTATACCCGGCAATTGACCCAGGCCCTCTATCAAAAGATTAGTCGTCTATCAGAGTCGCAACGTCAGACTATAGGGGAATCCAGTTTGATTACGCGAGTGACCAATGACAGCTATCAAGTGCAGACGGGGCTTAATATCTTCTTCCGTCTCTTCTTGCGGTCACCTTTTATTGTCTTCGGGGCGACCTATATGGCCTGGCAGCTCAATGCCCAGTTGGCCAGCTATCTCCTAGTCATGATTCTGGTTCTATATCTTATTTTGGCAGTCTTAATGGGGCTAACAGCGCCTGGACATGCCAAGATTCGCCAAGCTACTGACCGAGTAGTCCAAGTCACGCAAGAAGGCATGGCGGGTTATCGAGTCATCCGGAGTTTTAACCAGGTAGATGGCTATCTGTCTACCTATAACCAGGTTAATCAAAACTTGCTTGGCCATCAATTAAAGACCGGCTTTCTGGCAGCTCTAACTAATCCGCTGACTTACCTAGTCGTTAATGTCACCACGGTCTTAGTCCTCTGGCAAGGGGATTGGGCCCTGGGTCAAGGATTGCTAGCCAAAGGGGCGCTGGTGGCTCTGGTCAACTATTTGACCTTGATTTTGGGTGAGTTGATTAAAACAACCATTGTCCTAGGTAACCTCAACAAGGCCTGGATTAGTGCTCAGAGAATTCAAGCAGTCCTGGCTATGCCAGAAGAGGACCCAGGCCAGAAAACAAGTAGCCAAGTGACGCGAGGCACTTCCGCTTCGACCTGGCAGGCGCAGTATCTGTCCTACACCTATCCAAGTAGTCCCATGCCGACCATTAAGCAGGTTAGCTTGCAACTTCAAGAAGGTCAATGGCTGGGCCTGACCGGGGTAACCGGGGCAGGTAAGACTAGTCTAATCAAACTCCTACTGGGCATCTTACCGGCTGACCAGGGTAGCCTAGTGGGGCCAGATGCTGAAAATTTAGCCTGGGTGCCTCAACAAGCCCAACTCTTCAAAGGGACCATTCGCTCTAATCTACTCTTGGCCCAAGACAAGGCTAGTGACCAGGACTTATGGCAGGCCTTAGCCCTGGCTCAAGCAGACGACTTTGTTGCCGAAAAGGGTGGGCTGGATGCCCAAGTCACAGCCTTTGGTCGTAATTTCTCGGGTGGCCAACGGCAAAGACTGACTGTGGCCCGAGCCTTGCTTAAGGCCAAAAAAGGCCTGATTCTAGATGATGCGACTTCAGCCCTGGACTATGCCACCGAAAGTCGCCTCCTATCTGGCCTAAAGGCGGCGCGACCTGACCTCATGGTCATCATGGTTTCGCAGCGTTTGAATGCCTTGCGTTTTGCTGACCAAATCTTGGTCTTAGAAGATGGCCAGACCACGGGTTATGGCCCAGCCCAAGACTTGGCCCAATCCAATCCTTATTACCGGACCCTAGTCCAGACCCAAAGCCAGGGAGGTGACCGCCAATGACGCAAGGTCAAGTCATGAAACGCCTACTTAAAGGCTTGGCTAGTCGACCATGGCTCATGAGCCTAGCCTTGCTGTCTACCTTAATCCAGGCCGGTCTCGTCCTCTATCTACCCGTCCTGATTGGTCGGGCCATTGACTGGATTGGGACAGGGCAAGCGCAAGTCCTGCAAGATTTGCTGGTCCAAATGTTAGTGCTTATTGCCCTAACCATTGCCTTCCAGTGGCTTAATCCTTGGCTCTACAATCAACTGGTCTATGGCCATATGGCCGAGCTAAGACAAAAGGTCATGGCCCAGCTCCAAGTTAGTCCGGTGCCTGCCCTTGATGGCTTTGGGCTGGGAGACTTGGTCAGCCGTCTGACCAACGACTTGGAGCAATTAACGGATGGCCTTATGATGCTCTTCACCCAACTCATGAGTGGCCTCTTCACTATTGGCGTGACCCTCTATCTCATGGCGGGCATGGACTTGGTCCTCTTTGGCTTGGTAGTCATTCTGACCCCAGTCTCCCTCTTCATTGCCCGTTTTATCGCCAAACAAAGCTATCACCGCTATCGGGACCAAGCTCAGACCCGGAGTGACCAGGCTCAGCGGGTAGAAGAGACCATTCGCCAAATGACCTTGCTGCAGGAACTAGATGCCCAGGAGTTCCTAGCTGACGAGTTTCAAACCTTGAACCAGGTCTATAGCCAGGCAAGCTTGGGGGCGACCTTCTATTCTTCAACGGTTAATCCTATGACCCGTTTCGTCAATGCCTTGATTTATGCCCTCTTAATTGGAGTGGGGGCTAGTCGGGTAGTGGGCGGCCAGTTTACGGTAGGGGAATTGGTGACTTTTCTGGCCTATGCCACCCAGTACACCAAACCCTTCAATGATATCTCCTCCGTCTTATCGGAACTTCAGGGGGCCATTGCCTGTGCCGAACGTCTCTACCAAATTCTGGATTTACCAAGCTTGGTTGAAAGTGCAAGACTTGATCTAGCAGGAGACCAGGTTCAAGGCGCTGTTGACTTTGTCGACATGGCCTTCTCCTATGACCCATCCCAACCCCTGATCCAAGACTTCAATCTGCATGTGCCGCCTGGCAGTATGGTAGCCGTAGTGGGGCCAACTGGTGCCGGTAAATCTACCATGATTAACCTGCTCATGCGCTATTATGAGCCAAGCTCTGGGGCCATTGAGCTAGATGGCCAAGCTATTGCCACCTATCGACGACAATCTTGGCGCGATCAACTTGGCTTGGTGCCCCAGGAAACCTGGCTCTTTACTGGGACGGTCCATGACAATATTGCTTTTGGCCGACCAGAGGCCAGTCGCCAGGAAGTAGTCGCTGCGGCTAAGGCGGCCAAGGCTCATCACTTTATTGAACTCCTGCCTCAGGGCTATGACACTATCCTGTCAGGACAGGGTGGGGGACTGTCGCAAGGTCAGGCCCAATTGCTGGCCTTGGCTCGAATTTTCATTAAGCCACCTAAGGTTTTATTGCTGGATGAGGCGACCTCGTCCATCGATGCTTATACCGAGCTCAAGGTCCAAGAGGCCTTCAACCAGCTTATGGCAGGCCGGACTAGCTTTGTTATTGCCCACCGCTTGGCTACCATTCGCAGCGCGGACCTAATTATTGTCATGAATCATGGGGCCATTGTAGAGCAAGGGACTCATGAACAACTCATGGCCAAGCGCCAACTTTACTACCAAATGCAAGAAGAAGTCTAAGACTTTTCAGAAAAATTTGCTAAGTCCGCATAAAGCCTTAGCATAATAGGTGAAATTGTGCTATAATATCGGAGTATTGGTTAACGGTCGAAGTACCGGTTCAATTTGGAACGGAAAGTAGGTTCAGTGATGAAACAACCCAAGGAAGGCGAGTTCATCACGATTAAAAGTTATAAGCATGATGGGTCTTTGCATCGGACCTGGCGCGATACCATGGTATTGAAGACCAGCGATCAATCCATCATTGGGTGTAACGATCATACTTTAGTAACGGAATCGGACGGTCGTCGCTGGGTAACCCGGGAAGCAGCCTTGCTCTATTATCACCAGCACTTCTGGTTTAATATTGTAGCCATGATTCGCAAACGCGGCGTTACTTATTACTGTAACTTGGCTTCTCCTTATCTGATTGATAATGAGGCGCTCAAGTATATCGACTATGATTTAGATATTAAGGTATTTCCTGATGGGGAAAAGCGGCTGCTGGACTTGGACGAGTACGAGCTCCACAGCAAGCGATACCGCTATCCGGAAGAAATCGATCGTATCCTCAAATATAATATCCAAGAACTGGTCCGCTGGATCGAAGAGAAGAAAGGTCCTTTTGCGCCAGAATTCGTGGATATATGGTATGAGCGGTATTGTCAACTGACTCATCGACGTAAATCTAAGCATAACTGATTAATCGTGATGCCAATTGATTAAAGAAGAGGCTGGGAGTTTCCCAGCCTCTTCTTTTCTTAGGTATTGAGCCCCAAATCTTTCAGATTTGGGGGCGGGCCTTTGCTTGTGCTAGCCTATGAACTTACTAGCCTTGCCTATTTATAGGTTACACCTATAAATAGGGTTTGAGCGCGACTTTTTTACGGGGGAATTTGGCTGGATTTCACATAGTCGGGTCAATTTCACAAGAACGTTCGTGTTTTTAGCTGAGAAGGCTGATTTAAAGGGATTTTGCTCGGGCCATTTATGAAAATGCCCTTATATAACAAATGTATATTTGCCTATAAATTTTGCCAGTTTCAGCATTTAAGTGCGCTCAAGCCCGGCCTAATCAGGAGTTGAGAATTTTTGACATTACAAATACTTTATAGTAAAGTATAAGGAGCTTTTAGAAAATTCAAAGTCAAGGAGGATAGTTGTAGATTAATGGATAGCGCCAGCCCTTCACATGAGAAGGGGACGAGGAGCGGGTTTATCGAATTTTCGGCGGATGACCCGGGGCCGTGCAGTCCACAAGAGAGAGCATAAAACTGGGGATGCAAATCCCAGGACAGAGGCTCTGTCTAAGCACCTAAAAGCAACTTAATTTATGATAATAAAGGAGTTGTTACCCCCATGTGTGGAGTAGTAGGAATGATCGGCGCAGGCAAGGTTCAAGAAACCTTAATTACCGGCCTAGAAAAATTAGAGTATCGTGGTTATGATTCAGCAGGTATCTTTGTGCGCAACAATGAGACTGTTGGTTTCTTCAAGGAAGTAGGGCGCATTGCTCAACTCAAGGAAATTGTAGATTTCGATTTACCTGCCACTGTTGGGATTGGCCACACCCGTTGGGCTACCCACGGGCCAGCTACCCAATACAATGCCCACCCACATTTATCCGCTAGCGGCCGTTTTGCCTTAGTGCACAATGGTGTGATTGAGAACTTTGCTGACCTTAAGGCTAACTATCTGCAAGACGTCGACTTCAAGTCTGATACGGACACAGAAGTCGTAGTTCAATTGATCGAGCACTTTGCCTTAAAAGATGGCTTGTCAGGTAAGGAAGCCTTCAAGAAGGCCCTGAGCTTGATTCACGGTTCTTACGCCTTCGGTTTAATCGACAGCGAGACCCCAGATACCCTCTATGCAGCCAAGAATAAATCACCGCTCTTAGTAGGTTTAGGCCAAGGCTACAACCTGATTGCGTCAGATGCCATGGCAACCATTCATTTAACTGCTGACTACCTAGAAATCAAGGACAAGGAATTCGTGACCTTGACCCCATCTGCTGTAACCATCGAAACCTACTCAGGTCAAGTGGTAGAGCGTGCTGCCTTCAAAGCGGAACTAGACGCGGCAGATTTAGAGAAGGGCGCTTACCCTTACTACATGATTAAAGAAATCGACGAGCAACCAACCGTTATGCGTCGTCTTATCCAAGAATACCAAGGCGACAAGGACCACTTCCATGTATCTGAAGACCTTTTGGCTGCCTTAACAGAAGCGGACCGCCTCTATGTGGTAGCCTGCGGAACCAGCTACCATGCAGGTTGGGTCGGCAAGAACTTGATTGAGAAAATGGCTGGCAAACCAGTCGATGTCCTCTTGGCCAGCGAATTTGCCTATGACCTGCCAATCTTTAGCAGCAAACCGCTCTTTATCTTCTTGACCCAGTCTGGGGAAACGGCAGACAGCCGTCAGGCCTTGGTTCGTGTCAATGAGTTGGGTTACCCATCCTTGACCATTACCAACGTTAAGGGTTCGACCTTATCTCGTGAAGCAAGCCATACCCTCTTGCTACACGCAGGGCCAGAAATCGCAGTAGCCTCTACCAAGGCTTATACTGCTCAAATCGCGGTCATGGCCATCTTGGCAGACTGCCTAGCCCGCCACTTAGGTAAGGAAACAGACTTCGACATGGCCCACGAGCTGAGCCTAGTGGCTAGCGCCATGGAATCTATCTTGGCAGAGAAAGACCAGCTTGAAGCATGGTGTAACGCCAACTTGATGGAACCACGCAATGCCTTCTATATCGGCCGTCTCTTGGACTACTATGTGTCCATGGAAGCTGCCCTCAAGCTCAAGGAAATTACCTATATTCAGACCGAAGCCTTTGCAGCGGGTGAATTGAAGCACGGGACCATTGCCTTGATTGAGGAAGGGACGCCTGTCTTGGCCTTAATCAGTGATCCAAGCGTAGCCGCTCATACCCGCGGTAACGTGGAAGAAGTTAAGGCGCGTGGCGCCCAAGCCGTTGTGATTGCAAGCCAAGAAGTAGCCAAGGAAGACGACTTCTTCGTGGTACCAAATGTAACCAAATTATTGAGCCCACTAGCCATGGTGGTCGTGACTCAATTGATTGCTTACTATACTGCCCTAGGCCGTGGCCTAGACGTGGACAAACCACGTAACTTGGCTAAGTCTGTGACAGTTGAATAAAAGATTAAAAGGTTGGGATTGTCGTCCCAACCTTTTTCTAATGATGGGTAAAATGAGTGGCCTATTGACAGACAGGGTAGGGAGGCGTATACTATATGCAAGCACTTACATGAAGTTGAAGGCAGGTATAAGTAGCCTAGCCCTAGACCAAGAAATAGCCGAATATTTGAAAGAAGAGAGCGTGAAAGTAAGCCAGTGATAGAACTTGATATGACTCGTCTAGTAGGAGGCCTTGCCTGTTAAAGACTCTATGTTGGTGCCTAATCGTCCTTTTAGCCAATGTCAGTCAATCTTAAGGAGAGACTGATACACAGAATGTGGAGGTGTCCGAGATGAAAGCTCTCAAACAATTTCTCATTCCTTTTCTAGCTATTTTACTTAGCTTGGTCACTTGGACTTCGGCGGCATCCAGTCCGCGCCAAGTGGTCTTCCGCAATGATAGGTCCGACAGCAGTCTAGTAGCCATTGAAATCAAGGACACGACGGTACGACTCTATCTGCCAGAGACCTATCGCTTTAACCGCGACAGTCAGACCGACCAAGTGCTAGATGATTTTTACCAGCTGACCCAGAATCCCCAAAGGGTTTCCTTGGCTGATCCAAGTAAGAAGCAGGAGGCCAGCCAGGAAAGGCTGGACTATGTCGAGCATAGTGACCATGACCAAGACATCACACCGCGTTACTTTGAGTTTAAGAATGTGGAAATAGTAGAAGAGCCATCTTCTATTAAGGTCCTATATGGTAAGACCACGGTCACGCGTTTAGTGGCTCAAATTCAGACCGGCAAGGCCCTGGATTTACAGGGTAACCAATTTTCTATTCAAGAAGCCAAGCCATAAGACCATAGCCGACTACTAGCAATCACTTGCCAAAGTAGTCGGCTTTTTCATTGCTATTTCATAAGGCTATGCTATAATAAGATTATGGAAACGCTTAACAAGGAGGTTCTTATATGGAAAAAGTTGTGTACACGAACTATTGGGTAGACCGCTATACAGATGCCCGCAAGGAGCATGGTTCCTACCCGACAGAGGAAGAAGCCCTCAATGCTATTTACACCTGGTGGCGCATCCACAAGGAACACCATCGGGACGTCAAGGAGACGCGGACTAATACCGGGGCCTTGGAAATCACCTATGATGATGACCGTTATGTCTACCGGATTGAAAAACGCAAACTCCAAGGCAATTTGCCAAGTCGTAGCTATCAACTCTGGACCCAAGGACAAATTGAGGTCCAACGTCAACAACTGCAACTGTCCGATGACGAGTTCCTCTTCGACGAGTTGGCTGAGCCTTACCGCGACCGTCTCATTGAAGTGATGGCTGATGCCAGCAAGGTACGCAACTTCTGCTATACCCAAGATGGCCGCCTAGTGGTGAAACTGTCTGACCTTAAGGCAGCCCGGCAACGTTAAACACAATAAAATAAGCCCCTGAAGCCATTCGGAATCCTGGCTTCAGGGGTCTTTTCTTGATAGCATAACTTAATAGCCTTGAGGCGCGAAGAGGGCACTGCCTACACGTAGGAAGCTAGCCCCTTCCTCGGTGGCTATGGTATAGTCTTGGCTCATGCCCATGCTGAGCTCAGTGCAAGGAGCGTGAGGATAGCCGGCTTCTTGGACTAGGAGTTGGAGATGTTTGAGCGTCTTGAAGAAGAAGTGGAGCTCGCCTTCTAGGGCATCGGCTGGCGCCATGGTCATCAGGCCCACGATTTCAATCTTATCGTAAGGGGCAAGTTGCTCGATGGCCGCAAAGACCTGCTCGGGCTCATAGCCTGTCTTGCTCTCTTCGCCCGATACATTGACCTGGAGGAAGCACTTGATGGGGTGGTCGGCCCGCTTTTGAATTTCCTTGGCTAAGTCAAAGCGGTCTAGGGCATGGAGATAGTCAATTTGATTGATAAACTCCTTTACTTGGCGGGTTTGGACCCGGCCGATGAAGTGCCAAACAATGTCTGGAGCAGTTTGGGCTAGGGTGGCCTGCTTTTCTAAGAGGGCAGGATAGCGATTCTCGCCAAAATGCCCTTGGCCTAAATCATAGAGGGCTTGAATTTGGTCGGCGCCCACGGTTTTGCTGACGGCAACTAACTGTGGCTGCTTGCCTTCTGGGCTATGTTTTTGGATACGGTCTAAGACCGCCTGATAGCGATCCTGGATCAACTTCTGAGTCATGGAATATTCCTCCTACTTAATGGCTGTAGTATAGCACGCTAGCTAACTTTTTGCAAAAGTCCCGCGTTCCCAAGTGGCGCGGGACATGCTATACTAAGAAGGTAGAATACGTCTTGAGGAGGATCTAAGATGCCAGCAGATTTTGGAGGCTTCTATCAAAAAGAAATCAGCCAGCGCCGGGCCATTTTGGCGACTTATTTGGAAGAGGAAGGGCACGGCCAAGCCCTAGAAACAGCCCTGGCCTTGCCAGAGTCAGTGGCTAACCAGTTGATTGAGAACTATGTGGGCAATTATAGTCTGCCTTTTGGTCTGGCTCCAACCTTCAAAATTAATGGTCGGGACTATGTGGTGCCCATGGCCATTGAAGAGCCTAGTGTGGTGGCTGCCGCTAGCAACGGGGGCAAACGCCTAGGTAATATCCAGTCTCAGGTTTTGAGTCGCCAACTAATCGGTCAGATTGTGCTGACCGATATTGAAGACCTGGCTAGCGGGCTTGAGCAAGTTTCGGTGCAAAAAGACCACTGGCTAGACCTAGCAAGGGCAGCCTGTCCTAGCATGGTGGCTCGTGGTGGCGGGCCTTGCGATTTATGGGCTGATAGCTACGGGGACGACCAGGGCGATTTTCTCTGTGTCTATTTGAGCCTGGATCCCTGTGACGCCATGGGCGCCAATGTCATGAATACGGTCCTAGAGGCCCTAGCGCCTGAAGTGGCAGCCAGCCTAGGTGGCCAAGCCCTCCTGCGGATTCTTTCCAACCATGGCGATAAGCTCCTAGTTAAAGCTCAAGTGAGTCTGTCTGTTTCCCAGCTTCACGCCAATCCAGAGCAAGCCTTGACCCTGGCCAAACGCTTGAGTCAGGCCAGTCGCGTGGCCCAGTTGGATCCACGTCGGGCGGTGACCCATAATAAGGGTATTATGAATGGGGTAGATGCGGTCTTGCTTGCCACCGGTAATGACTGGCGAGCGGTGGAAGCTGGTGTCCACGCCCATGCGGCCCGGGATGGTCAATATCGGGGGCTCAGTCAATGGACCCTTTCCGCTGACCAAGCCAGACTAGAAGGGGAATTAACCCTGCCCTTGTCCCTTGCGACCGTTGGCGGGACTCTAGCAGTCCATCCAACTGCCCAATTGGCCCTAGCTATCTTAGGCAAGCCCAATGCTCGTGAACTGGCCCAAATCATTGCAGCAGTCGGCCTAGCCCAGAACTTTGCTGCCTTGAGAGCCCTAGTGACTGACGGCATTCAAAAGGGCCATATGGCCTTGCAAGCCCGGTCCTTGGCCCTTCAAGTCGGTGCCAGCCTAGAGGAAGTGCCTGCCCTAGTTAAGGCCTTGCGTCAGGCCCCTGCTATGAATCGTACTTTAGCTGAGCAAGTCTTGGCCCAGTTACGCAGCCAAGAGGGAAGTTAAAAAATTTATTAAGTTAGCGCGCCTTTAAGTTAAAGGCGCGCTTTTCGTGGTACAATAAGCGTGACAAATTAGGAATATAGGTGATAAAAGATGACCGTAACTGTCGGTATAGACAAAATCGGGCTCTATGTGCCCCAATACTATATTGAAATGACTGAATTAGCTCAAGCCCGCGGCGTTGAGCCAAGTAAATACACGATTGGTATTGGCCAAGACAAGATGGCCGTGCCACCCCTAGACCAAGATGTGGTCGCGATGGCGGCCAATGCGGCAGCTAGCATCTTAGATGAGCATGACCGTTTAGCTATTGACCAAGTTATTGTCGGGACTGAATCGGCTTTTGACTATTCCAAGTCAGTAGCTAGCTACTTACACGAATTATTGGATTTACAACCCTATTGTAAGGCCTATGAAATCAAGCAAGCCTGCTACGGGGCGACAGCAGGCCTCCAGTCGGCCTGTGACTACGTTCGCCTACGACCAGACCGTAAGATCCTGGTAGTGGCAACCGACATCGCCCGCTACGGTCTCGGCACGCCAGGTGAGCCTACGCAAGGAGCTGGGGCAGTAGCCCTCCTTATCTCTGCTAATCCGCGGATTTTGGCCTTGGATAGCCAGTCTATTTCTTATACTGATAATCAATTCGATTTCTGGCGCCCATCTTATTCTGACGTGGCACTAGTAGATGGCAAATTCTCGACTGAACTCTACCAAGATTGCTTCTGTCAGGTCATGGCATCGGCCAAACAAGCAGGTTTGTCGCCTGAAAACTGGCGCAATGTGGTCTTCCACTTGCCATTTACCAAGATGGGCAAGAAGGCCTTGGATGCCTTGGCTCAAAAAGGAAGCTTGGATGCCAGTCTAATTGAGCGTTGGCAGGCAGCCTATGAACCGGCTACGCGTTTGGGGCGTCAGGTGGGCAATATTTACACCGGCTCCCTCTATCTCAGCCTCCTGTCCTATTTGACGCAAGTAGAGGATTTAGCAGCAGGGGACAGCCTGGGACTCTTCTCCTATGGTTCAGGCGCGGTCGCCGAACTCTTCTCTGGGACACTACAAGAAGACTTTAGACAGGCCTTGGATCTGGAAGCTTTGAAGGCCCACCTGGAGCGCCGACAAGCCCTAGCAGTCCAAGACTACGAGCGGATTTTTTCTCAGCGCTTGCCACAAGAAGCGGACTATCAAGTAGCTCGCCAAAGCCAGGAAGCAGGCTTTGTCTTAGATAAAATCGACGGCCACCGCCGTTACTATCGCCAATACTAAAAAACTGGGACATAAGTCCCAGTTTTTTTGATATAGGAAGTTAGCTTAGAGGCTGTCCAAGCTAAAATGGAGGCTGCCGTCTTCCTTAAGTAATACAGGGACGCCCACTCTTGCGCCATCTTTAACAGCTTGAAACTCTGGTCGGCTATCACGTAAGTGGAGAAAGGCCTTGAGTTCCCGCATGGAATTCGTAATATTGACTGCATCATAGCGGATACCACGAGCTTCAAGTCCAGCTACAAAAGCTTGGGTATCGGGGCATTTGTCACTAAAAAATAGGGTAGGTTGGCTCATAAATTAATCCTCCTCTAATAAATGATCTTTAGGGTTATTGTAAGCCCTCTAATCCTAGGAAACAAGGGATTTGCTTGTAAGGTTTGAAACCAGTTCTAATGACTGATATTCTGATACCGAGAACATCAGGCAAAGGCATTGCACTTGCATACCGTTTGCGTATAATTAGAGTTGTCAAAAAAGAAAATATGCAAAGGAGGTTTGGGTATGCAACGTACGAGTGGCGTACTCCTTCATATATCATCTCTCCCATCTAAGTTTGGGATTGGGTCTTTCGGGCAATCAG
This sequence comes from Abiotrophia defectiva ATCC 49176, assembly GCF_037041345.1. Lineage (NCBI taxonomy): Bacteria > Bacillati > Bacillota > Bacilli > Lactobacillales > Aerococcaceae > Abiotrophia > Abiotrophia defectiva. The sequence continues at coordinate 1,441,439 of NZ_CP146287.1, read as the reverse complement.
CCTATGATTTTGTCGATTTTCTGGCAAAAACAGGCCAACAATACTGGCAAATTTTGCCTCTAGGGACCACGTCTTATGGAGACTCCCCTTATCAATCATTCTCTGCCTTTGCCGGCAACACTCACTTTATCGACTTGGATCTCCTAGTTGAAGCGGGCTGGCTGACAGAAGCTGATTATGCTGGGGTAGACTTCGGTGACCATCCAGAATATGTGGACTATGCCAAGGTCTATACAGAACGTCGTCCAATCTTGGAAAAGGCAGTCGCTAACTTCTTGGCTAAAGCTGACAAGAAGGACTACCAACAATTCTTGGCGGACAACTATGAATGGTTGGAGCCTTACTGTGAATACATGGCGATCAAGGAGCACTATGATCTTAAGCCATGGTTCCAATGGGATCCAAAAGCTACCTTGCGCGATGAAGCGACCATCGTTCATTTGCGTCAACAATTAGCGGATGTGTTGACCTACCACCGGGTAGTACAATACTTCTTCAACATCCAATGGCAGGCACTTAAGAAATATGCCAATGCTCAACACATTGAGATTATTGGGGACATGCCAATCTATGTTGCAGCGGATAGTGTTGAAATGTGGATGACCCCACATTACTTCAAGACATCTAAAGATCACCAACCAAGTGTTGTTGCTGGTTGCCCACCAGATGCCTTTACCGCTGACGGCCAACTCTGGGGTAACCCAATCTATAACTGGGACGCTATGAAGGCTGACGGTTATGCTTGGTGGATTACTCGCCTTAAGGAAAGCTTCAAGCTCTACGATGTAGTCCGGATTGACCACTTCCGTGGCTTCGAGTCCTACTGGGAAATTCCATTTGGCGACACCACTGCTATCAATGGTGAATGGGTCAAAGGCCCAGGTAGCGACCTCTTCCGTGCTATTCGCAAGGAATTAGGCGACGTGAAGATTATTGCTGAAGATTTAGGTTTCATGACTCAGGAAGTAATTGATATGCGGGATGAAACCGGCTTCCCAGGCATGAAAATCATGCAATTTGGTTTTGGCGGAGGGGATTCAGTTGATTTACCTCACAATTACGTCTATAATTCTGTATGTTATGTGGGAACCCACGATAACGAAACAGGCTTGGGCTGGTTCCAAGATTCAGCTGATGAGGCATCACGCGAATTCTTCAATGCCTACATGAGACGTGGGGAAGATGAAACAGTTTCTCATGCCCTCAACCGTGGGATTGCTGCTGCTGTCAGCAAGATGGCAATCTACACCATGCAAGACTTGTTGAACTTAGGTAACGAAGCGCGTATGAACGTGCCATCTACCTTAGGTAACAACTGGAAATGGCGTATGAAGTCAGATGCTTTGACTGACCAATTAGCGGAAGAATTATTGGAGTTGACAACTACCTACTGCCGTTTGAATCCTGCCTTCAAGGCAGCAAGTGAAGAGGCTGAAGTAGCGGGAGAGACTAAGTCAACTAAGACTACTGAAGTTAAAAAGGCCAAAAAGCCTACAACTAAGTAATACCAAGCAAGACCCGTAAATAAATGTGGCCGGTGTTAGGAGATTTCTTCTAACACCTCTTGCTTGCCTACCTGTTAATCAGAAAGATCATTGAGGCTTACGGCCTAATCAAAATAAGGAGTTAAACATGACTATTTTAGAAAACTATACTAACAAGCTTTTCAATAAATCAATTGATGCTTGTAACGATGCAGAACTTTACAAAGCCCTTTTAGATATTACGCGTGACAAATCTCGCGAATTACCAACTCACGATGACAAGAAAAAACTCTACTACTTCTCTGCAGAGTTCTTAATCGGGAAGCTCTTGAGCAACAACCTCTTGAACTTAGGTATCTACGATGAAGTGAACGCTGAGTTACAAGCTCACGGCAAATCTATCATGGATATCGAACAAGCTGAAAATGAACCTTCCTTAGGTAACGGGGGCTTGGGTCGTTTGGCTGCCTGCTTCGTTGACTCTATCACCAAATTAGGGATCAACGGGGACGGGGTTGGTTTGAACTACCACTTCGGGCTCTTCCGTCAAGTGTTCAAAGACAACCAACAAACGACTATTCCAGATGCTTGGTTGACTGGTGATGACTGGACTATCAAAAGCAAGAAGGCTTATACTGTTCCTTTCCGCAAGTTCTCCTTGCATTCTACCCTTTATGATATCGACGTATTAGGTTACAAACAAACCAAACGTAACCGTCTCCGTCTCTTCGACTTAGACAGCGTGACTTCTGACATTATTGAAGATGGCATTTCCTTCGACAAACACGACATCGAGAAGAACTTGACCCTCTTCCTCTATCCAGATGATTCTGACCACGCAGGTGAAGTATTACGTATTTACCAACAATACTTCATGGTATCTAACGGGGCTCAATTGATCTTGGAAGAAGCAGTCGCTAAGGGCAGCAACTTACACGACTTGGCAGACTACGCAGTTATCCAAATTAACGATACTCACCCAGCCTTGGTTATCCCAGAAATGATTCGTCTCTTAGGCGAACGCGGGATTGAGTTCGATGAAGCAGTAGAAATCGTTCGTTCTATGACTGCCTTCACTAACCACACAATCTTGGCTGAAGCCTTAGAAAAATGGCCTGTATCCTTCTTGGAAGAAGTAATTCCTAACGTGATGGCGATTATCCGTAACTTGGATGCTCGTATTAAAGCACAATTCCCAGATAACGACGCAGTACAAATCATCGACCAATTTGACCGTGTTCACATGGCTCACTTGTCAATCCACTACGGCTTCTCTGTAAACGGGGTTGCAGCTCTGCATACAGACATCTTGAAGAAGTCAGAATTACATGCCTTCTACGAAATCTACCCAGAGAAATTCAACAACAAGACCAACGGGATTACCTTCCGTCGTTGGATCATGGACGCTAACAAGGAATTGTCTGACTACATCGACTCCTTGATTGGTCGTCAATGGCACCACACTGCTGAATTAGAAGGCTTACTCAACTATGTCAATGATCAAGCGGTCTTAGATAAGTTAGAGTCTATCAAGTTCAACAACAAGCTCCACCTCAAACACTACCTCAAGGAAGTGCAAGGTGTAGACATTAACGAGCACTCTATTTTTGACATCCAAATCAAGCGTATGCACGAGTACAAGCGTCAACAAATGAACGCTCTTTATGTGATTAACAAGTACTTAGATATTAAAGCCGGCAACATTCCAGCAACCCCATTGACTGTTTTCTTCGGTGGGAAGGCTGCACCAGCTTATACAATCGCGCAAGATGTCATTCACTTAATCTTGACCTTGTCTGAAGTAATTGCCAATGATCCAGAAGTAAGCCCACACTTACAATTGGTAATGATTGAAAACTATAACGTGGAACGTGCTCAATACTTGATTCCAGCATGTAACATTTCTGAGCAAATCTCCTTGGCTTCTAAGGAAGCAAGTGGTACTGGTAACATGAAGTTCATGTTGAACGGGGCCTTGACCTTAGGGACTGAAGATGGGGCTAACGTGGAAATCCACGAATTAGTTGGTGATGACAATATCTACATCTTCGGTAAGCACAGTGATGAAATCATCAAGCTCTACGAAACTCAAGGTTATGTAGCGCGTGACTACTACGAGCATGACGCGATTCGCCCATTAGTTGACTTCATCGTGAGCGATAAGATGTTAGCAGCAGGGAACGAAGAACGCCTCAGCCGTCTACATCATGAATTAATCAGCAAAGACTGGTTCATGACCTTAATCGACTTGGAAGAATACATCCAAGTTAAGGAAAAAATGTTGGCTGACTACGAAAACCGTACTGAATGGAACAAGAAAGCCTTGATTAACATTGCTAAAGCTGGCTTCTTCTCATCTGACCGGACCATCGCAGAATACAACCGCGATATCTGGCACTTGAAAGAAAACCGTGTAGAAATCGACTAATCGATTAATTAGAAAGCTGGGTTTATCCCAGCTTTCTTTTATATAACAAAATAGCCGGAGGACTTATGTCTTCCGGCTATTTATTAACTTTCTTGAGGGCACTGAGCAAGCTCATTGCCAATATTATTCAGTCGTTCGATTAGGGCCTCAATGGAAATCGCATTAATGTTGATAAATAATTTAGATTGTAATTGCGGAATAGGCACATTACTGAGGATGACATCATACTCAGTACGTATAATCTCGTGGACATTTTGATAGAGGACCTGGGGTGCATGAAATTCTAGTTGCTGGGAACAAGAACAAGTCAAGAGGTCTCGAATCATCAAGGAATGAGAGGAATTAATGCTGCTGAAGATACCCACTCTAATCTTCTTCTGACATGTCATAAGCTGAGGGATTAATTCTGACCAAGTTGAGAAGATGGTATAGATTAAGTATCGGATAATTTCAGGATTTGTATGCAGCTTATTTGCTTGTCTGTATTGAATAACAGCTTTCTCAATATAACCGTAAAAGTCTGGAAAATCATCATAGAGATGACTCATCCATGTAGCGCGGCGTCGGAAAATTTGTGATTTAGCGAATACCTCGTAACATTCGACGGAGGACGCGTTATGGAAGAGGATGGTGAGAACTTCTGGATTGCTAATTTTGAGATCGAAATGTTGACGGATATCCTCAATCATTTGTTGGGCCTGAATCAGCGAAGTGTGGATTGTGGCATATAAACGAGAGGCCACGAGCATATCTTCAAAATTATAGAAAAAATCTTCACGCAAGAATGGGTAAAGAAGGTTAGACAGCACGATATCTCCCAAAGGCTCTCCCACATAGTCCGATAAGGATCGAACGAATTCTTGGTCCGCTTTTTGCGCCAAGGCTTGGGCAAAACGACTTGAGAGATTAGTTTTGTGAAGGGGGAGGTCCCATTTGAAGTAGTGACGCTTGATGTTGATAATGGTTGCGCGCTTAATTAGATAGTAGAGGGAGAAATCTAATGGGCGGTTAAGAATCTTGATGAAGGTGGCCACGAATTTATCTACATGTGATTCTTTGATATCTTCAAAAGGCCAAGTAGTTGATGGATAGCGCTCTGCAAAGTACTGACCAAAGAAGAAGCGAATCTCATTCTCATTACCCGTGATGGCCAGCGGTTTGGTAGATACCTGAATATTATAGAGGCCATTAAACCAACGGTTAATACGGCGGATGGTACGGTAGAAGGTAGGGTAACTCATGAAAAAGTGCTCGAGGATCTCTTCCATTTCAGTATGGGGGTGGAAGAAGAGGTATTCTAAGACTTGGAAGTGGACAGAGTTAGCCAAGTAGAATTGGTAGGCAAGGTTGATGTCGACTGTGAAGCGATTGACCATTTTAGCGCCATCAGGCTGGACTGAAATCTCATACTGTGGCAGATTACTGGCGATTTGCTGGAGGTCTTCCTTCAAGATACGGGTAGAACAGTCGAGGGTCTCAGCCAGTTGGTCTAATGGCAGGGCGTTATCGGAAGCGTGGAGGATATTTAATAACTGAAGTTGACGCTTGTGCGTCTTGGAAAGTAACTTTTCGATAATGATGGCCCCCTTAAAATTTGTACTGACGAATTCTTACTAATTATATCATAAAAATGTTTGCTTGCGGAAAAAAGATGACCCGAAACCACGAAAAAAACAGGCCAATTTGAAAGCTTCTAAGCATACAAAAACACCTCCCAAAAGGGAGGCGTGAGCTGGCCTTATTCTTTGACAAAGGCAGCAGATTGTTCACCAGCTTGGCGACCGAAGATAATGATGTCGGCAACGGCGTTACCACCGATACGGTTAGCACCGTGAACCCCACCAGTTACTTCACCAGAAGCGTACAAACCTTTGATTGGTTGGTTTTCCTTGTTGAGGACTTGCGCGTTAGTGTTAATCTTGAGACCACCCATGGTGTGGTGAATCCCTGGTGCGATTTTAATCGCGTAGTATGGTGCTTGTGACAAGTCGTTGTCCATCCCGGTAGTCCGGCCAAATTCTTCGTCCTTCTTATCAGCAACAGCCTTGTTCCAAGTTTCCATGCTAGCTTTTAAGTTAGCTGGGTCCACACCAATTTCCTTAGCCAAGTCTTCAATGGTATCACCTTTGACAACTAAACCTTTAGATTCGTATTGGTTGATGGCTTTAACGCGTCCCTTAAGAGCTTCGTCGAAGACTACATAAGCTGCTTTTCCTTCTTGGCCGATAATGGCAGCAGAAACCTTGTCACGGGTCTCTAGTTCGTTGAAGAAACGTTTACCTTCTTGGTTGATTAAGATAGCACCTTCACCACGAACGGCTTCAGTGATTAAGTAAGAAGTCTTTTGTTCAACAGAAGGGTGGATTTGGATTTGATCCATGTCAACGGTTTGTGCGCCCAATTTTTCGGCCATCTTGATACCGTCCCCTTGGGAACCTTCTTGGTTAGTTGTAACAAAGCCTTTGAGTTCTGGCTTAAGTTGGCTGACCATGTCTAAGTTAGCCCCGAAACCACCTGTTGCTAAGACAACGGCCTTAGATTTGATGGTTTTTTCTTGGCCTTCAACCGTTACTTTGACACCAGAAACTGCGCCATTTTCTTCAGTGATTTCAGTTACGTCAGAGTTAACGAAGGTTGGAATCTTACGCTCAGTGACGTTAGCATAGAGGCCTTCTACTAAGTAGCCCCCAATTGCAGAACCATCTGATGGACGGTGTGTACGCTTAACGCTCATCCCACCGGTAGTGGTCAAGTTATCCAACTTAATGTTCATAGAGTCTAACCAATCAATGGCGCTAGCAGAGTGGTCTACTAAGAAGCGAAGCAATTCTGGATCGTTCTTTTCTTTCCCGCCTTTGAAGGTTTCTTCGTAGAACTTGTCGTTAGAGTCTTCAATACCAGCTTCCTTTTGGAATTTGGTTTCGCTAGCGTTCATCCCAGCAGAAGACTTGCTAGTATTCCCACCCACGATTGGCATTTTTTCGAAAATTGCAACGTTGGCTCCAGCGTCATGGGCTGCGATTGCTGCGGCCAAACCGCCACCACCGGAACCGACAACGACTACGTCGTAACTTTCCTTAAGTTCAGCTGGATCCGTATATTTTTTCTCGGACGCTCCTGAAGTTGTATCGGGCTTGGAAGATTCTTGGGCTAAGACAGACAAGGTGTGACCGAGGCTAGCAAAGACCAAGAACAAAGCTGCGAAAAGGATAGATAATTTTTTACGCATGTGAACTGACATCTCCTTTTGTGATTTAATTATCTTATTATATTATACAGAATTTTGGCTTAAATTTCAATCTTTTACCGGAAAAAGACAGAAAAAAACACCTTTTCCAGTAAACAGGGCAAAATGAAAAACTTTGTGAAAGCAAGGTGGATAAGAGTCTTGTTAAATCAGGGATGTAAACGCTCAAAAAACTTGCTTTAAAGAGCTTAAAAGGCTACCTTTTTTGCTGTTTGTGTGGTATTATATATCTGTTGCTAAGCAATATCTTAAGGAGGAAGAAAAATATGAAAGTAGTAGTAGTTGGCTGTACTCATGCGGGAACAGCATCTGTTAAAACTATTTTAAATGATCACCCAGAAGCGGAAGTTGTTGTTTACGAACGTAACGATAACGTATCCTTCTTGTCATGTGGGATTGCCTTATACGTTGGTGGGGTTGTGAAAGACCCTCAAGGGCTCTTCTACTCAAGCCCAGAAGAATTAAGTTCTTTAGGCGCTAAAGTCAACATGGAACACGATGTTTTAGAGGCTGACTTGAAGGCTAAGACCTTACGCGTTAAGAACCTCAAAACTGGTGAAGAATTCGATGAAACTTTTGACAAGTTAGTGGTAACGACTGGTTCTTGGCCAATCATCCCACCATTAGAAGGTTTAGACTTAGAAAACGTTCAACTCTGCAAGAACTACAACCAAGCTAAAGAAATCTTCGCTAAGAAGACTGACAAGCAAAAAGTGGTAGTAATCGGTGGGGGCTACATCGGGATTGAACTCGTTGAAGCCTTCAACTTAGAAGGTAAAGACGTTACCTTGCTTGACGGTTTAGACCGTATCTTGAACAAATACTTAGACCCAGAATTCACGGATGTCTTAGAAGAAGACTTGCGTAACCGTGGCGTTGAAGTACGCCTTAACGAAATGGTTCAAGGCTTCAAAGGCGAAAACGGCGTCGTGAAGAAAGTGGTAACCACTGGTGGCGAATACGAAGCTGACATGGTAATCCTCTGTGTAGGTTTCCGTCCAAACACTGACTTAGTTAAAGACCAAGTTGAAACCATGCCTAACGGTGCCATCATCGTTGACGACTACATGAAGACTAGCCATCCTGATGTTTTTGCAGCGGGTGACTCTTGTGCGGTTAACTACAACCCTAATGGCGGTCATGCTTACATTCCATTAGCAACTAACGCTGTGCGTATGGGTGCTTTGGTTGGTAAAAACATCGCAGGCGACAAAGTTCGTTACCGCGGGACTCAATCAACTTCAGGTCTCCACCTCTTCGGTTGGAACATCGGTTCAACTGGGGTTAACGAAGGCTCTGCTAAGCACTTCGGTTTAGATACTCGTTCAGTATACGTGGTGGATAACTACCGTCCAGAATTCATGCCAACAAACGAGAAAATCTACATGAAGTTAGTTTACGAAGTAGGGACTAACCGTATCGTAGGTGGGCAAGTAATGTCTAAATACGACTGTACCGCTTCTGCTAACACCTTGTCCTTGGCTATCCAAAACAAGATGACCATTGAAGACTTGGCTTATGTTGACTTCTTCTTCCAACCTGTCTTTGACCGTCCTTGGAACTACCTCAACATCTTAGCTCAAGCTGCAGTTGAACAAGAACGCAAACTTAACGCTTAATAGCAAATGGACTGGCCTTGCCAGTCTCTTTTTTTATGGGTACTCGGGGTAAATTAAAAATCCCATTATATCATATATGATATAATGGGATTTTTTGTCTGCCTATAAATCAGATTTGAGCAGGCTATAGTGGGCGGAATCCACAATGCCTTGGTTGTTATGCATGGCTTGGCGTAGGATGCCTTCGAAGTGGAAGCCGGCCTTTTGCATGACGCGACCAGATCCAAGATTGGCAGTGTCATGGGTGGCAATAAGTCGATTGAGGTCTGCTTCTTGCAAGAGGAATCGGCTGACCGCAATGAGGGCTTGGGTCATGTAGCCTTTGCCCCAGTAATCTCGTCCTAGGACATAGCCTATGGTCATGGAATTGGTGCCAGGCACATAGTCGAGGGCACTAATATCGCCAATGACTTGGTCAGGCTGGGATTTGAGAGTGATGGCCCATATAAAGGTACCTCCGTCTTGATAGGCCGCTACCCAACGCTCTAGGATGGTTTGAGTGACGTCTAAGTCGGCATGAGCCGGCCAGATCAGGTAGGTGACATTGTCGGGACGGCCCGCCCAGTTGTTGAACATGGCAGGCGCATCTGATAGTTCAAATCGTCGTAAAACAAGGTCTTCTGTGATGAGAGTTTGGGTTCCAATGGCTTTCATAAGCAAGCCTCCTTTCTTTGACCTTGATTATACGCCCAAGAAAGAAAAAAGCCAAGACAGAGGTGCTGTCTTGGCTAGTTTGTGGGATGGAGGGGACAAGAAAAATTCCCATTATATCATATATGATATAATGGGAATTTTGTCTGCCTATAAATCAGTTTTGAGCAGGCTATAGTGGGCGGAGTCCACAATGCCCTGGTTGTTATGTCCGGCTTGGCGTAGGATGCCTTCGAAGTGGAAGCCAGCCTTTTGCATGACGCGTCCAGAACCCGGGTTGGCAGTGTCGTGGGTGGCACTAAGTCGATTGATGTCTGCTTCTTGCAAGAAGAAACGACTGACCGCAATGAGGGCCTGGGTCATGTAGCCTTTGCCCCAGTAATCTCGTCCTAGGACATAGCCAATGGTTATGGAATTGGTGGCAGGCTCATAGCCGACGCCACTAATATCGCCAATGACTTGATCAGGTTGGGATTTGAGGGTGATAGCCCATTTAAAGCTGTCGCCGTCTTGATAGGCCGCTACCCAACGCTCTAGGGTGGCTTGAGTGACGCTTAAGTCGGCGTGAGCTGGCCAGGTTAGGTAGGTGACATTGTCGGGACGGCCCGCCCAGTTGCTGAACATGGCAGGCGCATCTGACAGTTCAAATCGTCGTAAAATAAGGTCTTCTGTGATGAGAGTTTGGGTTCCAATGGCTTTCATGGGCAAGCCTCCTTTCTTTGGAATTGATTATACACTTAGAAAGGGAAAAAGCCAAGACAGATGGACTGTCTTGGCTAGTTTTATTGCTTGCGCAAAAGGCTAGGAAATTGAATCTGTTCAATCAGTCGTTTGACTGGCTCGTTATTGAAGAGGTAATAGAGGACGACTGAATTGACCACTAGGGAAGCCATATTTTTGTAGAAACGTACTGGCAAGATAGCCATGATAGCTTTTTTCTGAACCATCATGGTCCAGAGGGTATTAAGTCCCAAGTTACAGATGAGGGTGACAGCCAAGACGGTCAGGAAGATTCGAAGAGGGGTCTTAGTTTGGCGGTGAAGGCCAAGCCCATAAATCAATCCGCCGACAATGGCCGTTAGGGTGTAACCGGGGAAGTAGACACCTTTAGCACCACCCAAGGCGAATTTGAGAATATCGTGGGCAGCGCCAAGAATCATGGCAGGGATTGGTCCGGCAATTGCGCCAGTCAAGGCAGCCCCCACAAAGCCAAAACCCATTTTGGTAACGCCTAAATCGATTTCTGGTAGGTAATCCAAGGCGAAGCGAATAGCCAACAAGATGGCCAGGGTAGTTAACTGTAGGGTGGTGACGGCGCCTTTACGGCGGTATACTTGATTTTCCATTTTAATAGCATCTCCTTAATTTAGCGAGTTGCTTCATTTAACTGACAGAACCAATTAAATGCAGCGAATGCAGAAAAGAAACCGCAAAATGTCCAGCATTTTTTCGTATAGGAGCAACATTCCATCTCGCTATCACTTAACGCTTCTTTTCTTACTCTGGTGTTAGTTGGTGTCAGCGCCCTTCTTGCCATAACCTCCTTCTTCTAGATTAGGGTTCTAACCTCCTAAGCATAGGGATAAAAGGGGCCTTTGTCAAGCCTTGCAGACTGAGAATTCCGGTGCTATAATAGGCTTGTTCCGGAGACGTACCGAAGAGGCCGTAACGGGAATGACTCGAAATCATTTTGTCGGGCAACCGGCACGTGGGTTCGAATCCCACCGTCTCCGTAAGATAAGGGCTTATCACTCTGTTAAAACGTTGATAAATCAATGTTTGAGGCAACAGGTGATAAGTCTACTTTTCGTTTTTCTTTAGCTTTTTCTTTAGCTTTCTCAGAAATTAGCATACTTTCCTAATGGAACGAGATTTTCAAGCAGAACCAAAACAAGGCCGAAAAGCTATCAGTATCAAATTTGAAATCAGTGAGATTAATAAAGAGTTAGCCAAAGCCAAATATGATTTAGAAGCGCAAATTATGGACTTGTCCGGTAGCCTTTATTGTCAATTGGAGGTAGGTAAACAGGAAAATTTGGATACTTATGTGAGGCTCGTCAAGGAAGAAAAAGGAGAAGTTCTAAAACAAGCCTTCAGTACTTTGTTTGGTCTACAGAATGAAATCTCGATGGCTGTTCGCCTCTACCAGGCTGAATTGAATGCTGAATTAAGAGAGTTTCGACCTTACGGCATTGCTGATAGTGTATCGTTTGACCGTCTTTCTAGTCCTGTAACCCTCTGGAGTCTAGAAAAGATGCTAAGTGGCCAAGAATAAGAAGAAAGTCTCGCATGGTAATGTATAGAGGATAAGGAGTGGTAATCGATGGTTAGCCACAACTACTGGCTGAAACGAGCGTCACTCCAAGACTCTCTTATGCGAGTAACCGAAGACGAAACGATTAAGCGAATCAATAAGATTCGCTCTTTTTATTTACGGTAGAAAAGAGTATAATATCCCCATAAAGTATTGGGAATCAATAGAAGGAGTTGGTGCATCATGAAAATTGAAGGTATCTACCAATCTCCGATTGGTTCTGTTGTGGTTCTATCAGAAACACCCCTTATGGCGACTCCTGGTGATTTCTTAAAAATTGGAGACTTTGTTTATAAAATTAGAAATTTCGGCTTTGGAGACAGGCAATCGGTACTGTTAGACAAAAAGATTGATGAGAGCTTATCAGGGCTCGAAGTAGAGATTTTAACATCTAATAAATTAACTACAAGCACCTTTTAGAGGAGTATAGATAGAATCAAATCGAAATAAGGTGATTAAAATGAAAAAGTACTATGTGACTACAACTGAAAACCTTAAAGTACTCAAATTTGATGTTGATACTATGTACGTTTATGAGGATGGATGGAAAGCTAGCTTTTACTGGTTTGATAAAATCCTTGTAAGTGACTACGTCGATTTCGATGAAATAACAGAAGAAAAGGCCTACGAACTCATTGGTCGTATGGTCGTCTAATTCTAGCACCTTTTAGTGGTCTTTTACTTGTGCCCATGAATTGGGTATTTCGTTCTTAATGTATTTTGACTAAAGTACTCGAATCTGATAACACATATGTAGAGTCTTTAGGACTATTATCAGATATTGCCTATAGGGCTAGGACGGGTACTTTGTATCCGTCCATTTTTTGTAATATGAGGAGAATAAAAAAACGCCCCAAAGGGTGGGGGAGGAAGTAATGGAATTTATACAAGCTCTTGTTATATTGATATTGGCAATAGGATTTAATGGTGGCATTAGTGGAGGCCTTAATGGTGAGATTTTGCCACCAGGAGCGACTCTTATTTCGCCTGGTCAGTATAAGTCGGCCGAGGAAGTGTTTAGCGGAGAGGACCAATATAAGGCGTATTCAGAGGATGAAGATGGAACGCTTATCATGAACCCTATGTATAGAAACGCTTGGGGCCCATCAGATGATCCAATCAATCAAGTAGACCCAGTAGAAAACTACTTCGACAACGAAACACAGCCAGAAAACGGTGGTCGATGGTATTGGGATGAAGCCCGCCAAGCTTGGCTACAGTATTAGGCCGAAATATTGATATATATAATTTAAACGCCCAAATGGGCGGAGGAGGTTTATCTAATGGTAAAAATAAATGCTGATGGGAACGAAATTTCACTATTATCTAAGGACACCAATTATATTAGCCTGACAGATATAGCTAAATACAAAAATAGCGAAGACCCACGAATTGTAATTACAAACTGGTTAAGCTCGTATGCAACGATTGATTTTTTATATACATGGGAGAAAATGCACAATGACGATTTTAACCGATTGGAATTCCAATCGGTTAGAAATAAGCCCGGTCGATTAATTATGACTCCCAAGCAGTGGATAGAAAAGATGAATGCAATCGGAATAAAGTCGTCCTCAGGAAGATACGGAGGAACATACGCGCATTCCGATATAGCCTTTGAATTCGCTTCTTGGGTATCACCAGAATTCAAACTATATATTATCCAAGATTATCAGCGATTAAAACAAGAGGAAAGCTATAAAGAGCAGCTTGAATGGCGCACCAATAGGTATATAGCTAAGCTGAATTATTCAATACACACAGATGCTGTTAAAGAACACTTAATCACACCGCAATTGACTAGCAATCAGATTAAATACACCTATGCAACCGAAGCTGATATCCTTAATATGGCTTTATATGGGATGACCGCTAAAGAATTTAAACAGAATTTTCCTGATAAAAAAGGAAATCTGCGCGACAACTCAAGCATTGAACAACTGATGATTATGAATAATCTACAAGTTTTGAATTCGGAAATGTTGAGAAAAGGAATGCCAGTATCTCATCGTTTGAGAGAATTGAACAGAATAGCTCTGGAACAACAAGCCATTTTGCAGAAAAATAATCAGAAGGCCCTTCGCGATTTAAGGGCTTTAGAATAATATAAGCTCCACTTCTAAACTTTGGCGAGCTATAGTGGGGCTATCGCAAGATATATGTGCTTCTCCTTAATTTACTTCATCTATTACATATGCTTGATGCCAAAGGATACAAAAAGAGCGCATCATAATTGATACGCCCAACCGTCCGTGGGATATAAACTGGTTTAGATACCGGGTTAGATAGTGAGGAGTGCCAATCAGTAGCAATAGGTAACAAATCAACAAGTACCCCGGTAATAGTGGGCTCTTTGCTGGCCAATGACGCGGTTCCGATTTGCTTGAGTGCTCCCCACCGTCTCCGTTATATCAGATAAAAAAGCCATCCCACGTAAGGATGGCTTTTGACATTTTAATCTCTAAAATAATGCGGCAGGCTAGCGAAGACGCGTTTGTCGGCCCAACCAATCCAAGCGCCTTGGCAGAGTAGGGCGGCGATGGTGCCTAGGTTAACGGCATAGAGATGGCCGGAGAGGGTGAACATAATAATCAGCATGGCAATTGGGATGCAAAAGGTTAGGAGTTGCGCATGTACTGGGTTGCCATTGCAGAACTTGAAGCGGATGGTGTTTGTCAATTCATCTAAAGGATGAATAATCCAATTGACCCGTTGATAGATGGAAATGGCAATAGCAATCAAGAAAATGCCGGCCACATTCAAGACCAGGCGTAACCAAACCGGCAGACTAGGCAAGCCTAGCCAGCCCATACCTTGCACAAAAAATTGGACCAAGACACTAAAAGGGAAGATGAAGACAAAATTTCCTATAATTAGAGGAATATCTATTTTCTTATCGATGACAATATTCAAGATAATTCCTAACAAGGCATTGCAGAGCAAGACGGTACCCAGTTGAATAGGAAAATAGTTAGAAATATTGACGGAGGCAGCGGTCCACATGGAAGAGCCCATATTCATGGAAATGGTCAGAGCATTGCCAAAGGTATTGAGTAAGATTGAGATAGACAGGTAATAGATTTTTTCCTGGAGAGTGAGTGGGCGGGGTTGAGACATTATTTAAAGTTCCTTTCTTGATTTCACAACCCTCTTATTCTAGCATAATTCCCCCAATTTGCCTATCAGTAAATCCTCAAGCAGACGGGTTGAAGTTAAGTCGCAAAATACCTATAATAGTAACTAGCAATGACCCGTATTTTATAGGAAGAAAACTTCCTCGCTCCCTATAAAGGGACTGACAAACGGATTTCTGGCTGAAGAAAGATAGAAAGAAGGAATACTATGGCACAAGTAGAAAGTTTTACCCTGGATCATAATGCCGTTAAGGCGCCTTATGTCCGCCTAGCTGGCACGGAGCGCCACGAATCTGGAGCCCTCTTGCAAAAATATGACATGCGTTTCTTGCAACCTAACCAAGACGCAATCCCTACAGGAGCCCTCCATACTCTGGAACACTATTTGGCCATTAACTTACGCGATGAGTTGGAAGGGGTCGTGGATATTTCGCCAATGGGCTGCCGCACTGGTTATTACATGGTGATTTGGAATGAACACACGCCAGCAGAAGTGGCTCAAGCGCTAGCCAATGTTTTGAAGAAGGTCCAAGATTTTACTGATATTCCGGCAGCCACTGCTAAGGAATGCGGTAACTACAAGGATCATTCACTCTGGGGCGCCAAAGAATATGCCCGTTTGGTCTTAGAACAAGGTATTAGCACGGATCCTTTTGTCCGTGATCAGGTAATCCGTTAATTTATATAAAAAGGACAGGCACCGACCTGTCCTTTTTGTCTACTCCAAGATAGGAATCAAAAAAATGTTGTCGACAGGAAAGGTAGGGTAAGGACTAGGTCCTAGTATGAGAGAGTAGGGCGTTAGCCTGCCATCCTGACTTCCTTATAGGACATAAAAGGCGATGATAGCGTAATTTTCATGAAAGCACTTCCTGTTTATTGGTCGTTTTCGGACCAACCAAAACCAGATGAAAATTTAGTGAGAAATAAAACTGTATGCGGTTTAAGATTTGCATTATAGGAATAAGAATGGTATCATAAAAGAGGTTAGAGAAGGAGCAATTCTTCTTAAGACGGGAGTCTGAGAAGCTTTGCATGGTCAATCTTTGACCAAAGGAGGCAGATGATGCGAGATATGTTTTCTTTGATTGAGAAAGTCGTCCCGCAAGTCGGCCAAGAATTAGTACAGCGATTGCGCATAATGAAGACCTTGGCCCAACATCCTGAGCGGATTGGTCGTAAGACCCTAGCGGAGGAAGTGGCCCTATCAGAGCGAAGCTTGCGAACCTTGATGGATAGCTTGCGGTCTCAGGGCTTGGTGGATGTCAAGCAGTCGGGGATTCGGCTAACGCCTATTGGCTTAGATGTTTTGGAAGCCATGGAGCAGGCTTTAGATGATCACCATGAGTTCTTCGAGTTGGCTCAAGGAGTCAAGGAGAAGCTGGGGCTCCAAGAAGTCTGGATTGTCAAAGGTGATGCCGATGTCGATCCTAAGGTTGGAAGCCGGCTAGGACGCAAGGTAGCAGAGTTTCTGGCCTTGAACCTAGAATCAGGACGTCAAGTGCTAGCCATGACCGGGGGAACTACCCTGGCTCAAGTGGCCCAAGAATTCACACCTCAATTGGGAGAAGGTAGAGACCTGGTCTTTGTACCTGCTCGTGGCGGGGTTGGGGGTTCTTATGATATTCAAGCCAACAACATTGGGGGCTTGATGGCTAAACAGACAGATGGTCAGTTTGTGCCACTCTTTATCCCTGAGAATATCGGTGAGCAAGTTTCGCAAGTACTACTCAACAATCCTTCTATACGTCATGCTGTTGAATTAAGTAAGACAGCCAATGTGCTCTTGTTATCGGTCGGCAATGCCAATGTGATGGCAGAACGACATGATTTAACGGCGGATCAGAAGCGATTATTGAAGGACCAAGATGCGGTTGGAGAAGCCTTCGGGGTATTTTTCAATCAAAGCGGCCAGGAGGTCTTACGGTTACCGAGATTTGGAATTCAATTCCAGTCTTTGCGTGAGGTGCCTCTCTTGATTACTGTAGTAGGCGGCGCTAGCAAGGCCCGCGCTGTAGAGGCTTACTACAAACTTATCCAACATCATGGGGTTTTAATCTGTGATGAAGGAATCGCAAACATGGTTTTAAGTGGGGCTAATACCCCGTTAAAATAAATTTTTCCTTAAGGAGGAAGTCAAATATGACAGTAAAAGTAGGTATTAACGGTTTTGGACGTATCGGTCGTTTAGCATTCCGTCGTATCCAAGAAGTAGAAGGTTTGGAAGTTGTCGCAATCAACGACTTAACTGATGCTAAACAATTAGCACACTTATTAAAATATGACTCAACTCAAGGTCGTTTCAACGGTGAAGTTGAAGTATTAGACGGCGCTTTCCGTGTGAACGGCAAAGAAGTTAAAGTTTTAGCTAACCGTAATCCTGAAGAATTACCTTGGGGTGAATTAGGTGTAGATATCGTGCTTGAATGTACTGGTTTCTTCACTTCAAAAGAAAAAGCTGAATTACACTTAAAAGCTGGTGCTAAACGTGTAGTTATCTCAGCTCCTGGTGGTAACGACGTACCAACAGTTGTTTACAACGTAAACCACAACATCTTAACTGGGGACGAAACAGTAATCTCTGGTGCTTCATGTACTACTAACTGCTTGGCTCCAATGGCTAAAGCTTTACAAGACAACTTCGGCGTTGTAGAAGGTTTAATGACTACTATCCACGCTTACACTGGTGACCAAAACACCTTGGACGCTCCACACCCTAAAGGTGACTTGCGTCGTGCTCGCGCAGCAGCTGCAAACATCGTACCTAACACAACTGGTGCTGCTAAAGCTATCGGCTTAGTAATCCCAGAATTGAACGGTAAATTAGACGGGGCTGCACAACGCGTTCCTGTACCAACTGGTTCTTTAACTGAATTAGTAACTGTTTTAGAAAAACCTGTAACTGCTGAAGAAGTTAACGCAGCAATGAAAGCAGCAGCTAACGAATCATACGGTTACACTGAAGATCCACTCGTATCTTCTGACATCGTAGGGATCACTTACGGTTCATTATTTGACGCAACTCAAACCAAAGTAATGACTGTAGGCGACAAACAATTAGTTAAGACTGTATCTTGGTATGACAACGAAATGTCATACACTGCTCAATTAATTCGTACCTTAGCTTACTTCGCAAGCTTATAATCATAAGTTTCATATACGAATGTCGAGCTTAGTCGCATGACACTCTAGGCGGGGAAGTGACAAGCTTCCTCGCCTTTTGTTTATTATCACCGCTTTGGTGTTGAGGTCAGTTGCATCAGCAGGTTGACCCATCGCCAGGAAGAGTCACAGCTGTCAATTGATAACAGCACCAAATCGCATGCCCAAGGAGGTTTTTATATGGCAAAAAAAATCGTAACAGATTTAGATGTAGCAGGTAAAAAGGTATTAGTTCGGGTGGACTTCAACGTTCCAATGAAAGACGGCGTCATCACTGATGACAACCGGATTGTTCAAGCTTTGCCAACTATTCAATACTTAATCGATAACAAAGCAAAACTCATCCTCTTCTCTCACTTAGGCAAAGTTAAAACTGAAGAAGACAAAGCTTCTAAGTCTTTAGCTCCAGTTGCTAAACGTTTAGGTGAATTATTAGGTAAGGAAGTAACTTTCGTGCCAGAAACCCGTGGGGCAGCTTTAGAAGCAGCTATCGATGGTTTAGCTGAAGGCGATGTCTTAGTATTCGAAAACACTCGTTTTGAAGACATCGATGGTAAAAAAGAATCTAAAAATGACCCTGAATTGGGTAAATACTGGGCAAGCTTGGGTGACCTCTTTGTCAACGATGCTTTCGGGACAGCTCACCGTTCCCACGCATCTAACGTTGGGGTGGCTAGCCACTTAGAAACTGCCGCTGGTTTCTTGATGGACAAGGAAATCAAGTTCATTGGTGGTGCAGTTGACAATCCAAAACGTCCATTCGTTGCTATCTTAGGTGGGGCTAAGGTCTCCGATAAGATTGGGGTTATTGAAAACCTCCTCGATAAGGCTGACAAAGTCTTAATCGGTGGTGGTATGGCTTACACCTTCTTCAAAGCAAAAGGCTACGAAGTAGGGCTTTCGCTCTTAGAAGCTGATCGCGTAGAATTAGCTAAAGAAATCATGGCCAAGGCTGGCGACAAATTAGTATTGCCAATTGACAACAAGGTGGCACCAGAATTTAGCAATGATGCACCAATTACAGTGGTGCCTTCAGATGCTATTCCAGCAGATCAAGAAGGGTTAGACATCGGTCCAGCGACTGTTAAACTCTTCTCTGACTACTTACAAGATGCTAAAACCGTTGTATGGAACGGGCCAATGGGTGTCTTCGAGTTCTCTAACTTTGCTGGCGGGACCATTGGGGTCTGCGAAGCAATTGCGCACCTTGAAGGGGCAACCACTATTATCGGTGGTGGGGACTCTGCAGCAGCTGCAGCTCAATTAGGCTATGCTGACAAGTTCACTCACATCTCAACTGGTGGGGGCGCATCCTTAGAATACCTCGAAGGTAAGGAATTACCAGGGGTTGCTTCTATCTCAGATAAATAAGAATTTAATCAATCTGTGAAGGCCAGGGCTTTTTTCTAAGCCCTGGGACCTTCCGTAATCCTTAGGAGGATACTAATGAGAAAACCAATTATTGCAGGTAACTGGAAAATGAACAAAACCAACGAAGAAGCGAAGGCTTTCGTTGAGGCGGTTAAAGGTAAATTACCTTCCGCAGATCTTGTTGAAGCAGTTGTAGGCGTTCCAGCTTTAGTGGCTTCTGACGTTAAAGCAAGCTTAGCTGGGTCAAACTTAGGTTTGGCAGTACAAAACTGCTACTTCGAAGATGCAGGTGCCTTTACAGGTGAAACTAGCCCAGCATCACTCAAAGCATTAGGTGTTGACTATGTTATCATTGGTCACTCAGAGCGTCGTGAATACTTCCATGAGACAGACCAAGACGTTAACAAGAAGGGCTTAGCAATCTTCCGCAACGGTATGGTGCCAATTATCTGCTGTGGTGAAACCTTAGAGCAATACGAAGCAGGTCAAGCAGAAGAAGTTGTTGAAAAACAAGTAACAGCTGCTTTGGCAGGCTTCTCAGAAGATCAAGTGAAAGCTTCTGTTATCGCTTATGAACCAATTTGGGCGATTGGGACTGGTAAATCTGCAACCCAAGAAGACGCACAAAAAATGTGTGCGGCGGTTCGTTCAGTCGTAGCTAAGAACTTTGGTCAAGCAGCAGCAGACGCTGTACGCGTGCAATACGGTGGCTCAGTTAAACCAGAGAACGTGGCAGAATACATGTCATGTCCAGATGTTGACGGTGCCTTAGTCGGCGGTGCTTCTTTAGTACCAGAATCATTCTTAGCGTTATTAGAAGGTGTGAAATAATGTCAAAAGCTCCTGTAGCCTTAATCATCTTGGACGGCTTCGCTATTCGTGACGAAGTGTTCGGGAATGCCGTTAAAGCAGCCAAGAAACCAAACTTTGACCGTTACTGGGAAACTTACCCTCATAACCAACTCAAAGCCAGCGGCGAAGACGTGGGCTTGCCAGATGGCCAAATGGGTAACTCCGAAGTAGGTCACTTGAACATTGGGGCAGGGCGTATTGTTTATCAATCCCTAACCCGTATTAATATTTCCATTCGTGAAGGCCAATTCTACGAAATTCCTGAATTGGTTGAAGCGGTGAAAGCAGCCAAAGAATCAGGTAAAGCTCTTCACTTGATGGGCTTAATCTCTGACGGTGGGGTTCACTCTCACTACGAGCATCTCTTCGCGCTTTTGCGTTTAGCTAAGCAATATGGCCTTGAAAAAGTCTATGTTCACGGCTTCTTAGATGGTCGTGACGTGGCGCCATCTTCAGGTTTAGACTTCGTTAAGAAGACTGAAGAAGTCTTTGGTGAAGTCGGCGTAGGTCGCTTCGCAACCATTTCTGGTCGTTACTATGCTATGGACCGTGACAAGCGTTGGGAACGGGTGCAACTGGCTTATGACGCTATGGTTCACGGCAAAGGTGCCCAATTTGACTCTGCTGTGGCAGGGATTGAAGCTTCCTATAAGGAAGAAGTTTACGATGAATTTGTCGTACCATTTGTGGTCACTGAAGGTGGACAACCAGTAGCTGAGATTGAATCTGGCGATTCTGTTGTCTTCTTCAACTTCCGTCCAGACCGGGCTATCCAATTAGGGACTGCCTTGTCTAACCCAGCTTTCGAAGGTTTCGACCGCGGTGACTATCCAAAAGACCTCAAGTTTGTGACCTTCACTGTATACAGTGATGATGTCTTAGCTGAGATTGCCTTCAAGAAGGAAGACCTCAAAAACACTATCGGTGAAGTTCTGGCCAATAATGGCAAACAACAATTACGGATTGCAGAAACTGAGAAATATCCTCACGTTACCTTCTTCATGAGTGGTGGCCGTCATGAGGAATTCCAAGGTGAAGATCGGATCTTAATCCCATCTCCTAAGGTTGCAACCTATGACCTCAAGCCAGAAATGTCTGCTTATGAAGTCAAGGATGCCTTAGTAGCTGCCATCAATGAAGATAAGTTGGATGCCATCATCCTTAACTTCGCTAACCCTGACATGGTAGGTCACTCTGGTATGTTAGAACCAACTGTCAAAGCCATTGAAGCGGTTGACGAGTGCTTAGGCGAAGTCGTGGACTTAATCTTAGCCAAAGGCGGTTCTGCCATCATTACAGCCGACCATGGGAACTCTGACGAAGTGGTGACTTTAGACGGTCAACCAATGACTGCCCACACAACTAATCCAGTGCCAGTTATTGTAACCAAGCCAGGAGTAGAACTTCGTTCAGGTGGCCGTTTGGCTGACTTGGCCCCAACCATGTTGGATTTATTAGGGGTTGCGCAACCGGTAGAAATGACCGGGGAATCCCTCATTAAGAAATAGGTTTAAAAAGCAAGAAAATCTTTGCATTTTGCCACGAAAATCACTAAAATAGATAGTGGCAATACTCTTAAGCAATTAAGAGGCTAATCAACTTTAAAGGAGAGAACAATATGCCATACATTACAGACGTTTATGCTCGTGAAGTCCTCGACTCTCGCGGTAACCCAACCATCGAAGTAGAAGTTTACACTGAAAGTGGTGCCTTCGGTCGTGGGATGGTTCCATCAGGTGCGTCAACTGGTGAATATGAAGCAGTTGAATTGCGTGATGGCGACAAATCACGTTACTTAGGTAAAGGGGTTTCTAAAGCAGTTGACAACGTGAACAACGTCATCGCTGACGCTTTGTTAGGCTACGATGTTTTAGAACAAAACGCCATCGACAAATTGATGATTGAATTAGACGGGACTCCTAACAAAGGGAAACTCGGTGCTAACGCAATCTTAGGTGTATCGATTGCTGTTGCTCGCGCTGCTGCTGACTACTTAAACGTTCCACTTTACAAATACTTAGGTGGCTTCAATACGAAAGTATTACCAACACCAATGATGAACATTGTCAATGGTGGTTCTCACTCTGACGCGCCAATCGCTTTCCAAGAGTTCATGATCTTGCCAGTAGGCGCACCAAGCTTCAAAGAAGCACTTCGTTGGGGGGCAGAAATCTTCCACGAATTGAAATCTATCTTACACAAACGTGGTTTAGTAACTGCTGTTGGTGACGAAGGTGGTTTCGCTCCTAACTTTGAAGGGACTGAAGATGGCGTAGAAACTATCTTAGAAGCTATCAAGAACGTTGGCTTGGAACCAGGTAAAGATGTATTCTTAGGTTTCGACTGTGCAGCTTCTGAATTCTACGAAGATGGCGTATACGACTACACCAAGTTCGAAGGCGACAAAGGTGCAAAACGTACTTCTGCTGAACAAGTAGACTACTTGGAAGAATTAGTTAACAAATACCCAATCATCACCATTGAAGATGGTATGGACGAAAACGACTGGGATGGTTGGAAATTATTGACTGACCGTTTAGGTTCTAAAGTTCAATTAGTAGGTGACGACTTGTTCGTAACTAACACTGCTAAATTGTCTGAAGGGATTGAAAAAGGGATTGGTAACTCAATCTTAATCAAGGTTAACCAAATCGGTACCTTGACTGAAACCTTCGATGCAATCGAAATGGCTCAAAAAGCTGGTTACACTGCGGTAGTATCTCACCGTTCTGGTGAAACTGAAGACTCAACCATCTCTGACATCGCTGTGGCAACTAACGCTGGCCAAATCAAGACTGGTTCATTGTCACGTACTGACCGTATCGCTAAGTACAACCAATTGCTCCGTATCGAAGACGAATTAGGCGAAGTAGCTCGCTACGACGGCTTGAAGTCTTTCTACAACTTAGGTAAATAATCCTTAAGTAAATTCGAGGCTAGGACATATGTCCTAGTCTCTTTTTATATTGTCTAGACTAGCCTGCAAAATGTTGACTTGCTTGTTAGCTGAACATATTTTCTTATGTGAAATTAAAGAGGGGAGTAGTCGCTAATAAGAAAAATTAAAAACTTAAGATAAGCTAAAACTTAAAGGGAATAGAATTTAGTTAGAAGTAGCAAAAAGAAGTCGCTTCACTATTCAAAGTGCCCTGTTTTTGTGTAAAATAGAAGTGACGAGAAGTGATGAGGTCAGAGGAGCGCGTATGAGTGTGAGTGGAATAGGAGTACTATATTTTCTGATTATTGTAGTTGCTAATGCGGTAGGTAGTGTGTCTGGTATGGGCGGTGGTGTCATTATCAAGCCGGTCTTGGATTTTGTAGGGCATGATTCGGTAGTGGCCATCTCTTTTTATTCGACGGTGGCAGTCTTTACCATGTCTTTGGTATCGACCATACGTCAAGTTCAAGCGGGACGTAAAATCCAGTGGCAGCAAGTAGCCTATCTGGCTTTAGGATCAGTTTTGGGTGGGTTCCTGGGTAATCAAACCTTCGAATTTTTGCTTCAAAGGGCAGAACAGGCCGGTCAAGTCACTCTGATTCAAATTGTTGTGACTGTAGCACTTTTAGTATTTGCCATGATTTATACGCGCTACGAAAATTTCCATTGGTCCAAGCAAGGAGCGCTTTGGTATAGTGCTATTGGCTTAAGTTTGGGATTTTTTGCCAGTCTATTAGGAATCGGCGGGGGACCGATTAACGTTTCCTTACTCATGCTCGTTTTCGCCATGCCAATCAAGGAAGCAACCGTCTATTCTATTGCTACTATTTTTTGTTCCCAGTTAACCAAGTTAGTGACCATTGCCTGGGGGACAGGCTTTGTCCGCTATGACCTGTCGATTTTGGTATATATCGTACCAGCTGCTATCGTGGGTGGCTTACTAGGAGCGCGGATGTCGCGACTTCTATCCGACCAAGCTGTTCGCCGAGTCTTTCAATGGGTGGTCTTGCTAGTCATTGGGATTAATCTCTATAATGCCTTCCAATTATGGCATTAGGAGTTGTTAGCTTGCCTAATATGTGGTATTATAAGGGGTAGAGATTTTCGAAAAAGGAGGAAGTACCTTGTCAGAAGTATTGACTGTTGCCTTAGTCATCGTATCAATTATTCTAATTATGTTGGTCATCATGCAACCATCTAAAAGTAATGCAGCAAGCTCATTGTCAGGTGGTAGTGCCGAGAACCAAATGAGTAAGACCAAGGCCCGTGGTTTTGAGGCTTTTCTCATTCGCTCAACCGTGGTGTTTGGCGTCTTGTTCTTTGTGTTAGCCTTAGCACTTGCTTATTTCTCTTCTAAATAAGTTGCTTAAGTTTTAGATCTCTGACCTTAGACTCAGAGGTCTTTTTTCTTGAAAAGGAGGAATGATTATGCCCCTCTCTAAGGGTGCCTATTATTTAGAAGTTCCGGGAGCACGGCTTGGTATCATTCTCTGCCACGCCTACACTGGTAGCACAGCTGACGTAAGACCCCAAGCTGGATTACTGAATCGCCAAGGCTACGGAGTACTCTGTCCCTTATTTACAGGCCATGGAACGACAGATATCCAAGATATCTTGAATGCTGGACCTGAAATCTGGTGGCAAGACTTGCAAGAGGCTCTAGCCTTTATGAAAGAACGCTACGAAAAAGTTCTGGTCTTCGGCCTATCGATGGGTGGGGTTATGGCCATGCGCGCCCTTTGTGAGGCGGATAGTCAACTTCTTGGTGGGGGCGTTTTTAATTCTCCCGTAATTAGTCGGGATGGCCTGCAGCTAGAAAATCGCTTCATGTCTTTTGCCCGCTACTTGGCAGAAAAGCGAGGCGATTTACCTGCCTATTTGCAGACAGAAGAAGCAGTTCGGACTGCCCACCGGCAACAGGTGGCGGACATTCAGGCTTTCGCTCGCGATTTCGAGGACCAACTCGCTTCGATTGAACTACCTGTTTACATTGTTCAATCGGCCCAAGATGAATTAGTGGATCCAGAAGCGGTCTATGATTTGCTAGAGGCTCTGGAATCTGCCAAAATCAGCTTTCACTGGTGTGAAGAGAACACCCATGTTATTACCACTAACCGCAATCGGTCAGATTTCGAAGCTAGCCTATTGCAATTTATCCAAGCATTTGATAACTAAAGAAATTTAATTTAAAACGAAGGAGGTGCATGAGACGCTATGAGTGAACTCACAAGCATTGAAAAAAGAATTTTGTCCTATTTGAAGGACCAAGAAGCGGGGGCGACTGTGACGAGCCAATCCTTGGCCAAAGCCCTTAATTACGGTGGCACCAAGATGTATAAGAAATTGGTGCGTGCTATTAACTATTTAGATAATATTGGAGAGTTAGAGCAGACCAAACGAGGTCATTATCGACTTAACTCCAAGGCTACTAAGACAGTAGTGGGGACCTATCGAGCTAATGCTCAAGGCTTTGGTTTTGTCACCTATGCCGAAGGCCAGCCTGATTTCTTCGTTCCTCGAAGACGAGCTTTGAATGCCATGCAGGGGGACACGGTTGAGGTTGAAGTTCTGAAATTGGCCAACCCTCAAACGGGTAAAGGCTCTGAAGTTCAAGTCTTGCGTGTAATTGAGCGCGCAGTGAGCCAGTTGGTAGGGGAATTCGTCGCTTACCCGAGTGAAGTTCGTCAAGAACGTCAGGCTCTGGGCTATGTCTTACCACAAGGTGATTACAGCGACGCCGTCCGGGTTGAAATCGATCCAGCTGGGATTCAGCCTGCTGACCATGCTATTTGTATTGTTAAGATTAGTCAGTATCCGACGGCAGAGGCCCCTCACCTCTTGCGAGGCTTAGTAGCCAAGGAAATTGGTCACCGGGATGAACCCGGTGTGGATATCTTATCCGTTCTCTATCAATTCGGAATTCCGCATGAGTTCCCAGAAGTAGTTAAAGAAGCCGCTGAGGCAGTGCCTCAGACCTTATCAGCTCAGGACCTTGCCAATCGGGAAGATTTACGACAAGAGGTCATCCTGACGATTGATGGGGCAGATGCCAAGGACTTGGATGATGCTATCTCGCTTGAGCGCCTAGATAATGGCGACTATGTCCTAGGTGTTCATATTGCTGACGTGTCCTATTATGTTGAAGAAGGTTCTGCCTTAGATCTGGAAGCTTATCAGCGCGGGACTTCTGTCTATTTAACTGACCGAGTCGTGCCAATGCTGCCGCAACGCTTGTCTAATGGGATTTGTTCCCTACATCCGCATGAAGATCGCTTGACCTTATCTTGCCAAATGGTTATAGATAGCCAAGGGCAGGTTAAATCCCATCGTATCTTCCGCTCAGTCATCCATTCTTCTTACCGCATGACCTATGATGATGTCAATGCGATTCTAGAAGGGGATGAGGGGCTAGGTCAAAAATATGCGCCAATCGTGGACCTTTTAGAAGATATGAGCAAGCTCCACCATCTGCTAGAAGCCAAGCGGATTAAGCGAGGGGCGTTAGATTTTGATGCGCTAGAAGCCAAGGTCTTAGTTGATGGCCAAGGTCATCCCTTAGATATTCAATTGCGGGAACGAGGCGTGGCTGAACGCCTGATTGAGTCCTTTATGTTGGCGGCTAATGAGACGGTGGCTAAGCACTATATGACATGTGACTATCCTATGCTCTATCGGGTCCATGAACAACCTGATTCAGAACGTATGCAGCGATTCGCTGAGTTCATTACAGCTTTTGGCATTGTCCTCAGAGGTAAGGTAGAAACCATTGCACCTAAGCAACTTCAGCAAGCCCTTAAGCAAGTCGATGGGCAAGACTTTGAACAGGCTGTTTCCACTATGATGTTGCGTTCTATGAAGCAAGCCCGTTATAGTGAAGAAGCCCTTGGTCACTATGGGTTAGCAACGGCTGAGTATACCCACTTTACTTCGCCTATTCGGCGCTATCCGGATCTGATTGTTCATCGCCTTATTCATCGTTATCTGGATAAGAAACCAAGTCATCAGGATAAGGCTCGTATTTTTGACCAGTTGCCAGGCATTGCTGACCAAAGTTCTAAAATGGAGCGTCGGGCCATTGACGCCGAGCGCGATGTGACTGCCATGAAAAAAGCCGAATACATGCTAGATAAAATCGGGCAAGAATTTGAAGGCGTCATCTCTTCGGTGACCTCCTTTGGTATCTTTGTTGCCTTGCCTAACACAGTAGAAGGCTTGATTAGTCTTAAGGACTTGACGGGCGACTATTATGAGTTCGATCAGGCCCATCTCTTGCTAGTAGGGCAAAGAACAGGGCGAATCTTCCGCATTGGTCAGAAGGTTAAAGTACGTTTGGAAGCTGTGAATGTTGGCGAACGCGAAATTGACTTTGGCTTGCTTGAAGCTGAACCAGTGACTGGCTTAGATGTAGACTTAGTCCTACAGCGTAGTAAACAAGCCAAGGCTGCTAATAAGTCGGCCAAAGGCAAGACTCAAGACAGACAGCGCAAAGACAAGTCAGCTAGAGCTTCCGTTAAGAAGAAGCGTGTGACTAAAGAAGACAAGGCCTCAGGCAATAAGGCTGGAGCGAGCAAGTCCAAGGGCTCAAAAGCCAATAAAGGCCGTCAAGAGGACAAGGGCAAAGCCAAATCTAAGTCTGCTAGCAAGCGTCATCGCAAGGAACTGTCTGAGCATCAAAGTAAGGATAGCCGTCAGGATAAGAAGCAGTCTTTTACTGGCGATAAGGCTAGCAAAAAGTCAGCTAAGTCTACGGAAAGCAAGTTCAAGCAATTTAAGATTAAACGCAAGCAACCTCAGGCTAACCGCCTAGGTTAGCTCCTGCGGAAAAGAGGTGACTGATGTCGCAAGATAAGCCTTTAGCTCAGAATCGTAAGGCGCGTCATGATTATGAGATTCTCGAAACCTATGAGGCAGGCATGGTCTTAACCGGGACAGAGATTAAGTCCATTCGCAAGGGCAAGATGAACCTCAAGGATGGCTTTATCTCCATTCGTGACGGGGAGGCCTGGCTGAAGCAAGTCCATATTAGCCCCTATGACCATGGTAATATTTTTAACCATGATCCGGAGCGTGACCGTAAGCTCTTGCTTCATAAGAAAGAGATTCAGACTCTACACCGCGAAGTTCAACAAAACCGGATGACCCTAGTACCACTGAAGGTTTATCTGGTAAGAGGACGGGCCAAATTACTCTTTGGTCTTGCGCGTGGTAAGAACAAGTATGATAAGCGTCATGCCCTCAAGGACCAACAGGCCAAACGGGATATTGACCGCGCCCTTAAAATCAGATAAGCAACTGGGACCATGGGTCCCAGTTTTTTTGTGTCCATTGTCTTGTAAAGAGCTAGGTCGATAAGCTTTTATGTAAAAAAATGGTTACCATACTTTCCTATTAAGAGCGGATTGTGGTAGAATAAGATTGATAGAGTCTGCCTCGCTCAGGAGGCAACTAGATAGAGAAAGGAAGTTATTAATCAATGATTTTTAAAGTAACATATCAACCCAATACCCAACAAGTTCCTACTCGGGAAAATACCCAAACCCTTTATATAGAAGCTGCTAGCAAAGGGGAAGCACGGGAATTGATTGCTAAGTATACACCATACAATGTGGAGTTCGTCCAAGAATTATCACCTGCTCATTTAGCTTATGAGCAAGAGTCCAACCCGGACTTCGAAGTGTCGGTGTTCTAGTATGGCAGTTAATTTAAAAAATAACGAAACCGGCGTCTTCGCCCTAGGGGGCTTAGGCGAAATCGGGAAGAACATGTATGGTGTACAGTTCCAAGACGAAATCATCTTACTAGATTGTGGGGTTATGTTCCCGGAAGATGATTTGTTAGGGATTGATTACGTAATTCCTGATTTTTCTTACATTATGCAAAACCAGAGTAAGGTCAAAGCCCTGATTATTAGTCACGGTCACGAAGACCACATCGGGGGCATTCCCTTCCTCTTGCAGCAAATCAATGTACCTATCTATGCCGGTAAATTAGCGGCTTCGCTGATTCGCAATAAGTTGCAAGAACGCGGCCTTCTGCGCCAAGCTGAGATTCACGAAATTGATGAAGATGCGGTCATTCGTTTCCGCAAGACAACCGTCAGCTTCTATCTGACAACCCACAGTATTCCTGAAGCCTACGGGGTGGTCGTTAAGACCCCGCCAGGTAACATTGTCTTCACAGGTGACTATAAGTTCGACTTCACTCCAGTAGGTAAGCCAGCAGACTTACATCGCATGGCTAAAATCGGGGAAGAGGGCGTTTTAGTCCTTTTAGGGGATTCTACCAACTCAGAAATTCCAACCTTTACCAAGTCGGAACAAGTGGTGGGACAATCTATTAAAAACATTATTCAGAAGGTAGAAGGCCGGGTTATCTTTGCAACCTTCGCTTCTAACGTTTCGCGTCTCCAACAGGTGGTTGAAACGGCTCAAGAAACAGGACGTAAGATTGCTGTCTTCGGGCGCAGTATGGAATCTGCTATTAAGACAGGGCGGGAACTAGGCTATATCAAAGATGACGATGAACTCTTTGTAGAGCAACGTGACCTCAACCGGGTGCCGGCTGAGCAACTCATCATTCTCTGTACGGGTTCGCAAGGGGAACCTATGGCGGCCCTAAGCCGTATCGCCAACGGAACTCACCGTCAGATTCAGGTTCAACCTAACGATACAGTCATCTTCTCAAGTTCACCAATTCCTGGTAATACCATGAGTGTTAACCGCGTCATTAACCAACTCTGCGAAGTTGGGGCCCATGTTATTCATGGTAAGGTTAACAACATCCACACATCTGGTCACGGTGGTCAGCAAGAGCAATTGCTGATGATGCGCCTTATGAA
The DNA here is from genome assembly GCF_037041345.1 of Abiotrophia defectiva ATCC 49176. NCBI lineage: Bacteria > Bacillati > Bacillota > Bacilli > Lactobacillales > Aerococcaceae > Abiotrophia > Abiotrophia defectiva. The sequence goes on along the minus strand of NZ_CP146287.1, from coordinate 1,411,401 downwards.
GCCTAAGTACTTCATGCCAGTCCATGGTGAATTCCGTATGCAGAGCATTCAAGCTGGCCTAGCCCAACAAACAGGGATTCCTAAGGAAAACTGCTTTGTTATGGAAAATGGTCAAATGCTAGCGGTAACTGCTGATAGTGCTCGAATTGCGGGTAAGTTTACGGCAAATAGTATCTATGTGGATGGGAGTGGCATTGGCGATATTGGCCATGTCGTAATCCGCGACCGTCGTAACCTATCAGAAGATGGTTTAGTGGTGATTTCTGCCACCTTAGACTATGAGAACAAGCAGTTGGTTAGCGGACCTGACATTATGTCGCGTGGTTTTATCTACATGCGAGAGTCTAGCGACCTAATTCACTCCTTACAGTCTAGTCTCAAGTCAGCCATTAACCGTGGCCTTAACGAAAATGGCAATAACGTGAGCGAACGCCTGATTCGCGAAATGATTATGGACACTATCGTCCCTCTAATTTATGAACGGACCGAACGTTCTCCAATGATTATGCCAGTCTTGTTGGACATCAATAAGGGTGTCCGCCGTCGCAAACAACGAACCGAACAAGACTAAGCAAAATCTAGACAGATAAGCTTATTAGAAAAGAGGAATGTTTATGTCACGTATTGAAAAAGTAAGAGTTCAGCTCGCTGCACAAGGCTTAGATGCCTTGGTAGTGACTAACTTAAAAAATATTCGCTACTTAGCTAATTTTACAGGGACGACTGCGGCCTTGATTATTACGTCAGATCAAGCCATTTTCGTAACTGATTTCCGTTATGTGCAGCAAGCAAGTAAGCAAGCACCAGATTTTACTTTGTTACAAAACAAAAAGGAAATCTTTGCTGAAATTAATGACTTCTTAGTTGCCCATAAGGTTCAGAAAGTCGGGATTGAAGCGGACGAAATGACCGTTTCTACTTATCTTCGCATTAAGGATTTCTTTGGTCCAGAAGTGGTACCAACTCAGGGCTTAATTGAGAAAATCCGCGAAATTAAAGACGCAGACGAATTGGCAACTATGAAGAAGGCCTGCGAGATTACCGACCAAGCCTTCAGCCATATTCTGACCTTCATTAAGCCAGGTGTCACTGAGATTGAGGTGGCTAACGAATTAGAACGTTACCTCAAAACCTTAGGAGCTAGTGCCATGTCCTTTGATACCATTATCGCTAGTGGCTTACGTTCTGCTATGCCTCATGGGGTAGCCTCTGACAAGGTGATTGAAGAAGGCGATGTAGTGACCTTAGACTTCGGTTGCTACTACCAAGGTTATTCTTCCGATATGACCCGGACTATTGCGGTCGGATCGATTGATCCAAAACTGGAAGAAATTTACCATGTTGTGCTTGATGCCCATAACTTGGTAAACCAAAAAGCGAAAGCTGGTATGACAGGGGCGGAACTAGACGCTATCGCGCGTGACTACATCAGTGAAAAAGGTTATGGCCAATACTTCGGCCATAGTTTGGGTCACGGTGTTGGTTTGGACATTCATGAAGCGCCAGGCGTTAATGCCAAGAATGACCAACCAGTGGAAGTTGGTATGGTCATTACCAATGAGCCCGGTATTTATATCGAAGGCTTAGGTGGTGTACGGATTGAAGACGACTTAGTAGTTCATCCAGACCATGTAGAATTGCTAAACCGCAGTCCAAAAGAATTGATTATTTTAGAAGTTTAAACCTTAAAAGGAGGAAGCCCAGATGACCCAAGAAAACAGTCATTTTGAACCACAAACAGTGGCACCCTTAGGGGAAATCAACATCACAACGGGTGTTCTTGAAGCCATTGCAGCTAAGGCTGTAAGCGAAGTAGAAGGAGTCTACCAACTCCACAAGTCCTTCCAAACAGAAGTAGGTGGATTCTTTGGTATGAATCCTGATCGGGTAGGTGCCCGTGTTCGCCGCGATGATTCAGAAATTGCCATTGATGTTAAAATCGACCTTAAATACGGTTATTCTGTACCTGAAGTAGCCATGAAGGTTCAACAAAAAGTTAAAGAACAAATCTTCTTCATGACAGACTTAGTTGTTCAAGAAGTCAATGTCCATGTTGCTAGCATCCAAACAGAAGCTAGTCAGGCAGTGGATTATCTCCATTTAGATGAAACTGATGGTGAGTAGTGTGACCAAGATGAGCAATCGACACCAAGTTCGGGAGAAGGCTGTTCAGACCATCTTCCAACTCATACGACCTCAAGTACCTGTCAGCCTAGACCAAGCTTGTACCTTCGCTCTTGAAGCAGGTAACGACCCTGAAGCTGGATTTGAAGGCTCTGATGCCTACTTGGACCGCCTTGTTCAGGGTGTCAATCAAACAGCTGAAGAGTTAGACCAACGTATTAGTCATTATCTAGCTGAAGACTGGACTTTGGAACGCTTGGCGCGGATTGACCTAGCCATTCTACGTGTCGCTTTCTACGAATTGCTCTATGTGAGTGAGGACGAAGTGCCAAGCAAGGTAGCGGTCAATGAAGCGGTAGAGCTAGCCAAGACCTTTAGCGATGACAAATCCAAGCAATTCATTAATGGTGTACTAGCAGGTTTACTTAAAGACCTAAAAAAATAAAAGCAAAAGACTACCAAACTATGTTTTGGTGGTCTTTTTATGCTGTTTCAGGGCTTGGTAGAGGTCGCTAATGAGCTTGTCCACCTCATCCATTGGAAGGCCAGAAAAACTCAGGAAGATTTGCTGGTCGAAGCCAGTCTGGGCATGGATAGAGAAGTCAGCAAGCGTCTTAAGGCGAATGCCCTCTTGAGCCAGTTGGGCCTGAAAAGGCTGGCTATGGAAAGCAAAACTCGGTTGAATTAATAGGTGGAGACCTGCATCAAGGCCAATTAGTTGGGCTTGGGGATCTTGCGCTTCAATGGCGTTAATCAGCCTATCACGCTTGCGTTTGTAGAAGCTTCGGGCACGATTGAGATGGCGTTCTAAGTGACCTTGCTGGATAAAATCGTGAATAGCATACTGAGAGATGGTATTCAAGTTGACTGCGAATTGCTTTTCCTTCTCATAGAAAAGAGATAGAAGGCTTGCTGGCAATACCATATAGCTGATGCGGAGGCCAGGACTGAGAATGCGGGACAGGCTGCCCATATAGATTACTTGATTTCCTTGGTCTAATTGTGCCAGAGAGGGGATAGGTCGGCCAGTGTATTTAAATTGGCTATCGTAGTCATCTTCGATAATCCAACGATTAGGACTTTGTCTTGCCCAGTCTAAGATGGCTTGGCGGCGAGTGAGGGGCATAACAGATCCGGTCGGAAATTGATGGGTAGGGGTGACGCTGAGGATATCTAGCTGATCCAGTGGTATCTCTTCAATAGATAACCCTAATTGATCAAGCTGGCAGGCTTGGACCTGCCATCCCATTTCTTTCAAAAATGGCAGCTGAGCGTGGTAGCCAGGATCTTCAATTCCAATCCGACGCTTAGGAGGAAGGAGCTGAACTAAAATCTGAAAAAGGGCCTGAGCATTAGGACCTAGTATCAGCTGGTCTGGCTGACATGGAACACCACGTTCATTGGCTAGATAGCTTGCCAAACTGCTTCTAAGTGGCGCTAAGCCTTGAACCGAACTAGGCTGAAGCAGGTCAGGGGACTGGGAATCAAAGCGCTGGGTATAAAGTTTGCGGAAAATTTCATAGGGAAAGAGGCTAGGGTCGGTTTCGGCCTTGGTTAAGTCATAGCGCCAACTAGGGCTAGGACTAGTGGTTAGACTAGCTTGTTCCGAAGTCAGTTGGACTTGGAAACGTACATCGGCTACGAAGTAACCTTGGCGTGGTTTGGTTTCTAGGTAGCCTTCAAGACTTAATTGGTCATAAGCGTTAATGACGGTATTGAGGCTGATGCCTAAATCCTTGGCCAATTGGCGTTTGCTTGGGAGCTTTTGATGGGCAGCTAAGTGGCCGGAATGGATTTGGTCTTTAATGGCTTGGTAAAGTTGACTATAGAGCGCTTCTTTCTTGTTTGGGTCGAGATGAATAATCATAGAGTCCTCCAACTGGTACTGTTCATTTGTATGAAACTGGCACTATTAATGGTACCAGAAATAGGGTATGATAACAAGCAGAGGGAGGGGATTGAATGGCAAGTATTTTGGTAGTGAATGATATTCCTGGCACTGGCCAGGTGGCTGGTTTAACGAATTTGGCTGTATTGAATGCAGCTGGTTACGAAGTGACCCTCCTGCCTACAGTTTACTTAACCCACCATACTGGACGTTGGCCAGTCTATCGCGAGAGTTTGGATGCAGCCTTTTCCGCCTCTTTAATGGCTTGGCGGCAGGTCAAGTTCCAGGCTATCGTGACCGGATATTTTGGCAATGCCAGCCAGATTCACCAATTTGTTAACTGGTATAAACATTACCAATCCGACACCTTTTTGGTGGTGGACCCTATCATGGGAGATCGTGGTCAGCTTTATACCGGATTGGATCAGGATTATGTTACAGCTATGCAAGAACTGGTTGCCTTAGCCGACTATGCCCTGCCGAATTTGACGGAGGCCTATCTCTTAGCTGGCCTAGATGCTGAGTTAGTTAAGACTCAGGAAGATAAGCAAGCTCTAGAGACTTTGGCTAATCTTGAATATAAGCAAAAGTCTTGGGTCATCACAGGGATTGAAGTGGATGACCAGATTGGGGTGGCTTTTGAGTCTAATCAAGAGGCTTGGACTCAGCGCCAAAATTGCCATTTGTTTGGCACGGGGGACTTCTTCACTTCTTGTTTCCTAGCCTGCCAGGTAGGTGGCTTATCTCTAGAAGCGACATGCCAATGGTGTGTTGACCTGGTTGGTCGTGCAGTAGAAAACCAGGGGTTAAGCCAAGCTATAGCTCGCCAGGAGCTTTATTATCAGCCTTATTTACCTTTTATCAGCAAAACCTTAAGAAAAGAGGACTCATTATGAATCAAACAAAAACAGCCTTTCACCGTCGCTTAGTAGGCTATATCGAAATTGGCTTATTCGCAGCACTTATCTATTTTGCGATTACTTATTTAAAAATTCAAATGCCGAGTAGAACCATGGTTCATGCCGGCAATGCCTTGGTTGTTTTATCCGTCTTACTGCTAGGCTTCAAGCGTGGTTCTATTGCTTCCTTTTTGGGTCTTTTCATCTTCGATGTGCTCAATGGATTTGCTGCTTCTGTCGCCTTTACGCTTTTGGAAGCAGCTCTGGTTCTTGTCACGGTTAATGCAGTCTACACCTATGTATTTAAGAAACGTGATACGCGCTTTAACCTTGTTGCGGTTTCCATTGTGGCTGGTTTAGTCAAGATTGTCAGCCGGCCAGTCTCCATTGTGGCGCAACAATTGGTTTTAGGTTCTAGCTGGAATGCAGCCATGGCAAAAGTAGTCGAGAAGATGCCGGCCACCTTCTTCACGGCTATCGTAACGGCTTTTTTAGTAGGGGTTCTCTACTATCCAATGAAGCGTGCGATTGAACGTTTCCATCCAATTGGCGAATAGCGATTATGCTGAAGCTGGTTTAACCAGCTTCTTTTTTTCTTGTTTAAAGAAATGCACAAAAATCTCAAAAGAAAGCGCATGAATTGCGTCTCAAGGCAAATAACGGTAGAATAAAGGAGACTATAAGGAAGGAACAGGTGACGATATGCCAGTATTAGAAATCAAGGATTTGCATGTGGCCATTGAAGGTAAAGAAATCCTTAAAGGGGTTAACTTGACCCTCAAAACAGGAGAAATTCATGCGGTTATGGGACCGAACGGGACTGGGAAGTCCACCCTAGCGGCGGCCATTATGGGTAACCCTGCCTATCAAGTAACCCAAGGTGAGATTCTCTTAGATGGTGAAGATGTCTTGGAGATGGAAGTAGATGAACGTGCCCGTGCTGGTCTTTTCTTGGCGGTGCAATATCCAAGTGAGATTCCAGGCGTTACCAACGCTGAGTTTATGCGCGCAGCTATTAACTCTCGACGGGATGACGACAACAAGATGGGCGTCCGCGAGTTCATCAAGAAATTGGATGAGAAGATGGCTCTCTTAGATATGCCAGAAGAAATGGCGGAACGCTATCTCAACGAAGGCTTTTCAGGTGGGGAGAAGAAACGTAATGAAATCCTACAATGCCTCATGATTGAACCTAGCTTTGCTATTTTGGACGAAATCGACTCTGGCCTCGATATTGATGCCCTTAAGGTAGTATCCAAGGGCGTCAACGCCATGCGGGGTGAAGGTTTTGGTTCCCTGATTATCACTCACTATCAAAGATTACTCAATTATATCACGCCCGATGTGGTCCACATTATGATGGAAGGGCGCGTGGTAATGACAGGCGATGCCGAATTAGCTAAACGCTTGGAGGCGGAAGGTTATAAGGGTATTAGTGAAGAATTAGGTCTTCACTATGACGAGAAAGCCTAGGTGATAGCATGACTAGCAAACATTATTTAGACCAGATGCAGGCTTTGGCTACCTTTGCCACCCTGCCTGACTGGTTCCACGCTATTCAAAATCAAGCCCATTCAGTCTGGCAGGATTTGCAGTTACCAGTGATTGAGCGGGTTAAGTATCATCGTTGGCCCCTCCTATCCCAAGAAGTAGTAGCGCCACAAACCATAGAGGAACCGCTGCTCTATGGTCTAGATGCAGCTTTGGCTGAGCAAGATCACCTGAGTGGGCAGATTGTGCATGTGGGTAATCATACTCTAGTGGAAAGTTTGGATCAAGACCTAGTTGATCAAGGGGTAATCGTGACGGATTTGTTCCAGGCTCTTGCAGATTATCCTGACCTAGTTAAGGAACATCTATTTTCGGTGATTGGCGCCCATGAAGACCAAATAGAAGCCTATCATACTGCCTTCATGAATGGGGGACTCTTCATCTATGTGCCAAGAAATGTAGCTGTGACTTTGCCGCTTGAAGCTCTCTTGGTTCAAGACAGTCGCTATGATCAAGCCTTCAACAAGCATGTCCTGATTGTGCTTGAACAGGGGGGAAGTTTAGATTATGTTGAGCGTATAGAAACTTATGGTGATAAACCAAACTCTGCCACCTATTTTGTTGAAGTAGTAGTTAAGGCTGGCGCACAGATTAAGTATTCAGCAGTCGATACCCTAGGGGCAAAAAGCCATGCCTACATTAAGCGTTACGCCCAAACAGCACGCGATGCCAAAATTGATTGGGCCATCGGTGAACTTAATGACGGTAATGTCATCTTAGACTTAGATACCTACCTCAATGGTGATGGTTCTGAATCTCAAGTGCAGATTGTTGGTATTTCAACTGGCAAGCAAATCCAAGGTATTGATTCTAAGGTGGTCAACCGCGGTAATCATTCTGTCGGGGATATTCTGCAACATGGGGTTATCTTGGACCGGGCAACCTTGACCTTCAACGGGATTGGGCTGATTGAAAAATACGCCAAGGGCGCCGATGCTCAGCAGGAAAGCCGAGTACTCATGTTATCTGAGAAGGCTCGAGGCGATGCCAACCCTATCCTTTTAATCGAAGAATTTGAAGTGACCGCAGGGCACGCAGCTTCTGTAGGTCAAGTAGATGAAGAACAACTTTATTATCTGATGAGCCGAGGCTTAAGCCGTGAAGCTGCTGAGTACTTAGTAGTACGTGGTTTCTTAGGCCCAGTTATTGTGCAAATGCCTTCGGCAGAAATCAGACGACAGTTAGTAGAAATTATAGACCGTAAATTAAGTGGTTTAGAAGGTAGCCAGGAAGATTAAGACTATTAAACGCGAAAGGAGACAGTATGATGCCAGAAAAGATTACTAGCCCATCACCATGGGCTAAGGACTTTCCCATACTCAAGCAAAAGGTCCATGGCCAAGACTTGATTTATTTTGATAATGCGGCGACTAGTCAGAAGCCACAGCTTGTCTTGGATCGCTTGGCTGATTACTATCTCCAAGACAATGCCAATATCCATCGTGGGGTCCATAGCCTGGCCAACCGAGCCACTCAAGACTATGAAGCAGCCCGCCAGAGAGTAGCTGACTTCATGGGTGCCAAGCCGCAAGATATTATTTTTACCAGTGGGACTACTGCGGGTTTGAATTTTCTGGCAGACCGTTGGATAGGACCAAGTTTACAGCCAGGAGACCAAATTGGGCTGACTTATTTGGAACATCATTCCAATCTAGTGCCTTGGCAAGCGCTAGCCCAAGAGCGGGGTGCTACCCTCTCTTATCTACCTCTGACGGAGGATCATTACTTGGATTTAGTGGCCCTAGAAGCGAGTGACTGGTCCAAGCTCAAGGTCATTACCATCCACCATGTTTCCAATGTCTTGGGTATTTCTCAGGATATAGCTGCTTTAACAGCCTGGGCTAAACCACGAGGCATTAAGGTCATCGTTGATGGTGCCCAGGCGGTTGCCCATTTTCCAGTAGATGTAGAAAGCCTAGGAGTCGATGCCTACTGTTGGAGTGGCCATAAGCTCTACGGCCCGACTGGAATTGGCATTTGCTACCTCAAGCAAGAACATCATGACACTTGCCAGCCATTTTTCTATGGCGGTGAAATGGTCCATCAAGTAGGAGATTACCAAACAGACTACGCGGTCGCCCCACAGAAATTCGAAGGGGGGACGCCGCCTATTGCTCAAGCCATTGGCTTGGCAGCTGCCATTGAATGGCTGTCTACTATCGGATGGCGGGATATTGAGACCCATGAGAGTCATCTGACGCTAGAACTAGTAAGAGGCTTACAGGCTATTCCGGATCTGGAAGTTTATGGTCATGGTCATGGTATTGTGACCTTCAATATTGTGGGTGTCCATCCCCATGATGCGGCGACGGCCTATGATTTAGAAGGGATTGCCCTGCGAGCAGGCCACCATTGTGCCCAGCCTTTGATGCGCCGCTTAGGTCAGACGGCGACTCTGCGGGCCAGTATGGCGCTCTATAATAATACGCAAGAGGTCGCACGTTTTATTGAGGTTACCAAAGCAGTGAAGGAGTTTTTCTGACCATGAGTTTAAATCAATTAAATCAACTCTATCGCCAAGTCATTTTGGATCATGGGCAACATCCCCGTCATTTTGGTAAGTTGGACCATGCCGATCAGGAAGTGGAGCTATTCAATCCTACTTGTGGTGATGCGATTGTCTTGTACCTGAAAATTGAAGATGACCGCATCCTTGATTTGGCCTTTAGTGGCCAAGGCTGTACCATTAGTATGGCTTCTGCCAGTATGATGTGCGAGGCTTTGTTGGGCAAGCCAAAGGATCAAGCTCTAGCCATGATTGCGACTTTTCAGGCCTTGGTTGGTGGACCAGGACAAGTGGACGAGTCTTGGGAGCAAGAGCTAGGTGATGCGGCCCTCTTAGAAGGCGTTAAGGCCTTTCCGGCCCGTTATAAGTGTGCCATCCTGGCCTGGAAAGCCCTAGGACTGGGATTAGATCAAGATACAAGCTTGGATGAGGGCTTAAGCCGTCATAACCAAGCACAAGAAAGTGAGTGAAGATAATGAGTGACGTACCTGTTGTTAACGACTATGCCTATGGTTTCCACGATGATGCCGAAATTATCTTTTCTACGGGTAAGGGTCTGAGTGAAGAGGTTATTCGGACTATTTCCAAGGAAAAAGGGGAGCCTGAATGGATGTTAGACTACCGTCTGCGTTCACTTAAGGTCTTCCTTGATAGTAAGTTGCCTGACTGGGGGCCTGACCTGTCAGCACTAGATTTTGATGATATTATTTATTACCAGAAGGCCATGGATCGTCCGGCCCGTTCCTGGGATGATGTACCTGATGAGATTAAGGAGACCTTTGAGCGAATTGGGATTCCTCAGGCTGAACGCGAGTATCTAGCGGGTGCTGCGGTTCAATATGAATCGGAAGCAGTTTACCACAATATGAAGGCCGAGTTTGAAAAATTAGGCATTGTCTTTACTGATACGGACTCTGGCTTACGAGAATATCCTGAGCTCTTCAAGGAACATTTTGGGACAGTGGTGCCACCAACCGATAACTTTGAGGCCGCGCTCAATAGTGCCGCTTGGAGTGGGGGGACCTTTATCTATGTTCCAAAAGGTGTCAAATGTGACATTCCACTGCAAACCTATTTCCGAATTAATAATGAGGGGACAGGGCAGTTTGAGCGGACCCTGATTATTGTGGACGAGGGCGCTAGCATCCACTATGTGGAAGGCTGTACGGCACCAACTTACTCGACCGCGTCGCTCCATGCCGCCATTGTGGAAATTATTGTCAAAAAAGACGCCTATTGTCGTTACACTACCATTCAAAACTGGTCTAACAACGTCTATAACTTAGTGACTAAGCGGGCCCATGCCCATGCGGGGGCGACCATGGAATGGATCGATGGCAACTTAGGTGCTCATACCACCATGAAGTATCCAAGTGTCTATCTTCAAGGAGAAGGGGCGCGGGGCACCATGCTTTCTATTGCCTTTGCCGGTAAGAACCAAAAGCAAGACACGGGTGCTAAGATGATTCATAATGCCCCCAACACCTCTAGTTCCATTGTGTCTAAATCCATCGCCAAGGATGGGGGAGAGGTTAACTACCGCGGGCAAGTGACCTTTGCTAAGAATTCCAAGCGTTCCATCTCGCATATTGAATGTGACACCATTATTATGGATCAGGCTTCAAAATCGGATACCATTCCGTTCAATGAGATTCATAATGGGCAAGTCTCCTTGGAGCACGAAGCCAAAGTCTCCAAGATTTCAGAGGAACAACTTTTCTACTTGATGAGTCGAGGGCTGTCTGAATCCGAAGCGACGGAAATGATTATTATGGGCTTTGTCGAGCCTTTTACCAAGGAATTACCGATGGAATATGCGGTTGAGCTCAACCGCCTCATTAGTTATGAAATGGAAGGGTCTGTCGGCTAGACCGGGGCTATCAATATAAGTTAAAAACACCTCGTGACTTGGGCACTAGCCTGAGTCACGAGGTGTTTTATAAATAAATCCTCATTGGCTGTGTCGCGCTAGCCAATGAGGATTTTTGAGTAAATTATTTTGGTGTCCAGGTTTTAAGAATTTCCTCTAAGGCATCCATGTCTTGAGGTGCCCCTTCGACAGCTAAGTAGTAGACTGAATCAGGATCGGACTCTGTGGTGAAGTAAACGAGACGTAAGGATTTCTCTTGAAATTGTACTTCAACTCCGACAGCGTCCTTATAGCTAGATGGGTAATTCTTAGCAGCGCTTAAGGTGAGCTTTTCATGGGATGGGATGGTGGCAAAGGTAGCCATGTGATCGGTCGCATAAGGATATGGTTTAGGTAGTTTACTGAAGACTGGATGATTTTCGATGCCTTGATAAGCTGGCAACTTATTTAATGTGACTACTGTAAAGGCATCTTTAGAAGACCACTGGAGCTGGGTGGGTGAGTGTTCTCCAAGTTCAGTAAATTTGACAAAGTCTGAAGGAATCATGACATAGCCTAGTGAGTCGCTGCCGACTTTCTGACTTAAATCAAGTTTAGTAGTAGTTTGGCTACTTGAGGATTCTTCGGCCAAAATGGTCTGGGGTGCAAGCACGACTAGGCTAGCCAAAAGGCATAAAAAGGTTAAAAATCGTTTCATTGTATGGCTCCTCCTTCTTAAGGTTTCTTACTTGACCAGGTTTTAGCAATGTCACCAAATGAAGAAAGACTATCTGCATTAGGGCCGTCCATACCAATTAGGTAGACATAATTGCTATCATTTTTATCGGTGAAATAGACACTGCCAATAGCACTGGAATCCTTATAGCTAACTAGGTAGTAGCCATCAGGTAGGTTGTCGAAGCCTGCAGGTCCAGATTGAAAGGTAAGTTCTTTATCAGGTAAGCGATAAACAACTTCTTTCATGATAATCCAAGCTGGAAGAGTCAGCTTAGCCAAGGACTGAGGCTTACTTTGAATATAATCTGTCGCATTCAGTCTCATTAAGCTAATCGATGTGTTGGTGGATTTATTGACGAATGACAGACCGCCAGTGTTTTGGTCACCAGTTTCGTTCGCTTCGTAGCCCTCGGGAAGGGTTAAGTAGCCAACCGTATCGTTGCCGACAACTTGTGTGCTAGCCGTTGCTGTGCTTGAAGTTTGACTAGATGTGCTAGCGTTAGACTCAGCGAGAATGGCGACAGGCTGCCAGAGGGTAGTGACTAGCAGTCCTAAGGCTACAAGCCGACTGAGTTTTTTATTCATGAAAATCATCCTTTCATTGTCAGAGGGAGAGCCTCTTAACTTAGGGGCATTCTGTAGAGATGCCACTTATACTGATAGTATAGCACTTATACTAGGGGCATTCAAGAAAGGCTAGTTTCAGAAAAAATACTTAAGATAGGGATTTGATGATAGTTAAGGGCGGAGACAGAGGACGGTTTTAAGCATTTTTTGTTTCTTCTAGGACCGAATGATTTGTGAATGTTTAAGGCTAAATGTTAAGAAACCTTGAAATTTGAAAGACAAATATGGTAATTCTACGTACTATGACAAGCAGTGTGTTACAATATACTTAGACCAAATTCTCTAGATTTAGGAGTGAGGAAACTATGAAGAAATCAACTAAATGGCTCGTTGCCTTAATGGCAGCTCTTGCTGTGGCACCTAACGTGGCCTATTTAAGCCAACCGACATCAGAACTAGTTTCTGCGGTAGAACAAGCTCAACAACAAAAACTATTGTCTCTGGGGGCATCGTTGAACCCTCAACAACAAGAACAAACCAAGAACCTCTTGGGTGCTAAGGACTTTAGCGCAGCCAATACGCTCATGGTAGACGGTAATACCATCAACCAATATCTACATGATGGCTCTAACGCAAGTACTACTGTTTATTCCAGTGCTTATATTGAACAACAAGCGGCTGGTTATGGGGTACAAGTTCAAATTGTGACACCACAAAACATCACTTTAGTCAGCGCTACGACTTATCAGAACGCAGCCATTACTTCTGGTGCCAAGGATGTCCTGATTCGTATTGCCACAGTTAGCCCTGTAACGGGTGAGGGAGCATTGGCAGGGGTCTATGCCTTGCTTGCTAAGTCAGGTGTTAAAGTAGATGAGAAAGCTGTTAAGGTAGCTGAGAAAGAAATCAAGGTAGTCGAAGTTGTCAAGAAAGAAGATAAATTAGACGATACCAAGGCTAACCAAATCATCTCTGAAATCAAAAAAGAAGTCACCAACCAACAAGCCAACCAAGGGGTAAACGTGGATACCCAAGTGGCACAAACCATTGTTAACCAAGTAATCAATAACACCACTGTTAACAACAATACGACAATCAATAACAACACCACTAACAATAACACGACCGTTAACATTTCTGACTCAACTAAGGAAGAGCTAGTAAAATTAGCGGAAGAATATGCTAAGACAGAGGCAGCTAAGTCTAAAGATACCATCCAACAATTAGAGAAATCGGTAGACAACAGCCTCAATGCACCTTGGAAGGAAGTCCTCAACAGCTTAGACGAAGCAAGCGCGCCAAGTAAGGAAGATATCTTAAATGCCGAACGCAAAGACTACTCTGATCAAGCTGTTTACAACCCAATTCTGCCTGCAATGTTCAAGAAATTCTATGAACGTGTGCAAAATGGCGAGCCAGTTTATGATATTTACTCTCATACCTTCATTCTGGAAAAATTCTTACCAGATATGAAACCTGAGGAGAAACAAGCTCTCAACCAATTACGTGTTTACCTCTATCAATACACCAACACTTTGGATAAGGATCGTAAGGAAGCCTTGGGTAACGACTACACCAGTGTTAAACAACGTTGGACCGCTCAACTCAATGCGGCTGAAGCAGTGGGTAACCAAGCAGATGTCAAGAGCCTAACAGATAAGTTTGCCCTAGCAACGGGTTATGCTAATGAAGTATATGCTTACGAATTCGTTCAAGATGGTAGCAAGATTACAGCCTTGCCTCGAGTGGACTTAGTGACTCATGTGTCAACAGCTGATCACCTTTTCTATGATACTGCGACTGGTCAAGTCAGCATGGGGATTGAGCCAAATGTGACGCCTGTAGCCAACGGACTCTTTAGCTTCCAAAATGCTTACGGTGTCGACGTTAAGCCAAGCGCTGATTTAACGATTAACTTGCCAAAAGACTTCAAGATTCCAGGCTATAGTGGTGACAATCAACCTAATAGCTCTAATAATCAAGAATCTCAAGCCTCAAATCAAAATTCAGGTGATGCTTCAACGCCTCCTGCTAGTCAAGATCAAAACCAACCTGCCCCAACTCAACCGGGAACTGAGTCAGGTGAAGCAAGCCAACCTGCTAATAATAGCCAAAATCCGCAATAGGGTAATAGCTAACCCTCGGCACGCCTCATGGCATGCCGAGGGTCTTTTGATTTGTTAGATATTTCAATTGTTACATTTAATGCTCAAATCTAACTTTTTGCTTTATAATCCCCACCATTAGTGGTATAATCGAAAATGATTATTTAGGCTTTTTTCTCGTTAAGGCCTAAAAATGGACATAAGGAGGAGCGAACACATTGCAATTTACAGGTATATTACTATTAATCATTTTGGTTTGTGTGCTTGGTTACTTTGCCTACCACTTCTACCGATCTAGAAATACGCAAAGCATCCGAGAACTTGAAGCAAGAAAAGAGGAGATGATGGCGATACCGATTGCCAATCAACTCTTCCTCCTTAAGAATATGAGCCTATCGGGTCAAACAAAACGCAAGTATGAGAGCTTGGTTAACCAGTGGCAATCCATTACCAACTTCCAGTTTGTAGAGATTGAATCTGCCTTGGTTGGCGCACAACAATATGCGGACCAACTGAGTTTTATGCGGACTGGCCGGACTATTGCTCAAGCACGTCAGTTGATTGATGAAACCATGGTTAAGGTGCAAGACCTCCATCAAGACTTGTCTGATCTTCTGCAGGTAGAAGTTGACAACAATGAGTTGAATGCTGCTTTACATGAGCGTTATAATTCAGCCCGTAAGAATGTCATGAACCACAGTTTTGATTATGGTCCTGCCATTGAGACCTTGGAGAAGAACCTCCAGTATTTGGAACTCAACTTCACCAAATACAATGAGTACACTGAAAATGGGGACCATCTTGAGGCGCGTGACATGCTCAAGACCATTGATGCTGACATGACTAGCCTTGAAGATATCCTGGAACGTATTCCGTCAATGTACGACAAGATTAAGAATGAATACGAAGACTCTTTAGATGATTTGCGTGAAGGCTACCAAAAAATGGTAGATAGCCGCTTTGACTTTGATGGTGTAGCTATTCTAGAAAAAGTGGACGAAATTCAAGAAAAATTGAACGACGCCAAGAATGAAATCAAGAATGCCGATTTATCAGAGGCTAAGACTTTGATGGATAAGGCAGAACGTGATATCAAGTCGCTCTATGATTTGATGGAAACTGAAATTGAAGCTAAAGACTACGTCAACAAGAATATCCAAAGCCTTCGCCGTAAAATCGATGAAGTAGCTGAAAATGGGCGTTATGCTGGCATTGAAGTAGACCGCATCGCGCAAAGCTATATTCTCCATGAGAATGAAGTGGATCAAATTGCTGATTTAAGCGATCAAATCCGCCATGAATATAACCGATTCAAAGACTTGGTGGCTGAGACTGAAGGGTCTGCAGTGGTTTATACTCAAGCTGAAGGTCGCATTAAGAAAATTCGCAAGCGTATCGAAGAAATTGATGAGCAAGTATTGGCAATTACCAACAAAATTGCTCAACTCAACACGCGTGAGAAGGATGCCAAGACTAACTTGGATGACTATGAATTAGCTCTACGCAATATTAAGCGTCGGATCGAGAAAAGTCATCTGCCTGGTCTCAGTGATTCCTTCTACGATCAGTTCTATCGTGTAACAGATCAAGTGGAGCACTTGGCTAAGCAACTCAACCGAGTTCGTATTGATATGGATGAAATTGAAAGCTTAGAAGATGAGTTAGAGCGTCACCTTGCTGCTTTAGAAGAAATGACAGAGTCAGTGGTAGACAGTGCTATGTTGACCGAATACATGATTCAACAGAGCAATCGATTCCGCTATGACTATCCTGAAGTGGATGCAGCAATCAAAGAGGCTCAGTATCTCTTCCATCGGGAGTTTAAGTATCAAGAAGCCTTAGCGATTATTGAGAAAACCCTGAGACGAGTTGACCCAGATGCGCCGACTCAAGTACGTCGTATGTACCACCAAGAAAAGCGGAGCACTCAATTTTAGGATTGTTAAGTGCTAGATAGTTTAGAAACAAAAGGCCCAAGACACGTGTTGTCGGGCCTTTTTGCAAGAGGAGGAAAGTGATGATTTATCTGGATAACGCCGCAACTACCCGGATTCATCCCCAAGTCTTGGCTACCTATAGCCAGGTGGCTCAAGAATTTTTTGCTAATCCGTCGAGTGCTCATGGCCTAGGACGTAAGAGTCGACAACTTTTGGAACAGGCTCGTGCCCAAGTTGGTCAACTATTAGGTTATCATCCACAGGAAATCTACTTTACTAGTTCAGGCACTGAGGCCAATAACTGGGTCTTCCAACGGATTGTAAGCCAGGCCCACAAACGTCGGCCTGAGGCTAATTTGGTTCTAGTCAGTCCTTTTGAGCATCCTGCAGTATTAAGCCAAAGAGACTATATCGAAAGCCAAGGTCTGACCTGGGCCGCTTTGCCAGTGACTGATCAAGGGCAAGTAGATTTGGAAGCTTTCCAGGCTAAGTTAGGACCAGAAGTTTTGCTGGTTTCCACCATGGCTGTCAATAATGAGATGGGGGCTTGCCAGCCTTTGGACCAGATGGCGCAAATCTTAGCAGACTATCCAAATATTGTCTGGCACGTCGATGGGGTTCAGTCGGTTACGACCGAATTGTCCCGGATTCAGCAGGACAGAATTGATTGTTTGAGCTTGTCTAGCCACAAATTTCATGCGCCACGCGGAGTGGGGATTTTGGCCTGCCGCCAACGCGTGGATTTGGTTCCCCTAATGACAGGGGGAGGCCAGGAGCAGGGGCAAAGATCTGGGACTGAGAACCTAGCCGCCATTGTGGCTACTGCTAAGGCCCTACGTCTAGCCCATGGAGAACAAGGTCAGACACGTTCGCGGCTTAAGGCCTATAGCCAGCAACTAGCCCAAGCCTTAAGCGCGCAAGGTTGGGTTATCTTTGCCCAAGAAACGGCAGCGCCTCATATTTTGTGCGCAGCTCTTCCAGGAATTCCTGGCGAGGTCCTGCTCAATGCCTTCGAGACCCAAGGTATCTATGTGTCAACTACCAGTGCTTGTTCGAGTCGAGTAAAATCTGACCATCACAGTTTGGCGGCAATGGGCGTACCCCAAAACTTAGCACAATCCGCCTTGCGCTTTAGCCTAGCAGCGGATACCAGTGACCAGGATATTGAAAAATGTCTAGTAGCCATTCCAAAAATTAGCCAACAATTTGAGAAAACACGAGGAAAATCATGAGTCAAAAACAAATTCTCATTCATTACGGCGAACTCTCAACTAAGGGTCGCAATAAAAAAATGTTTATTAATAAATTAGCTGAGCATATCCGCTACCGTACCCAGGATTTAGAACGCATCAAGATTGTGCCTGAATACGACTTTATGCATTTGATTTGGCAAGAAACGCCTTACCAAACAGTTATTGAGCGGCTTGAGACAGTACCAGGTATTTCGCGCTTCGAGCCAGTCTATCGAGTGGACAAGGATCTGGACGCAATCAAAGCTCAAGCACTGGCCTTGTTTGAAGAAGTGAAGCCAGCTGCTGGCAGTTCTTTTAGAGTCTTAGCCAAACGTTCTGATAAGACCTTTGCCTACGACACCATGGACTTACAGAGAGAAGTGGGAACTTGCCTAGGTTTAGCTTATCCAGATTTGGAAGTAGACTTCAAGACCCCAGATTACAAATTAACGATCAGTATCCAAAAGGCTGGCGCCTACTTAAGTCTCTTGTCTTACAAAGGGGTAGGGGGATTGCCTTATGGGGCTAGCGGCCGTGCCTTGCTCATGCTATCCGGGGGTATTGATTCTCCTGTGGCAGGCTATCAGATGATGAAGCGTGGTTTGGAAATTGAAGCAGTTCATTTTGCCAGCCCACCTTATACGGGCCCGCAAGCTCTGGAAAAGACTAAAAAATTAACGGCTCAATTGGCTCAATATGGTCGGAGTTTGACTTATCACTGTGTGCCTTTTACTGAAATTCAAGAAGAAATCAAGGACAAGGTCCACGATGATTTTTCCATGACCATTATGCGGCGTATGATGCTTCGGGTCATGGAGGCCTTAGTGAATCGTCAACAAGCTGATGCTATTGTGACGGGAGAATCCTTAGGGCAAGTGGCCTCTCAGACACTGAAGAGTATGCGGGCTATCAACCAAGTGACTTCCGTGCCGATTTTGCGGCCTTTAATTGCGATAGACAAGAACGATATTATTGCGCAGGCGGAAGCCATTGGGACCTATGAGATTTCCAATGAGCCCTTTGAAGATTGCTGTACGGTCTTTGCCCCTAAATCACCACGTACTAAGCCAAAATTGACGTCTGTAATGGAGTTAGAAGCTCTCTTAGATGTAGAAGGTTTAGTTGCTCGCGCTGTTGAGGGCACTCAAACGGAGATCATTGGCGCGGATTACGGTAAGTTAAGCAGTCCGGATTTTAGTCACTTACTATAGTTTGTTTGATTTCAGCCTGGAGGTCTTGGACTTTCAGGCTGTGATTTTTATCTCTATGACACAAAGTGGGAATGTAAAGAGAAAGAAAACTTGTCCGTCTAGCTTTCAGTGACCCCAAAATACCCTTATGAAATGGGTCAGAATCATGACAAATTAAAGATAAGGAGATTAACTATTTCTTTTTCCATAGAACTTATGTTATCATAGTCTTGGACTTGAAGGAGTGATAGACATGCAGACGAGTGTATATGGTATGGCAGTACTATGTCTTCGTCTTATCATCCTAGGGATGAGTCTCCTCATTTTCCGGGGTGTGAACTGGAATCAGCTCATGCGCCAGAATGCTAAGCAAGGAGCCCACGCAGTTTATGTCATGGTTAGCCTTGCAGTGGGGCACTTAGTCGGGTCGTTTATGATTGAAATGACGGAATCCTTACAGAACTTATTGTTAGGTTTCCTTAAATAAGAGAGTGTATCCCTATTTGTTCGCTCCAAAACGAATAGGCGTAAGAATAGGAGAATTTTTGATGGAAGAGATTATTGTTCAAGGTGGTAATCGATTAGAAGGTGTAGTCAAAGTTGAAGGAGCTAAAAATGCGGTCTTGCCAATCTTGGCGGCGGCTATTTTAGCAGAAACAGGCAAGGTTAATTTGTCTAATGTACCTGTCTTATCAGATGTCTTTACCCTTAACAACTTACTGACTGCAATTAACGTAAGTAATGAATTTGATCAAGAAAACAATGAAATGACTTTAGACGCAACCGGTCCTGTGTCAACCACAGCTGATTATGACTTTGTCAGCAAGATGCGGGCA
Source organism: Abiotrophia defectiva ATCC 49176 (assembly GCF_037041345.1). Lineage (NCBI taxonomy): Bacteria > Bacillati > Bacillota > Bacilli > Lactobacillales > Aerococcaceae > Abiotrophia > Abiotrophia defectiva. The sequence continues at coordinate 1,391,979 of NZ_CP146287.1, read as the reverse complement.
TCGATTGTTGTGATGGGGCCACTCTTGGCTCGCTTTGGTCATGCACGAGTGGCGATGCCAGGTGGCTGTGCCATCGGGACTCGTCCTATCGACCTCCATCTCAAGGGCTTTGAAGCTCTGGGGGCAAAAATTACACGCGCAGCAGGCTATGTCGAAGCACAGGCTGATAAGTTAGTGGGTGCGCGTATCTACTTGGACTTCCCAAGTGTGGGTGCGACTGAAAATATTATGATGGCAGCTGTCTTGGCAGAAGGTACTACCATCTTAGAGAACGTAGCGCGTGAGCCAGAAATTGTGGATTTAGCTAACTTCTTAAACCGAATGGGAGCCGATATTGTCGGCGCTGGGACGGAAACAATTAAGATTCATGGGGTCAAAGCCCTACATGGCACCTCCCATGATGTGATTCCAGACCGAATTGAAGCAGGTACCTTTATGGTGGCAGCTGCTGTTACCCAAGGCGATGTCTTGGTTGAAGGGGCTGTGTCAGAACACAACATGCCATTGATTAGTAAATTGCGTGAAATGGGCGTTGTATTCCATGAGTACCAAAATGGACTGCGGGTTATTGGGCCTAAGACCTTGCAACCAACAGATGTTAAGACCTTGCCATATCCTGGTTTTCCAACCGATATGCAGGCACAAATGTCGATTGCTCAACTCTTAGCTGAAGGTTCAAGCTCCTTGACCGAAACAGTCTTCGAGAACCGCTTTATGCACTTTGAAGAGTTGCGCCGGATGAATGCCCACTTTACCATTGATCGCCAAAATGTGGTTATGGAAGGTCCTACCCAATTCTATGGTGCTAGCGTTAAGGCCACCGATTTACGCGCAGCTGCAGCCTTAATTATTGCCGGTTTGACAGCTGAAGGGGTGACCCGCGTTTCTGAATTGAAGTATCTAGATCGTGGCTACTTCCGATTCCATGAGAAACTCAAAGCCTTAGGTGCTAATATTGACCGGGTTAATAGTGCTCAAGTAGCAACGCCACAAAAGACTACGACTCTTGCATAGAGGGGGGTCTTAAATGGCTAAAAACGTCGGAATAGACTTAGGAACAACAAATGTTTTAGTGAATTTATACGGTAAAGGGATTATCCTGAATGAGCCTTCTGTCGTAGCCATTGATACACGCAGCCAAGAAGTCATTGCTATTGGCCATGAAGCCTATGAAATGATGGGCCGGACACCTGAATCCATTCAGGTTATTCAACCGCTAAAGGGTGGCGTCATTGCTGATTTTGATATTGCAGAAGCCATGCTTATGCTCTTTATGCAACGTTTGAATCTAACCTCTTGGTTTGCTAAACCCAATGTTTTAATTTGTGCCCCATCAAAGGTAAGCGAGATTGAACGCCTAGCCTTAATTGAAACGGTCGAACGTGCAGGTGGAGGCCGTATCTACTTAGAGGAAGAACCAAAGGTAGCCGGTGTAGGTGCCGGTATTGACCCGCTGAGCTCATCGGGTAGTATGGTCATTGATATTGGTGGTGGTACGAGTGACTTTGCAGTAATCTCTGCGGGTGAAGTAATTGCCAGTGAATCCATTAAATTGGCTGGCGATGACTTAGATCTAGCCATCATTCAATATCTCAAAGACAATTTTCACATTCTGGTTGGTGAACGTTCAGCCGAAAGCCTGAAGAAGGCGGTCGCGTCTGCTGTTCTCTTACCGGAGGAAGAAGTAGAAACCTATGATGTAAAGGGACGCGACCTCTTGACCGGCTTGCCTAAGTCAGTTAACGTCGATTCTAATATGATTTGTCAGGCTATTCGACCAATCTTGATTGAGATTGCCCGAGTAGCTAAGCGAGTCTTAGAAACAATCCCGCCTGAGATGGCCGCAGATGTTATGGAGAAAGGCATCCTCTTAACTGGGGGAGGCGCCTTAATCTATCACATGGATACCTTCCTGACAGATTTCCTTAAGGTCAGCGTCCTTAAGGCAGAACAACCCATGAACTGTGTGGCGATTGGGTCAGGCTTGATGTTAGATTTGATTCTCTCAGGTAAATTAGAACGTACCAACCCGACATGGCGCCAACGATTGAAGCGTCGCTTACAACGTATCAAACGTCGTATTTTAGGGTAGAAAGGAGTCCTTATGGCAGAAAAACTTATGAAAAAATCCGTCTGGGCCATTGTTGGCAAGACTTTATTACGGGTCATTATGTACCTGCTCTTACTTTTCTTGTTTTTTGTCATCGGGCTAATTATTGGCTATGCCATAATTGGCAAGGGCAACTTCTGGGAAGTGCTAAGCCAAGATACTTGGCGTCATATTATTGATCTAGTCATGAAATAAGACAGTCGTCCACTCTTTGGGAGTGGACGTTTTTGTATAAGTAAGCAAAGTAGTATTTCCCCATAAATGCCTATGTAGGGGGATAGGCAAGGATAGTATTACATGCTATAATAAGGGGAATGAGGAGGTGAAGTTATGTATCCATTTGATTGGCGGGAATTATTATTATATCTATTGCCAGTTATTTATGTTTTTTTGTTTGATCGTTTTTTCCGTGAAGCAATGTCCTCCTTTTCTTTTTACAAGTTTTCACTTGCTGAAATGCTCCTCCCCATGTGGTGGGTATTGATACATGGCTTCAGTAGTTTTATTTTTGGATTCAGTCTAGGGCTTTTAACTCTCTATCTGACCTTGATTATTCTAGTAGTCCACCTCTACGACTACATTCGACGAATTGACGTTTTCAGTTACCGCCGCTACCTTCACCAGGCTAGTCGAGTCGTCTTCCTATCCTTTTCTAGTATGCTATTAGGGCTCATGCTCCTTCGCATTGCTAGCTTGTGGATCCTTTAGGGAAAATCCCCCACCTTTTTACCACTCCTTCCCACGTGGTAAAACCTTGATATAATAAGCTTTTTAAGCGCCGCTAGTTTTCTAGCGGGCTTTTTTTTATGAAATTTGCAAGAAGGAGTGGTGAAAAGTGGTGGAATGTGGTAGAATATGGGTAAGCTATCATGGGAGGTGTATGCAATCGTGTTAATTGGAGAATTTCAACATAATATTGATGCCAAAGGGCGATTGACTATGCCTGCTAAATTTAGGCCTGAATTAGGTGGCCAATTCGTAGTTACCCGAGGCTTGGATGGCTGCTTGTTCGGATACCCTATGGAAAACTGGGCCGTGCAAGAAGAAAAATTAAAGAAACTCAACCTTATGAAAAAAGATGCTCGGCAATTCGCCCGCTTCTTCTACTCAGCTGCCACTGAAGTAGAAATTGACAAGCAAGGTCGGATTAACTTGCCACAGACGCTTCTTGACTACGCTAAGATTGATAAGGAATGCCGTGTCATTGGTGTTTCTGATCGCATCGAAATTTGGAGCAGCGAACGTTGGGATGAATTTGTCGGTGACGCCGAAGAAAATTATGAAGCAATTGCTGAAGGTATGATGGATTTTGACCTGTGATGGAGTGAAGACAATGGAATTTAAACATGAGACGGTGCTTTTGCATGAAACCGTTGATGGTTTGGATATCAAGCCAGACGGCGTCTATGTTGATTGCACCTTAGGGGGCGCTGGTCATGCCCAGTATTTACTGGACCAACTAGGACCTCAAGGGCATCTCTATGCCTTCGACCAGGATATGACGGCCATTAACAATGCCAAACTTAAATTGGCTGACTATGTTGAAAAAGGCCAAGTTACCTTTATTCACCAAAATTTCCGTCATTTGAAGCAGGCTTTAGAAGAGCTTGGTATTGACCAAGTGGACGGAATTTACTATGACCTAGGAGTGTCTTCGCCACAACTTGATGTGGCCGAGCGTGGCTTTAGTTATGGACAAGAAGCCCGTCTAGATATGCGGATGAACCAAGAGCAGGCTTTAAGTGCCTATGAGGTTGTCAATGACTGGCCTTATGAAGACTTGGTGCACATTCTCTATCGTTATGGAGAAGAGAAGTTTGCCAAGCGTATTGCACGTGCAATTGAAGAAAGACGTGCTCAGCAACCTATCGAGACAACGACTGAATTAGCAGAAATTGTCAAAACGGCTATCCCTGCTGCTACCCGTCGTACGGGTGGGCATCCAGCAAAACGTAGTTTCCAGGCCATTCGAATTGCTGTCAACGATGAGCTGGGGGCGGTCGAAGATTCACTGGAGCAGGCGCTGACCCTTTTGAAACCAGAGGGGCGTATTAGCGTCATCACCTTCCATTCCTTGGAAGATCGCTTAGTTAAGCAATTATTCAAGGAAGTAAGTCAAGGGCCAGAAGTGCCTCGGGGCTTACCCATTTTGCCTGGCCAGATGCAGGCGCCTTTTGCCTTGGTCAATCGCAAACCGATTGTAGCCAGTCCAGAAGAATTAGAGGCCAACAATCGTTCGCGGAGTGCTAAGTTGCGCATTCTCCGCAAGAATTAATAGAACAGCAAGAATTAGAAACAGAAAGAAGGGATACCATTGGCTGAAACAGTAACAAGCGAACAATATTTTAAGCGCAGTTCCCAGGCTCGTTACCGCCAAGTGGCAAACCCAGAGCCGCCTTTAGCGACCAGTGCGGCAATTGATGACAGCCCAGCGTTAGGTGCGCCTGATTTAGTCAGTCGTCCTAGAGTGGGTAGTCAAACTAAAAACAGAGTGGGTTCTTTGAGACTCAGTCCTTATGAGGTTTTCTTGCTCATGCTTACTTTTTTGGTTGTGGTGGGTAGTGTCTTTGTTAATCTCATGATGCAGTCCAAGACTCAATCTATTCAACGTTCTAGCCAAGAGATGATGCAACAAACCTTAGAGTTACAGAAACAGACAGATGTCATGCGTGATCAAATGACGGAACAATATAAATACGATAACATTAAACAAGCGGCTGAAAAGCAAGGAATGAAGGTCCGCCAAGATAGTGTGAAGGATTTGACCAAGCCATGAGTCAACCAAATAATCAAATGATTCAACGTAATCTCAGATTCTTGGCAATCCTCCTTGCTGGATTAGCAAGTATCGCGATTTTCCGTTTCGCCCAAATTAGCCTTTTCAAAACAAGTAATGGGCAGGATTTAACTGCCTACCATGAAACAGGGACCAAGAGAAGTAGTATTACCGAGGCAAGGCGGGGGAGTATCTTTGACCAACAAGGGAACCCTATTGCAATGGATACTACTTCTTATTCTCTTTTTGCGGTGCTTCGCAGTGATTGGGGCGACACGAACCTTGTCAAAGACCCAGATGTGACGGCAAAAGCTTTGGCTAAGCATTTGGGCTTAGATCGCGATATGATTTTAGCTCAACTGACTCAAAACAATGTCTACCAAGTAGAGTTTGGGAATGCTGGTCAACATTTGTCATCTGAAACTAAAAAGGCCATTGAGTCCGAAAATCTACCAGGCTTAGTTTTTGTCAGCGAAACGACACGTAAATATGTTAATGATGTCTATGCATCTCACCTGATTGGCTATGCGACGGCAGCGGCTAAGGAAGAAGACCAACCTTTAAGTGCTCAAGTCCTAGAGGGTAAACTGGGGTTAGAAGCTGCCTATAATGTCAGTCTTAGCGGTCAAGATGGCAACCAGTCGTCGACTCGCCAATTAATTGGCAAAGATTTACATCTAACCTTAGACTCACGTCTACAAAACAAATTGGAAGAATTAATGACCCAATACCAAATGACTTACCAACCGGAAGCTTTGCAAGCCTATTTAGTGGAAGCCAAAACTGGTAAGCTAGTAGCAGCTTCCCAACGACCAAGTTTTAATCTCAATACTCGAGAAGGCATTGAGGCAGAATGGAAAAACTTGATGGTGGAAGAAGCCTATGAACCAGGTTCAACTATTAAGATTCTAACCATGTCGGTAGCTTATGATCGCCAACTCTATAAACCAGGTGAACTCTATCAATCAGGCTCTATCCAAGTCTACGACCAAGTGGTTAAGGACTATAACAAAGTAGGTTGGGGGCAGATTAGTTTTGAAGAAGGCTTGGCACGTTCTAGTAACGTGGCCATGGTCAATCTGGTTAACCGCATGGGAGACCAAGAGTGGGTCAAGAAGTTAGGCGACTTTGGCTTCGGTAAGGGAACTGACTTCGGTCTTGAAAATGAAACAACCGGTAACTTCCAATTTGATAACCCGGTTTCACGAATTATGAGTGGCTTTGGCCAAGGATTCTCCGCTACGCCTATCCAACTCTTACAAGCCTATAGTAGTATAGGGAATCAGGGCCAAATGCTGAAAGTTCAAGTGGTTCAAGGATTGGATTCAGCAGGTGAATTCCAATCCCGTATCTTAGGGAAGCCAATCTCTAAGGAAGCAGCTAATCATGTCCTCCAACTTATGGTGGACACGGTTGAGAAGCCCTATGGGACCGCAGTCTCCTTCCGTAACCCATATGTAAAAGTTGCGGCTAAGACAGGGACCGCCCAAATCGCAGATCCTAATGGTTCAGGCTATCTAACGGGAGCAAATGACTACTATCACTCAGTGGTAACTTTCTTCCCGGCAGATAATCCTAAATACATGCTCTATATGGCCATGAAGCGGCCGCAACAAAATCACGGGCTTCTTGGGTCGCAGATTTTAGGTAAACTCTTTAATGACTATATCGAATATATTATGGTGAAACCATAAGAAGAAAGAAGGACATAGGATGCAAGTAGAAGACTTACTAAGAGCAGTTCCTAGTGGTCAATTGTATGGCCCAGAAATCAAAGGGGAAATCACGCAACTAGTTAACGATACACGTAACTTAGTGCCTGGTTGTGCCTTTGTTGCCATTAAGGGCCTACAATTTGACGGCCACACTGCTGTGGAACAAGTAGCAGCAGCTGGGGCTAAACTTATGGTGGTAGAAGTCCTGCCTGAAAATTGGCAAGACTACCCATTAAGCTTTTTCTTGGTTCCTTCAACTTTCCGAGCACAAGCCTTGTTAGCTAATCAGTTTTTTGGTCGGCCTACCGAGCATCTTAATGTGGTGGCAGTCACCGGGACTAATGGTAAAACAACCATTTCTAGTCTTATCAGTGATTTGCTCATGCAATTAGGGCATAAGACAGGGCTCATTGGAACCTTACATTATAAGGTGGATCAGACTTATTATCCATCCATCAACACGACGCCCAATGCCTTAGCTCTTCAGCAGTTATTTGCTGAAATGGTATCGGTAGGTTGTCAGGATGCTCTAATTGAAGCTTCTTCTCATGCCTTAGCCTTGGGACGACTTTGGGCGACGGATATTGACTGTGCCATCTTCACAAACTTAACTCGGGAGCACTTGGATTTCCATAAAACCATGGAAGGCTATGCCTATGCTAAGTCCTTGCTTTTTGCCCAACTAGGACAAAAGTTTGCGGGAGAGGGGCCAAGACTGGCTATTATCAATGCAGATGACCCTTATGCTTCCATTATGATGCAAGCAACTTCAGCGGATGTTTTGACTTATAGTCTTCAGGATTCTAAAGCCAGTGCCTATGCTGACCAACTAGCGGTACAGGATGGTAACCAAACCTTCAGACTGCATTATCGCAATCAGACCTATCAAGTTGTTAGCCCTATGCTTGGCGCATACAACGTGGCTAACTTTATGGCGGCCTTTCTTTGCTTGGTAGACTATTACCATGTCCAACCTCAAACAGTAGTTGATTTAATGCTTAGCTTTGGTGGGGTTGAGGGCCGGATGCAAAGACTAGATTTAGGACAAGAATTCCAAGTGGTAGTCGACTTTGCCCACACACCAGATGCCATTGAACGTGTGCTTCAAGAGTTAAAGGCTCAGGAGCCTAAACGCCTAGTTACCATTATTGGACACAGTGGCGGTAATCGCGATAGTGGAGCGCGCCCGGAAATTGGGGACAAGGTCTTTGAATATTCGGATTGGATCATATTCACAGCTGATAATCCAAGGCATGAACCTGTGGCGAAAATTTGTGCTGAGTTAATTGGAAGTCACAATGAAGTGCCTTATAAGGTCATTGAAGATCGCAAGGAAGCCATTGACTATGTCATTTCTCAGGCGCAAGCAGGGGATTTATTGGTCTTTGCCGGCAAGGGTAGTGAGCCCTACCAGATTATTGGTGATGACAAGTTACCTTATGACGAAGTAACAGAAATTGAAGCGGCTGTTACCCGCCACTTTGGCTAGGAAGGCCGAAGAAATAATAAGCAGAGAGGAAGAGAGAGATGGAATTACTATTGCCAATGGCCGTGAGTTTTGCAATCACGGTAATCATTATGCCGTTCTTTATCGGCTACTTTAACTACCGAAAGATTGGGCAGACAACCCGTGAAGAAGGCCCTAAGTGGCATGAAGTCAAGACAGGGACACCTACCATGGGTGGGACGGTCTTTATCATGGCCATTTTAGTAACACTTCTAGGAGCTGCCACACTCTTGCGACTCTTAGACGGTGGTGTCTGGATGCTCCTATTAACTTTCTTGTTATTCGGCGGAATTGGCTTTATCGATGACTTTATCAGTATTTTCCGCCATCAAAATGAAGGTTTAACACCGCGCCAAAAATTCTTAACCCAATTGATTTTTTCTGGTATTATCGTTTTAATTGGTCTTTTGAATAAGGTGGAATTATCCTTCAACCTAGGGCCTTTCCTTATCAGTAATGCCCTTGTGATTGGTATTTTCGCCTTTATCTGGATTACAGGTTTCTCCAACGCTGTCAACTTAACAGATGGTTTGGATGGTTTAGCAACAGGCTTAAATATTTTTGCTTATGGTGTTTATGGGGCCATGGCGCTTAAGAGCAAGCAAACCTCCTTAGCCTTGATTTGTTTGGTGGTAGTAGGTGCATTAATTGGCTTTTTGTATTATAATAAAAAGCCGGCCAAGATTTTCATGGGGGACGTCGGTTCCTTGGCATTAGGCGCTGGTTTAGCGGTGATTTCGCTCTTAGTATACAATCCTTGGAGCTTACTCTTAGTCGGCATCGTCTTTGTAGTAGAAACTGCCAGCGTCATGTTACAAGTAGCGTCCTTCAAGCTAACTGGTAAACGAATTTTCAAGATGAGCCCAATTCACCATCACTTTGAAATGAGTGGTTGGAGTGAACAAAAAGTTGTGACCGTATTTTGGCTCGTTGGCCTCTTAGCAGGGTTAGGCTATTATTTCATATTCTAATCAGATAAGGTGTGGAGTTTAATGGGACAAACAGGTCAAGATTTAAAAAATAAAAAAGTGCTAGTAATGGGTTATGCTATGACGGGACGCTCTGTCGTTGAATATCTCTTAACCCAGGGCGCACAAGTAACCTTAAATGACCGGGGAAATCTTCTAGAAGATTCGTCGGTCCATTTGCTTATGGACAGAGGTGTCAAGGTGGTAGATGGCGGGCATCCGCTAGAACTCTTAGACCAGGACTTTGATTTTATGGTTAAAAACCCTGGGATACCATATCATGTGCCTCTAATTGAAGAAGCTCAAAAAAGAGGCTTGCCTATCTATACAGATATTGAGCTAGCTTCATGGATTGCACCATGTCCTATTGTGGCCGTGACGGGAAGTAATGGTAAGACCACTACGACGAGTTGGATTCATCAAATGCTAGCACACCGGCCACAAGGTCAGGCTCGTTTAGCAGGCAATATCGGGGTACCGTCACTTGTAACAGCTAACCAATCAAGCCCTGAAGATGTAATCGTCATGGAAGTATCCAGCTTCCAATTGATGGGAACCGAGAAGTTCCGACCAAGTATTGCAGTTATGACCAACCTAACATCAGCTCATCTGGATTATCATGGTAACCAGGAAGGTTACGAAGCTGCTAAATTCAAATTAGTCGCCAACCAAACAGCTGCTGATTATTGGGTCTATAATGTGACGGATTCAACCCTTCGTGCGCATGCCAATCGGGTTAAAGCCCAGCAGGTGCCGTTTAGTCATTTGCCAGCCAGCCCAGAGGTACAGGCCCAGGGTGCCTACCGCCAAGGGGACTCTCTATATTTCCGCGGTGAGGAAGTAGCCAAAGTGTCACAAATTGGCGTACCCGGAGACCATAACGTCCAAAATGCCCTGGCAGCAATTGCAGTGGCCAAGTTACTAGGTGTCTCCAACCAAGCTATTCAAGCGGAACTGAGTGCCTATGCTGGCATGCCTCATCGCTTACAGCCGATTGCTAAGTCAGCGGGTCGCATCTTCTATAACGACTCCAAGTCAACCAATATGGTGGCGGCCACTACAGCTCTTAAGAGCTTTACCCAACCAATCCGTTATATTGGTGGTGGTCTAGATCGAGGAAATGAATTTGATGATTTAATTCCTCACTTGGAGTATGTTGTAGAGGCCTTTCTCTATGGGGAAAGTAAAGAAAAAATGGCTAAGGCCTTCCGACAAGCGGGAGTGCCAGTCGTACATCTTTTTGAGAACCTAGATCAAGCAAGTCTAGCTGCATATGAAGCTGCTCAAGCGGGAGAAGTAGTCTTGTTCTCACCTTCATGCGCAAGCTGGGACCAATTCGCTAACTTTGAGGTGCGAGGTCAGCATTTTGTGGACTTGATCCAGTCTTATCTGGCTGAAAAACCTTATAAGGACTAAAAGGGAGGTAGTCATGCATGGCTGAAATTAAACGAATTGTACTTTCAGGTGGCGGAACGGGTGGTCATATTTACCCAGCTCTCGCCCTCTATCAAGTCATTAAAGCCAAATATCCGGAGGTAGAGTGCCTCTATGTTGGTAGTAAGAAGGGCTTGGAGGCAGATATTGTCGCAAAAGAAGGTCTCGCCTTTCAATCAGTTGAGATTCAGGGATTAAAACGTTCTTTATCTCTAGAAAATCTTAAAACAGCTTGGCTTATGTTAACCAGTGTCCACAAGGCTAAAAAGATTTTACGAGACTTTAAGCCAGATGTGGTAATTGGGACAGGAGGTTATGTCTGTGCACCAGTCCTCTATGCAGCTAGCCGTCTAGGTATTCCAAGTTTAATTCATGAACAAAATAGTGTAGCAGGTGTTACCAATAAATTCCTTAGCCGTTTCGTCAATCGGATTGCGACTTGCTTTGAAGAAGTGAAAAGTGACTTTAAGGGGCAAGAAGCCAAGATTATTTTAACTGGGAATCCGCGTGGCCAAGAAGTTGTGGCTACACCTAAAATGGACACCATCCTTTCAGAACAATTCCAGTTGGATGATCAAGTGCCAACTGTCTTAGTATTTGGGGGGAGCCGTGGTGCGCCAGCTATCAACCAGGCGGCCGTTGAAGCCATTCCGTCCTTTGCTGGACAAGACTACCAAGTGATTGTGGCTACAGGTCGAGTGCATTATGATGAACTACGTCAAAGTCTTAAAGAAGAGCTACCGGCTAATGTCCGTCTAGTGCCTTATATCGACAATATGCCAAGCCTCTTGCGCCAGATTAAGTTGGTAGTCGGTAGAAGTGGTGCAACTAGCTTGACGGAATTAACGGCATTAGGCTTGCCAAGTATTCTGGTGCCAAGTCCTTATGTTACTAACAACCACCAGGAACACAATGCCATGGCTCTTGTGGACCATGGCGCCGCTCGCATGATTAAACAAGCAGATTTGACTGCGACTAGCCTAGTGGAGACCATCCAGGAACTGATGGCTGACCCAAAAAACCTAGAAAAAATGGCGCAATCAGCCTATAAATTAGGGATTCGTGACGCCTCTGATCGCTTGGTCAAAGTTTTAGAAGAAATCTGCAAGTAAGAAAAATAGAATCTAGAGAAAGGAGGGAAGTAATGGCTAATTATCGTCTGGATCAGCGTAGTCGCTATCAAGAAGATTACCAAGAGAACCGTCAAACGCTCAACCAACGCCGCCAACCTAGTCGGCAAAGAAGTCAAGGCAATTACCGCTTAGATGCGAATGGACAACCTGTTATGCGACCTAATCAGGATCGTCAGCGTCCTCGTACTTATCAGGAAGCGCCCTATGACTATGAAGAAGCGCAAGGAGTTCCTAATCAGCCTGGCTTTTCAGGCAGACGCCAAGGCAATCATCGGATTAGGTCCTACGGTGATCAACCAAGTCCAGCCTGGACCGATTATGAAGAGGACTATGAGACACGCGTCGTAACCAAGCCACGAGCGGGTAACTATCGCCAAACACCTCATCACACTTCCCTCCCTGATCAAGAAAAATCAAGTAAGGATTCTGGACAAGCAAGTTGGCCCAAGGGCAAGATGAAACTTTTTTCCGTCTTCGTTGTCTTAGTTTTAAGTCTGGCAGTAGTGGGTTATCAACTCTTGCCGACACACTATGTCAATGCTGTTCAGATTGTGGGTAATCAGCGAGTGGATGGTGAAGCTATTGTCGCCGCCTCAGGTATTCGCGATTTTGACCGTGTTAAAGACATCATGGCTAAGCGCAAGTCGATTGAACAAGCCATTATGAAGGAGAATCCACTTGTCAGCAAGGTGACCTTACGTCGTCCTAATATGCAGAGTCTCCAATTAGAGATAGAAGAACATGCCATTGTAGCCAAGATTAAATCAGGAAACCAATGGATTGCAGTCTTAGATAATGGAACTTGGGGTGATTTTAGTGCCAGTGTGGCAGCTAAAGAAGCTGTCAACCTAGACCAATTGCCAGAACTCTTGGTTCAGGCCCCATCAGGTCGAGTAACAGAGTTGACAACAATGTTGAAACAAACTCCGCCCGATATTCTCAGTCAAATTGAAAGTCTCAAGCTAGGTCAAGAGGCCAGCAAGAATAGTGCCTTTGAAGCTAAGATGCGGGACGGCAACCTGGTCAAGGCAGTACTACCAACCTTCAATCATAAGATGACCTTCTACAATCAAATGCTTAAAGAAATAGGTGATAAGAAGGGAACACTTAATCTGGAAGTGGGTGCCTACTTTACGCCATTTACAGGCCAACAACGGCCAGTAAGAGTCCAGTCTGGACAACAACCTTAATAGATAAACAAAAGCGAGGACTAAGTCCTCGCTTTTACTATATGCCCGTCTTCATAGTGTCCCGAGAGCTAGTTTGGGAAGGCTTTACTATGTGAATAAGAACTAACAGAGACAAATAAGGAAAAAATCTATATTAATTCTTTGTGACAGGCATTATTTCGCTTCATATCAAGGCCAGTATGTGATAGAATTATAGGGAGAGATTATATCTCATCCAGGGAGACCAAGCTTCCCTGTGAGAGGACAAAGGAGGGCTAACGCTTGTGAGAACCCCAGAAATTTTTGTTAGTTTAGATATTGGGACTACCTCAATTAAAGTGGTTGTAGCTGAGCACATGAATGGCCAAGTCAATATTATTGGTGTAGGTAACGCGAAGTCACGTGGCTTAAGCCGTGGCGTAATCGTTGATATCGATGAGACGGTCTATTCCATTCAACAAGCCATTGCGCAAGCAGAGCAAAAAGCACAAGTTAAAATAAATGATGTCATTGTCGGCGTACCAAGTAACAAGCTGATGATTGATAACTGTCACGGTATGATTGCTGTTTCCAGTGATACCCGTGAGATTACCGAAAAAGATGTTAATAATGTCATTATGGCTGCTAAGGTGAGATCTGTCCCACCTGAACGGGAAATTATTTCCATCATTCCAGAAGAATTTATTGTGGACGGTTTTACCGGCATCCGCGATCCTCAAGGTATGATTGGGGTCCGGCTAGAACTCTATGCGCGCCTGATTACAGGTCCTAAGACTATCATCCACAATATTCGTCGCTGTGTGGAGAAGGCTGGACTCAACATTACGGAATTGGTGGTACAACCTCAAGCTATTGCAGAAGTAGCCCTAACTCCTGATGAACGTGAATTTGGGACTATCATCGTAGATATGGGTGGGGGCCAAACCAGTGCCTCAATTATTTATGACAACCAATTGAAGTATTCCTTCGTTGACCAGGAAGGTGGCGACTTCGTCACCAAGGATATTTCCTTAATCCTTAATACTTCCTTAGAGAATGCGGAACGGATTAAACGTGAGTTTGGTTATGCGGTCTCTCGTCAGACTTCTGAAGAAGAATATTTCCCAGTGGAGACAGTTGGACGTAAGGAACCTGTTCGCGTAGATGAACGCTATTTATCGGAAATTATTGAAGCCCGTTTAGCGCAAATCTTTGAGACAGTTCGAGATGACTTGGAAGGGGTCGATGCCCTCGACTTACCAGGTGGTTTCGTTTTGACTGGTGGAGCGGCTTCCTTGCCAGGCGTCTTAGAGCTAGCCCAAGAGTATTTTGGTCCTAAGGTTCGCCTCTATATCCCAGAGCAAATGGGGATGCGGAACCCAGTCTTTACGACAGCTATTGGCATGGTAGAATATGCTGCAGGCTTAGATGTTGTGCATCGCATTGCGCAAGGAACTTATCAAGCAGCAAGTGCACCACGTCAGGATCGTGGATATGAACGATCTTATCAAGAGCCTGTATCACAGGATGTAACGAATCAGCCAATGATGCCACCGCGTCAACAAGCACCTCGGCGTCCGGCAAGACCAGAGCGTCAACGACCGGTAGCAGAACCTGTGTCAGACTACGATGCATACTCCAATCTGGGAGGCTATGCTGCAGAAGAGCCAAACTATGTTCCAGATCCAGAGGCCGGGGTTAATTATGATAACCAAGTCCCTGTGGTAGGTAATGGGATTATCAGTAAAATTCAAGCATTTTTCAGAACATTTTTCGATTAAGATTCAGGAGGAACGATTTATGGAATTAGCATTTGATTCAATTAACGGCCGTGACGGCGCCGTTATCAAAGTCATCGGGGTCGGCGGGGCCGGCGGTAATGCCGTTAACCGTATGATCGCAGAAGGCGTCCAAGGGGTAGAGTTCATCGTAGCCAATACGGATACTCAGGCTCTCAAAGGCTCACAAGCAGAAACTAAGATTCAATTAGGCCCTAAGGTAACCAAGGGCTTGGGGGCAGGTTCTGTTCCTGAAGTCGGTCTTAAGGCTGCTGAAGAAAGCGAAGAACAAATCCGTACAGTACTTGAAGGCGCAGACTTAGTCTTCGTAACAGCTGGTATGGGTGGGGGGACCGGTACGGGTGCTGCCCCAATCGTAGCGCGCATTGCTAAAGAATTAGGCGCCTTAACAGTGGGTGTTGTGACACGTCCTTTCACCTTTGAAGGTCCTAAACGTGGTCGTTACGCCGCTGAGGGTCTTAAGAACTTGAAGGAAAACGTGGACACCTTGGTGACCATCTCTAACAACCGTCTCTTAGAAATTGTTGACCGCAAGACACCAATGTTAGAAGCTTTCTCTGAAGCGGATAACGTTTTACGTCAAGGGGTACAAGGGATTTCTGACTTGATTACTGCGCCAGGTTACGTAAACCTGGACTTCGCTGACGTGAAGACAGTCATGAAAGATCAAGGGACTGCTCTCATGGGGATTGGGGTTGCTTCTGGTGAAAACCGTACAGCTGAGGCAACTAAGAAGGCTATTTCTTCTCCACTCTTGGAAGTTTCAATCGATGGGGCAGAACAAATCCTCTTGAACATTACCGGTGGTTCTGACTTAACCCTCTTTGAAGCTCAAGATGCTAGCGAAATCGTGGCCAACGCTTCAACTAGCGATGTTAACATCATCTTCGGTACATCTATCAATGAAAATCTTGGCGATGAGGTAGTGGTTACTGTTATCGCAACTGGGATTGATACTGAGAAGAATGCACCTAGCAAGATGGCTCAACGCCCAGCGCGCAACAATTACAATGCAGCGCCTGCAAGCAATGCGCCTGAATCAAGCCAACCAGCGGTGTCTGCAAGTAACGACATCGAATTGGTACCACGCGGTCGCGAGAGCGAACGTGACTTATTCAGTGACTGGGATATCCGTCGTGAACAAAACACTCGTGAATCTGCTCATGAGATGCCACAGCGGACTTTCCAACGTTCAAGTGACGTTGGCCGTAACCGTCAAGTTGATACAACGGAAGATAACGAACTTGATACACCACCTTTCTTCCGCAAACGCCACCGTGGCTAAGCTAAGTAACTAGTCGCAAGCATCATGGGCACGTAAGGCTACGCTTCTAGCAGCTAGCCAGCGTGCCCATAACTGTTATGGAAGAAAAAATGAGCGAAGAGGTAGAGCTATTATGCTGATACAATTTATTTCTTGGGCCTTTACTACTTACGAGACCCTCATTATTATTTGGGCCATCATGTCTTGGTTTCCTGATGCCCGTTACAGTGACTTAGGACGTTGGGTAGGTAGCCTAGTCGAGCCTTATGTTGAGCTTTTTGATCGCTTTATCCCGCCAGTAGGGGGCTTGAGCTTTTCAGTTATGGCGGCGCTGATGGTTCTCTACCTGGTTCAAAATTTCCTTATGCGATTGTTAGTTGGAGTGTAGTCCCATGAAAGAGGGTATATATCAACATTATCGTAAAGAGGAGCAGGCCTTTATTGACTATGTACTAGAACAGATGGCCTATGCGGCTAGTCGCTATTGCCCGGTAACTAGTTACTTTGTGACTCCGCGCGAAGCCCTGATTGCCCAGCAACTGGCTAATGGACAAGATGAAGTTCAATTAGCCTGCCAAGGCGGTTTGCCAGGCGCTGAACGTCAAAGACTGGTTTTTTATCCTCAGTATTATGATTTAGAAACTAGCGACTTCCAGATTCAAGCCTTGAAGATTCACTTTCCGCAGAAATTTGCTAATATTCGACATGGTTCTATCCTAGGTTCCCTCCTGGGGGCTGGCTTAGAACGCAACCGAATCGGGGACATCATTACCGATGGACAGGACTGGCAGGTACTAGTGGATGCCAAGATTGCGCCTTATGTTTGTCAAAATGTGACTAAAATGGGAAATGTCGGGGTAAGGCTTGAATATATCGAGCCTGATCAGGTTCTGTCGCCACAAGTCCTCTGGGAAGACCAGACGGTTATTACCACGTCATTAAGGCTTGACACTATGCTGAGTAAAGTCTATAATTTTTCTAGACAGCGTGCAAAAGAAGCCGTCTTAGGGGGCTTGGTCAAGGTCAATTATTTAGAAATTAATCGACCAGATTTTGAGCTAGAGGCAGGCGACTTTGTCTCGCTTAGGAAGTTTGGGCGTTTTCAAATCGATGCCGAGGAAGGGCTAACCCGCAAGGACAATATTCGTCTTAAGGTTAAGGTTCTAGTCGTCTAAGGAAGAAAGCAAGAGCAAAGGAGTGTGTGACATGCCAATTACACCAAACGATATTTTAACCAAAGAATTTAATCGCGAATTTAGAGGCTATGCGAAAGAAGAAGTCAATGAATTTCTAGATGAAGTGGTTGTTGACTATGAACGGTCTTTAGACCAAGTGGCCGGCCTTAAACGTAAGTTGGCGGAAGCTGAAGAGAAAATCAAGAATTTCGAGAAATTACAAGAATCCTTGAATAGCTCAATCTTGATTGCTAACGAAGCAGCTGAACGCCTCAAACAAAATGCGCGCAAGGAAGCAGAACTCATTATTTATGAGGCAGAACGTGAGTCTGATCGTATCATCGCTAATGCACATGATACCGTCAACCACTTGGCTAATGAAGTGGAACTCTTACGTCATAATGGACGCAACCTTCAGTTCGAAATGCAACGCATGTTGACTCAGCAATTGGATTTAATTAAGTCTCAAACTTTTGAACAGGAGATTGCTTTTGCAACACCTGCTACTGAAGATAGCCAGGCTGAAGAACGTAGTTCTGAGCGTGTGGCTGCCTTAGAGCAAGAGGTAGAGACCCAAGTCACTTCAGATGTTGAAGAATTTGTCCATGAAACTCAAGGAAACTTAGAAGCTAAGGTAACACCTGATAAGGATGACCAAGCTTCTGTTGAAAGTATCCTGGGCCAAACCATTAAAATTGAATTACCAGAAATGATGTAAGACCACCATCACCTCTATACATCCCCAGCGATCTAGGAAGGGTGCAAGCCTAGAGTTCCCTATAGGGTAGATGATCAGCTTACCTATAATGCTCGGTGAACTTAAGTAGCCGGTGCCGCTTAAAGAGCGTTATCATGTAAGAGAATTTGTATGACTACAAATAAAATTGGGTGGTACCACGTTGCGACGTCCCGTTCCGGGGCGTCTTTTTATATTTTTTTGTAGTTAATACTGTCAAGAAAGGAATATTGTCAATATGAAACTAAAAGAGACCCTCAACCTTGGTCAAACCGATTTCGCCATGCGGGCAAATTTACCAACTAAAGAAGTCGTCCTACAAAAAGAGTGGGAAGATGCGAATATCTATCAACAAATCCAAGCTAAGAATGCTGATAAGCCAACCTATGTCCTCCACGATGGGCCTCCCTATGCAAACGGTAAAATCCACATGGGTCACGCCCTCAACAAGATTAGTAAGGATATCATCATTCGCTCTAAATCCATGTCTGGCTTCCGGTCGCCTTATGTACCAGGTTGGGACACACATGGTCTGCCAATCGAATCTGCCCTGACTAAGCAAGAAGGGGTTGACCGCAAGTCCATGTCTGTGGTCGAATTCCGTAAACTCTGTCAAGAATATGCCCTACGCCAAGTAGAAGGCCAAAAAGCTGATTTCAAACGCTTAGGTGTGACAGGTGAGTGGAATAATCCTTACTTGACTCTAGCTCCTGAATACGAAGCGGCACAAATTCGCATTTTCGGCCAAATGGCGGCAAAAGGCTACATCTACAAAGGCCTGAAGCCAATCTATTGGTCACCATCGAGTGAATCGTCCTTAGCAGAAGCCGAAGTGGAGTATGCAGATGTAACCTCTCCTTCTATCTATGTGGCTTTCAAGGTCAAAGACGGCAAAGGCATCGTACCAGAAAAAGCTGAGTTCGTAATCTGGACCACCACGCCTTGGACTTTACCAGCTAACTTAGGGATTTCAGTGAGTCCTGTGGCTAGCTATGTTCAAGTCAAAGTGGGAGACCGTCATTTCATCGTAGCCCAAGACTTGCTGGAGTCCTTAGCTCAAACCCTCAACTGGGAGGATTACCAAGTAGAGGCTCACTATCAAGGGAAGGACTTTGACCGACTCACTGCTTGGCATCCTTTCTATGAACGGGAGTCCCTACTCATGGTGGGAGATCACGTAACCCTAGATGCAGGGACTGGTTTGGTACATACCGCTCCTGGTCACGGGGAAGACGACTACCATATTGGTAAAGCCTATGGTTTAGATATTCTGTCCCCACTGGATAACCAAGGTCACTATACTCATGAAGCCCCTGGCCTTGAAGGTATCTTCTATGCAAAAGGCAACAAACTAGTAGTGGAATTACTCAAGGAAAAGGGTGCCCTGCTGTCTTACTCTGAATTTGTCCACAGCTACCCGCATGACTGGCGGACTAAAAAACCTGTTATTTATCGGGCGACACCACAGTGGTTTGCTTCTATTGATAAATTCCGTGAAGAATTGCTTGAAGCAATTGAAACACAAGTTAAATGGTACCACCCATCAGGCCAGCCACGTATCTACAACATGATTCGTGACCGAGGTGACTGGGTCATCTCTCGTCAACGGGCATGGGGTGTACCACTTCCTATCTTCTATGCTGAAAATGGGGAAGCGATCCTAACAGCTGAAACCATTGAGCATGTGGCAACTTTATTTGAAACACACGGTTCTAATGTCTGGTTTGAACGTGATTCTAAGGATCTCTTGCCTGAAGGCTTCACGCATCCTGGCAGCCCAAATGGTAAATTCACCAAGGAAACTGACATCATGGACGTATGGTTCGACTCTGGGACCTCTTATGCAGGAGTTTTAGAAGCCAGAGATTATCTGACTTTCCCAGCAGACCTCTACTTGGAAGGGTCTGACCAATACCGTGGTTGGTTCAACTCAAGCTTTACCACTTCTGTTGCGGCTAAGGGTGTGCCACCCTATAAGGCGGTGCTGTCTCAAGGCTTCGTCTTAGACGGTAAAGGTAACAAGATGAGTAAGTCATTAGGTAACGTTATTGTGCCGGAAGAAGTCATGAATGAACTTGGGGCTGACATTATCCGTCTATGGGTTCTCAGTGTGGACTCAGAATCAGATGTGCGGATTTCTAAGGACATCCTCAAGCAAATTGCTGAGGCTTACCGTAAAATTCGGAATACCATCCGCTTTATGTTAAGCCATGTGTCAGACTTTGACCCAAGCAAGGATACTGTAGCTTTTGAAGACTTACGTCCAGTTGATCAATACATGACGGCTAAGTTTAAGCTCGTTGTTAACGACCTTTTAAGTGCCTACGATAAGTTTGAATTTGCTAGCATCTATAAGAAGGTCATCAACTTCATGACAGTTGACTTGTCTGCCTTCTATCTGGACTTTGCTAAGGACGTCCTCTATATCGAAGCACCCGATAGCTTACCTCGTCGTCAAATGCAAACCGTCATCTACGGTATCTTGCGTGACCTCTTGCCACTCTTAACGCCAGTCCTCTTGCATACCATGGAAGAAGCCTGGAAGGAATTGCCAGGGGTTGAAGGCTATGTTCAGTTGGCAGAGTTCCCACAAGCAGTCGATGGGACCGCTTATCAAGCCCTGGTGGATCAATGGAAACTCTTCTTCCATGTCCAACAAGGGGTTCAAAAAGCCTTAGAGGAAGCGAAAAATGCTGAACAAGACCCAATCAAGAAATCTTTTGAAGCAGCTGTGACCCTCTATGTCAATGAAGAACAAGCCAATGCCTTAAAGGCCTTGAGTCAAGATTTAGATCAATTACTCATTGTCTCTCATCTAGACTTAGTGACCACGCCGGCACCAGATCATGCCTTAGTCTTAGACGATTATGCAGTTTCTGTTAGCCGCGCTCAAGGGCATGTCTGCGAACGATGCCGGGCAGTCCGTCCGGAAGTGGGAACGATTGCGGAGGCCCCAACCCTTTGTCATCGTTGCCACCAGATTGTCAAAACGCATTACCCTGCTTACTTTGAAGCAGAATAATAAAATAGTAAGTAAGAGCAACATTCCTTTCGGATGTTGCTTTTGCTTGAAATGGAGTATGATAAATGAGCAAAAAGCTTCAGTCTAAAGACGCCCTATATTTGGGTTCCATGCTTTTCGGTATGTTATTTGGGGCAGGGAACCTTATTTTCCCAGTTCACCTAGGACAAGAAAGTGGGGCTCAGGTAGGGCCAGCTGTGGTCGGACTCTTGATTTCAGCCATCGGCTTGCCTTTCCTGACCATTCTCGCTATGGGGATGTCTAAGAGTAAGAGTGTAACCGAGCTAGCCAGTCGTGTCGGTAAAAAGTTCAGTGTGATTTTTACGGTCCTGCTCTATCTGGTAATTGGTCCTTTATTTGCGGTGCCACGCTTGGCAAGTACATCTTATACTATTGGGGTAGCCCCCTTTATCGAGTCGAGTCACCAGGGACAGGGTCTTCTAATTTATTCCCTCATCTTCTTCCTGGTAGCGGGCTTTCTATCCTTGAATCCAGGTAAGATTCTAGATTATATTGGCAAAATTCTTAACCCTGCCTTTTTACTGGTTTTAGGGCTACTCTTGACTCTGACAGTCCTCAATCCAATGGGGCAAGCTGGGCAAATGATGGCCCAGGGGCGCTATGCTCAACAAGCAATGGCGACAGGCTTTCTGGAGGGGTATCAGACCCTGGATGTGCTAGCGGCCTTGGCTTTTGGGATTGTCATGATTCAAGCTATGAATCGTTTAGGGATTCAGGAGCCGGGCGAACTGGCTAGCGGCATGGTCAAATCCGGAGCCATTAGTATCCTCTTAATGGGCCTAATTTATGGGCTCTTGGCCTATGCTGGGGCGACTTCCTTGGGGCACTTCTCCTTGAGTGCTAATGGTGGGATTGCACTAGCTCAGATTGCTAATCACTATCTCGGTTCAGCAGGTAGTATCCTCTTGGCCTTAATTGTTATTCTGGCCTGCCTTAAGACAGGGGTAGGGCTTCTGACCGCTTTTTCGGAGGCAATGGTGGACCTATTCCCTAGTCTGGATTACAAGCATTACTTACTAGCGGTTAGCCTCTTGGCTACTCTTATCGCTAATGCCGGTTTGACTCAGATTATTGCTTGGGCCGTTCCGGTGCTCATGTTTCTCTATCCTCTGGCGATTGTCCTAGTCATGGTCACCTTACTGTGCCGAGGTCGGGCAATCGACAGCCTTTACTACCAATGGGCTATGGCACTGACAGGGATAGTGGCGCTAATCGATGGCATTCAAGCCATGCCAGAGCTAGCTTGGGTACTACCACTGAAAGCATTAGCTTCCACATTCGCTACTTATTTGCCCCTGAGTGGCCAGAGTCTAGGTTGGATTGTACCTAGCTTCTTGGGTTTGGCTATTGCACACTGGCAAGTGAGACGGAAAGTATCATAAAAAAATAAGTGAAAGAGCTTGGGCAAGCCCCAAGCTCTTTTTCTATATAAAAAAGAGGGCAGGAACCCTAGTTCCTACCCAAATCCGTTAGTGCCGTTTGGTCATATAGATGTTTTGAACCCGCAATCTAAGCAGGTGGGCACCTAACGCCTAACCGCTGACTACCAAGTGAAAAGGCCTGTCATAAGTCAGCCGAGTTGGTTCCCTATATCTAAAGAAAAATGTTCGGTCAACACAGTGTATATGTCACGTACACCACAGATTTTCTATACTTTTATTATAGCACGACTTGCTAAATTTGCAAGTAAGCGCTCTTATTTTTTGAGGATTTCTTTAACTTTTTGGTAGTAGTGAGCTAAGGCTTCTTCATACTTACCGCTAGGGTCTGCTTGGAAGAACTGGTGATGAGCTAACTCCTTAGGCAAATATTCTTGAGCTACGATATGACCTGGATAATCGTGGGGGTAGCGGTAGTCAAGTCCTCGGCCCAACTTGTCAGCGCCTTGATAGTGGCTGTCCCGCAAATGGTCTGGGACAGGGGCGACTTGTCCTTGGTCAATCGCAGCCATAGCAGACTTGATAGCACGATAGCTAGTATTGGATTTTGGACTCAAGGCTAGGTCGATGACTGCAAAACCTAAGGGAATACTGGCTTCTGGCAGACCTAGCTTTTCAGCGGCTTGAATGGCCGCAACCGTTCTTTGTGTGGCAGCTGGGTGGCCTAGACCAATATCCTCATAGGCAATCACTAGCAGGCGACGGCAGGCAACCGTCAGCTCACCGGCAGTCAGTAATATGGCTAGGTAATAAAGGGCAGCGTCGACATCACTGCCGCGGATGGATTTTTGTAGGGCGGAGATGACGTCGTAGTGGGCGTCACCATTCTTGTCGTGTTGAAGGCGGCGACGTCGCAAGCAATCACTGGCCACTGCCATGTCGATGATAATTTGCCCATTTTGGTCCGGTTCAGTTGAGAGGACTGCCAGCTCTAAGGCGTTAAGGCTGGTCCGAATATCACCGCCCGAAACTTGGGCAAAATGTTCCAGAACGCCATCCTGGACTTGTACGGGGTACTTACCGAGCCCACGTTCTTGATCGGCTAAGGCCCGAGTCAAACCAAGGCAAACCTGCTCAGGACTGAGGGGCTTGAGTTCAAAAATTTGCACCCGACTTCTAATGGCGGGGTTGATGGCGATATAGGGGTTCTCGGTAGTCGCCCCAATCAGAATAATCCGACCACTCTCCAGATGTGGTAGTAGGAAATCCTGTTTGGTGGTGTTTAATCGGTGAATTTCGTCCAAGAGTAAGATAAGGGTGCCAGAAAATTTGGCTTCTTCTACTACTTGTTCCAGTTCTTTCTTACCATCGGTGGCCGCATTCAGGGTTCGGAAGGCATAACGAGTCGAACCTGCAATAGCGCTGGCAATGGAAGTTTTGCCGATACCGGGCGGTCCGTAGAGAATCATGGAAGTCAGGCGCTTGGCTTGCACCATGCGCTGGATAATCTTACCAGGGCCAACAAGGTGCTCCTGGCCAAGAATATCTTCCAGTTGACGAGGGCGCATGCGATAGGCGAGTGGTTGAAGCATGGGATGCCTCCTTTCAATCAATTATCTGCCTATTCATCATACCGCAAAAGGCCTGAGGAGACAAATCTTCTGACTAAACTTATGGATAGGCGAAAGGCTAGGAGTGTGCTATAATAAGAAGGAAAGTCTAGTCTGAGAGGAGGAGGCCAAGGTGGCTATTTATCTTGATTATGCAGCGACAACACCTGTTCGTCCGGAAGTTGTCGAAACGATCACAAGCTCCTTATCCCAACTTTATGGGAATCCCTCTAGCACTTATCAATTGGGCAAGTCTGCCAAGTATGCTCTCAATCAGGCTCGCGAGGCCATTGCCAAAGATTTGGACCTAGCCTCAGCTTCTAGCCTCTACTTCACGTCAGGGGCAACGGAAGCCAATAACTGGGCTATCTGGTCTCAGGCTCAAAGTGCTCTAGCAGTTGGTAAAGCTCGCCACTTGGTGGCTTTGGCTGTAGAACATCCTTCAGTGGATTTAGAGCTCAAGCGATTAGAGGAAGAAGGCTGGGTTATTTCCTGGATTCAACCCCAAGATGGGGGCAGTGACCAAGACCTGATTGACCAATTTCTAGCGGCTAGTCAGGAAGATACCAGTGGCTGGGTAGCCATGGCGGTCAACAATGAAGTAGGTGCCATTTACCCCATTCCTGGATTGGCACAAGAAGCTCGTCAGCGCGGTTATTTTTTCCATGTTGACTTGGTTCAAGGGATTACCAAACTGCCTTGGCAACTAGACCAGATAGCCACTTCTTGGAGCCTATCGGGCCATAAGTTGGGTGGGCCTAAGGGGGTTGGCTTACTCTACTTCCAAGCATGGCAAGATCAACCAGGGCTGCAACCTTACTTGATAGGTGGCGGGCAAGAAGCTGGTATGCGAGCTGGAACTGAGAATCTAGCCTATATTCAGGGCTTGGCTCAAGCTATCCATCTATCTCTAGCAGAAGCGGAGCAGCGACAAGCGCATTTGGCAAAATTGGAAGCTTACTTCTTGGAGGAGCTAACTCGAGCAGGAATTGATTATCAAGTCAACCGTCCTCAGGCTCATCATTTGCCAGGCTTCCTTAATCTCTGGCTCAAAGGCCTCAAGGCTAGTCAGGTCTTAATCCATTTGGATTTGGCTCAAATCTATGTTTCGGCTGGCTCAGCCTGTTCGGCAGGTAGTCTAGAACCTAGTCGTGTCCTTAAGGGTTACTATCCTGACCAGGAAGACCGGCAGCGTGAAAGTATTCGTCTGACTATGGGTTTGGACGTGACGCAAGCAGACTTAGACCAAGTGGTCAAACAACTTGGCCTCTTAAAAGCAAGACAACAAAAGTAAACAAGAAAGGCGATGAATTATGGCATTCACCAAACAAGCAACCTTAAAAGGTTTTAACCGTACCTTCGAAATCAACCCAGCCTGCAAACCTTATACTTTGCGGGACAATGGCTTTACCGAGTCAACTGGCGGTAACTTCCAATACAAACGTCCTCTAGATAGCCACCACCGTGATGGTTTGGTGCTCAAGGTCTTGGTGAACAAGGACTTGAAGACCCTCAAAATCTCAACCGTCAATAACAAGGGTTTAACTGCTGTTGATGTAACCAAGTTAGCTCATAATGAAATGGTTGTGGAGAAGATTAACTTTATCTTTGACGGCTTTGTTGAGCGTAACGTTTTAACTGAAGTCTAGCCTAAGTGGGGAGAACGAGAGAGTGCTTTCGTTCTCTTCTTCTGTTATCAATTAAGCACACATGTCAGGATGCTCTGCCTTCCACGGAGTTATCCATAGAGAGAAAGAAAGGAAAAGAACAATGTCAACAAATGGAAAACGTGTCGTTTTGGGTATGAGTGGGGGCGTAGATTCTTCTGTTGCTGCCTTGCTGCTCAAGGAGCAGGGCTATGAAGTCATCGGCCTCTTCATGAAAAACTGGGATGATACTGACGAAAATGGCCACTGTACAGCGACTGAAGACTACCAAGACGTAGTCAAAGTCGCGGAGAAAATTGGAATTCCCTATTATTCTGTTAACTTCGAGAAAGAATATTGGGATCGGGTCTTTGAATATTTCTTACGCGAATATCGGGCGGGGCGTACGCCTAACCCGGATGTAATGTGTAACAAGGAAGTTAAGTTTAAGGCCTTCTTGGATTATGCTATGGAATTAGGGGCAGACTATATTGCCATGGGGCACTATGCTCGTTCGGAGCGAGATGAAAATGGGGTAGTCCACCTCTTGCGTGGCCTAGATAATAATAAGGACCAAACCTACTTCCTTAGTCAACTCTCCCAAGCCCAACTCCAGAAAGCCCTCTTCCCGTTGGGTCATTTGCAGAAGTATGAAGTTCGTGCCTTAGCAGAAGAGGCAGGCTTGGCGACTGCCACGAAGAAGGATTCAACCGGTGTCTGCTTCATTGGAGAACGGAATTTCAATGAATTTCTTTCCAACTACCTACCCAATAAACCGGGTAAAATGGTGACCCTAGATGGTCAGGTCAAGGGCGATCACATGGGGCTTATGTACTATACCATTGGCCAACGCCAAGGCTTAGGGATTGGTGGCGGTGGCACTAGCAATGAACCTTGGTTTGTCATTGGTAAGGATCAGACGACGCAAACTCTCTATGTAGGTCAGGGCTTCCATCATCCAAATCTCTATTCAGACTATCTGACGGCCAGTGAAGTGTCCTTTACAGCGCCTAATTTGTCGGATATGCCAGAAGAATTCCGATGCACGGCTAAGTTCCGCTACCGTCAACAAGATATTGGAGTGACGGTTAAACTTAGCCAAGATAAGACTCAGGCGACTGTTATTTTTGATGAACCAGTCCGGGCCATTACACCGGGGCAGGCAGTAGTCTTCTATGATGGCCAAGAGTGTCTAGGTGGCGGGCTGATTGACGCGGCCTACAAAGAGGGGGTGCAACGTCAGTATGTCTAAGGCACAACTTCGTTGGACTGAAACGGTTCCGACTGTCCAAGACTATCTTGATTTGCGGGTTGCCACAGGCTTGGGGGCTAACCCCCCTCAAGAAGTGGCTGAACGTGCGCTAGCTAATTCCCTCTATATGATTTGTGCCTACCAGGGTCAGCGGCTGGTTTGTTTTGCCCGGATTGCTGGGGACGGCGCCTTATCTTATATCGTCAATTCGGTCATGGTGGCACCTGAATTCCAAGGTCAAGGTCTGGGTAAGGCCCTGATGCAAGCTGTCTCGGATTGGCTCATAGCGAATGCGGATGCGTCTGCTTATGTCTGCTTGATGGCTAAGGAACCAGCCGACCGACTCTATCAGCAGTTTGGTTTTCAAGCTATTCCAGGTAATATTGGGATGCGCTGGTTGAAGCTCTAAGTCTCATTAGCTAGAGTTAAGAAAGGAGGCCGCTTATGGCTGAGCAAATACATTTGATTGGCGAAGTTGAATCGGTCTTTTTCGAAAACCCACAGAACCTTTATAAGGTGTTGCGGGTGAAGGTGCTCGAGTCGGACAGCGACCTAATAAGCGAGGACTATGTTACTTGTACGGGTCAATTTGCAGCCTTGCATTTAGATACAGCCTATGAATTTTTTGGCCAAGTAACTGTCCATCCGCGTTATGGCGAGCAATTTGCGGTTAGTCGCTACCAACAAGTAGCGCCAACCTCTGAGGCTGGCCTAGTAGAATTTCTTTCTAGTGCCCGCTTCACTGGGATTGGTAAGACCCTGGCCCAAAGAATCGTGGATCAGCTAGGGCTGGAAGCCATTGATTTAATCTTACAGGATCCTGACTGCCTCAAATCGGTCAAAGGCTTAACACCAGATAAACGCCAAGTGCTAGCCGAAACTCTGCGCCAACACCAGGGAACTGAACGTATCTTCTTGCAGTTAACAGAGTGGGGTTTTGGGCCTAAGTTGGCGGATAAAATTTATCAGACCTTTAAGGGTCAAACGCTGGCCACGATTGAGAACAATCCTTACGCCTTGGTAGCCAAGGTAGAAGGGGTTGGCTTCAATAAGGCCGATGCCCTGGCTGAACAACTTGGTATTGAGGCTGACGCTGTCACACGTTTGGTGGCAGGTCTCTATACGGCCGTATCTGAAGTTTGCTTGCGGTCAGGAGACACCTATGTCCAGCGACCACGTTTGTTGGCGCTTGCTACCAAGATTTTAGAACGTAGTCGCTCTTATCTGATTGAGGAAGATCGACTAGCAGAAGCCTTGGACTTGGCTATCTTGGAAGGGACGCTCTATTCCTTGGACCAAGGCATTATGTTGCCAAGTCTCTATCACGCGGAAATGGGAATCGTCCGACGTATCAGCGACTTCTTCCAGTATGAAGAAGTTGAGACTTTCAGCAAGACAGAAATTGAAGACAAGCTGGATCAAGTAGCCCGCGAGACGGGAATCGACTACGATGAGACGCAACGCCAGGCCATGATCCTTGCCATGCAATCACCACTTTCCGTGATTACAGGTGGCCCAGGGACGGGGAAGACGACCTTGATACGTGGAATTTTGACACTCCACCGGCTCTTGCATGGCTATCATCAGGGCGATGTGACCAATCCTTATCAGACTGGCCCCGTCTTGTTAGCCGCCCCAACAGGTCGAGCAGCCAAGCGTATGCAGGAAATGACGGATATACCGGCTTCCACCATCCACCGGCTGATTGGTTTCAATCGTGAGACCACAGTGGATGGCTTTGATCCGACGCCACTGGAAGGTCAGCTATTGGTAGTGGATGAAATGTCCATGGTGGATACCTGGTTGATGAATTGGCTCTGGATGGCCATTGGCTACCGAATTCAAGTCATTCTGGTAGGGGATAAGCATCAATTGCCTTCGGTCGGGCCAGGTAAAGTCTTTTCAGACTTGATTGAGTCTGGGGTAATTCCCACCATCAGTCTGACTAAAATCTATCGCCAAGCCCAAGATAGTTCCATCATTCAACTTGCCCATCAGATTCGTCAGGGGCGTCTACCGCAGAACCTAATGGAGAGACAGCCTGACCGTTCCTTTATTCCATGTAAAACCCAGCAGGTAGCCCAAGTGGTGGAACAGGTGGTAGGCCACGCCTTGACTAGGGGATTTGATGCCAATACCCTGCAGGTTTTGGCGCCAATGTATAAGGGGCCTGCTGGTATTACCGCCCTCAACCAACTCTTGCAAGGACTCTTCAATCCGCCTAGCCGCAAGAAACCTCAACTAGAGTATTTTGACCAAATTTTTCGTCTGGGAGATAAGGTGCTTCAGTTGGTCAACAATGCAGAGGAAGGCGTCTATAATGGGGACATCGGGAAAATCGTCGGTGTCTTCTCAGCGCAGGCGTCTAACAGCGGGAGTGAAGAGCTCGTGGTGGCCTTTGATGATAAGGAACTGACCTATCGACGGTCAGATTTTGACCAGTTGACTCTGGCCTACTGCTGTTCGGTCCACAAATCCCAGGGGAGTGAGTATCCGCTAGTTATACTGCCTCTGGTCGATGCCTACTATCGCATGTTGCGCCAGGACTTGCTTTATACAGCGGTCACCCGAGCACAGGCAAGTTTGGTTTTGGTGGGGGACCCGGACGCTTATGTCCAAGCGGTTAGTCAGAATCGTGATCCACGCCGTACCAACCTGAAGGACCTGCTAAAAATTAAATTAGCTGGGCTGACGCAGGGAGAGAAGGTAGAGCAAGAGCTATCGTCAGGAGAGAGCCAAGTTTTAGGCCTAGATGCTGAAAAAGTTGAAGTTAGTGCAACAGATCAAGCCTCGCCTCAAGCTAGTCCTGCGACAAGTGTTTCGGTTGCGGTTCAATCAAGAGACTTGGCACCTAAGCAGCAAGAGTCCTTCCGCTTAAGTCAGGATTTGATCGACCAAATTGATCCCATGATTGGCATGGAGGGAATCAGCCCTTACGACTTTGAGAGTCAGACTTGCTAAAGTCCTTTATTCTTAGCGAATAAGGGGCTTTTTTCATGCTTTGAGTTTGTGAAATAAACGCTACCAAGTGCAAAATAATTGTCTATTCTACTGAGCATGATATAATCTAGATATACTATATCCGAGGAGGAATGACCATGTCATTTACATTACCAGCCTTGCCATACGCCTATGATGCGCTTGAACCAGCTTTTGACGCGCGCACCATGGAAATTCACCACACCAAGCACCACCAAACCTATGTTAACAACTTGAATGCAGCCTTAGAAGGTCACGCAGACTTGGCAGCTAAGTCTATCGAAGACTTAGTCGCTAACCTTAAGGACCTACCTGAAAGCATTCAAACAGCTGTCCGTAACAATGGTGGGGGTCACTTCAACCATAGCTTCTTCTGGGAAAGCCTACAAGCACCAAGTGCAGAAGCAGCTATTCCTGCTGGCCTCAAGTCTCGCTTGGAAGCGGACTTTGGTTCTGTTGAAGCCTTCAAAGAAGCCTTTGCTAAGGCAGCAGCGACTCGCTTTGGTTCTGGTTGGGCTTGGCTCGTAGACCGTGACGGTCACTTAGAAGTCCTGTCTACCGCTAACCAAGACACACCATTAGAATTGGGGCTTAAGCCACTCTTAGGTTTAGATGTATGGGAACATGCTTACTACCTCCACTATCAAAACCGTCGTCCAGACTATATCCAAGCCTTCTTCTCAGTAGTCAACTGGGATAAGATAGCATCACGTTTGGGCTAATATTCGACTAGCGCATAGACAAGCTGAGACTTAGGTCTCAGCTTTTTTGTGTTTAAAGTGAAAGTAGCGAAAAGTATGTCTAAGCAGCTAGCAAACAAGTTGAAGGTAGTTTTAATATGATACATTTGTAGGTCAGTCAAACTCTTTAGCACATTCCAACCTAAAATGTTTGCTTTTCAAACATTTTAGGTTTATAATAAACATCTAAGGAGAAAGGAGTGCCCCATGAATAAGCAAGAACGTATGTTGGAAATTGTTCGTTTAGTCAATCTATCTGGGACAGTAATGGTCAATGATTTGATTGAAATCTTACAGGTATCAGATATGACAATTCGTAGAGACTTAGCTAGTCTAGAGCAAGAAGGTCAATTAACTCGGATTCATGGAGGCGCCAAAAGTAATAGCCGACTGTCTTTTAATGAACTGTCTCATGAAGAGAAACATCATCAAAATATGCAGGCCAAGCGCTTAGTAGCTCAGAAAGCTCTGCAACTTATTGAAGAAGGGGATAGTATTTTCTTAGGCCCTGGGACCTCTGTTGAAGTCTTAGCGGAGGAGATACACTGTCGGCGCCTACAAGTAGTAACCAATTGTTTGCCTATCTTCCATCTGCTATTTAAAAAACGGACGGATACCTTTAAAGTGATTTTATTAGGCGGGGAGATGCGTGAACGAACCCAGGCCTTTGTTGGTGAGATGACCAATCATATGCTAGGAGAAATATACTTTAATAAGATGTTTTTCAGCGGCAATGGTGTAAAAAATGGTCGTGTACTGACTTCGGACTTCAATGAAGCACAAACACAACGTTTAGCGCTTGGACGTTCTAATGCCACTTATTTATTGATAGATGATTCCAAGTTGGGTAGGGAGGATTTTACTTCTATCTGTAATTTAAATAGTTTAACGAGTGTCATCACGGACTTGGATTCTGATAAGGTTCAGCAAGAAATCAAACCTTATACATCCGTTATTGTTTGATCAAATCTTTAGGTAGTCTCTGGCTACCTCTTTTTTTGCATAAAAATGTTTGAAACGAACAAAATATGTGTTGACATCAAACTCGAACAGGTGTATATTATGTTTGTAGAGAACAATATCTGATCTCGACAAGGTTTGCAAACAAGAATTCGCTAGAGTGTAAAGGAGTAGATGAGAGATGGCAGTTGTACTAGGTGCTGACTTAGCTGGCACTGAGTTAAAAGATGTGGTAAAAGACTATCTAGTCGCTCAATCATTTGAGGTAATCGATGTTAGTCAAGAAGGACAAGACTTCGTTGATGTGACTTTAGCAGTGGTTGCAGAGGTCAACAAAGCAGAGGATAACTTAGGTATTGTGATAGATGCTTACGGCGCAGGTCCATTCATGGTTGCCACTAAGGTCAAGGGAATGATTGCCGCCCAAGTATCGGATGAACGATCAGCCTACATGACACGTGGTCATAATAATTCACGGATTATCACGATGGGTGCAGAAATTGTAGGGCCTGAAGTGGCTAAGAACATTGCAAAGGGATTTGTTAACGGTCATTATGATGGTGGTCGTCATCAGATTCGCGTAGACATGCTTAATAAGATGTGCTAGAGAGGAGTATGGAACATGAAAATTGCGATTGGTTGCGATCACATCGTCACTGATATTAAGATAGCTGTCTCAGACTATCTTAAGTCTAAGGGTCATGAGGTTTTAGACTTTGGGACTTACGACTTCACTCGGACACACTACCCTATCTACGGAAAACGGGTAGGTGAGGCAGTAGTCAGTGGTCAAGCAGATTTAGGCGTCTGCATTTGCGGGACAGGTGTGGGGATTAATAACGCTGTTAATAAAGTTCCGGGTGTACGGAGTGCTTTGGTGCGGGACATGACAACAGCCTTATATGCCAAGGAAGAACTCAATGCAAATGTCATTGGTTTTGGGGGCAAGATTATTGGTGAGTTATTGATGTGTGACATCATTGATGCCTTTATCGCGGCAGAGTATCATGAAACACCAGAAAATAAGAAACTCATCGCCAAGATAGCAGCAGTTGAGTCAGCCAATAAAGATTATGCTGACCCTGATTTCTTCAAGGAATTCTTAGAAAAATGGGATCGCGGCGAATACCACGATTAATCTTAGTTAAGTAAAACAGACATAAAGAAAGGTGGATTTCAATGGTATTATCTGCAAATAAACAAGCTTTTATGGAGAAGTTAAGTGACCAAGAAGGCATTATTTCAGCCTTAGCTTTTGACCAACGTGGGGCTTTAAAACGCCTTATGGCCAAATATCAGGAAGCTGAGCCTAGTGTTGAGCAGCTAGAAGAATTAAAAGTCCTAGTTGCCCAAGAGCTAACACCTTATGCTTCTTCTATGCTCTTAGATCCTGAGTATGGGCTAAAGGCTATTCCATTCTTGGCTAGTGGCACAGGCTTATTATTAGCTTATGAGAAGACAGGCTATGATACAACCTCAACCAAACGCCTCCCTGATTGCCTAGTTGACTGGTCAGCTAAGCGACTCAAGGAAGAGGGAGCAGATGCAGTCAAATTCTTACTCTACTACGATGTGGATGGGGACCCTGAAGTTAATCGCCAAAAGCAAGCTTATATCGAACGTATTGGCTCCGAGTGTCTAGGTGAAGATATTCCTTTCTTCTTAGAAATTCTTGCCTATGATGAAAAAATCACAGATGCTCAAAGCCCTGAATACGCTAAAGTGAAACCTCGCAAGGTCATTGAAGCAATGAAGGTATTTTCTGATGAACGCTTCGCCATTGATGTTTTAAAGGTTGAAGTGCCAGTCAACATGGCTTATGTTGAAGGATTTGGTGACGGTCCAGTGCTATATTCCAAAGAAGAAGCAGCAGGTTATTTCTTGGAACAAGATCAAGCAACCAACTTACCTTATATCTTCCTCAGTGCCGGTGTCTCAGCGCAACTCTTTGTCGAAACTTTACGTTTTGCTAAAGCTTCAGGTTCTCGGTTTAACGGTGTTCTCTGTGGCCGAGCTACTTGGGCAGGCAGTGTTCAACCTTATATTGAAAATGGACCTGAAGCGGCTCGTGAGTGGCTAAGAAAAGAGGGTCATCGTAATATTGTTGAGCTTAATGAGGTGCTTAAAGAGACAGCCACCTCTTGGAAAAATCGCTAAATATATCTAAAGTTTGCTTGCCTCAAACTATTGGGGCAAGTGAACAAAGATAAACATAATTTGTCCGTTTATTGCAAACCCTTACAATTAGTGTTACCATTAAAGAAAATATAGGATGTCTTTAGGAGGTATTATAATGAACAGAGAAGAAATTACCATGTTGGGTTTCGAAATTGTCGCATACGCTGGCGATGCACGTTCGAAATTGCTAGAGTCCCTAAATGCTGCACGGAGTGGAGATTTTGCCCGTGCTGAAAGCCTTATTGAAGAAGCCAATGAGTGTATTGTTGAGGCCCACCATGCCCAGACTAGCCTACTGGCCAAGGAAGCTGCTGGTGAAGATCTGGCCTTTAGTGTTACCCTCATGCATGGTCAAGACCACCTCATGACAACTCTGTTGTTGAAGGATATGATGCAACATATGCTAGAGCTCTATAAGAGAGGAGTATAATCGAATGAATGCGATTATTAACCAAATAGAAAAATGTAAACCCTTTTTTACTAAGTTATCACGCAACATTTATCTCCGCGCCATCCGTGATGGTTTCATAGCTGGGATGCCAGTTATCTTGTTCTCCAGTATTTTTATCTTAATTGCCTATGTACCGAATGCTTTTGGTTTCTTTTGGCCAAAAGAGATTGAAGATTTCTTAATGAAGCCTTATAACTTCTCCATGGGGATTTTGGCGATGCTAGTAGCCGGAACGACTGCCAAATCATTAACGGATTCCGTCAACCGTGACATGGAACGAACCAACCAAATTAACTATATGTCGACCCTATTAGCATCGATTGTTGGTTTACTCATGTTAGCAGCTGACCCGATCGAAAAAGGGTTTAGGACCGGCTTTTTAGGAACGAAGGGTTTGCTAGCGGCTTTCCTTGCTGCCTTTGTAACAGTAGCCATCTATAAGGTCTGTGTGAAAAACAATGTTACCATTCGAATGCCTGAAGAGGTGCCACCTAACATTTCTCAAGTCTTCAAAGACGTGATTCCATTTACCTTATCTGTGGTTACCCTCTATGCATTAGATATTGTAGTGCGCCATTTTACTGGAATGAACGTTGCTGAGTCAATTGGTGCTTTATTCGCTCCACTATTTTCAGCAGCAGAGGGTTATGTTGGGATTACCATCATCTTTGGTGCCTACGCCTTCTTCTGGTTTGTTGGGATTCACGGCCCATCTATCGTTGAACCTGCTATTGCTGCCATTCTCTACGCTAATATCGATACTAACCTACAGTTGATGCAAGCAGGGCAGCATGCCGATAAAATCTTGACTTCTGGGACACAGATGTTCATCGTGACCTTCGGGGGAACCGGGGCAACTTTCATCGTGCCATTTATGTTCATGTGGCTCTGTAAGTCTAAACGCAACCGTGCTATTGGACGCGCTTCTGTGGTGCCAACCTTCTTTGGGGTTAATGAACCAATCTTATTTGGTGCTCCATTGGTCTTGAACCCTGTCTTCTTTGTTCCATTTATCTTAGCTCCAATCGTCAACGTATGGCTCTTCAAATTCTTCGTGGATACTTTAGGCATGAACAGTTTCTCTGCTACCTTGCCATGGACTACGCCAGGGCCTCTAGGTATTGTGCTTGGTACCAACCTACAAGTCTTAGCCTTCGTCTTAGCCTTTGTCTTGATTGTGGTGGACGGCCTTATCTACTACCCATTCCTCAAGGTCTATGATGAGCAGATTCTGGCCGAAGAAGCATCCGGTCAATCTGCTAATGACGATCTCAAGAGCAAAGTAGCTGCTAACTTTAATACAGCGAAGGCAGATGCTATTCTTGAAAAAGCTGGCGTTGATGCTAAGTCTGAAGCAACTATTACGGAACAAACCAATGTCTTGGTTCTCTGTGCCGGCGGTGGGACAAGTGGTCTTCTAGCCAATGCTTTGACCAAGGCAGCCAAAGAATATGGTGTACCTGTAACGGCGGCTGCTGGTAGCTATGGCGCTCACCGTGAGATCTTACCTGAGTACCAATTAGTTATCTTAGCACCTCAAGTAGCTTCTAACTATGAAGACATGAAAGCCGAAACAGATCGTCTTGGCATTAAGTTAGCTAAGACGGAAGGGGCACAATATATTAAATTAACGCGTGATGGGCAAGGAGCTCTAGATTTCGTAAAACAACAGTTTGAATCCTAGGAGGCGTTCTCTATGACCAAGACATTACCCAAAGACTTTATTTTCGGAGGAGCCACTGCCGCCTATCAGGCGGAGGGGGCTACCCATACTGATGGCAAGGGGCCAGTAGCATGGGATAAATACTTAGCAGACAATTATTGGTATACAGCTGAACCGGCAAGTGACTTCTACCATCAATACCCAGTTGACTTGAAATTGGCTGAGGAGTTTGGTGTCAATGGTATCAGAATTTCAATCGCCTGGTCACGTATTTTTCCAGAAGGTTATGGGAAGGTAAATCAAAAAGGGGTCGATTTCTATCATCGCCTCTTCCAAGAGTGCCATAAACGACACGTTGAGCCTTTTGTAACTCTGCATCACTTTGATACCCCAGAAGCATTACACTCAAAAGGGGACTTCCTTAACCGAGAGACCATTCAGCACTTTGTTGATTATGCGGCATTTTGCTTTAAGGAATTCTCAGAGGTTCGTTATTGGACAACCTTTAATGAGATTGGGCCAATCGGTGATGGTCAGTACTTGGTGGGTAAATTCCCTCCGGGTATTCAATATGACTTCGAGAAAGTCTTCCAATCACATCACAATATGATGGTGGCTCACGCCAAGGCAGTTAGCCTCTACAAGCAGTTAGGCTACCCCGGTGAGATTGGTGTGGTACACGCCTTGCCAACGAAGTATCCTTATAATCCTGAAAATCCTGGGGATGTTCGAGCTGCTGAGCTTGAGGATATAATCCATAATAAATTTATCTTGGATGCTACATACTTAGGGCATTATTCGGAAGCAACTATGAATGGCGTTCACCACATTCTAGCCGTCAATGGTGGTCAGTTGGATCTCAGGGAAGAAGATTTCGACTGCCTTAAGGCAGCAAAAGATCTCAACGATTTCCTGGGCATTAACTATTACATGAGTGACTGGATGCGTGAATTTGAGGGAGAAACTGAGATTACTCACAACTCTAAGGGCGATAAAGGCGGCTCTAAATACCAAATTAAGGGTGTCGGTCGTCGTGAGTTTGATGTCGATGTTCCGCGTACCGATTGGGATTGGATGATTTATCCAAAGGGCCTCTACGATCAAATTATGCGAGTTGTAAAAGACTATCCTAACTATAAGAAAATCTATATTACCGAGAATGGTTTAGGCTATAAAGATGAATTCGTGGATGAGACGGTCTATGATGATGCGCGTATTGACTATGTCAAACAGCATCTGTCAGTCTTAGCTGATGCCATTCAAGACGGGGCCAATGTCAAGGGCTACTTCATTTGGTCTTTAATGGATGTGTTCTCCTGGTCTAATGGTTATGAGAAACGCTATGGCCTATTCTATGTAGATTTCGAAACGCAGAAACGCTATCCTAAGAAGAGTGCTTATTGGTATCGCGACCTGGCACAGACTTTAGAAATTAAATAGAGAATTGAAGTAATTCTTGTTGAGCACGTACCAGACATTTCATGGATGTCTGGTGCGTGCTCTTTTACGAACATTGGCTAAACGGACATTAGATTTTATTCAAGTGGGATAAAATTATCTTGAAAGCAAGCGGGAAATCGGATACAATCTAACTAATATTTAATGTTTTTTTAATCTATACCTATTCTAGCCTTGAGGAGGTCGCAAAATGTTCAAACTAGAGCTTAGGCACTTTATAAAGAATCACCGCTTTGTCTACTTACTCTTAATCTTGCCACTTGTGACCATGCTAGGGCTAGGACTATATCGTGGACAGGTTAGTCATGACCTAAGACATCAAGAGCGTCAACAGGCCAATCGTTTGGCTTCAGATTTGAACTGGTCCATCTCCAACATGCAAAGGCAGGGGGTATCAGAGGAAAATCCACTTTTAGTTAGCTTGAAGGAAGCAGAAAAGACACGTTTTGATTACAGTGTGGCGGCCTATTATGAAGAATGGGATCGAGTGAACCAGGACAAGCTCTCTATATGGAGAACCCTATTAGCTCTCAATAATCAGGGTAAGGAGTTATTGAGTATCTCGCGTCAACAGATAGAAGCAGAATTACCTGTTATCGAATGGCAAGTCAATTACCAAATAGGTCGCTTGGATGTTAAGACAACGCGAGAATCCAGCTATCTAATGACACAACTCTCTCCTTATTTATTGGGAATTCCACTACTTTTGCTGTTCTCATATTTAGTAGGATTACCACTTCTAAGAGATTTCTTCGCTAATCAGCAGGCTTTTCTCAAAACTTTACCTATACCTTATAGTCGCTTGCTAAGCCGACGCTTAGGTGTATTCTTGTGCCTGGGACTAGGCTATGGTTTGTCGATTGCAGTTGGGTGGGCTATCTATCATGTTCTTTTTGACCAACTTCCCCTTACGGCTTTACTTCATTATCCTATGGCACCTGGTTGGCCCCTGTGGCAGGGAATCTTGGCTCTCTATCTATTCTGGTTAGGGCTGGTAATTCTTTTCTGGCTTATTTTGCTACTTATTAATCGATGGGTACAAGAGCTTTTATTAGTTTGGCTAGGTCTAGGTGTATCGGTTACTTTATTAGCTGAGTTTAGTCGCCTCTTTGACTTCTATCCTTTTTATTCTATTTTTAGCTACTGGGATATTAATGGTTTTGTTTTACACCAGTCAAGCCTAGAATTTTTCTATACAGTGGTAATTCTTTTCGGTCTCTTACTTGGTGTCTGGCGGGTGATAGTAACCCTATCCTATGTAGTACTTAAACGTGGTCGAGCGCGTCGCCGTTACGACTTATCTTCTAGCCGTTTCCAAACAAGTTTTGAATGGCTAAAGCTATTACGAGGTCACCTTTGGTGGCAAATTTGCTTGTGCATCTTGGCCTTTTTCCTCTATTATGGTGTTTCACAGGGGATTCAGTACCATCAATTACAAGCAGCTAACATTGCGCAAAAATCTGAGTTTCTTAAGATTAATCTGAGTGATTATCGTCAGGCCTATCCAACGGAAGAACTCTATCAGGCAGCGCTAGCAAGTTTTCAACGCCAAGAAGCTCTTGTTGAGGAACTTAAACAAGGGAAAACCAAGTTAGCCACGGAAATGGAGTACGATGAACTGAAAGAGGATGTTGACTTCCTACAAGGCAAAGGTGATAGAACTTTATTGCCGATCCGTGACTGGATTTTTATGCCGAATGCATACATCAATTATCAGTTAGCCGAGTGGAAACGAAATTATGGGATTGATTTTCAGCTACCTGGTGGTCCATATTGGACGCTCTATATTCCAAATTATGAGCAATCACCAAGAAGTGGTGAGGACCAGCCACCACTTTCGATTGATATTGCGGTCTTTGAAACCTATCTAGCGCGTGTCAGCAAGCCTATGAAATCTTATACTGCACTAGGAATAGTCGGTAACTTATTTGAAGATCGTCTATATTTAGGACTCTGGGTTATTTTAGTAATCTTCCTAGTAGCGCCTACTGTGCTAGATAAAGAAACCGGACGCTGGCGATTCCAGGCAACCTTGCCTCTAGCAAGGAAGCATCTCCTTAAATTGCGTCGACGCTTAAGCCTTCAACAGCTGTTTCTACTAATGCTAGGGTCAGTTATCTTACTTGCCTTGACTGGTAGTTTAATAGCAGGTTTAGGCCATATTCAGCTACCTCAGGTCAGATATTTAGTAGATGGCCAACAGTGGGGTGGTTTGATTGGTCAGCGCTTTCGTGTGCCAAGTACTCATCAATTTTTTGAGATAATGCCTAGCTGGTATTACTATCTAGAGGCTTTATCACTGTTTGTTGCTGTTACTTACTTTATTAATAGCCTTTGCCATTTTGTTGCTAGATGGGTTAAGTCGACTGCAATCTATATTAGTTTAGTCGCTGGAATCTTAGGTATTGGTTATGGGGCAACTCTCTTATTGCCGAGTCTGGCACAGGCTATGAGTCCCTTCCGTTACTTGGATTTAGCCCCGGTATTGGACGGACGCCTCTCTGTTTCTTTAGGTCAAGGTCTTTTGACTCATTGGACTGGCCTAGTAGTCTGTGGTCTTGCAGGCTTGTTTTTGAATATATGCTTGCATTCTACTCTGAAAGGACGTGACCAAGTATGATTGAAGTAAAAAATCTTAGTGTTTCCTACGGCAGTAAAGCGATTTTGAAGCAGCTAAATTTTCAGATTAAGGCCGGGGAGGTAGTAGGCTTAGTAGGACCTAATGGTGCAGGTAAAACGACCTTGCTGTCAGCCTTAACGGGCTTATTGCCATATTCGGAGGGACAAGTAAAGGTAGCTGGGCTTTACATGCCAGCAGGTAAAGCTCTTT
This sequence comes from Abiotrophia defectiva ATCC 49176, assembly GCF_037041345.1. Lineage (NCBI taxonomy): Bacteria > Bacillati > Bacillota > Bacilli > Lactobacillales > Aerococcaceae > Abiotrophia > Abiotrophia defectiva. The sequence goes on along the minus strand of NZ_CP146287.1, from coordinate 1,352,025 downwards.
ATCGTAAGATTGGGTTCATGCAAGATAATAGTGTTCTCTATCCACAACTAACGGGTTACGACCACCTTCAGTATATAGCCTTAGCCCAGGGACTCTCCAAAGAGAGCATTATTGAAACGGCCGAGCGTGTAGGAATGATAGGGTATCTAGATCAAGCAGTAGGGACCTATTCCTTGGGAATGAAGCAACATTTGCTCTTTGCCTGTGCTATTCTCCACCGGCCACAAGTACTCTTTCTGGATGAACCTTACAATGGTTTAGATCCTACTAGCCTGATTCGGATTCGTGAGTTAGTGATGCAACTTAATCGCGAAGAGGGGATGACGGTATTGATTTCTTCGCATAATCTTGACGAAATCGACCGAATGACTCGCCGAATTCTATTCGTCAAAGAAGGCAAAATTATTGAACGCACTTTGGCCCAAAGTGAAACGAGTGACTATGTGGTAACTGTTCAAGAAAAGTTAGCCGATGATTGGATTCGCCGCTTATCGGATCATAGCTTTCTTGTATCTGCCTCTCAACTGAGCCAAGCTTTAGGTGATTTGGAACGAGTGGGATTGACTCTGATAGGAGTGGAGCCTCGCCAGTTTGGCAGTGAACAGGTCTACCGTGAACTTTTCGAAGTGAAATGATGATAAAAAGGCAAGCAAGCTATCTAGCTACTTGCCTTTTATTGCTGTCTGGGGCAAGCTCACTACTTGAAAATACGAACAAATTTTCGTATACTAGAGGAGAAGTATGACAGGGGAGAGGAGGGGCATCATGCGCTATGGGATTTTAGAGTTTAAGGATCCGGTGCCGGACACATCACGAAAGATACTGCATGTGGATATGGATGCCTTCTATGCCAATGTCGAGGCGCGGGATAATCCAGCGATTGCTCACAAACCTATTGTGATTGCCAAGCATCCTAAGTTAACTGGTGGCCGGGGCATCGTCTCTACTTGCAACTATAAGGCTCGTGAATATGGCATCCATTCGGCCATGACGGCTGCTGAAGCCTTTAAACGTTGTCCCCATGCGGTCTTTATTGCGGGCGATTGGTCTCACTATCAGGAAGTGTCTCAGCAGATTCGGGCGATTTTTGCCCAGTACACGGACTTGATTGAGCCCATGTCCCTGGACGAGGCCTACCTGGATGTGACCCATAATAAGCTGGGCATCCAAAGTGCGACCTACTTAGCCCAGCGTATTCAAGCTCAAATTAAGGCAGAACTCAACCTAACCTGTTCGATTGGGGTGTCCTATAACAAGTTCCTAGCCAAAATTGCCTCTGACTACCGTAAGCCCTTTGGCATTACGGTGGTGACACCTGATCAAGCCTTGGAATTTTTAGATGACCTACCCATTGATAAGTTCTATGGGGTGGGGCGGCAGTCAGTACCTTATTTTCACCAGAGGGGGATTATGACAGGGGCGGATTTGCGAGCAATTGAATTAGAAGACCTGATTGAACATTTTGGTAAAATGGGAAAATCCCTCTACTACAAGGTGCGGGGGGTCCATGATGCGCCAGTCCAGCCCCATCGTGAGCGCAAGTCCATTGGCAAGGAGACTACCTTCATTCAGTTTCTGGCGGAAGAAGAGGGGGTTCTAGATGCCTTGACCCAGCTGACTAAGCGGGTGGTGGCAATCTTAAAGGCCAAGAATTTCCACGCCCAGACCGTGACGCTTAAGATTCGCTATGATGATTTCGAGACCTTAACGCGTCAACTATCCTTGGGCTCTCCTAGCCAAGATGTGGAGGTGATTAGCCAAGCGGTGCAGGAACTCTGGGAGCTTCATGGGCATCTGCATAAGACTGTTCGCCTACTAGGTGTCTCAACGGCTGGGCTAATTCAGCTCGATAAGGTCAATACACAATTATCTTTTGAAAAAATGTAAAACAGGTCTGTTACTTTTTAAAATAACTGTTATAATATGAAGTATAACAGTTATTTTGTGTCTAAAGAGAAGGTGACTATATGGCAACCAAACATGATCTGATTATCCAATACATTGAATCCCTCCCCATCGGGGATAAAATCTCGGTTCGAGGGATTGCCAAGCATCTCAAGATGAGTGAAGGGACGGCCTATCGGGCCATTAAGGACGCCGAAGTACTAGGGATTGTCTCGACCATTGAGCGGGTTGGGACCATTCGTATTGAGAAGAAGCAAAAATATTCGCCGGAAATGCTAACCTTTGGTGAAGTGGTGCAAATTATTGAAGGAGAGGTCCAAGGCGGCAGCCAAGGGCTAACCCAACATCTGTCTAAATTCATCATTGGGGCCATGACCAAGGACGCTATGGAGCGTTACTTTACTGATGATTCCTTGATTATTGTGGGGAACCGGGAAGACGTCCAACTCTTTGCCTTGGAAAAGGGCGTGGCGGTACTCATTACCGGGGGCTTCAAGGCCAGTGACCAGGTCATTAGTTTGGCCAATGAACGTAATTTGCCAGTGATTTCCACCACCTTCGATACCTTTACGGTAGCGACCATCATCAACCGGTCCATGGCGGATCAGATGATTAAGAAGGAAATCATGACCATTCGGGATATCTACACACCACTGTCTCAGGTGCCACTTCTAGCGCCAAGTGATTCGGTAGCTGACTTCAATCGCTTAATGGAAGAAACGGGACAGGAACGTTTTCCTGTCTGCTATAACCAACGTTTGATTGGGGTGGTGGCCGCTAAGGATGTCCAAGGTAAGCAAGAGTCCATTCAGTTGGAGCGGGTCATGACCAAGAATCCGGTGACTGTTAAGACGCATATGTCGGTGGCCAGTGTCTCGCATAAGATGATTTGGCAGGATATCGAGATGATTCCGGTGGTAGAAGATAATCTTCAACTGCTTGGGGTGGTGACGCGTGAGGAAGTCTCCAAGGCCATTCAAGTGGTCCAACAGCAACCGCAAATGGTGCATACCTTTGAAGAAGACATTACGGCCCAGTTAGAAGAGGCCAGTGAAGTCACGGACTATGATTTCCAAGCCTTCGTACAACCTCAGATGATTGGCAACTTTGGGACGATTTCCTATGGGGTTCTGACTGAACTGATTGCCCAAGTGACGGATCGCAAGGTCTTTGAGTTGACACATCTCAACAGTGTTATCGAGAAGATTGACCTTCATTATTTCAACCTCATCCAAATCGGCAATGAAATTCAATTTAAGGGTCATGTCTTCAACCACAACCGTCGGGCGGCCCTAACCCAGGTGGATGTTTTCCACGAGAATAGTCTGGTGGCCAAGGCCATTATTACCAGCCAAATGATTGAACGTAACTAAGTTTAGCGAGTAAGGAAGTAGAAAACTACTATGTATATTGAACATCACGAGGCACAAGCCCTCATCCAATTAATTCAAGCAGCCCAAACCATTATCATTCACCGTCATGTGAGGCCTGATCCGGATGCTATCGGCTCCCAATTAGGACTCAAGTCGCTGATTGAATCGACTTTCCCTGACAAACGCGTCTTAGCGGCCGGCACGACAACTCAAGGGCTCAAGTGGATTGGCGCCATGGACAAGGTGACAGCCGCCGACTACCAAGGTGCCCTGGTTATTGTCTGTGATACCGCCAACCAACCTCGGATTGACGGCGATCATTATGACAAGGGTGCGACTTTGGTCAAAATTGACCACCATCCTCCTGTTGATGACTACGGGCAACTTCAAATTGTCCACCCGATTGCCAGTTCAACTTGCGAGATCATTGCCGAAATCAGTCGCCACCTAGGTGACCAGCTGCCTATGCAGGATCAAGCAGCGCGCCTGCTCTATACTGGTATGGTATCTGATACGGCTCGCTTCCTCTATGAGTCAACCACCTCACGGACCTTGGAAGTCGCCGCTTGGCTTAAACAATATGACTTCTCATCCTTTGAGATTAGTGACCGTTTTATGCGATTGAGTTTTGAAGAAGCCAAATTCCAAGGACATATCTATGAGACCATGTCCATTAATGAAGCAGGTATCGCCTGGGTGACTATTAGCCAAGAAGACATTAAGGCTTTTGGTATTAGTGAAGAACAAACTCAGATTGCGGTGACCTTGCCGGGTCGTATCGAAGGCGTCATGTCTTGGGTCATTTTCGTTCAACAAGAAGGCAATGGCGACCACTATCGTTGCCGTATTCGTTCCAAAGGGCCTGTCATCAACGGGATTGCAGCCAATTATGATGGCGGTGGCCATCCCATGGCTAGTGGCGCTAATGCCCATAGTTTAGCTGAGCGACAAGCCATTGTAGAAGAGTTAACGCAAGCTGTTCTAGCATATCGCCAAGAGCTTGAGCAAGAAGTTTAACATGATGAAGAAAACCCATTATATCATATATGATATAATGGGTTTTTTGTGTCTGGAAAGATGGAGCCAGTGGTCCACTCGGCGGAGTGGACCACTAGCACGCCAAGAAAGTGGCAGATTTCCCTCAAAAAGCAACAAATATCCAGAGCTAGTGGCCCACTCCGTTGAGTGGACCACTGGCGTGTCAAGAAAGTGGCAGATTTCCCTCAAAAAGTCACAAATGTCCAGAGCTAGTGGTCCACTCGGCGGAGTGGACCACTAGCATGCCAAGAAAGTAGTCGATTGCCTCAAAAGCGTCACAAAACCCAGAGTCAGTGGCACACTTTTCAAAGTAGACCACTAGCTCAAAGACAGCAAAAAAGAGTTTAGGCTCAAGTCCTAAACTCTTTTCATCTTATTTAAGGAGCCATTCAAAACCGTCGCGGGCTAAGAGGTCGTCGGCTTCTTGAGGGCCATGACTGCCAGCTGGATACTGGGCTAGTGGTGTCTTAGTATCAGCAGTCCAATAGGCTTGAATATTATCCAAGAATTTCCAGGCAGCGGCCACTTCACACCATTGAGTAAAGTGTTCGCGATCACCTTGGCTAGCTTCGAAAATTAAGCGTGCGTAGTCATCTGGACTTTCTGCCAATTCTTCTGAATTGTAGCGGAAGCTAAGTGGCACGCGGTGGCTATCCTGGCTGTAGCCAATGGCTTTTGTGTTGAGCCAGAGAGTGTAGCCCAGGTCAGGGGCGATTTCAATGCGGAGCTGGTCGCCTTCCAAGCCTTCTTGGGTTGGACGATAGAGGACATCCACCATGGTTGCCTTCTGATTGAGGCGCTTGCCGGTCCGCAGATAGAAAGGAACACCTTCCCATTCTGGCAAATCTAGCATCACTTTGGCAGCAAAATAGGTTTCAGTACGGGATGTAGGATCAACGCCTTCTTCTTCCAGATAGCCCTTGAGGTCGCCTTGAGCGCTGTATTGGCCACGAACTACACTCGCTTGACATTCTTGAGCGTCAGAATAGTGATGTAGGTTGGCTAGGCTACGATATTTAGCTGCCTGAATATCTGCTGTTTGGTTGGAGGCAGGTTCTGCCATGGTAAGCAGGGCGAGCAGTTGGAGCATGTGGTTTTGAACCATGTCGCGGCTAGCGCCAGAGTGGTCGTAATAGCCAGCTCGTTCTTCAACCCCCACCATTTCAGGTAAGGAAATTTGGATGCTGGCGATATGATCCTTATTCCAGGTATGACGGAAAAGTTGGTTGTGGAAACGCAAGTGGTAGAGGGCTTGAACCAGTTCTTTACCCAGATAGTGGTCAATACGGTAGATTTGCGATTCATCGAAGGCCACGTTGAGTTTATCTTGCAATTCTTGAGCAGAAGCTAGGTCATGCCCAAATGGTTTTTCGATAATGAGGCGGTTAAAGCCTGATGCCAAAAGACCTTGCGATTTAATATGCTCAGCAATAATAGGGAAGAAGGTGGGGGACATGGACAGGTAGAAGAGGCGATTACCTTGGGTTTGGTAAGTGGCATCGAGCCGGTCCGCTAATTGCTTGAGTTGGTCATAGTGTTCGGTATTTTGAACATCGTGGGATAGATAATAGAAGTGGGAGGCGAATTCCTGAACGTGGTCAGGGCTAAGCGCCTGAGCGCCTACACTGTCTACAATGACTTGACGGAAATACTCATCAGACCATGGACGACGGGCAGTCCCAATCAAAGCAAAATTCTGAGATAGACGGCCACTGCGATAGAGTTGGTAAATAGCAGGGTAGAGCTTGCGGAAAGCCAAGTCACCCGTAGCCCCAAAGAGGGTTAAAAGGATAGGTTGTTCTTTCATGGGATACCTCCAATTCATTCACTTGTATTATAACCTATCAGTCCTAGATTAGACAATGTAGGTGCTTGGAACAAGCAACTTTTTTGTGGCAAAGTTCCTCTTGCGAGAAAAGGGTGGACTGGGTATAATAAAGGAACACATGGCTCAGAGACCTGTGACATTATATGATGAGCAAGATCATGTTATAAGGAGGCCTTTCGCCTATGAAAGATTTTTTGACAACTACTCAGTCCGCGCCGCCTGCCATTTCCTTGGGCTGGTTCTTGGTCATTGTCGGACTTTTGGTCGCGCTCGGTTGGACAACCTTACGAAAATATCGCGATCCTGCCTATGTTAAGACCTTCCGAATTATACAAATTATCCAATTGACCGTTCTCTATACCTGGTATGTGGTTTATTCCCTACCTATCTCAAATAGCTTGCCACTTTATCATTGTCGTTTGGCCATGTTTGCCCTGGTTCTATGGCCAGGCAAATCGCGTTTCAAGCAATATTTCGCTTTACTCGGGGCTAGTGGTGCCTTCTTCGCCTTGGTCTATCCGGTTTTCGACCCCTATGATTTCCCGCATGTTACCAGTTTTTCTTTCTTAGTGGGACACTATGCCTTGTGGGTCAATGCCCTTATTTACCTCTTCAAAAATTATCAACCTAATCTACTCAAGCGCTGGCAATTGGCAGTTATCACTTTGGCGATTAATGCCGGTTTAGTGCTGGTTAATATACTGACAGGTGGCAATTATGGCTTGCTCAGTGAACCACCTTTTATAACGGGTAGCCCACTCTGGGTGATTTATTTAGCAGTCAGTTTGGTCTTAATTGTGGCCCTACTTGTAGCAGACTACCTAGTGGCCAACTGGAAGGCCAAACAAGCCTTAAGACCTCAGGAAATTTATCTTGAAAACTAAGTTTCAAGCACCTAGTTAGCTAGGTGCTTTTTATATGGCTTTAGAAGTGGTTGATTGGCTGACTTATAAAAAATGTATAAAACGCTAAACCTTAAGCAATCCTACTAGCCTAAGGCTTCAGGGATAGGCTATAATAAAAGAAGTGAAAAAGGCCTGCAAAAAAAATGCGATAGCTAGGCTTTTGGTCTATATATATAAGGAGGGGTATGATGAGGGCAGAACTTATTTCAGTCGGAACAGAACTTTTGATGGGTTATGTGGTCAACAGTAATGCGAGTGATATTGCTAAGCAATTATTAGCCATTGGCATTGGCACTTATTATCAGCAGACAGTGGGGGATAACTGGGAGCGTATGACCCAAGCCTTAGCACTAGCGCACTCGCGTTCAGACTTGGTCATTTTAACTGGCGGTCTGGGTCCTACTCATGATGATATTACCAAGCAAGTGGTGGCGGCCTTTGTTGGGACAACCTTGGAAGAGGATCCGCGCCAACTGGCTAAGTTAAACCAGCATTTAGCTCATGAGGGGCAGGAATGTGTGCCAATTGACTTGCTGCAGGTTCTTACTTTGAAAGGGGGCAAGGCCCTGTGGAATGCCTATGGCTTAGCATGTGGTTCTGTCTACCAACATGAAGGGGTGACCTACATTCTCTTGCCTGGTCCGCCTTATGAGATGAATCAAATGCTCAAGCAAGAAGTCCTACCGGATTTAGCTAAACAGTTAGGTAAGCAAGAGGCCATGGAGTCGCTCTATCTTAATTTTTTTGGCATTGGGGAATCTAAACTAGCCCAAATTTTGGCCCAACCCATTGCAGAGCAAAGCAATCCTACCCTAGGGCTCTATGCCAAGCCACGTCATATCGCGGTGCGTTTGACAGCCAATGCTGCAACCTCCCAAGGCGCTCATGCCCTTAATCAGGCCTTGGCTCAGGAGCTTATTGGCCTGGCTGGCGATTATTATATGGGGCAGGGGGAAGACTTTGATTTCGCGGGCTATGTCTTAGGTAAAATGGCAGAAGGAGGTCAGCGACTAGTAAGTCTAGAAGGCTTTACCTATGGTCAGCTAGCAAGTCGCCTACGCCAGCAAGATCCTGAGGCGGCTGTTTACCAGCGAGGCTATATTCAAGAAGTGACAGCAGCAAACTTAGAAGCGAGTTTAGCCTCTCTAAGTCAAGACTTAGCACAAGACACTTTCTGCTTAGTCAACTATCAGCAAGATCAAGATCAGGCAATGCTGATTTTAGTCAAACCGTCAGGCCAACGCCTAGAGCGACCAGTCTACCTAGGCCAGCGACCTTACCAGGTTCAGGCTAGCATTGTCGTCTATGAAGCTTTAAGCCTCTTACATAAGCATTTGAGCTAAAATAAAAGAATCAGAACAAATGTTCTTGTTTTACTTGCTTTTTGCTGAGATTTTAGGTAAACTATAGAAGAGTTCAGAAAGAGGAGATGTTAAAGAATGAATGAAGACCGCAAAAAAGCCCTAGATAAGGCCCTAAAAGATATTGAAAAAAGCTTTGGTAAGGGCTCCATCATGCGTCTGGGTGAAAAAGTCGACACCAAAATTTCGACCATTCCGTCAGGTTCCCTGGCTTTAGATATTGCTTTAGGGGTAGGTGGCTATCCACGAGGCCGAATTATTGAATGTTATGGTCCAGAGTCTTCTGGTAAGACTACTGTGGCCCTCCATGCAATTGCCGAAGTACAAAAACAAGGAGGCTTGGCTGCCTTCATTGATGCTGAGCATGCCTTGGACCCAGATTATGCTGCCGCTTTAGGGGTTAACATTGATGAGTTACTCTTGTCCCAACCAGATACAGGTGAACAAGGCTTGGCTATCGCCGATGCCTTGGTAACATCAGGGGCGGTTGACATCATCGTCATTGACTCGGTTGCAGCCTTGGTACCACGCGCTGAAATCGATGGGGAGATGGGGGATGCCCATGTTGGCTTACAAGCCCGTCTCATGTCCCAAGCGCTTCGTAAATTATCCGGTAATGTCAACAAGACCAAAACCATCTGCTTCTTCATCAACCAATTGCGTGAAAAAGTAGGGATTATGTTCGGGAACCCTGAGACGACACCAGGTGGTCGTGCCCTCAAATTCTACTCAACTGTTCGTTTAGAAGTGCGTAAGGCTGAGTTGATTAAGAACGGTAGCGAAGTGATTGGTAGCCGTGCAAAAATTAAGGTTGTTAAGAACAAGGTGGCGCCACCATTTAAGGAAGCCCTAGTAGACATTGTCTACGGTAAAGGGATTTCTAAGGTGGGTGAGCTAGTCGATATGGCAGCTGATTTAGATATTGTCAACAAGGCAGGCTCTTGGTACTCCTACGGCGAGGCTCGTATTGGGCAAGGTCGTGAAGCTGCTAAACAATACCTCTTGGACAACCCAGAAGTACAAGCAGAAATCGAAGCTCGTGTTCGGGCTCACTATAAGATTGGCGAAGCACCTGAGACTAATGAAGAAGCTCAAGTGGCTTTAGGTGGACTTTTCCAAGAATAAGATAAAAAGGATGTGGCCGGAAGTCTTCCAGCCACATTTTTTCAAAGGCAAATAAAAAGTCCGCCATCTGGCGGACTTTTTTTAGTTAGGCGCTAGCAATTTCCAATGGTTTGCGATACTTTTTAAGCCAAGTCTGGTCTAAGACGAAGGCAGCAATACCTAAGAGACTGACAGCTAAACCAATCCATACAGGCAATGGGAAGTAGTGAAGGGTAATGGTGTGGTCGCCCTTCTTAATTGGAATAGCCAGTAGGGTGTCATTCAAGACTGAGATGCCTTGGACAGGTTGGCCATTATCCGTAATGCGCCAGTGCTTGTCGTAAGGGATGGTGAAGAGCAGATAGCCTTCTTCTTGTTCAGTATTAATGGTACCCGTAATCTTATTGTGTTTGAAGCTCGTTACTTTAAAGAGATGGTCCTTCTTGCTAGCAATCATAGCATCATAGCGTGCCTTATCAAACTCGTAGAGTTTTGGTAGGTTAGCTTTCAATTCTGGTTTTTCAAGACGAACCTTGAGTTCTTGATTATCCTGAATTTTCTTGTAGGACGCGTTAGTGATTTGGCGATAGGAGAAGGTCCCATAGAAGTGGTAGGCTTCGCTGTTAAGGTCTAGCTTGGTTTTCTCACCATCGTATTGACTAGGAAGGGTGAAGTAGTAAGGATTTTCGCTAGTCGTATTAAAGCGGAAGCTGAAGTAGTGAGGTAGTTTTGGCTTGGTCGGATCACTGTCATTTGCTTCGCTATTACGTGAATAGGTCATATAATCCCCGTCACCGCGGTTGGTGATGGTGACATTGACAGGCGATTCTTCCTTAAGTTCATGCTCAGTAAAGTATGGCTTGCCGTTACCCTTATAGTCCACGAGGCTGAGGAGGTATTCTTGGTTCTGAATAGGTTGATGGTTAACCAAAGGATCAGATAGGAAGGTCAATTGCTTTGAAACTTCAATCCCCAAGCCCAGACGTTCAGTATTCTCATGCACCACATAACGCGGTTGACTATCAATGGTTGGGTAGGCTTGAATATCCAAATCAGTCGCCACTTGATAAAGTTTATACTGATCAGGCAAGGTATTGGCTGCCGTATCTTTGGAAGGGTCCAAGAGATAGCGGATATTGAAGAAGTCATCGGTGAAGAGGGTCCCGTTAGTATACTCTACAACCCCAGATGTCTGAGGCAGCCCCAAATAACCAAAGAGTTTAGGAGCATTAGCATCAATGGTAGAGCCAAAGTGGTTCATCCCATTGAAATGGGTGTACATGGCCTCATTCTTAGAACGTTGGTAGGTGGTATGAATTCGGTAGAAGTCATCCGATGGGTTTCGCAGTCCTGTAAGAGACTGGTCTAAAATCGAAACATAGTCATTAAACTTAGAAAGTTGAACGTAACTGAGCTCTTGCAGAATCAAGGCACCATTGGTGAAAATCTCGCAGGCTACAACCGCTAGTAAGGCTACTTGCATGAGCTTAGGCATGAGAAACTCGAAGTGCAAGACTAGAATAATCAAGAGGGCAAAAATCAAGCTTAAGAGTAGGTTGGCTTCAATCTTGGTTGTCCCTAGGTTATTAAAGTCGATATTGATAGCACTGAGTTTGAGGAACTTGTAATCGGCCATGCGCCCATAATAATAGTAGGTGTAGACCGTGACACCGACAATCATCAGGATACTTTGCCAGTAGGCCAAGGTCTGACGGCGATTTTGGAAGGCTTTGAGGGCCAAAATGATGAGGAAGAAGGTGGTCAAGAAAGAGAAGCGGAAGTGGTACCAGATTGGGAACTGGCCACCATGCCATAAACGGTCAAAAATCTTGAAGTGGAATCCTAAATAGAAAGGAATCAAGACCACAATGGCTGCAATTTTTTCTTGCCAACGAATCTTGCGGATGAAGAAGTAGTAGACAACGAAGAGACTGACTAGGATAGAAGAGTAGAGGTTTGGCGAGCCTTTCTTGATTTCGTCGAAAACGAAGGAGCCAAGGAAAAGTTTGGAACCAATCGCCTCTAGATTATGGGCCACATCCCAGTTCCAGTCGGTCTTGGTATGGGTTGCTTTACTGCTGAGCAAGGCCATAAAGGTGGGGATCAACATCATGGCACTAATGGCAGCCCCCATCAGAGACTGGATGACGAAGTCACTATAGTGTTGGATAAAGGATTTAATGGTCACCTTAGGGAACTTCTCGAAGATGACATAGCCGGCATAGAAGGCTAGGAAGATACACATCATAAAGCCAATGTAGTAGTTAGAAATCAGGCTGACGGCCAACATAATGACATAGAGCTTGCTGCGACGTTGAGTCATGATGCGGTCTAGACCTAGCGCAATCAGTGGCAGGAAGACTAAGACGTCAAACCACATGATGTTGAGCATATAGGTAAAGGTATAGCTCATTAAGGCATAGGCATTGGCAAAGAGGCTGCCCATAACCGTATTGGTATGATATTTTTTGCGAGCAAAGTAGAAAAAGGTCAGGCTAGCCCCGGCTAGTTTGAGATAGGTTAAAAGAGTCACGCCGACAGCTAGGTGCTGCTCATCGAAGAGGAGCAAGACTAGGTTAAAGGGACTCATAAGATAATAAGCCCATACCCCAATCATTTCTCCCCCGTAGCCCTTTTGGAAGCTATAGAGGAATTGCTCTGGCGTCTGAGTCAGAGTCTGCCGGAAGAGACTGAAGAAGTCGATATACTGTTGGCCCAAGTCGATAGTTAGCATGGAATTGGAGCCAAAAGGCGCAAATCCTTTGAAAAGGGCCAAACCAAGTAGAATAAGTGTGGTTAAGCCCAGGTTTAATAGATATGGTTTGTAGCGTACGAAGCGTTGCAACGCGCGCTGGTTCACGTGCTGGTTCATATATACCTCCAATGATTTATTACATTCCCACTTATTCTACCAAATTTTAAGCCTAATAGCATCCTCTAAACAACTAGATTTTTAGCTTTTTTTATGGATTTACGATGAACTATTATCTTTTGGCGGATTCTTTTGGTATAATAGAAGAGCTTAAAATGTTATGAAGGGAATGGAGAGCTGAAATGCCACGTTATAAGTTAAAGAAACCAAAGAATAAATCCCATATTCCCTTTCGTTTGAACCTACTATTAATGATATCCTTTTTATGTTTTGCGGCCCTCTTCATAAGACTGGGCTATATCCAACTCTATAATGGACAGATGTTCAAACGAATGGTTGAAAGGACCGAGTCGACAACCTCGACAGGTTCTGTGCCACGGGGGATGATTTACGACAGTAATGGGAAAGTCCTGGTCGGTAACCAGCCTGAACGGGCTATTCTTTATACCCGTGACAGTGATTCTAAAGTTCAAGCCAAGGATATTATTGCGGTAGCTCGAAGACTAGCCTCCTTAGTTGATGTACCAACTCAAGAAGTGACGGAGCGGGACCGCAAGGATTACTTCTTAGTGACCAATCCTGATACAGTCAATGGACGTTTGACGGCTGAACAACGCAAATTAGCGGGTTCTGAAGCCTATGAAGCACAATTGGGGACCGTGACAGAAGACGATATTCAATACTCAGAGTCTGAACTTAAAATTATTGCCCTCTTCAAACGTATGAACAGCGCCTTCTCGCTGTCAACAGTAACTGTTAAGAATAAAAATGTGACGCCTGATGAAGTTGCACGGGTTAGTGAACACTTGGGTGAGTTACCAGGCATTCAAGTTGGGACTGACTGGCAACGGGTATACCCGCAAGGAGAAATGATGCGTTCTATTCTGGGACAAGTCTCCTCTGAACAACGAGGTTTACCAAGTGAACTGGCTCCTATGTACTTGGCGCGTGGCTATGCCATGAATGACCGGGTAGGGATCAGTTATCTAGAAAAACAATACGAAGACGTTTTACATGGTGCAAAGTCGGTATCTAAGATTGTAACCGACTCTTCCGATGATGTTTTGGCTAAACAAGTCGTCTACGAAGGCTCCAAGGGTGACAACTTAGTCATGACCATGGACATCGATTTCCAGAAGAAATTAGAAGAGATTGCCGAAAGCTCGCTTAAGAAAATTGAAAACCGTGGTTTGAACGATCGGGTTTACATTGCAGTGCTTAACCCCAATAATGGGGATGTTTTAGCTCTGGTTGGTAAACGATTCAAATACAACCAAGCGACCGACTCTTATGATTATGATACCATCGAAGATGACACCTTGGGGACTCTCAACACCTCCTATGGTATGGGGTCTTCGGTTAAGCCTGCCATGGTGGCTATGGGTTACATGTCGGGCGCGCTCAGCCTAAATAATAATACCATCTTGGATGAACCAATGAAGTTCCAGGGCTCTGCTGAAAAGAGTTCCGTCTTCAACCGTACGGGTCAAGTCAATATTAATGATATTGAAGCCTTGCAAAAATCTTCCAACATCTACATGATTAAGACCGCCATGAGAATGGGTGGACAGAACGAATATACTAAGGACGGTAAGTTGGATATCGATCCTAAGACTTTGGATACCATGCGTGAGTACTTTGCCGAGTTTGGTTTAGGAACTAAGACTGGGATTGATATTCCGAGCGAGTCTGTTGGATACTTACCTGAGTCAGAACAACTGGTTAACATCTTGTTCTTGTCTTTTGGGCAGTTTGACTTGTATACGCCGCTGCAACTGGTTCAATATGCTAGCGTCATTGCCAACGGTGGGGTTCGTTATGCGCCACGTTTGGTTAAGGAAATCCGCAATACAGATGCCAATGGACATCTAGGTGGAGTAGAAACGACAATTGAACCTAAGGTCATGAACGTAGTGCCAGTTGAAAAAACTGTTATGGATCGCATTCACGAAGGGATGTATCAAGTTTCCCATACAATGGACGGGTCAGCTCATTACCTCTTCATGAATTACCCTATCAAGGTTGGGTCTAAGACAGGGACGGACGAAGCCTTCTATGCTGGCCCAATCCAGTATGCCGCCAATAATCCAGTGACTAATGCCACCTATATCGGTTATGCGCCTTATGATAAGCCTGAAATTGCGGTCAGCGTGGTCTTACCTTATCTACCAGCTGACGCAACCGGTCGTGATTCTACCCGAATTGCCCGGGATGTCATGAATGCTTATTTCGAAACGAGAGAAGCAACGCGCTCAACAATTGAAAGTTACAAACCAAACCAACCATAAGCTGGAGGGGCTGGAACCTAAGTTCCAGTCCCTTTTTTGGACTTTAGCTACTATTAGTTTACTCGTAAGAGACCAAAATTAGGTGTCTACTTGTTAACTATTTATGTAAGCTCTATAAAAAATGAGTGCCGGCGTATATTTTTGTGCCTAACTTTGTTATAATAAAAGAGTAGTATTGAGATGAAGGAGGCGGGTTAGTTGCCACAAGCATTAATTATTTATGCAAGCTTGACCGGAAACACTGAAGCCTGTGCAGATATTCTGGCAGAAGCCCTAGAAGAACACGGGGTTGAGGTCACCCTGCATGATGTCATGCAAGCCGAGGCAGCAGACTTTGAAGACTATGACTGCTGTATCGCGGGAGCCTATACCTATGGTGTGGACGGTGTCTTGCCTGATGAAATGTTAGACTTTTCTGAAGACTTAGGTCAATTAGACTTATCAGGTAAGGTCTTTGGGGTCTTTGGTTCCGGGGACGAGTTCTATGAAGTCTTCTGTGGGGCAGTTGATACCCTGGAAGAACAATTTAAGAAAGCAGGAGCTCGGCAAGCTGGCGCTAGCGTCAAGGTGAACCTCTACCCGGAAGATGAGGCCGTGACCGAATTAGAACGTCTGGCGCAAGATTTAGCTGACGCTTTAGCTGACAATTAATAATAAGATAGATACAAGGAGGAACTTATGACTTTAGCAAATTTTGATGAATTATTAGCCAAATACGCCCATCTCTTAATCAAGAAGGGCTTGAACGTAGGGACAGGAGATTATGTCCACATCAATACCGATGTTAACCAAATTCAATTGACTCACCTCTTGGTCAAGCAAGCCTATGAAGCAGGGGCAGCCCATGTTGCCGTAGACTTCTCAGACGACACCTTGACTCGCCTCAAATACGAACATGAAAGCACAGAAACCTTGTGCGAGGTACCTGACTATGCTGTAGCTAAGGCAGAATACTTTTTGGAAAAACGTGCTAAGCGCCTTGCCTTACGCTCAACTGACCCTAACAACCTATCTGGTTTAGACGCTCAGAAAATTAGTGCGTCACAACGTGCCTTGCGTTCAGCTATTGCCCATGTGTCAACCGCTATCCAAGCGAATGAAGTGAGTTGGTTGGTAGCGGCAGGGGCTGCACCAGCTTGGGCGGCAGTCGTCTTTCCTGACTTAGGCTCAAGTCAAGAGCAAGTAGATGCCCTCTGGGATGCTATCTTCAAGGCCAACCGTATCTATGCTGACGATCCAATCGCTGCTTGGGATCAACATGTTGCAACCTTAGATCAAAAAGCTAAGTTCTTGAACGATACGCAATTTGATGCCCTGCACTATACGGGGCCAGGGACTGACTTAATCTTGGGCTTGCCTAAAAACCATGTCTGGGAAAGCGCTGGTTCGCTTAACCGTAAAGGTGAAATCTTCATTGCTAACATGCCAACAGAAGAAGTCTTCACAGCACCTGATTTCCGTCGGGCTGAAGGCTATGTTTCAAGCTCTAAGCCACTAGCTTACGGTGGGACGGTTATCGAAGGCATGAAGTTTACCTTCAAGGACGGTCAAATTGTGGAAGTATCAGCTGAAAAAGGGGAAGAAACGCTCAAACGCCTGGTAGAAGAAAATGAAGGGGCGCGTGGCTTAGGGGAAGTTGCCCTGGTTGCTCACAAAACGCCAATTTCTCAATCAGGTATTACCTTCTTCAATACCCTCTTCGACGAAAATGCCTCCAACCACTTAGCAATCGGGCAAGCCTATGCAACCTCGGTACAAGGTGGGACTGACATGAGTCAAGAAGAATTGGCACAAGCAGGTCTCAACCGATCCATTGTCCACGTGGACTTTATGATTGGGAATGAACATATGGATATTGACGGAATCAAGGCAGATGGGACTCGCGTCCCTATCTTCCGCAAAGGCGAATGGGCCTACTAGGCTAGAGAGGATGTAAAAGATGCCGACACACGATGCAAGCCAAGACCTTAGCCGTAAGATTAATCGGCGCCTGACCCGTAGTGGTTGGGTCTATATGCTAGGCCTAGTGGCTTTCCTCTTTGTAGCCATCTACGCCTTCAATCAACTCTTTCAATTGCCGATGAAGAAGAAAACAGCTGAAATTGAAAGTCTCAATAGTCGTATCGAAGAAATGGAGTCACGTCTAGAACAAGTAGAGGCTAGCCTCTCCATTGAAGTACCATCTGAATAGGCCATAGGCCATCAAACTTCATGAAAAGGAGCAAGGGAAATGGTAAAAGTTAAGAAAGCAGTCATTCCGGCCGCAGGTTATGGGACGCGCTTCCTGCCGGCCACCAAGGCTATGGCTAAGGAAATGTTACCTATTGTGGATAAACCAACCATTCAATTTATTGTGGAAGAAGCCATTGAAGCAGGGATTGAAGATATCCTAATCGTCACTGGTAAGAGCAAACGTCCTATTGAAGACCACTTTGACTCTAACATTGAATTGGAAGAACACCTACGTAAGCAAGGTAAGGATGATTTGCTGGAATTGGTTAAACCAACCAATGTCAACCTTTTCTTCGTTCGCCAATCTTATCCTAAGGGCTTGGGGCATGCCATTCTGCAAGCCAAAGCCTTTGTAGGCAATGAGCCCTTTGTGGTCATGCTAGGGGATGACATTATGCAGGGTCAGGAGCCCCTAACTAAGCAATTGATTGATGTCTATGAGAAGACACATGCCTCTAACATTGCAGTCATGGAAGTACCTCATGAAGAGACGTCTAAGTATGGGATTATCGCACCTGAGCGTGAGCTAGAAGATGGTATCTACAATGTTGAATATTTTGTAGAAAAGCCTAAACCAGAAGATGCCCCAAGTGACCTAGCCATTATTGGGCGCTACTTGTTGACGCCTGAGATTTTTGACATCTTAGAAAATCAAGCGCCGGGTGCAGGTGGTGAAATCCAGTTGACCGATGCCATTGATACCCTTAACAAGACCCAAAGAGTCTTTGCTAAACGCTTTGATGGCAAACGTTATGATATCGGTAATAAGTTAGGTTTCTTGGAAATGAGTATTGAGTATGGGCTTAAACACCCAGAAATCAAAGAAGGTCTGCGCGACTATCTCTTAGACATTGCCGAGAATTTAGAATAATTAGATTAAGAGGTTGAAATCTTGCTTTCAGCCTCTTTTCTTATGTCGGCTTTGGAGTAAGGAGGAAGCTAAGGGTGAGGTGTAAATAAATATCGTAATAATTGTCGCAACATTTTGAAGTCGCTCATAAACCCTTTCGTAGCTTGAAAGATAAGGGCGTTACTATCTGGTAACTAAATCTAAAAAAACTATAAAATTCTGATTTAGGACTCTCTCTTGGCCTTAAAATGTGCTATAATGAGACTGTTCAATAAAAATATGTAATAGGGGTGTTCCTATGGCAATTCTCGTAACAGGTGGAGCAGGGTATATCGGTAGTCATACCGTCGTGGAATTATTAGCTGCTGGCCATGAA
The DNA here is from genome assembly GCF_037041345.1 of Abiotrophia defectiva ATCC 49176. Lineage (NCBI taxonomy): Bacteria > Bacillati > Bacillota > Bacilli > Lactobacillales > Aerococcaceae > Abiotrophia > Abiotrophia defectiva. Next base: position 1,333,893 of record NZ_CP146287.1, on the reverse strand, counting down.
GTTGTAATTGTTGATAATTTTTCTAATTCAAAACCAGAAGTATTAAATCGTATTCGCCAAATCTCAGGTAAGGACTTTGCCTTTTATGAGGTGGATGTTTTAGACAAGGACGCTATGCGCCAAGTCTTCAAGGAGAATAAAATCCAAGCTGTTATTCATTTCTCAGGTTATAAAGCTGTTGGGGAATCAGTAGCAGAACCAATCAAGTACTACCACAATAACGTAGGTGGTGCCATCGCTCTAGTGGAAGTTATGAATGAATTTGGAGTAAAACATATTGTCTTCTCTAGTTCGGCAACCGTCTATGGGCTCAATAATCCGTCGCCTTTAACCGAAGATATGCCGACGCATACTGCTAACAGCCCTTATGGCTCAACCATGGTGATGAAAGAGCAGATTTTCCGCGACCTAGCAGCGTCAGATCCAGACTGGTCCATTACCATCCTGCGCTACTTTAACCCAATTGGGGCCCATGCCTCTGGCCGTATTGGTGAAGACCCACAAGGGATTCCTAATAACTTAATGCCTTATATTACCCAAGTGGCGGTTGGCAAATTACCTGCCCTCAGTGTCTTTGGGGATGACTACCCAACGCCTGATGGGACTGGGGTTCGGGACTACATCCACGTAGTGGACTTATCACTCGGTCACCTCAAGGCCTTAGACCGCAACTTGACAGTAAAAGGGGTCGAAACCTATAACCTAGGGACCGGCGAAGGCTATAGTGTCTTGGACTTAATCAAGGCCTTCGAAGAAGCCAATGGCATTAAGGTCAATTATAAGATTGTCGATCGCCGTCCTGGTGATGTGGCAACCTGCTATTCTGATGCTAGCCGGGCTAACCAACTCTTGGGCTGGTATGCTCAACGGAACTTGGTCGATATGTGCCGGGATTCTTGGAAATGGCAGAAAGAAAACCCACAAGGTTATGATGTTGCCTCTCAAGCATAAGATGGAGGACTGTTTTGAAAGAAAGACGTACAAAACGGTCAATGCCTTCTTCCTATTATGAGTACGATAATCGTAACTATCGGCGTAGTCGCCTGTTAGTGCTGATTATCTTCTTCTTGATGATTATTGGAGTAGTTTGTTTCTTCTATGTAAGTTTTGTCATACGGAACATCAGCTCAGCCTATGAACCTTTAGTTGAAGTGGTAAGTAGCTCAGCTAATGCTGAATCGAGCTTGCCAGAGCGTATTCGAGAGCGTAAACCCCTGACCCTCTTGTGGTTAGGTGTGGATGATAATGAATCGGGACGCTTGGTCTCAGAGGAGACGCGTTTGATTAGCCTCAGTCTGTTGGAAGTAGGGCAAGGAGAGAGCACCCGACTACAGATTCCGAGTGAATCCACGCTTAAGGAAGGGGCTAGTCTACCAGCTGGTAAATTAGGTCAAGTTTTCATGATGAAACCATTACAATCAATTGAAAAAGCAACACAAGAGTTGCTTAATGTGCCGATTGATTATACAATAGAAGTCAGGTTTTCTAAGCTTCGCCCCCTAATTGATCGATTGGGTGGCGTCACCTTAGTGCCTAAGCAGGATTTTGTCTTGGAAAATCGTCTCCTGGCCAAGGGCCAAGAGGTGAAATTGACAGGGCGTGAAGTCTATGTTTATTTGGCTCGTCAGACGGATGAGACCTCTCTCAGCCAAGGCCAAAGACAAATGGATGTCTTAGAAGGACTTATCAATCACCTAGCTAATTGGCAGAAAGTGCCAAGTTTAGACAAGGAAGTTGCGCTTCTGCAAGAAGCCATCCGGACAGATATGACTTTTGATGAATTTTTGGACTTGTTCCGGGCGGGTTACTTCAGTCAAATGACGGAAGCCCCTATGTCAATTGTCAACCTAGACGCCGACAGCCAGCATGTCTTGCTCCAACAGTTACAAGAGAAGTTGGAAAATAATTAAGGAATGTGATGGAATGACTAATAAAGTAAAACAATCGCGTAGCGAGCTGCACGGCTCTAAGAAGAAATGGGGACTAGGTCGCTGGTTTCTTGTCTTCTTCTTCTTGGTACTCTTAGCAGGTGCTGCCTATGCGGCCAAAATGTTATGGGATATTAACCACCTTGCTAATCAAGTCAGTCAGAATTCGACTGAGATTGGGAAGAGTGGTACCGTAGAGGTTAAGAAGATACGGCCAAAAGAGGCTTCTATTGAAACCGGCGATCCGATTAATATTCTCTTACTAGGGACAGACGATGATGGTCGTGGACGTGACACTAGCAAGGGCTATGTAGGGCGTTCTGACTCCATGATTATCTTATCCCTCAATCCAAAGACTCACACCACAAAGATGCTCAGCATCCCGCGGGATGTCTATACCGATATTCAGGGTCATGGCCAAGATAAGATTAACCATGCCTTTGCCTTCGGTGGCGTCGACTTAACCATTGATACCGTGCAAAACTTCCTCAATGTGCCAATTGACTACTATGCCGTGGTCAATATGCAAGGTCTGGAACAGTTGATTGATGCGGTAGGTGGGATTGATGTCACTAGCCCAATTACCTTTACCTATCAAGAATCAAGCTTCGTAGCAGGCGAAACCAAGCATGTCGATGGTTGGAATGCTATGAACTTTGCTCGGATGCGCTATGATGATCCTGAAGGGGAGACAGGGCGCCAAAACCGGCAAAAACTGGTAATCAAGGCCTTGGTTGATAAGCTCTCCAATGTTGGGGCGATTGCCAACTACCCGCAATTGTTGGAAGTAGTGGCTAAGAACGTCCAAACTAACCTAGATCTCAAGCAGGCCCTTAATATCTATCAGAAATACTCGCCAGCCCTCCAAAATATCACGGCTATTCGCTTTGAAAATTTGGAAGATTTGATTTTGGATGAAATCTACTACTACTATGCGCCACTCTCATCCCGCCTCAAGGTGGCCAATGAGTTGCGTTTGAATTCAGGCTTAACACCAATTAGTGCTAGTCAACTCCATGATCCTCTTGGAGACACAGGGGGAACGACTACTGCGACCGTGTCTAAGACTTCTAAGTTGATTATCAACCAGTATCCAACTGGTTTTACAGCAGAAGAACTGCAACAAGTATCCCAAACACAGGATAATGCGCAGAACTTCCGGCAGAATGAGTATTATAATCCAGTAGTGCCAGCAACTGAGTATTATTATGAAGAGCCGGTTACACCACAACCAGTTCAGCCAGAACCTGTCCAACCGACAGTTCCGCCAGAAAATAGTGAGCAACCTACTACGCCAGTTCAGCCAACACAACCAGTTCAACCGGTCACGCCTCCTGCTCAAGGTTCAGGTAACGGCCAAGGAACAGGTCAATAAAGTATTTTTATGCCTCGTCTATGACGAGGCTTTTTCTTATCCTTGTATACAAAAAAGACGACTCAGGAGTGAGACGTCTAAGAGAGTGTAGGTGCTTCATCAGCCCCAAAACCATGGCAGTGGTTTGAGGTGGGTCAAGGTTTATTTTACACGGAGAATTTGCTGGCTATCCAAGAGGAAATCCAGGCCAGAGTCGCAGGCCATAAAACGGAAGTGACCATTGCTTAAGAGGCCAGTGACATAGACACGGCGTTCGCCCAGTTGGATTTTGCCGGCTTTATCATAATATTCGTAGGTGAGAGTCAAGGCTTCTTGACTGACATAATGCTGATGCAGACGCTCCAGAACAAGGTCCATTGGCATGATAAAAGCTTGGACATTCGCCTCTGATGTCGGAGCTTGGAAGAAGGGTTGTAACAATTGGCGAGTTGCCTTGGAAACATTGCTGAAGAGGGCGGGCATTGCTTTAGTATTTAATGAGAGTTCCATGGGGATCAACCTTTCTATGCGAAATAATGTTCTTGCGAACGCCTGTTCTATATCTCTAGTATACGAACATACGTTCATAATGTCAAGCACTTTTTTTCAAGGTATGGAAGGAGGAATGATTTTGCTATAAAAAACGGGATTGTTTTGGTATAATAGTAGGCGTATCCGAGTTATAGGAGGTGCAATTAAGTGTGAATACAACCATGAAAGAAATGCAGGCTATCGAGCGTGAAGCCGAAGCCTTAAGACGTGACTATCAAGAACAAGTAACTGCCTTAGGTCAAGTAGGTGAGGAAGAGTTGGCAGAGGTAATCGCCCAATTCGACCAAGTGACCCAAGCTCTAGTGGCAGAAGAAGAAGCCCAGTTAGAAGCACGCTATCAAGTGGCTCAAGAAGAATTAGCTTCAACCCAAGAGGCAAGTCAAGCCTTGGTTGAGCAAGTCTTGGCTGGCCAGCGTGAACACTGGCTCCAACACATTTTGACAAAGGTGGTAGACAATTATGGCCGTTAGTCCAATGCAGAAGATTACCTTGGTGACAAGCAAGGCCCTTCTGCCGGAATTACTGACCGTCCTTCAAGAAGATGGCCATGTCCATCTCAATAACCTCAAGGTATTGGATGATTGGCAAGACCTTGAAGCCAATGAGCGAGGGACGTCTAAGCGGGAAGACGAGGCAGAAGCCGTCAATCTACTTCCCCAACTTCAGAAACGTCAGGAAAAGGTGCAAAAGGCGCTGACCCTCTATCAACAGCATTTGCCTAAGAAGGGTCTCGTAGCCTCTTTAACCGAGGGACTGCCAGAATTGACCTTCCAAGAATTGGAAGCTCAAGGACGTCAGTTCAATGAACAATTAGCTGTTAACCGAGCAAGTCAGCTCAATAAGCGACTCAAGGATTTAGAAAAAGAAGCTCAGACCTTGCAAGCGGACTTGGCCCTCTTGACCCAATGGCAAAAGCTAGATGTCTTACCTCAAGGAGGCCAAGACCATCAAGTGGTCAATGTGGCAATAGGGACTGTGCCGGCAGATAGTATTGATCGTTATTATAAGGCTTTGGTAGCCTTGCCAGACTTAGTGGTCAAGCGAGTCTTCAGCAATCCTCAAGAAGTAGGGGTTGTGGTCTTTAGTCAGAAATTAAGCAGTCAAGCAGACTTCTTGGATAGCTTGGCACCTGCTTCCTTCCAGGCATTAGAGTATCCTTTTGATCGCCTGCCTCAGGAGCAACTGCCATTGACCTCTGAACGGCTTAAGACAGTGCAAGAAACCATCCAAGCCATTCGCCAAGAGTTGACCCAGTCTCAAGAGACGGTTGACCAACTCAAAGTTCAATTAGATTACTTAGCCAACCACAGTTTGCGCGAGGCAGCGAGCCAAAACGCTGGTTTAACTGAACATTTAGCAGCGGTTGAAGGTTGGACGGAAACACGCGCGACAGCTCATTTACAAGAGATTCTTAAGCAAGCTTTCAAAGGCTTAGTCGTTGTGAAAGTTGCTGATGCTAAGGATGAAGAGCTAGACCAAGTACCAATTAAATTACGTAACCATCCATTAGTGGCACCTTTTGAATCGGTGACTCGCATGTATGCCTTGCCTAAGTATAATGAAGTCGACCCAACGCCTTTCTTGGCTCCATTCTATTGGACCTTCTTCGGGATGATGGTAGCCGACTTGGGCTATGGCTTGCTGGTTATGTTAGCAACCGCAATCGGTCTCTGGTTGATTAAGGGGCGTGAAAGCCTAAGAACGACCTGTAAGTTCTACTTCTCTCTAGGGCTATCTACTGCTATCTGGGGAGCTATTTATGGGTCAGCCTTTGGCTTTAACCTACCATTTAAATTGATTGATACCAATACAGATGTCACGACCATCTTGCTGCTTTCTGTTGGGTTAGGGTTCCTACAAATCATGACTGGACTCTTCCTCAATACTTATCAGAAAGCAAAACGACGTGACTTCCATGAAGCCTATGCCAATGGTTTGGCTTGGATTTTCATCTTGCTAGGCTTAGTCGCTATGATTCTGGGACCAATGATTCCAGGTGCTGCTTGGTTAGGTACAGTTGGTCAAATCCTTGCTGCCGTCAATGCTATTGGGATTGTCCTCAGCTCCGTCATCAAGGCTAAGAGCCTAGGAGGACTGGGTTCAGGTCTCTATAATCTCTATGGGATTTCTGGTTACATTGGGGACTTTGTCTCTTATACACGTCTCATGGCCTTGGGTTTGTCAGGCGGGAGTATCGGGGCGGCCTTTAACACCATTGTGGCCTTTTTACCTGTGTGGGCGCGCTTTAGCATTGGGCTCTTGCTCTTTGTGCTCTTGCACGGCCTTAACATCTTCCTGTCCATGCTGTCAGGATATGTCCACGGAGCTCGTTTGATGTTCGTCGAATTCTTCGGTAAGTTCTACGAAGGCGGCGGTCAGCCATTCCAGCCCCTGGCACCAGTCAATCAAAACGTTCAAACAAAAGTAAAATCGGAGGAATAATTACATGGAACATTTAGCTGCTTACTTTACAGAATACGGGGGCGCCTTCTTTGCTGGCTTAGCCATCGCTATCGCTGTTATCTTTAGTGGGATGGGCTCTTCACGTGGGGTCGGGACTGCCGGTCAAGCCGCAGCCGCTTTATTGAAAGAAGAACCAGATAAATTCGCCCAAGCCTTAATCTTACAACTCTTGCCTGGTACCCAAGGTCTTTATGGCTTCGTTATCGGCTTCTTCATCCTCTTGCGTATGTCTGCTGGGGTTAGCCTAGCAACTGGTTTGGCCTATGTTTTCGTAGCCTTGCCAGTAGGGGTAGTGGGTTACTTCTCTGCTAAGTACCAAGGGAATGTGGCGACTGCTGGTCTTCAAATCTTAGCGAAACGTCCTGAACATGTCATGAAAGGGGTCATCTTAGCGGCCATGGTAGAAACCTACGCGATTTTGGCCTTCGTTGTATCCTTCATGCTCTTAACCAACGTTCAATAGACGCTGGGGAGGAGGTCCTAATATGAGTGAAATGGAATCCTTGCGTCAAGCTATCTTGGCGCAGGTGACAGAAGAAGGAGAGGCCTTGCTCAGACGGGCGCGTCATGAACACCATGACTTGCTAGAAAAGGCTGAAGCACAAGCAATGGCGGAACGTGATCGCCATCGCCAACAGGCCTTGAATCAGGTGCGTAGTCGCTACCAACAACAATTACAACAAGTAGACTATCAGAAACGTCAAGCTAAATTGACTGCCAAACAAAAAGTCTTAACAGAACTTTTCACTGAGGCTTTGGCTCGGATGGAAGCCTGGGATAGCCAGCAAATCTGGCAGTTCATGGAACCTGTCCTCAACCAATTTACTGGCCAAGCCTTTGAATTAGCGCTAGGTGAAGACACACAAGCTAAGTTCAGCCAAGACCAACTGGATCAGCTGCAAGCGCGTTATCCAGATATGGCTCTACGGGTGCCTTTGCGCCATGAAACAGGGTTTGTCATCACCCTAGGCCGGATTGAATACAACTATCTCTTCCGCGAATTGTTAACCGCTATCTATGAAGAGGAAGGCTATCAAATTGCCAATCAAATTTTTGCTGACTAAAAAGGAGGCTAGGACATGACGGTTCATGACTATTCTCAACTGAATACAGCCATTAGTGTCAAGGAACAAAGCTTCCTCAGTCGGACTAACCTAGTCCAACTGCTGAATGCTGTCGATGATGAACAGCTAGCTCTTTATCTAGAAGGCACACCTTATAGTGTTCCTTTAGCCGAGATTCGGCAACACGATGTCTTAGACCAGACTATTATGAAGGCTCTGGCGGCGGACTATGATTTTGCTTACCAACAATGTCCAGACCCAAATCTGGTCAATGTTTTTGGGCTCAAGTATGTCTACCACAACCTTAAGCTCTTCCTGAAAATGCGGGCCATTGGTCGTGACTTGTCACATCTTCTGATTCCTATTGGTCCCTATCCCTTGGAGGCGCTCAAGCATTTGAGCCTGACCCTAGAGTCTGATCTATGTGATCCCTTGATTGTGGAAGAAGTGGCTCAGACTTGGTCAGAGTATAAGGACTATGAGAACACGGTCGCCATTGATATGGGGATGGATTCAGCCTATTTCCGTCATTTGCGGGTCATTGCTGATCAGAGCGACTTGCCGCTCCTGCAAGAATTAGTGGATGCCAAGATTGATTTTTTCAATGCCATTACGGCCTTGCGTGCCCTGGCTCAAGACAAGCCAAACAGTTTTGCCTATCAATTAATGTCTCGTAAGGGGACCAAGCGACCTAAGGAAATCTTGCATTTGGCTAAAGACGGCCAACTAGCAAGTTGGTTTAATGCCTTTAATGCCTTGCCCTATACCAAGGTTTTTGATTCCTATGTCCAAGCGATGCAATCAGGCAAGATTCAAGCCAGTCAGATGGAACAACTTCAAGATCTCTACTTGACGCACTTAGTCAATAGTGCCTCCCTAGATGTCTTGTCTGGCGGACAGATTTTGCGTTATTTGAATGGGCGTGAGATGGAAGCAGTAAATCTGCGTCTGATTCTCCTTGGTCGAGCCAATGGCATTACCAAAGAAGCCATCGAAGAAAGGATGCGACTGGGTTATCATGACAACTAAATCTTACAAAATTGCCGTAGTCGGCAACCATGATGCCATTCTGCCTTTTCAAATGATTGGGTTTGACATTTATCCAGTTCGCCAAGTAGAGGGACTGGGTCGCCTCTTGGCGCAGTTAGCTAAGGATAACTACGGCATTATTTACCTGACAGAAGATTATGCTCAAGAAATTCCAGAAGTTCTGGCACATTACCAAGGACTCGTAACACCGGCTGTTATCTTGATTCCAACCCATAAGGGGAGCCTAGGAATCGGTAAACAACAGATTCAAGACAATGTTGAAAAAGCAGTCGGCCAAAATATCTTGTAAAGGAGGGGTTTGCTTGAAAGAAGGAAAAATTATTAAAGTATCAGGCCCTTTAGTGGTCGCTGATGGAATGGAAGAAGCCAATATTCAAGACATTTGCCGCGTTGGGCATCTGGGCTTAATTGGTGAAATTATCGAGATGCGGGGCGACCAAGCCTCCATCCAAGTCTATGAAGAAACGTCGGGCTTAGGCCCAGGTGAGCCAGTGGCTTCAACTGGTTTACCCCTGTCTGTTGAGCTAGGTCCTGGTATGATGTCTCAGATGTTTGACGGGATTCAACGGCCCCTAGAACGTTTCCGTAGCCAAACAGAAAGTGACTATCTCATTCGTGGGGTAGCCCTCCCTGTCCTAGACCGTGAACGAAGCTGGCATTTTATCCCTCAAGTTCAAGTGGGGGAAGCTGTTAAGGCCGGTCAAATTCTAGGTTATGTTCAAGAAACAGATTTAATCCAGCACCGTATCATGGTGCCGAATGGCATTTCAGGGCGCTTGACGGCCATTGAAGAAGGCGACTATCGGGTGACGGACACCGTCTACCAAATTGAAGGTAAAGACGGCCAAGTCTTCCAAGGTACCTTGATGCAAAAGTGGCCAGTTCGTAAGGGACGTCCTTTTGCCCGTAAGTTGATTCCGGTCGAACCGATGATTACGGGTCAGCGGGTAATCGATACCTTCTTCCCTGTAACCAAAGGGGGAGCAGCGGCTGTTCCAGGACCATTCGGGGCCGGTAAAACAGTGGTGCAACACCAAATCGCTAAGTTTGCTAACGTGGACATCGTCGTTTATGTTGGTTGTGGTGAACGCGGGAATGAGATGACGGACGTCTTGAACGAATTCCCAGAATTGATTGACCCAGCCAGTGGTAAGTCCATCATGGAACGGACTATTCTGATTGCCAATACCTCCAACATGCCGGTGGCGGCGCGTGAGGCCTCTATTTATACGGGGATTACCATTGCCGAATACTTCCGTGACATGGGTTATTCGGTTGCCATTATGGCGGACTCCACCTCTCGTTGGGCTGAAGCCCTGCGGGAAATGTCCGGTCGTCTGGAGGAAATGCCAGGGGATGAAGGTTACCCAGCTTACCTAGGGAGCCGAATTGCGGAATACTATGAACGAGCAGGTCGTGTAGAGGTCTTAGGGTCTGGATTAGAAGGGACCATCACCGCTATTGGGGCCGTGTCGCCTCCAGGTGGGGATATTTCCGAGCCAGTTACCCAAAACACCTTACGTATTGTTAAAGTTTTCTGGGGCTTAGATGCTGGTTTGGCGCAACGTCGTCATTTCCCATCGATTAACTGGTTGAACTCTTACTCACTCTATAGTGATGAAGTGGGTCAATATATTGACCAAACGCAGCAAGTCGATTGGGCTGCTAAGGTCACCAAGGCTATGAACCTGCTCCAAGAAGAGAGTGAATTGGAAGAAATCGTGCGTTTAGTTGGGGTAGATTCCCTATCGCCAAAAGACCGCATGACCCTCAATACGGCGCGGATGATTCGGGAAGATTTCTTGCAACAGAATGCCTTTGATGAAGTCGATACTTATACATCTTTTGCTAAGCAATATGCTATGTTGACCAACATTCTGCGCTTCCACGAAGTGGCGCAAGAAGCCTTGGTTTTAGGTGCTTATTTCCATGAAATCATGTCTGGAACCGTGGACTTGCGGGACCGTATTGCCCGGAGCAAGTTCATTCCTGAAGCGGAGCTAGATCGTATTAAGGCTCTAGCCCAAGAAATTGACTCAAGTATCCATCAAATCTTAGCCCAAGGAGGTGAACTCGATGGCAGTCATTAAAGAATACCGCACGGTTAGTGAAGTAGTAGGCCCCTTAATGTTGGTTGAAGACGTCCAAGGAGTTCGCTTTAACGAACTGGTCGAAATCCGCCTACATAATGGTGAGTTCCGCCAAGGGCAAGTCTTGGAAGTCCAAGAAGACAAAGCCTTGGTCCAACTCTTTGAAGGTTCGGCTGGTATTAACCTAGCTAGCGCCAAGGTGCGGTTTACTGGTAAACCCCTGCATTTGGGGGTTTCGGAAGACATGGTCGGCCGTGTCTTCAACGGCATGGGGGAAGCCATCGATGGTGGCCCAGACCTCATTCCTGAACAATACCTTGACATTGATGGTCAGGCTATTAACCCGGTTGCGCGGGATTATCCGGATGAATTCATTCAGACTGGGATTTCGGCCATTGACCACCTCAATACCTTGGTTCGGGGGCAGAAATTACCTGTCTTCTCAGGTTCAGGTCTGCCTCATAAGGAATTAGCCGCACAGATTGCCCGTCAAGCAACCGTACTTAACTCAGATGAAAACTTCGCCGTGGTCTTTGCCGCTATGGGGATTACCTTTGAAGAAGCGGAATTCTTTATGAATGACCTGCGTGAAACAGGTGCTATGGACCGTTCCGTCCTCTTCATCAACTTGGCCAACGACCCAGCTATCGAGCGGATTGCAACTCCTCGGATTGCCCTGACGACAGCAGAATACTTGGCTTATGAGAAGGATATGCACGTTCTGGTTATTATGACCGACATGACCAACTACTGCGAAGCCTTGCGTGAAGTCTCGGCAGCACGTCGGGAAGTGCCAGGTCGTCGTGGTTATCCAGGTTATCTCTATACCAACCTGTCTACCCTCTACGAGCGTGCTGGGCGGATTATTGGTAAGAAGGGTTCTGTTACCCAAATTCCAATTTTGACCATGCCAGAAGATGACATTACCCATCCAATTCCTGACTTGACTGGTTATATCACCGAAGGTCAAATTATCCTGTCACGGGACCTCTATAATAGTGGTTACCGGCCACCAATTAACGTGCTCCCATCCCTGTCCCGTCTTAAAGATAAGGGGTCAGGTGAAGGTAAGACCCGTTACGACCATGCGCCAACCATGAACCAGCTCTTTGCAGCTTATGCGACTGGTAAGCAGGCTAAGGAATTAGCCGTCGTTTTAGGGGAGTCTGCTCTGTCGGATGTGGACCGTAAATACATTGAGTTCACTAACCGTTTTGAAGAAGAGTATATAAACCAAGGTTTCTATACTAACCGTTCAATTCAAGAAACCTTAGACTTGGGTTGGGAATTGCTTTCTATCTTGCCACGGACAGAACTCAAGCGGATTAAGGATGATATGTTGGATACCTTCCTTAAACCAGCAGAATAGGGGGATGGAAGATGGCGCGCTTAGATGTCAAACCGACCCGGATGGAACTTAATAACCTCAAGGATCGTCTGAAAATCGCCAGCCGTGGCCACAAGCTCCTCAAGGATAAGCGGGATGAATTGATGAGACAGTTCATTGAATTAATCCGGCAGAACAACCAACTTCGTCAGAAGGTGGAAGGGAACTTAGTTGAAGGCATGCAAGACTTCGTATTGGCTAAGTCGGTAGAGAGTGATGCTATGGTGCAGGAACTCTTTGCCGTACCATCCAAGGAAGTGGCCCTAGAAATTCGTCAGGACTCCATCATGAGTGTGGCGGTGCCTAAGCTCTTCGCAGATGTCAAGGAAGCAGCCAATGCTAGCGAAGTACCTTACTCCTATGTCGGGTCCAACAGCGAAATGGACCAGGCTATTGGCTCGATTACGGCCTCCCTAGACGACCTCTTGAAGTTAGCGGAAATCGAGAAGACTTGCCAACTCATGGCAGATGAGATTGAAAAAACACGTCGCCGTGTTAATGGTTTAGAGTATCAGATTATTCCGCAGTTAGAAGAGACCATCTACTATATCGAAATGAAGCTTGAAGAAGCCGAACGGGCCAACCTGATTCGGATGATGAAAGTGAAAAATATGTAAGCCTAAGAGGCTGGGAACCATCCCAGCCTCTTTTGTCGTGTGTAGACTTAGACACATATTTTTAAAGATTTCCTTATCGCCAGAGGTCATCCGTTTAGTTTGATGGGTATTTGTGATAGAATAGAAGTAAGCGTATTAGAAAGTCTAGTTAAGGAATGAATGTCATGAAAGATTTACCAATTGGCTTTATCGATTCAGGTTATGGGGGCCTGACAGTGGTCAAGCAGAGCCTCAAGCAACTGCCTAATGAATCCATTATTTACTTGGGGGACAATGCCCGTTGCCCATATGGACCACGGTCCATGGAAGAGGTTAAGGATTTTATTTGGCAGTTAAGCCGTTTCCTGCTTAAAAAAGGCATTAAGATGCTAGTCATTGCCTGCAATACCGGGACAGCTGCAGCCTTGGAAGAGATTCGCCAGACCTTGGACATTCCAGTGGTCGGGGTCATTCATCCTGGTAGCCGGGCTGCCATTGAGCGGACAGAAAATAACCATATCGGCGTTATCGGGACCCAGGGGACCATTGCAAGTAACCTTTATGAACGGGTCATGAAGGATAAGGCAGACTATCTGCAGGTTACGAGTGTGGCCTGCCCAAGCTTTGTCCAATTAGTAGAAAATCACCAGCTTAATAGCCCTCTGGCCTGGCAGCAGGTTCGAGAAAGCTTAAGTGCCTTTGACCAGACAGGGATTGATACTCTGGTCATGGGTTGCACCCATTATCCCCACCTCAAGCCACTGATTCAGGCGGTCATGGGGCAAGGAGTGACCTTGATTGATTCAGGCGTAGAGACCTTGAATGAGGTCAGCATGCTCTTAGACTATTTTGGTTTGAGTCGTAGTGCCAAAGATGCGCAGATTCAGCCACCAAGCCAGCAGTTCTATACGACAGGGGATGCAAAGCAATTTGCTCAGTTCGTGACTGCTTGGTTGGAACAAGCAGAGCCAAGCATCGGTCAGTGCCAAATTGAAGGAGATGAGATTCTTGAAGTTAGTCATCGCAACGCAGAATAAAGGCAAAGTAGCCGAATTTGAACGTCTTTTGGGGCCTAAGGGCATTGAAGTTGTTTCGCTCTTAGACTATCCTGATTTACCAGAGGTTGAAGAGACAGGGGATAGCTTTGAAGCCAATGCCCGACTCAAGGCAGAAAGCATTGCTAAGCTTTTGAATTTACCAGTCTTAGCAGATGATTCGGGTCTAGTAGTACCTTATCTAAATGGTGCGCCTGGCATCTATTCGGCTCGCTATGCCGGCCAACCTAAGTCTGACAAGGCCAATATTGACAAACTCTTGCGGGAAATGAGCCAAGCCAGTGGGGATCAACGCCAGGCCTACTTCGTCACTTGCTTAGTGCTAGCCTCGCCTGAACATGACAGTCATGTCGTAGAAGGACGGGCCTATGGGACTATTGCGCTGGAGCCAAGTGGAGAATCGGGTTTTGGCTACGATCCAGTATTCTATGTGGACCAAGAAGGGGCTACCTTTGCCCAAATCCCACTAAGTCGTAAGAACCAAATCAGCCATCGGGCCAATGCCATTAAGGCCCTCCTGGCTAGTCTACCTGAATGGCTTGAGGTGACAACATGAAAATTCTATTAATGAGTGACAATCATGGCCGTTGGCCTAAAGTCCATGAATTAGTGGAGTATTACCGGCCACAAGTTGATCTTATTCTGCATTGCGGAGATTCAGAGTTTGCCCCTGATGATCCCGTCTGGGAAAAGGTAGATGCGGTCGTAACCGGTAATAACGACTATGACCCAGAATATCCGGATGAATTGATTATCAACACTCGCCAAGGGCGTATTTTCCTGACTCATGGTCATTTCCACAATGTCTACTTTAATAGCAAACGGATGGTCAAGGCAGCTCATGACAATCACTGCCAGTTTGCCTTCCACGGCCATACCCATGTGGCCTATGCCAAGATTGAGGATGGCGTCTTGCTCTGCAATCCGGGTAGCCTTAACTACTCACGGGGCTCCTTACCTTATCGGACCTATGCCATCCTAACTTTTGAAGCTCAAACTATTAAAGTTGAGTTCTACGATGATGACAAACATCGCTTGGATCAGTTGACCCAAGTTTTTGATCGAAAATTACTTGAGGAGGCTGGATATGATACATCCCAAAATTGAAGCCTTAGTGGCTAGCAAGATGCTGGACTTCATGATTCCAGCGGATAATGTTGCCAATGTGATTGACCAACATACCCTAAGTACCGGGCTTTTAATCTTAACCCAGTCCAACTATACCATGATTCCGGTTTTGTCAGCCGAGTCTAAGTTGATGGGGGTCATCTCCATGTCCATGATCATCAAAGCCGTCATGACGGTAGATGCCATTGAAATGGAGCGCCTGGACGAGTTGAAGGTTCGTGATGTTATGCTGAGTCAACCGGTGCGTGTCCAAGATAATTGTCATTTAGCGGATGTGCTCAACTACTTAATTGATCAGAACTTTGTCTGTGTGGTGGATGGGGATAACCGTTTCTTGGGTATTATTACCCGTAAGAATGTTCTACAACGTCTGACTCATCTCCTACATTTAACTTCCAACCCTGGTGAGGTGGCTCGACTCATTAAACTATTTGAGACGGCCAAGACAGGAGCTTAGCAAAGGGGGCAGGCAGAGACAGTGGATGTCTTTAACCAAATTAGTCATTTAGCCTGGCCGGAAATTCTCAACCGGCTCTGGCAATTCTTCCTAGTAACGGTCATCTTTTGGCTGGGGAGAGGCTTGGTCAATCGCTTTTTCGAATCCAAATTGCGCCACAAGGTCTTCCAGGTAGCACCTAAGACTTCACCTCAAAGACTCCAGACCATTTGGACCATTACTAAGAATGCTATTAACTATGCCTTTTATTTCTTCTATGTCTATGCTGTTCTAGGTATCCTAGGTTTTCCAGTTTCAACCTTAGTAGCCGGGGCCGGGATTGCCGGGGTAGCCGTCGGGTTAGGGATCAAGGACTTCATTACCGATGTGGTCAATGGCTTCTTCATTATTTTGGAGGGACAATACGAAGTAGGCGAAGAAGTCAAAATCGGGGACATTCGAGGCAAGGTCCAGACGGTGGGAATTCGGACGACCATTATCCAGGGGACCAGTGGCAATCGCTACTATATTCCAAATGGAGATATTAGTATTGTCAATAACCTTAGTCGGGAGAACCGCCAAATCGTCATTGATTTACCCATTACGGACCAGACCCAGCTGGAAGACTTGGCCCATCAGGTTCAAGTCATAACGGAGGGGCTGAGCCAGGACTATGCAGAGGATTTAACAGCTGAACCGGTTATTAGCGGTGTGGTCAAGGATACGACCACAGGGAAATTTTATTATCAGATTTCCTTCTATGTGACCAACGGTGCTCAGGGGCGGTTGACAGGGGCATTTTATTTCCGCTATTTGACTCAGCTTCAACAGGCTGGGATTCATCTCTTGGATTAAGTGCTTACCTTGTTCTCCTCTTAGAATCGTGGTATGATAAGAATAGTAAAGTTTAACGTGAAAGGATTTGAGGCAGAATGGAATGGACAAGCATTGCGGCCTTGATTGCGGCGCTAGCCTTTGCGCTATTAGTCCTCTTTCTGTGTTGGACCTTAATTGGTTTCAACAAAATCATGAAAGAAGTTAAGCAAACGGTGGTCGAGGTCAATGATTCCATCAAAATCATTACCAAAGATGTGGACCAACTCTCAATTGAAGTGGAAGGACTTCTTAATAAGTCCAATAGCTTGGTTGACGATCTGAATGGCAAGTTAGCACAAACTGACCCGCTCTTCAAGGCCGTAGGCGATTTGGGGACTTCAGTCAGTGGCGTACAGGCTTCTACTCGTAAGGTGACCCAATCCTTCAAGGCAGGCCACTTCTTAAAACGTGTGACACCTTTTGGCAACCGTAAGCAAGAAGCAGAAGCTAAGGCGTCAGCAGCAGCGGCGGGTGTCAAACCGACGACGCCTACAGCTGACAAGCCTAAGCCTAAGGCGACCGGATCACAGTTGGATTACCTAATCCAGAAGAAACCGTCACACACGGCGGGCGAAATTACACTAAAGAAATGAGGTATGTAGCATGTCAAGAAAATCAGGATTTTTTGCAGGTTTAGTATGGGGGAGCCTTGTAGGGGCTGCCGTAGCCCTCTTGTATGCCCCAAAGGCAGGGAAAGAATTGCGGGAGGACTTGACTGAGCGTGCTCATGAATACAAGGACTTAGCAGGTGAACGTTTTGTTGAATATCGCGACCTCGCCTTAGAACGGGCAGGGGAGTACCGCGATTTAGCAGTCGAAAAAGGGGTTAACTTCTATGATGCGGCTAACAGCAAGACGGAAGAAATCCGGGTGAGCTTAGCTAAATCAGCCCAAGAACTCAAGGACCAATTAGTTCACGCGACCTTCCCTTCAAAACAAGAGGAAGTAGCGGAAGATGCTGAGACGGTTATTACGGAGTTCAAGGAAGCCTTAGAACAACAAGCTAACCAAGCAGAAGAAGCCTAAGAATTGATAA
Organism: Abiotrophia defectiva ATCC 49176; assembly: GCF_037041345.1. NCBI lineage: Bacteria > Bacillati > Bacillota > Bacilli > Lactobacillales > Aerococcaceae > Abiotrophia > Abiotrophia defectiva. The sequence continues at coordinate 1,316,878 of NZ_CP146287.1, read as the reverse complement.
CTGGAAACGGCGATATCGTTTCCAGTTTTTTGATGGGTAAAAATCCTGATAAGAAAGCGTTTTGAAATACAAAATGGCAATTGAAAGCCCCCCTGACATATGGTACACTTAGCAAAGGAATAATCCATCAGCACCAGACGGTGTGATTTTTCATTATAAAAAGGAGTTATGTAATATGTCATTAGGCGTACGTTTATTTGCAGAATTTTTAGCCACTGCCATGTTAATCGTCTTAGGTAACGGGGCTGTTGCCAACGTTGACTTAAAAGGCACCAAAGCGGGTAGCGGTGAAGGGGCTCACGGTTGGAACCTGATTGCGATCGGTTATGGTTTTGCGGTTATGATGCCAGCTATGATCTTCGGTCACGTCAGCGGTAACCACATCAACCCAGCTTTCACCCTCGGTTTGGCTATCAATGGTAACTTCCCATGGGCAGAAGTTGTGCCTTACATTGTGGCTCAATTCTTAGGGGCAATGTTCGGTCAACTCTTAGTAGTGGCAATGTACAAGCCTTACTATGATCAAACAACCAACCAAGCTCACATCTTGGGGACTTTCTCAACGGCTAACGCTGCTAACAGCCATTTGAACGGTTTTGTGGGCGAATTTATTGGTTCTTTCATCCTCTTCTTCGCAGCAGTAGGGATTACCAAAGGGCAAATGTTCGCTAACAACCCAGGTTTGGCTCACTTAGCGCTTGGTTTCTTGGTATGGGCTTTGGTTATCGCAGTCGGTGGGCCAACCGGTCCAGCCCTCAACCCAGCGCGTGACTTAGGTCCACGTTTGGTTCACCAATTCTTACCACTTAAGAACAAAGGGGACTCTAACTGGTCTTACGCTTGGGTACCAGTACTTGCGCCAATCTGTGCTGCCATTTTAGCAGTCTTTGTATTCAACACTTTCTTCTTAGTAAAATAAAGACCATTCTAGAGGCTGGGATTATCCTAGCCTCTTTGCTTATCTAGAAATTGGTCGACCTTAGTGGGTTGCTTACTTAAGCACTCTTTGCCTAGCTGGGAGTGACTCCCGTTAGGCTTCGTGGTATAATGAAGGTGGAGGTGTCTTATGAGTGAAATTAGCCGTTGGATTGAAGCCTGTGAAGAATGTCAATCCCTGGACCAAGTGAATAGTGTCTTAGAAGGAGCACTCCTAGAGGCACCAGATGATGCCCAAACCTATCAGGGACTGCTAGATTTATCGGATTACTTTGCTAAGCGGGGCTATCGGGAGTGGCAAGTCTGGCTCTTAGACCAGCTCTATCAGCTGACTCATAAGAAAAAGGTTGCTTATTACCTGGCCAAGGCCTGCTTTCAGCTAGCAGACTACCCCAGTGCCTATGAATGGCTCAGCCGGGCCAAGACAGACCAAGCCGTCTTTCTTGTCCAATGGTTAGAGGCTCAGATTCTCTTTGAACTGGGGCAAGTGAAGGCCTGCCAGAAGGTATTACAGGACTTAATTCAAACCTATCCGACTCGATTTGAGCCCTATCAACTGCTAGCTCAAGTCAAGATTGAAGAGGGGGACTATAGCAAGGCCAAGGACTACTATCAAGTCTTGCTAGACTACTTTTCAGATAAGGTGGACCGAGCTTTGATTCGGCAACGGCTTCTGGCTTTAGCTTTAGAAGATGAGATGATTCAACTAGAATGGATTCAATCCCTAGTAAGTTGGGAAGACCTGCCACTGGTTAGTGCTGAAGATTACTACCTCTTGGCCTTGGCCTATCAAAAGGCGGGGCATCTGGCTCTCGCTTATGAGGCTGCTCAACAAGCTCTTGCCCTGGACTCAGATTCTGTGGACATTCATTACTTAGCGGCAGAATTGGCTTTGGGCCTGGGACACCAAGCTAGCTTGAGGGAAAATCTTGACTGGCTCTTTCAAGTGACTCTGGCAGATGATGGACGAATAGCGGATTATCTGGCCTTATGCCAGGCCATTGACTATCTGACACCAACCATTAAGGACAAGTTGCTGGATGCCTATCTGCTCCAAGAAGATGAGGACTTGACCTATGCCATTGCCACTTATCTGATTGCTTGGCTAGGTCAGCACGAGGGCGCCCAGGCAGCCTTAGAGGTCTTAGATAGCATGGCGCCTGACTTCCCAGATCCCGAGTATCTGTCTTGTCTCTATGCACCGCTCTATGCTGAACTAAACCAGCGGGATCAGGCTCAAGCCGCCTATCAAGAGGCCTTGGACCTGATGGCGGGAGACCAGGATTTTTGGTTACAAGCCCGTCAGTATTTTGAGGCTTGGGGCTTAGACCGAGAAGTCGCTACTTTAGACCGGATTTTGGCGGAAGCAGACCAGGAGTCTCAGGATATAGAGGTGTAAAGATAAGTCCAGGAAAGGAGAACACACTGTGATTAATAAGCATCAACGTAAACGTCAGTTTATTGCTTGGCTCTTGCAGCATTATCGGCATGCCAACCCAACGGTTAATTATTTTTTAGAGTTTTTAATGGTTCAGCCTGATTATATTCAATATGTTGAGTTCTCGGATCAAGTCGAATATGCCAGTCACGGTGTCTATATCTCCTATGTGGAGCAGACGGCAGTGCCTTTCCGTTACTATAAGGAAGGCAAATCCTACAGTTCTTGTGAGCAGGCTTTCCATGATTTGAGACTTAATACTCAGGGCGTGCAACCCGTTACTTTTTACATCGAACTTAATATCCCTGACTATGTAGCGACCCTCTACCGCTATGATCTCTTTACTCAACCGGATTATTTACCTGAAGACAGTGCCTTTTTGGATCAATTGGAAATGGGATTGACTCAGGTTACCCGCCAAGTCAGACGAAAGCAATTGAAGGAGCAGGTCGACCTAGCTTTAGATCAGGGAGCTTTTGATATCGTCAATCAACTATTAAATCAACTGGAGGAACTAGAAGGGCATGACCAAGACTATTAATCTCAATAATCCCTTGTTTCAGACGGCCATGCCCCTCCTAGAAGCCATTGAGTCTCATGGTTATGAGGCTTATTTTGTTGGTGGCTGCGTGCGTGATGCCCTCTTAGGCAAGGAAATTCATGATATTGACATTGCAACCAGTGCGACACCGGATGAAATCCAAGGGATTTTTCCGGTCACTTTTGATGTGGGCAAGAAGCACGGGACCATTGTAGTGGTCTACAAGAAAGAAAACTATGAAATTACCACCTTCCGAACGGAGGGGACCTATAGTGATCGGCGCCGGCCTGACCAGGTGAACTTTGTTCGCAATTTACGCGAGGATACGCTGAGACGGGACTTCACCATTAATGCCTTGGCCTTGGACCGTTTGGGCAGGGTCTATGACTACCATGGTGGGGAGCAGGATCTACAAGCCGGCATTATACGTGCTGTTGGGACTGCCCTGGAACGTTTCGATGAAGATGCTCTGCGTATGATGCGGGCCCTGCGCTTTGCTAGCCAATTAGGCTTTGAGATTGAGTCCCAGACCTTTGAGGCTATTGGACAACTAGCCCCTAACTTATCCTATGTGTCCATTGAACGCATTCGGATTGAGCTCAGTAAGCTCATGCAAGGTGACTATCTAGGGACAAGCTGTAAACCCTTGACTGAATCTGGTCTTTGCGCTTATTTATTGGGCATGGAGCAAGTAGATGCCTTAGCCGTCTGGCGGCAGGTCTATAAGACCCTAGCTGCTCAAATTGCTGCTGGCGTAGCGCGCGATGAACGCTTGGTTTGGTGGGCATTAGTTAAGGCCTTGGGCCTGGACTCTGCTCAGGCGCGAGTCTTTTTACGTGACTGGAAGCACAGCAATCCTTTCATTAAGGACGTCAGCGACTTATTGGACTTAGATCAAGCCTTTGCAGCAGGCCCACTGGATGCCTGGCAACTTTATCAGATGCCAGCCCATGTTTTGGCTATTTATGAGACCTATGCCTATCATCAAGCCTGGTTGAGCCAACCTCATCAACTGACCCAAGCTAAGGCCCAATTGCCGCTTGCCAGTCGGTCGGACTTGGCCATTAATGGGCAAAAGGTCATGGAGGCGCTAGGCTTAAGCCGAGGTAATGCCGGACTTGGTCGCCTACTTTTGGAGCTGGAGCGCCAGGTCGTCATGGGGGATTTGGCTAATGACCCAGCCGGCCTCTTGGCCCAAGCTCAAGCGTTAGGAGCTGATTATCTTGAAAGCTAAAGGACTAAGAATTGCGGTTGTCGATTTAGAGACAACGGGCTCTCACCTAGATCAAGGTGATCAAATTATCCAAATAGGGGCTGTCCTGATTGAAGATGGACAAGTCCTAGCCCAACACAGTATGTTACTCAATCCTGAACGAGACATTCCCACTCATATTACGGCCATCACAGGCATTCAACCAGACCAGGTTCAGGATGCGCCGACCTTTAGCCAGGTGGCAGGCCTCTGGTATGAGCGACTCAAAGATTGTTTCTTTGTGGCCCACAACCTGGGCTTTGACTTGACCTTTTTGCAGGCCAAGTTTGCTGAACAAGGCTTAGACTTTCAGCCACCTGCCTTGGACACTGTCCAGTTAGCTAAAATCTTCCTGCCACAGGCACCAGGTTTTAACTTGCAGGATTTGAGCCAGTTCTTTGGCTTGAACTTCCAAGACGCCCATGATGCCCTGGGGGATGCCCGGATGACGGCCCATTTGTTGGATGTTTTGGCTCATCAGGCAGCGGATTTAGACTATGGGACTAAACTGGCCTTGCAAGCAATTTTTAAGGCTTTGCCTTATCAAGCTAGTCAATTTCTCAACCAAGCTAACAGCTTTTATTGCCAAGTAAGTTGGCCGGAAGGGCAGGGTGACAGTCAATCCCAAGCTAGTCATGCTAGCCTCATTAGCGCCAAGCAAAGAACGGCGGTAGCCTACTGGCAAGAAGCCGGTCAGGATAAATCACCCTTAGTGCTAGAAGCTCAGGCCCGTCAGGACCATCAAGGCTTGGCATTGGCTCTACTCCATGCTTGGCGCCAAGAAGGGGACAAGGCCCTGTTAGTTTTAGAAAATGAGGGTCAAATCAGCCATTGGCAAGCCCTGTGGCAAGAAGTCAGCAGTCAGGAGGCGGGCATTTACCGACCATCCTATCAGTTTGTCGATATGGCCTCGGTCTACCAATTCTGCCATGAATTTGATTTAAGCCGGGCCAACCAACAGGAGCTGACCGTTTTAGCGGCTGCCTTGGTCTGGTTGACTAACAGCCAGTTCGGTTGCTTGGATGAATTGAACTCTGAACTGGATATTAGTCAGATCATGCGGCGCTATGATTTTGTGGCTAAGACGGGTAAGAAGGTGGGCTATCACCGTTACCTGGAGGGGCTTAAAGCCAAAGACTTAGTTTTAATGAGCCAAAAAGATTGGCTGTCCTTAAAGCAAGTCGCTGACAGCCCACTGGCCTTTCTGGGTCAGGCTCGGGTCCTGGTCCTAGATTTAGAGGCCAGTTACCAAGGCCTGGTGGACCAAGAAGGCACTACTCTGGATGCCAGCCAGCTCTTTGTAGAGCTGAAGGCCTTACTAGATCAAGGTCAGGAGGAGGCCCAGCTCGAATCCTGCCTGGCCACTAGCTATGACCTGCTGGAAAGTATGCGGGCAGAGTTTGAAGCCAGTGATTTAGGTAATGCTAGTAATGACTGGTGGACAGCCTGCCTAGTCAAGAGCAGCCCCCGCTATTTGACCGTCATGGCTCAAGTGGCGACTTTAGGACAGCAGCTACAGGACTGGTTAAAAACCGCCAAACTAGGAGCCAAACAAAAACGGACCTACCGCCATCTGGCAACGACCTGTCGACTACTAGCCAAGCAGTCAGAGGGGAGCTATGTCCGACTTCAAGGCCAGGTCAGCAATGGCCAAATCTACCAATTGGCCCTTAGTCGGGTGCCTTTAATTATGACAAACAAGCACCTGCCTCAGCTAAGCCAGTACCAGCAGATCGCCTTCTTGTCGGACGGCCAGTATGACCAGCCTTTAGGCTATGGCCTGGCACGTTTCTGGCAAGTGGGGGCCACTTATTTAAGCCTACCTGAGCAAAGTCAAGTCAGCAATCTGCCCCTCCAGGTGCCACTGGCTTATGCCCAGTCAGGCCAGGGCTATGAAGAAGCCGAGCAATTGCTGGCCTTTATCATGGATTATCTGGCCGAGCAGGGGGCTAGCCACGTCCTAATTCTTGCCAATAACAAGGCCCAAGCTCAGACATACTACCGTCTTCTATGGGAAAGTTCCCTGCTGGAAGAGGGCTACCTGATTTATAGTCAGGGACAAAATGGCAGCCTTAAGAAAATTAAGCGCCGCGCCGAAGCCGATGACAAGGCCATTGTCATTGTACCCAGACGTCTCTTCCTAGAGGAGTCCTTCACCTTGTCAGTCAATCAGCTCTTAGTAGTCTTAGACCGTCTGCCATTTGACTCCTTGACCAATGAGCGGACCCTAGGCCAAAGTCAGGTGCTTGGCTTATCAGACAACCAGGCCTTTGATCAACTGACCCTACCGCAAATGATTTTCCGTCTTAAGAAATTGTTGGCTCAAGTCGCTAGCTCTAGTTGCAAGGCGGACTACTATCTTCTAGATGAACGTGTTTGGACTCGTTATTATAGCCCTAAGGTTGAGGAATACTTGGCGCCCGCCATTGACCTGGTTCCCATCTTACCCAGTCACTAATCCAGCCTAGCCAGCTAGCCAAAAATTCATGCAATTTGGGAGAAATTATGGTATGATAGTACAGATAAGTGGCGACAGGAGGAGTCAAGTATGTTAAACCGTAAAGTGGTCTCAGGACTGACGCTCTTTTTCCTCATCATCTTTCTCATCTTTGCTTGGGTCTTCTATTCAAGCCAAGCCAAATCGCACCAAGCTCAACAGGAAGCTGTGCGATTGATTGAGACGGACTACACTGTCAAAGACGTCAAAAAATTCTACTGGACGACCATTTCTGAGGCTTACTTTGCCTTGGATTTTGTGGATGACAGTGGCCAAGAACGTTATGCGATTGTGAAACGTGAGGGTGGGACCGTTAATTACTACACGCCAAATCAGATTATCTCAGAAGAGGATGCCAAGGCTATTGCCTTAGCAGACAATGAGAATTATAAGATTATGCAGGCGCGTTTGGGCATGATCAAAGACACGCCCGTCTGGGAAATCACCATCAAGAATGATAATAATACCTTGACCTATTATTACCTCAATGCGCAGGATGGGTCCTGGTTACAAAAAATCGAAAATATTTAAGACAAGACTATGGAGGCAGGCAGAATGCAGACAATTACCATGCGTCAAGCAGCAGATTATATCGATCAAACGGTCATCATTAAGGCATGGGTGACCAACAAACGGAGCAGTGGGAAGATTGCCTTCTTACAATTGCGTGATGGCTCCGCTTATTTCCAAGCGATTGTGGTCAAGGCCGATGTCAGTGAAGAAACCTTCGCTTTGGCTAAGGGGCTTAACCAAGAAACCAGTGTGAAGGTAGTCGGTAAGATTCAAGCAGACACTCGTTCAGCTTTAGGTTATGAGCTTTTGGTTCAAGACATTGAAGTGGTTGGTGAAAGTCATGACTACCCAATCACACCAAAAGAACACGGGACTGACTTCTTGATGGACCACCGCCACCTCTGGCTTCGTTCATCTAAGCAACATGCCATTATGCAAATCCGTAACGAAATTATCCGGGCAACCTACGAGTTCATGAACCAAGAAGGCTTGATTAAGGTAGACCCACCAATTTTGACGGGTTCTGCGCCAGAAGGGACCACTGAGCTCTTCCATACCAAGTACTTTGACGAAGATGCCTTCCTTTCCCAGTCTGGTCAGCTCTATCTAGAAGCAGCGGCTATGGCTTTCGGTAAGGTCTTCTCCTTCGGGCCAACCTTCCGGGCTGAAAAATCTAAGACCCGTCGTCACTTGATTGAATTCTGGATGATGGAAGTTGAATTAGCCTTCGTTGAACACGAGGAAAACTTACAATTCCAAGAACGTTATGTGGCTCACCTGGTTCGCAATGTGATTGACCACTGTGGTCTGGCACTTAAGACCTTGAACCGTGATGTGGCAGTCTTGGAACAATACACCAAGTTGCCTTATCCACGTATTAGCTATACGGATGCCATCAAGCTCTTGAATGACAATGGCTTTGATGATATCCAATGGGGCGATGACTTTGGTTCACCACATGAAACCTTCATTGCTAGCCAATATGACCGTCCAATCTTCATCGTCAACTATCCTAAGGCCATTAAGCCATTCTACATGCGCCTTAATGAAGAAGACCCACGCACTGTTCTATGTGCGGATATGATTGCACCAGAAGGTTATGGTGAAATCATTGGGGGTTCTGAACGGATTGTGGACTTTGAGACCTTAGATGAAAATATTAAAGCTTACAACTTAGATCCATCTGCTTATGCTTGGTACCTTGACCTCCGTAAGTATGGCGCTGTGCCACACTCTGGTTTTGGTCTTGGCTTGGAGCGGGCAGTGGCTTGGTTATCAGGGATTGAACATATCCGTGAAACCTCACCATTCCCACGCTTACTCAACCGTATTTACCCATAATAAAAATTCCCATTATATCATATATGATATAATGGGAAATTTTTTTGCTTAGAAAAACCACCTAGCCTACTTACTTAGCTAGGTGGTTGGAGGAGGACGAAAGCTTGAGAAGCTTAAGGGTTGAAGGAAACATGGACGTGGTCGTAGTGGTTGGCTGTGTCTCCACCACGGTCTGGCATCAGGTTCCAGGTATTCGCTGGCCCATAGTAACTATCGTAGTTAGCGTAGAAACGTTGTTTCCAGATAACATAGTTGATGTCATTGCTTTCCATGTCGGACGTAGCGTAGTTGGCAATTTGGTCGCCCAGCTCGGTATTGTCGTTGACCACGAAGTCAACGGCCAAGCCCTTACCATGGTCATCGTTAGAGCCTGGACGGTAGAGGCTGAAGTTAGTGACGCCAAACTTGTCTGCTACTTCTTCCTTGTATTCAGCTACTTTTGGCTGCAAGCCTTGGTTGGCTGGGTTGGCAGCCGCCCGGGCAGCATAGTCAGTTGAAGCTGGCTGCTCTTGAGTCGTTTGGTCTTGAGATGCTTGCTCCTGACTAGTTTGTTCTTGAGCCGTTGGGTTTGCCTCAGCTTGCTGACTAGGACTTTGTGGGCTTTCTTGGCCATCTGTTGGAGCATTGCTTTGATTTACTTCTGTAGGATTGGCAGGCGCAGCGTCAGTTGCATCTTTTTCTGGCTGGTTAGCCTGAGTAGGCGCTTCAGCACGAGCTTCTTCTTGAACGGTCGGTAAGCCTGATTCCTTGACATCGTCGCCGATGACAGGGGCTTGATCAGTATTGGCCTGATTTTGAGGCTGAGCTGGACTTTCTGGCTTAGCAGGTGTTTGAGCTGTCACTGGTTTGTCGAGATTGGTTGGCTTGACTTGGTTATTTGGCGTTTGAGGGCTAGTAGCTGTCGGTTGAGCTGGCGTAACAGCCTCTGGCTGGCCAGGAACTTGGGTGACCGGAGACAAGTCTTGGCTGGCAGCTTCCTGATCTTGGACAGGGCTTTCCTCAACAAGAGCTTGTACTTGCGGGTTAGTTGGGGCAGTCGCCTGGTTTTGATTAAAGTCAACTTGGCTAGTTTGGCCATCAATGGTGATTGTATTTTGAGTCAAGTCAGCCCGAACACTAGGACTTTCTTGATTTTGGTCTGGGGTTTGAATTTCCAGACTAGTCACTTTGTGGTTACTATCTAAGGTAGCCGTTAAAACAGTACCTGGGAAAATCAAATCAGCGTCTGCAATTTCATTAATAGAAACCAAAACTTGAAGGTCGACTTCAAGGGCTTCTGCGATGGCTGAGAGGGTGTCGCCATATTGAACTGTATAGCTGAGTTTGTCAGCTTGCTTGGAAATATCTTCTTTAATTTGGCTGACCGTCCGAGGCGTCCATTGGGAGGATTCTTGGGCTTGAGCTGGAGTCAAGGGGAGTGCGAGTAAAGCCGCTGCTGACGTTAAGAGCAGTGTTCTTTTAAGTGTTAATTTCATAATCACGCTTCCTTTGCTTGTTGATGAAACTATCATAGCATAGAAGTTAGACTAAAAGGCCCATTTTATGGAGACTTAACCCAATCATAGGACATCTGTAATCTCTTTTTTCACATGGGACTGTGCTAGGACTGAGCTGTAATATATGAAATAGCAAAGTAGCCATGCAAGCTAAGATAAGACCTTAAATTTTAGTCTATTTTCCTGGCTTAGGGCTTGATTTTTCCTAGCTTTTATCGTATATTTAGAGACGTGGTCGTTTGTTGCTTTATCGATGTTCGGCTACTTATAACACCCCGGCTCAGTTTAACGAGTCACCAACGTTTTACTTAGCTTGTGGGATACTATATCGGAAAGAGGTGAAACTGAGATGGCATTATCAAAAGAGCGTAAAAATGAAATCATTAAAGCTTATGCTACTCACGAAGGGGACACTGGTTCTCCAGAAGTACAAGTTGCGGTTTTAACTGAAGATATCAATATCTTAACTGACCACATCCGTACTCATAAGAAAGACTATCATTCCTACCGCGGTTTGATGAAGAAAGTTGGGCGTCGTCGCCACTTGCTTTCTTACCTGCGTGAGAAAGATATTCAACGTTACCGTGAATTAATCCAACGTTTAGGTTTACGTCGTTAATTTTGGTAGCAGGGCGGCTACGGCCGCCTTCTTTTTTTAGAGCTTTACCATGGAATATGTGCTAACCAAATAAGAGCCGGGCAGGGCAGCTTGGCCAGTTCTTATTTGATTAGTCATGTTCCATATCAAGGGAGCAATCCCAATTTATAAGGAGGACATTCCATGTCAAACAAACATGTATTTTCTACAACTTTAGCGGGCCGTCCGCTATCTGTGGAAATTGGCGAATTAGCCAAACAAGCCAACGGCGCCGTATTAGTTCGCTACGGTGACACTGTGGTTTTATCTGCAGCCGTTGCATCTAAGAAAGCCGGGACCGGTGACTTCTTCCCGTTAACTGTCCACTACATCGAGAAGATGTATGCGGTCGGTAAAGTCCCAGGGGGCTTCATCAAGCGTGAAGGCCGTCCATCTGAAGCGGCAACCTTAACCAGCCGTTTGATCGACCGTCCATTACGTCCAATGTTCCCAGAAGGCGTTCGTAATGAAATTCAAATTACCAACACCGTTCTATCAGTTGACCAAGACTGCACCCCAGAAATGGCCGCTATGTTAGGGGCTTCCCTGGCCTTAGCTGTGTCAGACATTCCATTTGACGGGCCTGTTGCCGGTGTTAACGTAGGGCGCGTCAATGGGGAGATTGTCATCAACCCAACGGTTGCCCAAGCAGAATTATCTGATATCGAATTAACGGTTGCCGGTACGGCGACTGCCATCAACATGGTGGAATCTTCTGCCAAAGAAGTATCAGAAGCAGATATGTTAGAAGCCTTACTCAAAGGTCATGCTGCCATCAAGGAATTGGTAGCCTTCCAAAATGAAATCGTCGCTCAAATCGGTAAAGAGAAATTCGAGTTTACCTTGGCAGAAGTGGCGCCAGAAGTGGCAGCTCAAGTAGGGGAACGCTACAAGTCTCGCATGATTCAAGCCATCCAAACTCAAGAGAAGAAAGCACGTGAAGCAGCTGTTGACGCTGTTATGGAAGAAGCAACTGAATTCTTTGCAGCAGTATACGCTGACCGTGATGACTATGATCAGCTCATGAAGGACGTATCCACTGCCTTACACGACTTAGAGAAGGACGAAGTTCGTCGTCTCATCACTAAGGAACGTGTTCGTCCAGACGGTCGTCGCATCGATGAAATCCGTCCGTTGAGCTCTTCTGTGGCCCTCTTGCCACGCGTTCATGGTTCGGGTCTCTTTACTCGGGGACAAACCCAAGTCTTGACTGCTGCTACCTTGGCACCGCTCGGTGAGCATCAAGTAATCGATGGTTTAGGCATTGAAGAAGGCAAACGTTTCATCCACCACTACAACTTCCCTAACTTCTCTGTCGGCGAAACAGGTCGTGTGGGTAGCCCAGGTCGTCGTGAAATTGGTCACGGTGCCTTAGGTGAACGCGCCCTCAAACAAGTGATTCCTGCGCCAGAAGATTTCCCATACACCATTCGGTTGGTATCTGAAGTCTTGGAATCTAACGGTTCTTCTTCGCAAGCAAGTATCTGTGCCGGCACTTTGGCCCTCATGGATGCAGGTGTGCCAATTAAGGCGCCAGTAGCAGGGATTGCCATGGGCTTGGTCATGGAAGGGGAAGACTACACCGTCTTAACCGATATTCAAGGTCTGGAAGACCACCTAGGCGATATGGACTTCAAGGTTGCCGGGACAGCTGCCGGGATTACAGCCTTGCAAATGGATATCAAGATTCAAGGGATTACCGAAGCCATCTTAACAGAAGCTTTGACGCAAGCTAAGAAGGCCCGTTTAGAAATCTTGGATGAATTGGTATCTACCTTACCTGAAGCTCGTAAGGAATTGAGCCCATATGCACCTAAGATTGATATCATCCAAATTAACCCAGATAAGATTAAGGTGGTCATCGGTCGTGGTGGGGAAACCATTAACGGTATTATTGACGCAACTGGCGTTAAGATTGATATCGACCAAACGGGTAATGTCTCCATTGCGTCTAGCGACCAAGATATGATTAACAAGGCTCGTCAAATGATTGAAGACTTAGTTCGTGAAGTTGAAGTAGGCCAAGTCTACACTGGTAAAGTTAAGCGCATTGAGAAATTCGGTGCCTTCGTAGAAGTCTTGCCAGGTAAAGATGGTTTGGTTCATATTTCTGAATTGGAACACCGCCGTGTGGCACAAGTCGAAGACGTGCTCAAGATTGGCGATGTCGTAGAGGTCAAAGTCATCGAAATCGACAACCAAGGTCGAATCAACTTGTCTCGTAAGGTCCTCTTACCTAAAGACTAATTCACTATCATCACTCAGGCTAGGAAGATTCTCCTAGCCTTTTTTGTATGCTTACCTCTTTGCCGCAAGCAAACACGAACGTTAAGTTGACAAGTGGTAACAAAGTTCGAATATCCCTTTTATTTGCTAGCCAGGAATCCTATAATAAGGGTAGATAGGACTTAAGAAGCTTTGCTTAGAGAAAGGGTGTTAGTGTGGTAAAAGTAGCAGTCATTATGGGGTCCAAGTCAGATTACGCCACCATGGTCGAAACCTGTCAATTATTGGATCAATTCGGGATTCCTTATGATAAGAAGGTCGTAAGTGCCCATCGGACACCAGATTTGCTGGTTAGCTTTGCTAAAGGGGCAAGACAAGCCGGCTATTCATTGATTATCGCTGCGGCAGGAGGAGCTGCCCATTTACCGGGGATGGTTGCGTCTATGACAACCTTGCCGGTTATTGGTGTGCCCATTAAGTCTTCGACTCTAAGCGGCCTCGATTCCCTCTATTCCATCGTCCAAATGCCCTATGGCGTGCCTGTCAACACCATGGCCATTGGAGTGGCCGGGGCAAAAAATGCGGCCGTCAGTGCCTTGGCTATGTTGGGCATGACGGATCCAAGCTATGCCCAAGTTTATCAAGATTTTAAGTTAGAACAAGAACGCCTAGTATTGGAAGAGATGACACTATGAAGATAATTTTACCCGGCCAAACCATTGGCATTATTGGCGGCGGTCAGCTAGGTCGCATGCTGGCTATGAGCGCTAAGGAAATGGGCTATAAGATCGCCATCCTGGACCCAAGCAAAGAGGCTTGTGCCCGTCACTTTGCTGACACCTTCATCCATGCGGATTTTGATAACCGTAATGGATTAGAGCGCCTCTGCCATATCTCGGATGTCGTGACTTTTGAGTTTGAGAATATTGACAGTGAGCTCCTGGCTGAACTAGAAAAAGACTACCATATTGTACAGAGCGCAAGCCTACTCAAGACCGCGCAACATCGCTTGCTAGAGAAGGAGTTTGCCCGTTCCTTGGGTATCGAAACAGTTGATTACCAGTATGTGGATGGAGACACGACTGGCGTCCAAGTAGACGGCACCTATCTCATGAAGACAGTGCGATTTGGTTATGATGGCAAGGGCCAAAGTCGGATTACAGAGGCTAGTCAGGTTCAACCCTACACCTTGCTAGAACGTCTGGTGCCACTGGATAAGGAAATCTCTGTGGTGGCCTACAAGGATCGGACGGGCATTGGTATCGTGGCAGTCGTTGAAAATGAGCATCGCCATAACATTCTCTACCGGTCCATTGTCCCGACGACAGCAAGTCCAGAACAGGAAGCGCAAGCCATTGATTACACCCGTCGTATTCTAGAGGCGGCTGATTATTATGGTGTCCTAACGGTTGAATTCTTCATTTCCCAGGGGCGCGTCATCTTTAACGAAATGGCGCCACGGGTCCATAATTCGGGCCACATCACCATGCAGTCCGCCAATAAGTCCCAGTTTAGAGCCCATATTGAAGCTATTTGTGGACTAGAAGTTGGGCCCATCCAGAATCAAGCAACTACCCTCTATAACATCCTAGGTCAGGACTTGAGCTACTTCCTCAAGCTGATTCAAGAGCGACCAGCCCACCTACATCTCTATGAGAAGGAACCGCGTCAGGACCGTAAGATTGGCCATATTAATTTCCCAGGACATATTAGATTGGAGGAACCCTTCATTGGATAAGCGAATTTTTGTTGAAAAGCGTGAGCAGTATAGACAGGAAGCTAGCCAACTCATGGATAAGTTGAATAGTGAGTACGGCTTGGGCTTAGAGGACTTACATGTCTATGTTATCTATGATATTTACGGCATCGACTCCGCCACTTATGAGCAAGCTAAGTCTTCTGTCTTCTCGGAAGTCATGATTGACCAAGTCTATGAAGAGATAGACCTTGTGCCTGGCCACTACCTAGCTTATGAAGTCCTGCCAGCCCAATATGATCAACGGGCAGACTCTGCCATACAAGCTATTGCCCTTCTTAATCAGGAAGCCAAAGTCTTGGTTCGTAGTGGTAAACTGGTTACCTTTGACAAGGCCTTAAGCCCTCAAGCCTTAAGCCAAGTAGAAAAATACTTGGTGAACCCAATTGAGGCCCGCATCAAAGACTTGTCAGTCTTGGAATTCTCGCTGGACTCTGAACCCAAGCCACTTAAAGATTTAAGCGGCTTTGGCAACTTTGACGACCAAGAATTACTGGCACTTAAGGCTGATTTGTCTTTGGCCATGAACCTGGAGGATTTACGTTTCATTCAGGGCTATTTTGTCAGCGAAAAACGAGATCCAACTGAGACGGAAATTTATGTCTTGGACTGCTACTGGAGCGACCACTGCCGTCATACCACCTTTGAGACAGTCTTAGATCAAGTCATCATTAATTCCGATAAGTTCCAAGTACAAATGCAGGAAGCCTTTGACTACTATGTAAAAATTCGCGGCGAGTTAGGAATCACCAAGCCTATGACCTTAATGGATATGGCTAGCATCATGGGCAAGTACCATGTTCGGGTTCTTAAAGACCAAGCCATTGAAGTCAGTGAAGAAATCAATGCCTGCTCCTTCTTCGTAACCGTCAATAATCAAGGTCAGGAAGAAGAATGGCTAGTTCAATTTAAGAATGAAACTCACAACCATCCGTCTGAAATTGAGCCTTTCGGGGGTGCTTCAACCTGTATTGGGGGGGCCATCCGCGATCCATTATCGGGTCGTTCCTATGTCTATCAAGCCATGCGGGTCTCCGGTAGCGGCAATATCTTGCAAAAACGGGAAGAGACCCTAGAAGGTAAGCTGCCTCAGGTGACCATTTCGACCGGAACTGCCCATGGTAATTCCTCCTATGGTAACCAAATCGGCCTGGCCACTACCTTTGTCCGCGAGCTCTATGATGATTCTTATGTAGCCAAACATATGGAAGTAGGGGCTGTGGTCGGTGCGGTCAAGGTGGGGAACTACCAACGCCAAAGCCTAGTTCCTGGCGATATTGTGGTTATGATTGGGGGCCGTACAGGGCGCGATGGTATCCAAGGGGCTAGTGGCTCTTCCGTCGAACATACCAGTGATTCCCTAGAGACCGCAGCTAGCCAAGTACAAAAAGGGAACGCTCCTGAAGAACGTAAGTTGCAACGCCTCTTCCGTCGTCCAGAGTTAACCCGATTAATTAAGAAATGTAACGACTTCGGTGCTGGTGGGGTCTGTGTAGCCATTGGTGAATTGGCCGAAGGCATTGAAATTCATTTGGATAAGGTTCTGACTAAGTACCAAGGCTTGAATCCAACTGAACTAGCCATTAGCGAGTCCCAAGAACGCATGGCAGTAGCCATTAATCCAGCAGACTATCAAGCCTTTGTTGACATGTGTCGGGCTGAAAATATTGAGTATGCACATGTTGCTACCATTACAGACCGTCGTCGCCTGGAAATGTTCTATGGCCAAGATAAGGTCGTAGACATGGGAGCTGATTTCCTCGCAACGGCCGGTGTTCGCCAACATGCCAAGGCACGCCTAGTCGATAATGCGGGCGCCAATCCTTTCTTGGCTAAAAAAGTAAGCAAGGAAGCGGTCTTAGCTGAATTAGCTAGTTTGAATGTGACTTGCCAAAAGGGCTTGGCCCAACAATTTGATGCTTCGATTGGTAATAGCACGGTCTTGATGCCATTTGCGGGTAAGCACCAGCTAACGCCTGTTCAAGCCAGTGTCCAAGCACTGCCAACTCTACATTCAACTAGTGACACAGCCACCATCCTAACCTATGGTTTTATTCCTAAAATTTCTCACTATTCCCCATTCTTGTCAGCTATCTATGCCGTACTAGAATCAGTTGCCAAGGTCTATGCCGTCGGCGGGACCAAGGAATCGCTCTACTTCTCCTTCCAGGAATATTTTGAGAAATTAGGCCAAGACCCGGCTAAGTGGGGCAAGGTGACGCAAGCTTTGCTAGGTTCGCTAGTAGCCCAAGAAGCGATTGGACGTCCAAGTATTGGGGGTAAGGACTCCATGTCGGGGACCTTCCATGACTTGAATGTCGTGGAAACCTTGATTTCTTTTGCCTGTGCACCGGTCAAAATTGCCGACGTCATCACCCCAGAACTCAAGGCGGTGGGTAACAAACTTTATCATGTGCCAGTCATTCGCGATGACCAGGGTTATCCAGATTTGGCAGCCACAATGGCAAACTATGAGAAAGTACATGCCCTCATTCAAGAGGGGAGCGTTGTCTCCGCCTATGTCCAAGAAGAGGGCAGCCTAACTGCTTCGCTAGTTAAGATGGCCCTGGGAGCTGGTTTGGGCTTTGAGATTGAGTCTGCCAATGCGCTCAACTTTGATGTAGCTTCCTTAGTGATTGAAAGTACTCGGGAGCTAGCAGACTTCACCTACCTAGGCCAAGTTCAAACAGAGGGCCACTACCAAGTGAATGGTTTAACCTTTAGCAAGGAGGAACTTTACCAAGCCTACACTCAAACCTTAGAAGCAATCTATCCTCTCTACCAAAACCAAGAGGAGGGCGCGACTGAGAATTTGGCGCAAGATGCAGACCAAGTCTATGCCTACCAAGAATATGTGGACCAGGTTCAAGTGGTCATTCCCGTCTTCCCAGGTACCAACTGTGAATACGATAGTGAGCGGGCTTTTGTAGAAGTGGGGGCTAAGGCCCAGTCAGTGGTCATTCGTAACCAAAGACCTGGTGACATTGAAGCCTCTGTCAAAGACTTTGTCGCAGCTGTCAAAGCTAGCCACATTATTTTCTTCCCAGGTGGTTTCTCAAGTGGGGATGAGCCGGATGGTTCAGCTAAATTTATCGTTAACTTCCTCAAACATCCAGAAGTGACAGCTGCCATCCATGCCCATCTGGCTGACAAGAAGTTAATCCTCGGTATCTGTAATGGATTCCAAGCCCTTATTAAGTCAGGCCTCTTGCCATATGGTCAAATCAAAGACCTAACACCTAGCGATTTGACCCTCTATCGCAACGATTCCTACCGTCATGTTTCAACTACAGCCGTGACCCGTGTAGCCACTACTCGTTCGCCTTGGACCCAAGGCTTCCAAGTAGGCCAATTGCACGAAGTGGCCTTTAGCCATGGGGAAGGGAAACTGGTTGGCGAGTCCTTAGAAGCTTTCAAAGATTTGGTAGCTTTCCAATATTGTGACTATGACGGTCAAGCAACGCTAAATGGACGTTTTAATCCTAATGGTTCTCAGCTAGCTATCGAAGGCTTAGTCAGCCCTGATGGCCTGATTCTGGGTAAGATGGGGCACAGCGAACGTTATCATCAAGGACTTTATAAGACCAACACCATTTTAGGTCAGCAATCCATCTTTGCAAATGGGGTTGGCTACTTTAAGGGAGGAAAATAAACCATGAAACTCTTATACGAAGGCAAAGCTAAACAACTCTTTGATACCGGTAATCCTGAAGAAGTCTATGTTCACTACAAGAATAGTGCCACTGCCTTTAACGGTGTTAAGAAGGAAGAATTTGATGACAAGGGAAAACTCAACAATGCCATCACTAGCTTGATATTTACCTATCTAGCTGAGCAAGGCATCCCAACTCATTTTATTAAGCAAGTTAATGAAACCGACCAAGTCTGCCGCCATGTGACCATTATTCCCCTAGAAGTCATTACCCGAAATATCGTGGCAGGCTCCATGGCCAAAAAATATGGGCTAGAAGAAGGGCGCCAATTAGCAAAGCCAGTCTTTGAATTGAGTTATAAGAATGATGCGCTAGGCGATCCTCTTATTAATGACGACCATGCAGTGGCTTTGGAACTAGTGACGGAAGCGGAACTAGCGCAAATTAAAGACTTAACCGCTCGTATTAACCGTGCTTTGCAAGACTTGTTCCTAGCGGCCAACTTGATTTTGGTAGACTTCAAGATTGAGTTTGGTAAGACTAGCGACGGACAGATTATACTAGCCGATGAGATTTCACCTGATACTTGTCGTCTCTGGGATAAGGATACCCGCGACAAGTTAGATAAGGACCGCTTTAGACGCGATCTAGGTGATGTCATGGCAGCCTACAAGGAAGTATTAGGGAGATTAGAAAATGCGCGGAATTAATGAAGAATGTGGGGTGTTCGGGATTTGGAACCATCCCGAAGCTAGCCATGTGACCTACTTTGGTCTCCATAGTCTCCAACACCGTGGCCAGGAAGGGGCTGGGATTGTAGCGGGTTCCAGCCAGGGATTGGATAACCATCGCGGTCACGGTTTGGTGAGTGAGGTCTTTCGTGACGATAGTATTTTGGATCGTCTGTCAGGTGACCGGGCGATTGGCCATGTCCGTTATTCTACCTCTGGTAGCAATCATATTGAAAATGTGCAACCCTTTCTCTTTCATTTCTATGATATGGATTTGGGAATTTGCCATAATGGGAATTTGGTCAATGCTCGCGCATTACGCAAGCACCTTGAAGAGCGGGGGGCCATCTTCCATTCTTCCTCTGATACGGAAGTCTTGGTTCACCTCATTCGCCACAGCCAAGCGGAGACCTTCGAAGGTAAACTTCAAGAGGGCCTTAATCAACTGCGTGGCGGTTTTACCTATCTGATTGTCACCAAGGATGCCCTCTATGGAGCGGTGGACCAGCATGCCTTACGTCCTCTAGTAATTGGCAAGATGAAAAATGGGGCCTATGTTGCTGCCAGTGAAACTTGTGCCATTGATGTGGTTGGGGCAGAGTTCGTCTGCAATATTATGGCCGGTCAATATGTTGTCATCAACGATCAAGGCATTCGGATTGAAGCCTATGCGGCACCTCAAGCGCCTGCTGTAACAGCTATGGAATATGTATATTTTGCTCGACCTGACTCAGTCATTGCCGGTCAGAATGTCCATGCCACCCGCAAACGTGCTGGCCGTCTCCTAGCGCAAGAAGCCCCTGCTCAGGCCGACATGGTAATTGGGGTACCTAATTCATCACTCTCAGCCGCTACCGGCTATGCTGAAGTATCCGGATTGCCCTATGAAATGGGCTTGATTAAGAACCAATACGTTGCCCGGACCTTTATTCAACCTACTCAAGAATTACGGGAGCAAGGGGTTCGCATGAAACTATCTGCCGTTAAATCCATTGTGGGCGGCAAGCGAGTCGTCATGGTAGATGATTCCATCGTGCGGGGGACTACCTCGCGGCGGATTGTCCAATTACTTAAGGAGGCCGGTGCCAAGGAAGTTCATGTGCGGATCGCGGCACCACCTATTCTCTTCCCATCCTTCTACGGCATCGATATGTCGACTTCAGGGGAATTGATTTGCGCCAATCACAGTTTGGAGGAAGTTTGCCAACTTATTAATGCAGATAGCTTGGCCTTTCTCAGTGAAGAAGGGCTCAAAGACGCGATTGGCCTAGAGGCTGAAGGTCCTAATAAGGGCCTCTGCATGGACTGCTTTTCTGCCGACTATGTAGCTGGTCTACACGATTATGAGCAGCAATTCTATGAGTCGCTGACCCCTATCCAACAAGCCTATTTAGCCAAAAAGGAGGCCCAACATGAGTAAACACTATGCAGCCAGTGGCGTGAGCCTTGAAGCCGGTTATGAATCTGTCGAACGCATTAAGAAACATGTAGCCAGAACCAAGAATCTTGGTATGCTAGCCTCCATCGGTAGTTTTGGTGGCTGCTTTGATTTGAGCGCCTATCATTTCAAGAATCCCGTCTTGGTAAGTGGTACCGATGGGGTAGGGACCAAGCTTAAGTTGGCCTTTGAGCTTGATATTCACAACACTATTGGGATTGATGTGGTGGCTATGTGTGTCAACGATATCTTGGCCCAAGGTGCTAAACCACTTTTCTTCCTAGATTATCTTGCGGTAGGTAAGAACTATCCGGAGCAAATCGAAGCCATTGTCAGTGGCGTGGCCGATGGCTGCGTCCAAGCCGGCTGTGCCATTGTAGGTGGTGAGACAGCTGAGATGGCGGGCTTCTATGAAGACGGCGAGTATGACATTGCGGGTTTCTGTGTAGGTGCCCAAGAGAAGGAACTCTTGCTTTCTCCTGAAAACACGCGAGCTGGCCAGGTTGTGGTTGGAGTCCCTTCAAGTGGTGTCCATTCAAATGGTTTTTCGCTGGTTCGTAAGATTATTAGCGACCATGATTTAGACCTCAAGTCAGCCTTTGGTAATTCGACCTTAGGTGAGACCCTCCTAACCCCTACGCGTATCTACGCCAAAGAAGTAGAAGCCGTCATGGCCCAAGTCAAAGTGGCCGGCATTGCCCATATTACAGGGGGTGGCTTCCATGAAAACCTACCTCGTTGCTTGGCATCCGGACTGGGTATGAGCCTTGATAGCAAGGCCTATCAAGTACCAGAAATCTTCCACTATTTGAGTCAAGTAGGACAGGTAGAATGGGAGGAAATGTATCATGTCTTCAATATGGGGGTTGGTCTAGCCTTTGTTCTAGAGTCTGAAGATGTTGAAACCGTCTTGGGCCTCCTGCCAGATGCCTTTGTTTTAGGCCAAGTAACTGACCAAGAAGGGATTGTTATCTCATGACCCAAGCCAAAAAACGCGTTGCGATTTTCGCCTCAGGGACCGGGTCTAATTTTCAAGCCCTAGCCGATGACGACCGACTGAAGGAAGTCATGACCATCAGCAAATTAGTCTGTGATAAGCCTGGCGCGCCGGTTGTGGCCAAGGCCCAAAGCCGTGGCATTGACTGTTTTGTCTTTAGTCCTAAGGAGTATGCTAGCAAGGATGAGTTTGAAGCAGCCATTCTAGAGGCCATTGAGCCAGTTGACCTGATTATCTTGGCTGGCTACATGCGGATTGTTTCTCCTTACCTATTAGAACATTACAAGGGGCCCATGATTAACTTGCATCCTTCCTTGTTGCCAAAATACAAGGGAGTCGATGCCATTGGTCAAGCCTACCGGGCAGGCGATAGTGAAATTGGCATTAGTGTCCACTATGTCAATGAAGAACTAGACAGTGGCCAGGTCATTGCCCAAGCCAGTCTCCAACATCCAAGAGAGGAATCCTTGGAGGATTTAACGCAACGCATTCACGACTTGGAGCATGAACTGTTGCCACAGGTCGTCTATCAATTACTAACCCAAGCATGAGAAGGAGGGCAATATGAGTAAAAAACGTGCCTTATTAAGTGTCAGCGACAAGACGGGCTTACTAGACTTCGCCAAGGGCCTAGTGGCGGCTGGCTATGAGTTAATTAGTACGGGTGGGACGGCCACCTTTCTGAAAGATGCAGGCCTAGAGGTTTTAGATGTAGCCTCTGTCACTGGTTTCCCCGAGATTTTGGAAGGCCGAGTTAAAACGCTGCATCCGGCTATCCATGGTGGACTCTTAGCCAAACGTGACTCTGATTTGCATCGTGAGCAAGTCAGTCAAAATCAAATTGATTATATTGACTTAGTCTGTGTCAACCTCTATCCTTTCGAAGAGACAGTCAAGAAAGCAGGCGTGACGGAAGTAGAAGTGATTGAAAATATCGATATTGGTGGGCCAAGCATGTTGCGCTCAGCAGCCAAAAACCATCAAGATGTGACGGTCGTCTGTGATGTGGCAGACTACCCGGCTGTCTTAGCGGAATTAGCAGAGACTGGACAGGTGTCAGCAGCCACTCGCCGGCGCCTAGCCATCAAGGTTTACCATAGAACGGCGGCCTATGATGCGGCCATTGCGCGATACTTTGATCAAGTCGATCACTTAGTGCCAGATATTTTGACCTTGTCTTACAAGCTAGAGGATAGCTTACGCTATGGTGAGAACCCGCACCAAAAGGCTTGGCACTATGTCAGCGATCAAGCTGAAAGCTATACCCTGCAATCAGCCACTCAACTGCACGGCAAGCAAATGTCCTATAATAACCTTCAAGACGCTAGCGCTGCTTTGGATATCCTCAATGAGTTTCAAGGCCAAACAGCCTGTGTGGTCTTGAAACATATGAACCCTTGTGGGGTAGCGCTAGGGGCCAGTGTCAAGGAAGCCTTCGATAAGGCTTATGAGGCGGATCCTGTCTCTATCTTTGGTGGGATTGTTGCAATCAATGGGGTAGTAGATTTGGCGACCGCAGAGCGATTACATGCCATTTTCTTGGAAATTATCCTAGCTGAAGGCTATGAGGCGGAAGCTTTAGATTTGCTTAAGAAGAAGAAAAATCTGCGTCTCTATCAAATCCCACAAGGTGGCAACTTAGCACAAGCCCAAATTAAGAGTGTGCGGGGCGGTCTCTTGATTCAAGATGCCAATCAAGCCCTAGCAGAAGACTGGCGTCAAGTGACCCATCTGGCCCCAAGTGAGGACCAAAAAGCTGATTTAGAATTTGGTCTTAAGATTGTGAAGCATGTCAAGTCCAACGCCATTGTAGTGGCTAAAAATGGCCAGACACTAGGTATTGGCGCCGGACAAATGAACCGGGTTGGGGCAGCTAAGCTAGCCCTCGAACAGGCTGGCGACAAGGCTAAGGGAGCAGTACTGGCTTCAGATGCCTTCTTCCCAATGCCTGATAGCCTTGAAATTGCAGCTGACTATGGCATCAGCGCAGTGGTGCAACCAGGTGGTTCTATCAAGGACCAAGCCTCCATTGATGTAGCCAATGAGAAAGGTGTGGCCATGGTCTTCTCGATCACACGCCACTTTAAACACTAAGATGGCTAAGGTACTCGTAGTAGGTGCCGGTGGGCGTGAGCATGCCATAGCTTACAAGTTCCACCAAGAAGGTCATCAAGTTTTTCTCCTAGGGGATAACCCAGCCGTGGCGGAGTTTGGGACCTGTTTATCTCTGACCGAAGCTGAGCTCATTGCTTTTTGTCAGACGGAGCCCATTGATTTGGTCTTCATAGGACCAGAAGTATATCTAGTCGACGGCCTAGTGGATCGCCTTCAAGCAGCTGGTATTCGGGCCTTTGGTCCTTCTGCTCAGGCGGCTCAGTTAGAAGGTAGCAAGGTCTTCTCCAAGCAGATGATGGCCAAATACCAAATTCCAACAGCCAAGCATGAGAGCTTTAGCGATTATGAGGCAGCCAAACAATATCTTGCCCAACAGGCAAGCCCTATTGTCCTCAAGGCCGATGGCCTAGCCGCAGGCAAGGGCGTCATCATCGCCCAGACTCAAGAAGAAGCGCAAGAAGCGCTCAAAGCCATGATGCAAGAAGCTAAATTTGCGGACGCAGGTGGCTCAGTTGTTATTGAAGAATTCCTAGAAGGGGAAGAGTTTTCCCTTATGTGCTTTGTGTCAGACCGCAAGGTCGTGCCTATGAAGGTGGCCCAAGACCATAAACGGGCCCTAGACGGTGACCGTGGCCTCAATACTGGGGGCATGGGAGCCTATCTGCCTATTTCTCATATCAGCGACCAGGATGTTGCCCAAGGCTTAGATCAAGTCGTTCAACCTATGGTCGATGCCATGTCTCAAGAAGGCATGCCTTTCTATGGCATCCTCTATGCTGGCCTGATGAAATGTGCCGATGGCGTCAAAACCATTGAATTCAATGTTCGTTTTGGGGATCCAGAATGTGAAGTCCTCCTTCTCCAACTTAAGTCCAGCCTTTATCAGGTGGCTAATGCCGTCATTGATGGCCAGGACTTCCAATTGGAATGGGATCAAGATGCGGTTATTGGCGTGGTTTTAGCCGCCAAAGGTTATCCTGAAGCGAGTGTTAAAGGTAGCGTCATTAAGGGCTTGGATCAGCTAAGTGTACCAGTCTTCCACATGGGGACCCGCAAGGTAGCCAATCAGCTGACCATTAATGGTGGACGTGTCCTCATTGTCTGCGCCAAGGGGACTACACTTGCCAGCGCTAGACAGAAGGTTTATGATGAGATTAAGAAGATTGATTGCCCTGATTTATTCTACCGTCAGGATATCGGCTACCGCTCATTATAAGCGCAGGCTCAAGTAAAGGAGTTATAAGATGTTAGAACGTTACAGTCGCGAACCTATGCGTAGTATTTTTAGTGATGAAAATCGTTGGCGGGCTGCCCTCCAAGTTGAACTATATGCCGCTAAAGCTTGGTCAACCTTAGGTGTAGTCCCTGAAGAAGATGTCCAAGCCCTCTTTGAAAAGGCCGACTTCGACCTAGCGGGCATTCTGGAATTAGAGAAGGAAACCAAGCACGATGTTGTGGCTTTCACCCGCAATGTCTCCAGCTACTTAGGTCCTGAGAAGAAGTGGATTCACTATGGCTTGACCTCAACCGACGTTGTGGACACAGCCTATGGTGTCCTTTATAAAGAAGCCAATGATATTCTCTATCAAGACCTCTTAGATTTCCAGGCCGCGCTCAAGGAAAAAGCCCTCAAGTATAAATTCACGCCATGTATTGGTCGGACCCACGGGGTACATGCTGATATCTCTAGCTTTGGGCTCAAATTTGCCCTCTACTATGATGAATTTAATCGTCATATCGAACGCTTCAAGGCTGCCCGTAAGATGGTAGAAGTCGGTAAGATTTCAGGAGCTGTGGGGACTTTCTCCAACACGCCACCAGAAGTTCAAGACTATGTCTGCCAAAGCCTGGGTATTGAGTCTAGCCATGTGTCTACTCAGACCCTCCAACGGGACCGACATGCTGATTATTATGCCACCTTGGCCTTAATCGCGAGTTCAATTGAGAAAATTGGCGTAGAGATTCGGCATCTCCAACGGACTGAAGTGCGAGAAGCAGAAGAGTTCTTCTCTAAAAATCAAAAAGGGTCTAGTGCCATGCCGCATAAGCGCAATCCAATCTCAAGTGAGAACATGGCTGGTTGCGCCCGGATGATGCGGGGCTATATGCTGGCAGCCTATGAGAATATTCCACTCTGGCATGAACGGGACATTTCCCACTCTAGTGCGGAACGTATCTTATCGATGGATGCAACTAGTCTCTTAGATTACATGTTAGCGCGCTTCACTAAGGTTATCCAAAATCTAACCATTTTCGAAGACAATATGATTAAGAATATCTATGCCACTCATGGTGTTATCTTCGCTCAGCGGACCATGTCGACCTTGATCGAAAAATACGGCTTTGCCCGTGAGCAGGCCTATGACCTGGTACAACCGCTGGCCATGAAGTCTTGGTTTGAGGCCATTCCTTTCAAGCAACTCTTGCAAGAAGACCCAACCATTCAAGCGACCATGGATGCTGCGACACTTGATTCATGCTTCGAGTTAGAAGTTCATTTAGTCAACATTGATAAGATTTTCCACCGGATTCCTGGTTTGGAAGACTAGTTTAATTTGCATTGCTTTTGCCTATGAGTTGATAGACCAACTAGGTGGCGACGCCCAAACTCTACGTCAAGCCATGCTCTATCAGGACATATTTGGTCAATAGCATTAAGAAAAGAGGCCGATAGGCCTCTTTTTTATTGTATGGAGAAAACCACCAGCAATGCTGGTGGTTCCGGAGAGCTTATAGCGAGGTAAGAAAAATAACCTCCCAAGTGGTAAACTTAGTGTAGGTTTCCCGACCACACAAAAAGAACCAGGGAGGTATCCTTATGAAAAAGGACAATGATAGTTTAGCACACACAAGTTGGAATTGTAAGTACCATATCGTGTTTGCCCCCAAGTATCGACGTCAAATCATATATGGGAAGTGCAAGGCAACGATTGGCAGAATTATCCGTGAATTATGCGAGCGCAAGGGCGTCATGATCCATGAAGCAAATGCCTGCAAAGACCACATTCATATGTTAGTCAGTATCCCACCCAAATTGAGTGTTTCGAGCTTTATGGGGTATCTGAAAGGAAAAAGCAGTCTGATGATATTTGATCGATACGCCAATTTAAAGTATCGTTATGGGAACCGCAAGTTTTGGTGTCGAGGTTATTTCGTGGATACAGTAGGCCGAAACAAGGAGAAGATTGAAGAATACATTCGAAATCAAGTTCGGGAGGACCAGGTAGCAGAACAACTGAGTTTGTTCGAAGCGACAGATCCTTTCACAGGAGAAAAGTATAGGAGAAAGTAAGTGAAGCTCTTTGAGAGCTAGTGAGGAAAAGTGGTGCAGGAGGGAAACCGATTCAGTAGGCCTTTAGGCCGTGGCCGGTAGCAGAGGCTTCCAGCCGCAGAGCAAACCGCCCGTTGTCACGGGCGGTTTTGATTTAGTGTTTGTATTTTTGTAGGAAGTCCAGCACAAGGGGATAGACAAGGTCTAGCCTATCCATTTGACAGTGAAGGGCCCCGCCTGTCTGGCTAGTGAAGAGCTGACTTTCAATAGCCTTAGCATGGATTAATTTTCTTTTGATCTGCTTGAGACGATAGGTAGGGACGTATTGATCTTCTTGTCCCGCTAATAATAAACAAGGTTGACTAATACGATTTAAGATAGGGGCTACCTGGTGACGATCTAAATTTCGGTAGAAATCATAAGGGGTCTTCTCACCAGTCAGTTGGTAACCATTCTGTAGAGACCACTTGAGTTGTATATTGGATTTTGTAAAATATTCAGTTAAGGCATTAATCAATGTCTTAGCCCCTAAACGATAGAGTAGGCGAAAGCCAGAATAGGCTACTGGGCCCAAGGTTAATTTGAGGGCATCCATAGCCGAATAGAAGATATCTAAACAAATAACTGACTGAATGCGGGGTTCAAAAGCCGCAGCTCTCATGACAAAGTATCCGCCCCAGGACAGTCCCATGGCGTCGCAGGACTTAAGGCCAAAATAATCTAGGACAACTTTAACGGGCACTTCAAAATTAGGCTGAAATGTGAGGCCTTGCTGATAAGTTTGGCCCTGACCTGGTCCGTCGAACAGGATAAGATGGTATCCTTGATTTTGAAGGGGAGCCACAAAGTCACACAGTTCTTCAAGCATTCCGTCAAAGCCCCCAAGAACGAGGAGGGTTCGACTAGCGCCGGGACATTCTATCCGCAGAGCTGGCAAGTAGCCGCCAGGATAGGGGATTTTATGGTAGCTATAAGGGGAACCCTGGTAAGTTTGATAAAAAAGGGCCGTATAATGATCTAAAGTGGACTTTTTGCGAGGGTCGGTGGCGTCTAAGTAGAAGGCTGCTGCCCGAAAGTAGCGCGCAGCAATGTCCAATTTACCTTGGGCTTCATAATCGCTAGCTTTGCTAGACCACCAAGTGTACCAAGATTCAAAATCAGAGATGCCTTGGCCTACTTCACTTAAATCTGCCATAACCTCAGGATGATGCTTAAGTCGAGAGGTAAAGCGAATAATCTGGAAGTCAAATTGCGGGTCGCCGGTATAGTGTTTCATAAGTTTCACTCCTTTTGGTCTATCTGTCACTAGCATAGCCAAATGGTGTATAATAAGACAGAACAGAAAAGCTCTATTTGTTGTTTATCCAACAGATTAACCTGATTTGTTGGATTAAATAAGTTGTTTGACTAGGAGGCTCCGCCATGGATAGACGAATTATCAAAAGCAAACAGGCACTGAAACAAGCTTTGCAAAAACTGATCCAAGTGGATGAATTTGAGCATTTGACGATTGAAGAAATTTGCCAAGAGGCAGGCTGTGCAAGGTCAACATTCTATAGCCATTTCGAAAGCAAGGAAGAGCTACTAGTGGAAATTATTGACGAGCAAATGGCTAAGATTGAGCGACTGATTGCCAGAAGATTTGATGATCAGTTGGACTTTTATCGGTATCTGGAAGGCTTCGTGACTGAAATCGTAGAACCCGACCGTCCCTTCTTCCAAAGCTTGTTAGCCGTTAATTTAGGATCAGATGGATTCCGGTCACGATTGGACCAGGCCTTTCAGGAATTATTTATGAAACACTTAGGCCATCTCAAGTCTTCTCATATCCTCAGCCAGTATTTCAGCGCTATGGCCTTAAAAACAACGGATCTGATGGTGACAGAATCGATTGTAGGTCAAGATATGAGAGTTTATGCCAAACTAGCTCAGGCTATGTGTAAGGCTGTGGTTGAAACAAGTAAAAACTTTGGCAATTAGGCTTTTTGGCGGAGGGTACAGGCTCGATTCGTCCTTTGCAAAATCAGGCAAAACAGTATATAATAAGAAGAACATCTAAATCAGTTGTGATGATTGCTGGACCGGTTATCGACAGCACTTATCGACTTTATGAAATGAATTTTTGAGGTGAATTATGAGCAATATTAAAATTATTCCCCTAGGTGGGGTCCGCGAAGCAGGGAAAAACCTGTATGTGGTAGAAGTCAACGAGTCTATTTTTGTAATGGACTGTGGCTTAGTCTTCCCAGAGGAGGGCTTGCTAGGGATTGACGCCGTCATCCCAGACTTCTCCTACTTAGAAGAAAATGCGGACCGTGTCGTGGGGATTTTCCTCACTCACGGGCACGCCGATGCTGTGGGTGCCTTACCTTATCTGCTAGAAGTGATTGAAGCCCCTGTTTTTGGGACGGAATTGACCATTGAATTGGCATCCCTTCTAGCTAAGGAACGGGGCTTGGCTGACCGTTTGGAGAACTTCTTCAAAATCGATGAAGAAGTAGAAATTGAATTTGAAGATGCCAATGTTTCCTTCTTCCGGACAACTCACACTATTCCAGACTCTGTGGGGATTGTCATTCAAACCAAGGAAGGTTCCATTGTCTATACCGGTGACTTCCGCATTGACCCAAGTGCTAAGCCTCTTTACAAGACTCACTTTGGACGCTTGACAGATATTGGGGAGAGTGGTGTCTTAGCCCTCTTGGCCGATTCTTCGGAAGCTGAAAGCCATGTGGAAAACGTGAGTGACCAACAGGCTGCTGATGAGATTCTAGAGACTTTCCGTAATGCCCATGGTCGTGTTATTGTGGCCTGCGTTGGTAGCAACATCGCACGTCTCCAACAAGTCATGGATGCTGCCCACACCTCTAAACGGACCATTTTCGTTCCAGGTGGGGAGCTCATGGATATCGTGGATACAGCCATCAAGTTAGATAAACTGATTATGCCAAGTAAGCGTACCTTCGGCCAAATGAAGAATATTGGCAAGTTCAAAGACCATGAAATTATTATCTTAGAGACCGGCATGTCAGGTGAGCCTATTCAAGCCTTGCAACTCATGGCTCAAGGTCGTCACCGTCAAGTCAAGATGCAAGAAGGAGATTTGGTCCTTTTTGCTTCAACGCCGTCGATTGCCATTGAGACAGCTATGGCGCGGACCCAAGATATGATCTACCGAGCAGGCGCTCAAGTTAAGGTCTTGACCGACAGCTTCAAAGCCTCTGGTCACGCGACCCCTAATGAGCTCAAACTCATGATTAATTTCTTACAACCAAAAATCATCATCCCTGTAAACGGTGAATACCGTCAACAAGCGGCTTTGGCCGATATTGCCAATCAATTGGGTTATGAAGACGATCAAATCTTCATTCCTAGTGCTGGTGATGTGATTGAATACCGTAAGGGCCAATTCCTGATGACTCAAGAAGTGCCAGCAGGGGACATCTTAGTCGATGGGAATGGGGTCGGCGATATCGGGAGTGTCGTCTTACGCGACCGTCGTATCCTCAGTGAGGATGGGATTTGTGTCATCGTCGCGACAATTTCCCGCCGTCTCAAGAAGGTATTAGTGGGGCCACAAATTGTAACCCGTGGCTTCGTCTATGTTAAGTCCAGCATCGATTTGATTGAATCTGCTTCGGACATGACCTTAGATATCTTGGATAAGCACTTGGCCAGCGAAGAGTTCGACTGGGCTGAATTGAAGAGTGATTTGCGAGAACAAGTCAGCAAGTACTTTTTCAAGGAAACCAAGCGTCGTCCGGTTGTCCTTCCAATCATTATGGAAGCGTCGCAATACCAACCTAATAAGAACTAAGGAGGGACGCCTTAATGAATAAACATACAGTACGTCGTTTGCGAGATGTTCTGCTAGCCATTGTACTCAGTTTGGCAATTTCTATACTCTGGCTGAAACTGGGTGAGCTGCCTCTCCATACTGCTCTTGTTGTCTTACCTCTCATTTGGGTAGGCCTCCGTCATGGGGGTGCCAATGCCGTTGTGAGTGGTGTGGTTGTTGGCTTAATTACGGGCGCTGTAGCGGGGCATTTTGGCGATATTGTCTCAACTGCCTTGATTGATGTTTTGCCCTATACAGCAGCTGGCTTGGCAGGTTTCTTCGCCAAATATACCCAAAAGACCCTCAACAACCGCCGTTATTCCTCAACTTACCTGAATATGGGGACTGCCAGTCTCTTAGTGGTAGCTAGCTTCCTAGCTATCAAGGTGGGCATGCTTTGGCTCATGCAACAAGAAATTCCCTTTACTTGGGGCACTGCCGCTCTAGCTGGTCTAGAGGCTTGGGCACTAGCCTTCGTTATCTTAGTGATTCTGGCTCGCACCAATGTGGATACCATCATTCCAAAACGCAGTCGTTATCTGACTCGTCGGGAAGTTTCACGTCTTTTAAATGACTAATTTGCCTTAAAATGAAACGCGCTTGCCATTGGCAAGCGCGTTTTTTATCATTTATTAACAAGTTGCTGAAAAGTCGTCAAAGTCTTAGTAAATTCATAGGCGTTTTCACAAGAATGGGGTATAATAGAACTAGTAGTTTTAGGAGGTGGGAGCTTGAATTCTCAACAATTATCGCGACGTTTAGCCACAGTGGCAGATTTGATTTGCCAGTATGGGGCCAGTGACATCCGTTTGGCGGATATTGGCAGTGACCATGCCTATTTGCCATGCCATTTAGCCCTCAATCAAAAAATTCAAGCAGCAGTAGCAGGGGAGGTCGTAAAGGGACCTTATCAATCTGCCCAAGCCGAGGTTCAAAGTCAAGGCCTAGATTCAATTATTCAAGTAAGGCTGGGGGACGGCTTAGCCGTCATCCAAGCTGACGATGCTATTAATGTTATCAGTATTTGTGGCATGGGAGGCAGTCTCATTCGGTCTATATTGGATGAGGGACAAGATAAGTTAAGTCATGGCCCCTTGTTAGTGCTTCAGCCCAATATTGGGGAGGCCACTCTGAGAAGCTGGCTTAGTCAACACGACTACCAGATTGTCCACGAGACCATCGTGGAAGACAGTCAACGACTCTATGAAATCATCGTTGCTCAGCATCAACCTGGTGCCTCTGCTTTAAGCCCACGTCAGGCCTATCTTGGTCCAAGCTTAAGCCAAATCAGAGGGCCTTTATATAAACAAAAATGGGCGCGAGAGGAAGCGAATCTCAAGGCCATTCAAGCCCAAATTCAAGCAGCACCTCAACCAGATCAAGCTAAACTAGCCGAGATTGCTGAAAAATTAGGCTGGATTGCGGATAGCTTAAGCCAATGTCAAGAAGAGGAGTAATGATAACATGACAAATTTTCGCCAATTAATGTCTGCCCTTGAGGCCCACTATCCGCCTCAAATGGCCGAGTCCTGGGACCAGGTCGGCAACCACTTTGGTCGGCCTGAGGCTCCTGTTAAGCGCCTAATGGCCGTCTTGGATTTAGATGATGCCAGTCTAGCCGAAGCCATTGAGAAAGGCGTAGATACCCTAATCGTTCACCATCCGGTCCTCTTCAGTCCAATTAGACGGTTTGACTTTTCCAGTCCTGAACAGGCTCGCTATGAAGCCTTAATTAAGCATGACATCAAAGTATTTGCTATGCATACTAACTTTGACATTGCCCATAATGGCATGAATGACTGGCTAGCAGAACAGCTAGGCCTAGAAGGCGTGACATCCTTAACCCCGGGCGCTCAAGAAGGCCAGCCTGGCTTAGGGCGAGTGGGGGATCTGCCTCAAGCGCTCAATCGCCAAGCCCTATTGGATCTCTTGAAGTCAACTTATGGCCGGACTGAATTGCCAGTGGTAGAAGCAAAGCCTAAGGATAGCTATCAACGAATTGCCTTGATTGGCGGTAGTGGGACCCAGCCAGAATATATTCAAGCAGCGGCACAGAGCCAGGCTGACGTCTTTTTAACAGGAGACATTTCCTACCATCGGGCGCAGCTCTGCTATCAAGAAGACATGATGACGGTCGATGTGGGCCACTATGTCGAGAGCATTTTCAAAGAAAAAATGCCAGCCTTCCTGACCCAATTAGCTCAAGATCAAGGTTTTGACTATCAAGTCATTCCATCTCAAGCATCAACTAACCCCTTCCGATATGAATAGGAGAGACATCTTATGACAGAACAATTTTTCCAAGAAACCCAAGAACGTTTAATCCGTTACGCTAAAATTAATACCCGCTCTGATGAAGCTAGCACCACTGTGCCTTCAACTGCATGCCAGTTGGACTTACTGCATCTCTTAGTGGATGAATTGAAGGCCATCGGCCTCCAAGAAGTGGAGTTCAACCCAGAAAATGCCTTTGTGACAGCGACCCTACCAGCGACTAGCAACAAGCCAGTCCCAACCATTGGCTTTATCGCGCACGTGGATACGGCAGACTTCAATTCTGAGAATGTTCAACCTCGTCTTATTCCCAACTATGATGGTCAAGACATCGTCCTCAATCAGGCTCAAGATATTGTCATGAAGGTAGCGGACTTCCCAGCCTTAAGTAGTTACCAAGGCCAAACTTTGATTGTAACGGATGGGACAACCCTCTTAGGGGCAGACGACAAGTCTGGTATTGCTGAAATCATGACGGCTATGGCTTATTTGGCGGCTCATCCTGAGATTGAACATGGTAAGGTACGAGTTGCCTTTGGTCCAGATGAAGAAATTGGTCGTGGGGCCGACCGCTTTGACGTGGCGCACTTTGGCTGTGATTTCGCCTATACCATGGATGGTGGGCCGGTCGGTGAGCTCCAATATGAGAGCTTCAATGCGGCAGGGGCACGTTTGCATTTCCATGGTAAAAATATCCACCCAGGGACTGCCAAGGGTAAGATGATTAATGCCGTACAACTGCTTAAGGACTTCCTCTCTGCTTTGCCAGAGGATCAAGTGCCTGAGAAGACAGATGGCCGTCAAGGCTTTATCCATCCAATGGAAGCCCAAGTGACCGTGGATCAAGGCCAGTTAGACTTAATTATTCGTGACCACGACCGTCAAGCCTTTCAAACTAAGAAAGACCTAGTCCAAAGCATTGTTGATAAGATGAATGCGGCCTATCCCGTCCCAGTTGTTAGCCTTGAAATGAAGGACCAATACTACAACATGGCTGAAGTCATTGAGCAAGACATGCAGTCTGTTGAACTGGCTAAATCTGCCATGGAAGCCATTGGGATTAAGCCAATTATTGAACCCATTCGTGGTGGGACCGATGGCTCTAAGATTTCCTTCATGGGCTTACCAACCCCTAATATTTTTGCCGGGGGCGAGAACATGCATGGACGCTATGAATTTGTCGCTGTTGAATCCATGGTCAAAGCTACCCAAGTCATCGTCGGTATTATCCAAGCAAACGCTCAGGCCTAAGGTCTGAGCTTCTTGCCCTATCAAACAGACCTTACCATCGTTAGAGAAAGGAGGGCCCCGCATGCTGCAATTTGTCCTTGGGGGACTGGATCGTGCTAAGAAAAAAATCTTGGTAGATAAATTATTGGACATTAAAGCCAAGGAGCCTGAGGCCCAGTTCTTTTATTTAGTACCTGAACACTTAAAATTTGATATGGAGTCCTATTTGCTAGCAGCTGTCCAAGACAAATATGGATCCAATGAGGCGACTCTAGTCGACATTCAGGTAGTTTCCTTCAAGCGCCTGGCCTGGTTCCTCATGCCTAACAGCCTAGCCGAAGAAAAGCCAATTTCTAGTATTGGTCAGATTATGATTATTAAACGCCTGCTAGCTCGCTATCAGGATCAATTACAGGTCTTTCGTGGTCAGGTCAAGCATCAGGGCTTTGCCGAGAAATTAGCCCAGCTCTTCGATGAACTCTATCTAGGGCAAATTCAGCCCGAGAACCTGAGTCAAGTGCCTGACTTGAACCAGCAGGAAGCCAAGCGCCTAGCTGAGTTGGCCCTGCTCTATCAAGGCTTTATCCAAGAAATTGAAGGGCAAGTAATAGGGCATTATCACGACTTGCAGCGTTTGGATAGCTACCTTAAGGCTCATCCCTTAAGCCGGCCAACCTATTTGGTTGTGGATCACCATTACTTCTTCAATGGTCAGCAGCTACAATTATTGACCACCTTGATTCAACAATGTCAGGCTGTCTGGATTACCTTGCCTTTATCCCAGCAAGCGGCTCGTTCTAAAGCCTATGATCCACTCATCGAAGTAGCTCGTCATACCTATGGGCAAATGCAATTGTTGGCCCAGTCACTCCATTTGCCTGTGGCAGAGGATTGGACTATTGAACAGGCGCAGGAGGGCTACCAAGCTAATATCTTAGCGTTAGCCCAGGCATTTGAAAACCACTTGCGGCTAGCCCCTCAAGAACTGAGTCAGCCTCTCAATCAAGTTAAGACTCATGTGATTTGGGAGCACGATGCCATTCAGACGGAAGTCCGACATACCAGCAACAAGATTCACCAGTTGGTGAGTCAGGAAGGCTACCGATACCGCGACATCTTAGTCCTCACACGGGATATGGACCGTTATCGCCCTTTGGTGACAGCCCTCTTTGAACAGAATGACATTCCTTATTTCTATGACCATGCCGTAAGTATGGGCCAGCATCCCCTGGTCCTGTGGCTGGAAGCGGGGCTAAAGCTCTATCGCTATCGTTACCAGTTAGCCGACATCTTCGGTATTCTCAAATCAGGTCTCTGGTTACCGGCTGACCTGCGAGCCGCTATAGCCCAAAATCCCCAGGATGGGCAAGCCCTAGAAGAGGAGTTTAAGGCTCAAGTTGACTTGCTCGAGAATGTGGTGCTGGCTAATGGCTATGTGGGCTATCGCTTTGCCCAATTGTCTTTTGACTGGCGTTTTGACCAAGCAGACCGTCCTTATGTCAATGCGGCTGGTCAGGTGACCGACCAGACTTATGGTCAAGTAGTCCAAGCCTTGCGGGAGTCCTTCTTGGCTGATTTTGCCCCTTACCAAGACTTAGCGCAGGCGACTAGCTTTAATGGCCAAAAAGCAGCTGAATGGCTCTATCAGTGGTTGGAAGAAGTAGGCGTAAAGGATCGTCTGATTGCCCGGCGTGACCAAGCCATCGAAAAAGGGGACCTAGCCCTGTCTCGCCAGTATGAACAAGTTTGGCAGACCTTGACTGCTAGCCTAGATGAATTCTATCAACTTTATGGGGAGGCCGAGCTGACCTTTAGTGAGTTCCAAGAACTCCTGCTAACGGGTTTGAATGAAGCCACCTTCCATATTATTCCACCTGCCCTAGACCAAGTCATGGTTACTAGCATGGAAAGTCCTCAGGTTCAAGCCTATAAGGTTTGTTTTGTGCTAGGGGCAGACGAGCTGACTCTACCTAAGCATCATCAGGAAGATTCGCTACTGAGTGTGGCCAACCGCCAATCTCTGGGGGAAAGTCTCCTGCCATACCAACAATTGCGTCAGTCTAGCCAGCACAATTATAGTTTAGAACTGCTCATGACCCAGCAGGTCTTGCTCAGCGCCAGCGACCGACTCTATCTCTCTTATGTGGCGATGAAGGGCCAACAGACCGTTAAGCTATCGCCATATTTGCAGCAATTGGCGAAGCAATTCCATCTGCCTATTAAGACCTATACCCATACCTTGATTCATCAGAATCAAGTCAAATTAAGCCGACTTGAGTTTGGTCGTTATCCGGTCCAAATGAGTCCGCTCTTGCAGCTAGTCCATCACTATTCGCAGCAAAAGGACCGACCAAGTGCTGCCTTTCTAGACTTTTTGACCTTAATGGCCAGCCAAAATCCTCATACTTGGGTACTCTTGGCTCAGCTCTTCCAATTTAACCAACTGCCTCAGAATCTGACACCAGAGACAGCTTTGGCCCTCTTCGGCCAGAAGATGACGGCCTCGGTTTCTAAGTTAGAGCAGTATTACCAGGATCCCTATAGCCATTTCTTGCTTTATGGGCTAAAAATTCGTCCCCGTCAGCAGCTAGAATTAAATGCCGCAGGGGCAGGGGATTATTATCATGATTTCCTAGATAAATTTACTCAAGCCCAACAAGCCAAGCCTGATTTTGAAACTAACTTTGCTAGCATTCAGACCCTTATGGCGGAAGACTTACGCTTTAATATCTTTGGCACCAATCCTCGCATGCACTTGATTAAGCGCAAGCTGGATCAGCATTTGCGGCAATTTTTAAGTGTCAGTCTGGCGCAAAGTCAAGCCTTGACGGTTCAACCCGTTGCGACCGAGCTGGTCTTTGGTGGCCAGCAAGAAGCAGGGTTAATCCTGCCTTTGGATAAGGGCAACCTTACCTTACGAGGTAAGATTGACCGCATTGATGCGGATCCAAGCCAAAGTTACTACCAGGTAGTGGACTACAAATCCGGAAAGAAGACTTTCAACCTAGTCGACTTCTATTATGGTTTGGATTTGCAGGTCTTAACCTACCTGAAAGTTGCCAGTCAACGTTATCCTCATGCCCAAGCGGTAGGGGCCTTCTATCAATCCTTAGCAGGCGGCTTCGTCAAGGTAGATAGTAAGCAGATGGCTCGACTGAGCCAAGACGGGCTAGACTTGGCTAAGAACCAACTTCATCCATACAGGGGGCTAATGACTATTTCGGGCTCTGAATTAGTGGCCATTGAACCTGGCTTGGTCAATCAGTCTAAGAGTCAGATTTACCCGGTTCAGCTTAAAAAAGATGGTAGCTACTACCAGCATGTTCCGGCTGTCAATCAAGCGGAATTAAGCCTAATCAATCAGCATCTGCTCCATTTGATGATCCAGGCAGGGAATGCCATTCAAAGAGGGGATATCAGCTTGGCGCCCTTTAAGGATGAACGCTTTACACCTAGCCTGCAAGCCGACTATCGAGTTATTACAGGCTTCGATGCGACCGTACATTATGGTGCTTACCGTCATAAGCGCCTTGCTAAGGATCAAGTCCTGGCTCAAATCGAAAAAGAAGCAAGTAAGAAAGAAGACACAGAGACGAGTGAGAAAGGAGGCCAGCTATAACCTTGGAAACCTTACCAGCTAAACCAATAAATTCACGATTTAATGACAGCCAGTGGGAAGCCATCCACCAACGGGGTAGCAATATTCTGGTCTCCGCTTCAGCCGGGTCAGGTAAGACCACGGTCTTGATTGAACGGATTCTCAATCATTTGCTGACTCATTATGCCAACATGGACCAACTGCTAGTGTCTACCTTCACGGAGGCTGCTGCTAGCGAGATGAAGGCGCGGATGGAGAACCGGCTTAAACAAGCCGTCAACCAGACGGCCGATAGAGCTGAGCAAGCTCATTTGGTCAGTCAACTTCAATTGTTGCCAGCCTCGCATATCCGAACCTTGCATAGTTTCTGCTTGCAGGTTATCCAACAGTATTTCTACATTATTGATTTTGACCCAAGTTTCCGACTCTTAACAGATGAGACGCAAAAATCCTTGCTCTATCAAGAAGTTTGGCAGGAGCTGATGATTGACCTGGCTCAAGATCCCAACTGGCAGGAAAAACTTTTCCATCTGCTAGCTCAATTCAGTCCAGGGCCTAGCGACCAAGGACTCTATCAATTGATTTTAGACCTTTATCAATTTGCTTCGTCTCATCCTGAGCCCCAAGTCTGGCTATCTCAGCTAGCAGACCAGGCCTTGCATTTTGAAGATTTTGCTAAGACCGGGCTCTATCAGGCAGTCCTCTTGCCTGAATGGCAGGCTAGTCTGTCACATGCTCAGCATCTGCTAGAACAGGCCTTGGCTGGCCTAGAAAGTCTGACAGATGCTATGATAAGCAAATTACAGCCCCTGTTAGAAGCCGAGCTAAGCCAGGTGCAAGCCTTGCAGTCAGTCCTGACAGGTCAAGATTTAGCCCAAGTTTTTGCTCTCTTCCAACAAGTCTCTTTCGATCGATGGCCAAGCGGCAAGAAGGCGGAAGAAGACAAGGAGCTTTTGGAGCAAGTAAAGGCCTTACGAGATCAAGCCAAGGAGCAGATTGAGCGAGTGCGACAATTGATGGTTCTAGATTACGATACGACGGTCTATGTAGAAGGGCAGGCGGGGGCTAGCATCCAAGACTTGGCCCACTTGACTCTTGAATTCCGTCAGGCTCTCTGGCAAGCCAAAGTTGCACAAAACTGCATTGACTATAATGACTTAGAGCATCTGACTCTGGATATTCTGGCCCCTTATGATGCGGACTTAGGCCAGCGGCAGCCTTCCGAGGCGGCCCTCTATTATCAGAATCTCTTCCGCGAAGTCTTAGTGGACGAGTATCAGGATATTAACGACATTCAAGCGACTATCTTAAGTTTTCTGTCGCGTGAACGCCGCCAAGACTTAAGTGGTAATCTCTTCATGGTAGGGGACGTCAAGCAGTCCATCTATGGCTTCCGTATGGCAGAGCCTAGCCTCTTCTTAGCCAAATATCAGGCCTATCAAGAGGGCAAAGGCGGTCATCTGATTGTCTTAGATGCCAACTATCGTTCTCGTGACGAAATCTTACAATTTGCTAACTTTGTCTTTCAGCGTCTGATGGACCCAGGTTTTGGGGAAATGCAGTACGGTGCCATGGAGTCGCTCAAGACAGGCAATCATAGTTTTTTACCTGCGCCTCCTGATCCGGAATTCGATATTGAATTCTTACTCTATGAGTCCTCAGCAGCAGATGAAGGGGAGCCTGAAGACCAGGACTTAGACTTGGATCAAGGTGTGGAGACTAGCCTTGAAGCGGAAGCTTGGCTTATTGGCCGGGATATTCAAGCGCGCGTCCAAGCAGGGTGGCAGATTTATGACAAGGAACTAGGTCAGCAAAGGCCGGTAACCTATCAGGACTTTGTTATTCTGAGTTCGACCCGCCATCCCTTCCAACCGGTTAAACAAGTCTTTGAACAGCTAGGCATTCCACTCCTAAGTCAAAATGTTGAGAATTATTTCCAACGCCAAGAAATTCGGCTCATGCTAGCCCTGCTTAAATTGATTGATAACCCTCATCAAGACATTCCCCTAGTGGCCATTTTACGGTCACATTTTGTGGGCTTAAGTGATGAGCAACTCAGTCAGATTCGCATTCGGGTGCCTAGTAGCGGCAGTTTCTATGAAGCCTGCCAGCAAGTGTTACTCTTAGAAGAAGCGAGTCTAATAGCCCTACAAGAAACCTTGACTACCTTCATGGACAAACTCAAAGAATGGCGCCAGCTAGCCCAAAGAGTGGACCTGGTCACCTTAATTTGGACCCTCTATCAAGAAACCTACTTCCTAGATTATGTGGCAGGTTTGGATCAAGGGGATCAACGCCAGGCTAACCTCCATGCTTTCTATGAACGGGTAGTGGAATTTGAAGCGGGTAACTATAAGGGCTTGACGGCTTTTGTTGGCTTTATTGAACAAATCATGGCCCACGACCAAGATTTGGCTGAGCCCCTCTTACTGAGTGAGGACCAGAATTTTGTGCGTGTCATGACCGTTCATGCCAGCAAGGGGCTAGAGTTTCCTTTTGTTTATCTAATGCAGACGGGCAAACGTTTCAACATTCAGGATACGCAGAAGGTTTATGTACCTTCCAAACGCTATGGCTTGGGATTGGATTATCTGGATATCAAACATCAATTGCAGTATCCTTCCTTTATTAAGGAAGCTATTAAATTAGAACGGCGTAGCCAGTTGAAATCAGAAGAAATGCGTAAGCTCTATGTGGCTTTGACCCGTTGTGAGCAAAAACTGGTGATTGTGGGCAGTGTCAAATCCCAAGACCAAGTTCAGGCTAAACAAGAGCAAGTTGTGGCTGCAAGTGGCCAAGAATTGGTCATGAATCGCGCCCTCCGCCAGGGAGCAGGAAGTTGGCTAGACTGGTTGCTTATGGCGACAGCCTTTAGTGGACGTCATCCTCAATCTACGACTGACTTTACTAATGAACAAGTGCGACTGACTTATGTGGCGGAAGCAGAGCTTTTGCCACTTCTCAAGGCATCTGCGTCTAGACCTTGGCTTCAGGATGACCAAAACTGGTTGGCAGATTTGAAATTAACAGTCGATCAGCATGAGGTGACAAGTGAGGTAGGGGCCTTTATCCAAAGCCTCCTAGAGAGTCAGTACGACTACGGTCTGGCTAGTAAGACCTCTAGCTACCAATCTGTGTCGGAGCTCAAGCGACTCTATGAAGAACCACATAATGAAAAACTATCTCATTTCACCGACCGACGGCCAGGGCAAATCAGTTGGGATTGGCTTAGTCAAGAAGATGAGGAAAGGGCGGAAGAGTCCGAGACTGGCCAAAAGGCTGGTATCCAGAGTATTCGATTTACTGGAGATACCTTCCAAGCGCCTCGCTTTGTCCGAGAGCGCCAAGCCTATACAGCTGCCCAGATTGGGACTTTTACCCACTATGTTATGCAGCAGCTAGACTTTAGTGCGCTAGAAGGACTGGATGTGTCGGACTATCCGGCTGCCATTCAAGAGCAGGCGCAAGCTTGGCTAGCCGCTGGCTTTATGGAAGCTAGTCAGTGGGAGGCCGTTAAGTTAGCCAGCATTTGCCAATTTTTAGCTAGTGACTTGGGCCAAGTCCTGATTAAACAGGCTAAATCCCTACATCGCGAGCAGGCCTTCTCTTATCGTCTGCCAGCGGCCAAGTTGTTTGCTCGTCAGCTGGGGGCTGACCAGCTCCAAGAACTAGCCGATAGTCAGCTTCTGGTCCATGGGGTCGTCGATAATTATCTTAATTTGCCAGATGGTCGTCTCATCTTAATTGACTATAAGACCGACCGCTATCGTCCTTGGGTAAGTATAACTAAGTCAGCCCAAATCAATCAGATTGTCGACAAATATCGCTTCCAAATGAGCCTCTATGCTCGTGCCTTAAGTCTGGCAAAAGGCAAAGCAGTGACAGATGTTTACTTAGTTTTATTGGATTTCGACCAGGTGGTGCCAGTCACCGACCTTTATGACTTCGAATAATAGGCCTTGAAAGGCTGGGACAAGGAAACTGAAGCTTGTCAAAAGTTGTCTTCACTTAACAACTTTTGAAGGCAGTTGACCTTGCTCCCAGCTTTTTT
Source organism: Abiotrophia defectiva ATCC 49176 (assembly GCF_037041345.1). Lineage (NCBI taxonomy): Bacteria > Bacillati > Bacillota > Bacilli > Lactobacillales > Aerococcaceae > Abiotrophia > Abiotrophia defectiva. Next base: position 1,275,049 of record NZ_CP146287.1, on the reverse strand, counting down.
GCTTATGTGGGAAGGGTTCTGATACTTGCTAAAAAGGGGCACAGGGGGTTGGAATGCTCGTTAATATACATAAATTGATATAAAAATATACTTACATGTCTAGAAGAATATTTGATAATCAATATTAGCTATTGCATTTATGTAAACGTTATACTATACTAGAAGTTGAAATTATATATTTCAATTTTTATTTAGGAGGTAGAATCATGGTTGGTATTATTATCGCAAGTCATGGTGAGTTTGCTGATGGTATCAAGCAATCCGGTTCAATGATTTTTGGTGAACAAGCCAACGTTGAATCCGTGACCTTTATGCCAAGTGAAGGTCCAGATGATTTGCAGCGTAAATTACGTGAAGCCGTAGACCGTATTGAGAGCGAAGAGATTCTGTTCTTGGTAGACTTATGGGGAGGTAGTCCCTTCAACCAAGCCAATATTCTCTTTGAAGAAGCGCCAGAGACACGTGCCATTGTAGCCGGTCTTAGCTTGCCTATGTTGATTGAATCATATGCAAGTCGCTTCTCTATGGACAAGGCTCACGATATCGCCAAAGCCATTATTCCAACGGCCAAAGACGGTGTCAAAGTTCGCCCTGAAGCTTTACAACCAGAAGAAGCGCCAGCAGTGGCTCAAGCAGCACCAGCTGCGCCACAAGGTGCGATTCCAGAAGGAACTGTCTTAGGAGACGGCAAAATCAAATTCGTCTTGGCTCGTATTGATACTCGGCTCTTACATGGCCAAGTTGCAACAGGTTGGACTAAAGCCACTCAACCTAACCGGATTATCGTGGTGTCCGATACTGTAGCCCAAGATGACTTACGTAAGAAGCTGATTGAGCAAGCAGCTCCCCCAGGTGTGCGTGCTCACGTAGTACCCCTTGACAAGTTTGTTGCAGTATCTAAAGACCCTCGCTTCGGTGAGACCAAGGCTTTGGTACTCTTCGAAAATCCTCAGGATGCGCTCAAGGTTATCAAGGCTGGAGTAGAGATTCCAGAGCTCAACGTAGGTTCTATGGCTCACTCTGTCGGTAAGGTATTAGTTACAAATGTCTTGTCTATGGATCAAGGCGATGTGGATACCTTCAAGGAGCTTCGTGATCTTGGCGTTAAGTTCGACGTCCGCAAGGTGCCAAGTGACAAGCCAACTGACTTGTTTAAGAGTATCCAAGCTAAGGCCAGTGAAGGCCTCAAAGTTTAATAGGAGGTATCATAATGGAATTTAATATTCTATCAATTCTTGCTGTCATTGTGGTAGCGTTTCTAGCAGGGATGGAAGGGATTTTGGACCAGTTCCAATTCCATCAACCAATTATTGCTTGTTCTTTAGTAGGGCTTGCAACTGGTCATCTCAGCGAATGTATTATGTTAGGTGGGGCCTTGCAATTGATTGCGATGGGCTGGGCTAACATCGGGGCTGCGGTTGCGCCTGACGCGGCTTTAGCTTCTGTGGCTTCTGCCATCATTTATGTTAAAACTGGTACCTTCACAGATGAAGGTCAGAACTTGGCCATTGTAGCAGCGATTACCTTAGGGACTGTTGGTTTGGCTTTGACCATGGTGGTACGTACCTTATCAGTGGCCATCGTTCACCGTGCTGACGCTGCCGCTGAAAAGGGTGACTTCCGTGGCGTTGAATTCTGGCATATGGTAGCTCTTGCTTGCCAAGGCTTGCGTATTGCCATTCCAGCTACTTTCCTGCTCTTCTTGCCAACCGAAACCGTTCAAGGTGCCTTAGCAGCTTTACCTGATTGGTTTACCAAAGGGATGGCCATCGGCGGTGGCTTCGTCGTAGCGGTCGGTTATGCCATGGTTATTAACATGATGGCAACACCTGAAGTATGGCCATTCTTCTTCCTAGGCTTTGCCTTGGCTCCACTTAACCAATTGACCTTGATTGCAACCGGGATTATCGGGGTGGTCTTGGCGGTTGTTTATATCCGTCTCAGCCAAAACACTGGTGGCTCAGGTAGCGGTGGGGGACAAGCTAGCTCCGGCGATCCACTAGGCGATATTCTCAATGACTACTAAGGAGGGAATTGACGATGACTGAACAAAAGAAACACTTAACGAAATCCGATCGTTTTAAGGTAATGTTGCGTTCCCAATTCCTCCAAGGGTCTTGGAACTATGAACGGATGCAAAACGGTGGTTGGGCTTATTCCTTGATTCCAGCCCTCAAAAAATTGTACCCACAACGTGATGAGGCTTCTGCAGCCCTCAAACGTCACCTTGAATTCTTCAACACTCACCCATACATTGCGGCTCCAATCTTAGGGGTAACCTTGGCTCTGGAAGAAGAAAGAGCTAATGGTGTGCCAATTGATGACGCAGCTATTCAAGGGGTTAAAGTTGGGATGATGGGGCCTTTGGCCGGTATTGGTGACCCAGTCTTCTGGTTCACCGTTCGCCCAATCCTTGGGGCGATTGCTGCCTCTTTGGCAACTGGTGGCTCTATCTTAGCACCACTCTTCTTCTTTGTAGTATGGAATGCGATTCGTGTAGGATTCCTCTGGTATACGCAAGAATTTGGTTATGCTAAAGGTTCTGAAATCACTAACGACTTGTCAGGTGGTATCTTACAGACTTTAACCAAGGGGGCATCTATTTTAGGGATGTTCGTTATGGGGATTCTGGTTCCACGATGGACAACCATTAAGTTTGCACCTGTGGTGTCGAACGTACCATTGGCTGAGGATGCCTATATTCACTTCCCTAAAGGGGCAGTGGATGGTGGAACCCTACAAAACATCTTGGGACAATTGAGCAACCGATCACTGACTCCAAATAAAGTGACGACCTTGCAAGACAACCTCAATATGTTAGTGCCAGGCTTGGCAGCTGTTCTCTTGACCTTCCTCTGTATGTGGTTACTCAAGAAGAAAGTTAGCCCAATCCTCATTATCTTCGGTCTCTTTGCTGCCGGGATTATTGGTTATGTTTTAGGTATCTTTGCTCCTTAATGGTAGCCTAGTAGCTTAATAAAGTAGACGGACTCTATTATAGAGTCCGTCTCTTTTTGTATATAGAAAAAGAAAGTCAGGAAGTGAATCTTCCTGACTTTCTCATTTTACCTAGCGTTGGCCTGGTGTATTGTTTTGGTTGTTATTCTGGTTATTGTTACCACCTGGGGTCTCGTTACCGTTACCCGGGGTTTCGTTAGCGGCAGAAGAACTTGATGAGCTTGAAGAACTTGACGATTCTTGTTGACGTCGTTGATCTTCTTGGCGTCGTTGTTCTTCTAGTTGCGCACGGTAGGTGGACCAGAAGTTAGCCAATTCTTCATCCGTTGCACCGAATAAGAACTTGTAGTTCAATTCTGGAGCTGGATGGCTGACCTTGAAGAGATCCTTGTAGATTGGACCGGTGATGGAAATAGTCCCGCCATTATCTAGACGCATGGTCCCTGGCTTAGTACCAGTTTGTTGTAAGACGTCCGTTTCTTGGACACTAGATGGACGACTGAATTTCCGGTCTACCCCAAAGATATCCGGACGGGCAGCATAGAGTTCATTGACTACATTAGCCCAATAACGTTGGCTCCGTTCACTTTCACGACCGTAGCCGTCGTTGATATTGATGGTATAGTTTTGGAAACGGCTGTCATAGCCAATCCAAGAACCAATGGTGATACTTGGTGTTGAGGCAATGAACCAGACGTCCTTAGAGTTCTCACTAATCCCGGACTTAGCAATCCAGTCACCACCCATGGTCATGTAGCCCTTGGCAATCCGACCAGTACCTTCTGTCATGGTATTACGTAGCATATCAATCATAAGGTAGTTGGAATCTTCACTGAAGACTTGGGTAGGGTTGCTTTGGTGCTGGAAGACGACATTACCAGCCGCATCTTCAATCCGGTCGATGAAGTAGCCGTCATGGTAGTTACCATTGTTGGCAAAGGTTGCGAAGGCCCGAGTTTCTTCTAGGACAGTTGGACCACTTGAAACCCCACCAATGGCAAAGGCTAAGTTCTTGATGTCTTCTGGCGTATAGGAGGCAGCTGGGTTAAAGCCCATTTTTTCCAAATAGCCCATGACATCAACTGAGCGTTTTTGCATTTCTTGGTAGACCCGAATAGCAGGCAAGTTGTCCGATTTATAGAGGGCAACCCGAGCCGATTCAGCACCACCACTGACTACGTTACCATAGTTAGTAGGGGACCAAGTCGTACCATCTTCGAAGGTTTGTGTAAATTCCGTATCTGGAATAACCGTCGATGGATTAATCAAGTTTTCTTGAATAGCAGGGCCATAGACGGCCAATGGCTTAATGGTCGAACCAGGGGAACGACGAATACCAAAGGCGTGGTCGATTTGGTTATTCTCAAAATCTGTCCCTGCGATAAAGCCTAAGACTTTACCGGAGTTGTTATCCATGACAACCATCCCATTTTGAACCTTCTCAACATAGGAGGTCTCTTGGCCGCTTTCAGGGTCAGTATAGACGCCTTCATAGGCCATCCCTAAGTCATTAATGTGTTTCTTAGCGGATTCCTGCAAGAGGTCATAGATTTGTTGGTCAATGGTTGTGTAAACTTTATAACCACCAGTCTTAAGTTGCTCTTCGGCTTCCTTATAGTATTGGTTGTACCAGTTGTCATCTTGATAAACTTGAGTCCAAGTTAATTTATCACGCTCAATATTGAGACGCATGATTTGTTCGATGGCGCCTCGCTCCATTGCTCGGTAGAGGTAGGATTGGCGCGTTACACTTGGGCTGCCGGCTGGCAAGAAGTCAGCCTTAATATCATAGTTGAGAGCGGCTTGGTAGTCGGCCTCGCTAATTTTATGGTTACGGTACATGAAGTAGAGGACGTCCTTCATCCGGCCAATTCCGGCTGATAAGTCGGTCTTAAGCTCCCCGTTTTGTTGGTAAGGGGTGTAATTGTAAGGGTCCTGCGGTAAGCCGACCAAGAAGGCTGCTTGAGCCAGGTTGACCTCGCTAGGCTTTTTACCAAAAATCCCTTCTGAAGCTTTCTCAATCCCGGCTACGTTATCTCCGTTATGGTCACGACCAAATGGTGACACGTTGAGATAGGCAGTGAGGATTTCATCCTTGCTGAAGAATTGCTCCAGACGGAGGGCCAAGAGAATTTCATTGGCTTTCCGGAAGAAGGTGACATCATTAGTTAAGAGACGTTGCTTGACCAATTGCTGGGTCAGGGTAGAACCACCGGTCCCGCTACCTGGTGACAAGACTTCCTGCAGGGTAGCCCGCAGAATTGCTTTAGGCACAACCCCCTTATGTTCATAGAAGGAGGAGTCCTCAGTCGATACCAGACCATTGACGATGTTAGGCGAGATATCTGACAGGCTAGTCACAGACCGAATGACATCGGCTTGAACGTTAGCAATCGGTGTCCCGTTAGCATAGTAAATGGTGGATTGCTGTTCCAACTTGTTAATCTTGGCAGCCATTTCTTCACGATTAGGCACCTTGGTGTCAGAGACTAGGTGGGCAAAGTAACCAGCCCCAGCCCCAGCAGCTAAGGAACCTAAGAGCAAGCCGATCAGGACGATATAGAGAGCAATGCGGCGAACTACATTGACTGCCACATTAAGACCTAAGAAAATCTTTTCTCTGGCAGTGTAGTTAGACAGGTCAATGACCTTAGCCTTGGATTTACCTTTTCCTTTGGTTTTACGACGTTTGCGTTCTGAATCTTGGCTAGCACCAAGGCCGGCAGCAGCTAAGTCTAGGGCAGCTGGCGCGTGGTCATCAGATTCAGGTTCTGAATCCTGATTTTGAGCCCATTCTTCCACATCATGGCTTCGTTCGGGCTCAAGCTCGCTGGCTTGCGTTTGGTCAAAGTAATCTGGGTCTAGGCTAGTTAGCTTGCTAGTCTTAGCCGTCCAAGCCAAGTCATAGTCGTCTGATCTTGAGTCTGAATCAGAATGATCTGATTCATGCTGCTCTGAGTTCTCCTCAGCTAAGCTTGGTTCTTGCTCTGATGGTTCAGATGCTTGAGGAATCAAGTTTTCTTGACTAGCAACAAGTGCTGTCGCTTCATAATCTGATTGCTGATCATGAGATTTTTCTTGATTAAGGTTAGCTTCAGCCTCAACTTCCGCTTGGGAACTTGTTGGCTCGATAGATAGGTCGTCCACTTCTTGATCCAAGTGATTTGGCTCATCTGGATGGCTTGAAGAAACAGGCGCTTGTTCGGGTTCTGACTCAATTTCAAGTCTATCCTGAGATACTAGATCAGGTTCTTGATAACTTGAGCCTCTAGCACTTTGTTCTAAGTGCTCAGCTTCTCGGCCCTGGCTTGAGTCATCTACAGCAGGGGCCTGGTTTGGCACCTTAATTGGTGTAATATTATCGAAAATGGACAAGAGCGAACTGAGTCGGGCACGTCCTCGTGATGAAAGGTGAGGGCCTTCTTCCTGGCCTTCAGAGCTTCCAAGTGAATCTGCTGGATGTGAAGTGTTTGACTCCAGTTCCGTGCTGTGGTCATTTGAGCTAGCGACTGACTCAGTAGGGGCCGGACTTTTAAGTTCAGCCACTTGGTCTTCTTTAGTTAGGTCTCTACTTGGTGTTAACAAGTCAGCGTCTAAAGGTTGATAGACACGGGACACTTCCTTCTTGTCTGAACTTGCAACTGGCTCGCTTTCTTCTCGGAGCTCATTGCTTGTTTCCTGCTCAAGGTCAAAACTGCGACGTCGTTCGCGTTCCTTTTGGATATCGGCAGGACTTGGCAGGGGCTGACTAGCCGCACTGTCCTGGGCGAGCTCAATGCGAGGTTGGTAAACGCGACTAGCAGGCTTAGAACTAGCAGAAGATTCTGCAGATAAGTCTGGCATGTTAACAGGTCCAGCTAGGCCTAAGTCTGTGCTAGCTTCTTCTTCCGAATTTTGGTCGTAATGATCTCGACTGGCCATGCCGGCAAAGAGCCGCCGCCGACGAGGGCCTTTGTCAGAAAACTCGGATGATCCTGAGGTCTCTAGGCTTGATTCACTCTGCTGCGCTAGTTCTGGCTTAGCTTTAGGCTCTGAAGGTTTAACAACTTTCTTCTTCTTAGCTTTTTCCTTGGCTGGACTAGCTGGGTCTTTCTCTGTTTCCTCTTGGAAAAGATGAGATTGGAAGTCCTGGTCGGACACTTGGTTAGTCTGCTTATAAGGGTTGGCTTCATCAATACTTGGATTGAAGTTAGAGAAGAAGTCACGGACGCGTTTGACAGAGCGATCGATGAACTCGGAAGATTGAGCCATGACAGTCTTTTCATCCGACTTAGGTTGGTAATGCCAACTATCTTGATCCTGCTGACCTTGACTAGAGCTTGACTCAGTGGTCTGACTAGTCTCGGACTGGCCTTTGTTAGTTGAAGTAGATGCTTGATCATTACTTTCAGCGCTCTCTTGTCGAGCTTGTGCTTGTCTGCGGGAATAATCTTCGTAGAAATTATCCCAGCGTGATGGCTTAGAAGTTGCCTCGTTCGAAGGCGGGGTAGAATGACCCCTTGAATCCTCTTTATCAGGCGCGATGTCAAAAGAGACATCATAGTAATGCTGGTCCGATTGTTCGGACACTTTCTTCTTGTCATCGTCTAGTGTCATTCATTCACCTACTTTCTTTATGGGGTATGGCGCTTAAGCCGTTACTTGATCATTTAGGGATTCGCCTAAGACATTGAGACGAGCTTCCCATTCTTGATTAGTCAATTTGTTTTCCGCAATGTAGCGGTTGCGTGGGTGGCGACGGCATTCTGGGCAGCAACCACGAACGTATTTGTCTTCATTTTCGACACTAGTCAGGATACGACGGTTACATTCTGGGTTCCCACAGTTAACATAGCGTTCGCATGGAGTACCATCGAACCAGTCTTTCCCGATTACAACAGGATCTACGTGGTTAATGTCAACCGCAATCCGTTCGTCAAAGACGTACATCTTACCATCCCACAATTCGCCTTTTACTTCAGGGTCTTTACCATAGGTAGCAATCCCACCGTGGAGTTGGCCGACATCTTTATATCCTTCACGTACCATCCAACCGGAGAATTTCTCACAGCGGACACCACCTGTACAGTAGACAACGACACGCTTGTCCATGAATTTTTCCTTGTTGTCGCGTACCCATTGTGGTAATTCGCGGAAATTACGAATGTCAGGACGGATGGCACCACGGAAGTGACCTAAGTCAAACTCATAGTCGTTACGTGTATCAAGGACAACGGTGTTTTCATCTAACAAGGCTTCCTTGAATTCTTGTGGTGACAAGTAAGCACCAGTAGTTTCTAATGGGTTGATGTCGTTGTCGAAGTCGTTATCTTCTAAGCCCAAGTGGACAATTTCTTTTTTGTGACGAACGAACATCTTCTTGAAGGCTTGTTCTTCTTCTTCGTCAATCTTGAACCAGAGATCTTCCATACCTGGTAGGGAGTGAACATAGTCCATATATTTTTGAGTGGTTTCGTAGTCACCTGAGACAGTCCCGTTAATCCCTTCGCTTGAAACGAGGATCCGGCCCTTAAGGCCAATAGACTTACAGAAGGCCAAGTGGTCAGCTGTAAACTTATCTGGGTTCTCGATGTTAACGTACTTGTAGTAAAGAAGCACGCGAATTGGTTTGGTCATAATTTACCTCCTTGTAGTTGCAAACTACATAAATTTATGGATAGTATCATTATACGGCAAAAAAGGCTTGAGGACAACTTTTGAGCCGGTTTTTGCGCTATCTGTAAGAAACTTGTAACCTCCCTACACAATCCCCGTCTAAGTGGCTCAAGTATGTCAAAAAAGCTGGCCAGATTAATTCTGGGCCAGCTTTTGGTTGAAGCGTTCTTGCAGATGGTTTTTGTGATGATGATAGGCTAGAAAGAGGGGGACACATGCGCCTAGCCAGGCCAGAGGACTGGCAATAGCGGGACCTACAAAACCTAAATATTGACTAAGAATCAGGGCGGCACTCATACGCATGGTCAACTCCATAATACCGGCAATAGTCGGAATTAGGCTGTCGCCAAGCCCTTGCAAGGTATAGCGATAGATGAAGAGTAAAGCTAATAACCAGTATGCAGGCGCCGAACAGTAGAAGAAGACTTGACCGTAGTGGGCCATTTCCAGTCCTTGGCTACCTTCAGCGAAGAGGGTAACAACCTGAGCTCCGGTCAGTGCTAGGATGACGCCAGACACTAGCGCAACACCGACAGATAAATAGGTCATTTGGCGGACTCCTTGGCGGATGCGGTCAAATTGAGCGGCACCAAAGTTTTGGCCTACATAAGTTGCCATGGCAATCCCAAAGGACATGAGGACTAAAATCACAATCTGTTCAATCTTAGAGGCCGCTCCGTAACTGGCAATGGCTAGAGGACCTAACTGGTTGAGAGCCACTGTGACCGAAATGGAGCCAATGGCAATAATAGATGACTGGAAGGCCATTGGGAAGCCCATATTGAGGTGATAACGGACTTCTTCAGCTACCAGCATGGCCTTCTGCCAGGAAACCTGCAGTAGTGGCCAACGACGGTGAATGGCCCAGAGGCAAAGGATAACCGAGACAGCTTGTGACAAGACCGTCGCGAGGCCAGCACCCGCAACCCCCATACCCACGTTCACGATGAAAACATAGTCTAAGACGATATTGGTTAAGGCCGCGATGATAAGAAAGTAGAGAGGCGTCCGGCTGTCTCCCAAGGCCCGCATCATATTACTTAGCAAATTGTAAAGCATGGTGACAGTACAAGCGCTGAAGATGACGATGAGATAATCGTAAGTATATTGAATGATTTCAGGCGGCGTCATCATGACTTCTAGAATTTGGCGGAGGAAGAAGGTAGACAGGAAGGTCAAGGCCATGGAAACGCAGAGCGCGATAGTCCAGGCAATGGTGACTGAACGCCGTACCTTATGGAAATCCCTAGCACCAAAAGCCTGGGCCAAAGGAATCGTTAATCCTGCCGTCAGCCCTTGTGCGAAGCCAAGAATCAGAAACATGACGCTGGATGAAGCAGAAATTCCTGCTAGGGCATCGCGCCCCATGGTGCGTCCAACAATAAAGGTGTCGACCATATTGTAGACAAGCTGGAAGATATTGCCAATTAGGAGTGGGATGGAGAAGTTAATAATGCGTTTGAGGGGGGACCCAGTGGTCATATTATGCATAAGTGACTCCTTTATAGTCAGAATGAATACTCTGAGTATAAAGGAGTCACTTAGCAAAATCAAGTAGGTTTAGAACTCTCTATCCTAGTAAGTTAGTCATCCCACTGAACGGTATAGTAGTCAGCATCTTTGGCTTGAATCAGAGGATAATTGGTCCGGTAAATAGAGCCATCTTGGTCTTGCTCGAGGTACATAACAAAACCATTAGGGTAGAGAGACAGAATCTTGGAATAGACATGGTCTTGGTCGATAATGACAGTCTTGATTTCTTGGTCGCTGGCGAACCAGTCAGTGACCAGGTGGAAATAAGAACCGATTGAGACTTTGGTTTCATAAACAAGGGTCGTAATAATGGATTGATTCATGGTTAACGCTCCTTTTTTTATAAGCTATTTCCATTATAACAAGGAAATGGGGGCGGTTTCAAACAAAAATTCGAAACAAACTTACAAATTCTTGTCAGAATGGTAAATTTTTAAGCGATAAGCTATAAAAAGCCCGCCAAAAGTGCTATAATAGGAATTAGAAACGGTTTCATTCAGAAAGGGTGGGTCGTATGAGAGTCAAAGTCACTAAGTCAGAGCGTGAGCTCATAGAACGTGAGCTGAGACGGGGGACCACTAAGTCTCGGATAGCCTCCCTCTTGCATGTCAATTTCGAGACGGGTTGCCAAATGATTCAGCGAGTCCGTGAACAGATTCGTCCTGAGATTGGTGACCAAATACGCTTTACCTTCCGGCAGGTCCATATGCGGGGGACCATCCGTAAACTTCTGACCAACAGCGCTGTCGTCGACATCGATTGGCTCCGGTCAGATCCGACTATGAAGGATATTTGTACTAGCCGCACCATCGTCAATTTCAAGGATATTGTCGCCTACATCAACTGTGAGCATCTTATTCAAGATGATGAAGAAGGGGAAGAGCCCCTAAGTCCTACTGCTCAACAAGGGATTTAAGCTCACAGCATTTAAATAAGAGCCTCCTATCACGTGTTTGCGATAGGAGGCTCTTGGTCTGAAGACTATTGTTCTTGGTAGATTAATTGATAGAGTTCAGCTGTAACAGTTTGATAGGTCTGGCGATGCTTAGCTTCTGGTACTAGGTCATAGGGAGTCGGTAGGTCATTCTCAGTTAAGAAAAGCTGGAACCACTCCTTGGCTGAACCATAGGCCTCTTCAAAGTAGGGGTAAACGGCTAAGGCTTGAAGGACGAACTGCTGAGAAAATTCAATCATGAGATGAGGATTGAATTGTTCGCAGTAGTCTTCGATGACTTGAAGACCGGCCACATAAGAAGACTGGTGACGGTAATCTTGAAGTTTGGCTACCGTCAATTCATGGACTTGGCCAAACCAGTTATAGGTCACTTTACCTGGATAGTTCTGGTAGAGTAGGTAATGTAAGACGTCACTCTTGATATATTGAGGTAGGTCTGGATGAGTCAGAATGGCCTTAAAGAAAGGCAAGGCCTTGTCTAAAGGCAGGTCGTAGGTATATTTAAGGAAACTGAGTAACTCAAATCCTTGGCCGTCATAGATTTGATTGATAAAAGTCTCAATGGCTTCCTGACCCTGATCCAGGGCTTGCTCCAAGCGCCGGGCTAAGCGCTGGGTATGATTGAGTTGATGAATGAATGGTAAGAGGTCTTCACTGTCCCATCCAGCTGCTTGGAAGCGTGCTTGAAGCTGATAGAGCCGCAAGAGGGCAGCGTCTAAGTCGTAAAGGAGGGACAGACTAGCTCCATATAAGAGGAGAACATTCCAATCATTAACGGCTTCTATATCAGGGAAATAAGTTTGCCAACAGTTCAAAAGGTCAGCTTTTTGTCCCCGAGCAATATATAATTTAATCAGTTCCTCGAAGACATGAACCTGAGGATCTGTCTCATAACTCTTGATTAGCAATTCTTGTGCACGGCCAAAGTCATGGACCTTGAGGGCACTGAGTGCTTTGCGATAATATTGGTCCGCATTGGTCGGAAATTCAATTACATCACTCATTTTGCCACCTCTTTCTTGTCAATACTTAAATCCGTGCTATACTAGTTATATTATAGCACAATACATTAATAGTTTGTAGACAAATAACAGATAAGGAGCGAAAAAATGCTGAAGGTTTATACGGATGCTGCCTTTGCCTATAAAAATCAATCTGCCGGCCTGGCCATTCGGATTCTGGCGCCTGATCAACTCTATGAACAAGTTGTTTTCCTCAATCAGGTAGCAGACAATCATCAGGCGGAATTTTTAGCTATCTTGCGCGCTCTAGACTGGTTGATAGAATTGGGACTGACCCAGGACTTTATTTGGTTACATGCCGATAGCCAGGTAGCCATTCGGGCCATTGAAAAATCCTATATAAAGGATGCACGTTATGCTCCTATTTTAGATCATATCCTAAGTCGACTGGACTACTTTCCAAATCTCTATGTCAAATGGATAGCTGAAAAGGAAAATCAGGCAGCCGACCAGTTAGCAAAATCGAGCCTAAATAAGGCGGTTAGCTGGGCGCGGACATCGCCTCGCTAGCCAAGTTGGCTTTTGCGTGGCATAATAGAGATAGTTAATCAAGGTCCGGATCTCAGATTTATGGGGATAGATTATGTGACTAAAAGTGCACAATTCACTAGGGTGCGAACGTATATTCGCTAGCATTCTTAGGAATTTCGTGGCATAATAAATTGAATAGACTTCTCTATTTAAGATAGAATCATTAATTCTTCTGAGAAAGAAGTAATCATTGATGGAGGTAGATGAGCGATATGGCAGAAAAAAATTTAACCGCTAAAGATATTTTACAAAAAGAATTTACCCGCGATTTTCGTGGTTATAAAGCATCTGAAGTAGATGAGTATTTGGATAGCATTATCCGTGACTACGATTCTTACCAAAAGGATGTGGCGACTTTGAAGAATGAAAATGAGCGCCTAATCAGCAAAATTGATGAATTGACCAAGCAACTTGCCTTGGCTAAGAAGAACAATGTGCCAACCTCACCAGGCTCTGGTGTCACTAACTTCGATATCCTTAAGCGTCTCTCTAACTTAGAGAAACATGTCTTTGGATCTAAGATTGGTAGCACAGACAACACCATGTCTTATTCAGACGTGACACGTTTCCAATAAAAGAACCTCAAGTAGATTTTAGGTAATCGCGGCTAGTAATAGTTGAGGAAAGTCCATGCTCGCACAGGCTGAGATGCCTGTAGTGTTCGTGCTTAGCGAAACCATAAGCTAAGGTAGTGCCTAGCGCTAACGGCAGGCAAAAGGTCTAAGGCTTCGGCTATGACTGAGTAACCTCTAAGGTGCCACAGAGACGAGGCTGGTTGGAAACAACTAGCGTGGAACGCGGTAAACCCCTCGAGCGAGCAACCCAAATAGTAACCTAGTTTTCTAGGGAGACTGGTCGGGGCACTTTTCCTAGGGAAATGAACCGATGGAAGAGGCGGGTCACTGAGTGACCGGCAGACAGATGATTACCCCACTTAAGGTGCATAGCCTATTTCCCTTAAGTGACAGAACATGGCTTATCGAAATTTACTTAATAGGCTTTTGCTTAATACAACAAAGGCGCTTCTCCCTCTCTGGCGAGGAGGGCTTTTTTTCTAAGGGCAGGATTGTCTTGCCCGCAACGACAAGTTAAAGATGAGGAGCCCCTTATGACAAACTATAACCTATTGGCTACCGTTGCCGCCGGCATTGAGTCCGTGACGGCCCAAGAATTGAAGCAGCTAGGCTATCAAGTTCAGACGGAGAATGGGCGCGTGCGTTTCTCTGGGAATGTCCAGGATATTGCTAAAACCAACCTATGGCTAAGAACGGCTGACCGTATTAAGATTGAATTTGCTAGTTTTCAGGCCAAGACCTTTGAAGCCCTCTATGATTTGACTTATGCCTTGCCATGGGAAGACATTCTGCCTTTGGATGCTAATTTTCCTGTGTCCGGCAAATCCGTTAAGTCCCAGTTACATAGCGTGCCTAACTGCCAGAAAATCGTCAAAAAGGCTATTGCTAGTCGACTCATGTCCTACTATCATCGTCGGACCAATTTGCCTGAGACAGGGGCAGTCTATCCTATCGAAGTTTCTTTGGTCAAAGACCAAGTCAGCCTGACCTTGGATACTTCTGGCACCTCCTTATTCAAGCGTGGCTACCGAGTAGAGAAGGGTGCCGCCCCACTCAAAGAGAATATGGCAGCTGCCTTAGTCATGTTAACGACTTGGTATCCTGACCGACCACTTTACGACCCATGTTGTGGTTCGGGAACCATTGCCATTGAGGCAGCCTTGATTGGGCGTAATATTGCGCCAGGTCTTAAGCGGGAATTTGCGGCCGAACATTGGACCAGCTTAGATCCAAGTGGGCAAGTATGGCAGCAGGCGCGCCAGGAAGCCCAAGTTCAAGCCAAACCAGATGTCATGATGGACATTGAAGCCTGCGACATTGACCACCGTATGGTTGAAATTGCTAAGGCCAATGCTCAAGAAGCTGGAGTAGCAGATACGATTTCCTTTAAGCAAATGCAACTCAAGGACTATCGTCCTAAGGTGGATTACGGTATATTAATTGCTAACCCGCCTTATGGTGACCGTATGTTGACAGAGGACCAGGTCCACGCTCTCTATGCGGACATGGGCAAGCTCTATAACCAAATGCCGACCTGGAGTAAGTATATTTTAACTAGTGATGAAGCCTTCGAGACCTACTATGGGGCCAAGGCAACCAAAAAACGTAAGCTCTACAATGGCGCCCTCAAGGTAGATTATTACCAATATTGGGGTGAGCGGAAACCCCGTCAAACAAGCGATGATATGTAGATATTCATAGCAAAAAATCCCTCAGCAGATTCTGCTGAGGGATTTAGTCTGTTATGGAGATGAGGGGAATCGAACCCCTGTCCAAATATCTCGCCACAATCAAGTCTACGCCAATAGTCTAGCTATTTGGTTTAGCGCAGAGACCGCCACTAGACAGGCTGTCATCCTTGCGAGTCTGATCATCTCTTCGTGATTTAACAGACGGATAAATCACGCGTATCCCACTTAAATAAAACCAGCTACTAGCACATGGGCGATGTTAGGCTGATTTTCCGCTGCAGGTTATTAAGCTGCTAAAGCGAAAGAGTTGTTTTGGTTGTTTGCAGTTATATTTAACTGTAGCGTTTTAAGGCGGACGCAACCCTCCTGACGCGTCAAAAGCTCGAACAATACCTGTCGAAACCGTGACATCCCCTAAAGGATAGCTAGATTCTATCAATAAAGGGTTAAATTGTCAATTAATCAGCCTGGGAGACAGGCTTAAGGGATTGACTTTTGCCCCTATAATCTTTAAGCTAATAGGGTAAATAATTTTTTAGGAGGTCACCCCATGACTAAGAAATATCATGTGGCCATCTGCGGTGCGTCTGGTGTTGTAGGGCGTAAAATGCTGCAAGTATTACACGAACGAAACTTTCCATTTGAGACTTTAACCTTGTTCGCTTCCAAGCGTTCAGCTGGCAAAACTATTAGCTACGCTGGCAAGGATTATGTCATTCAAGAATTAACGGAAGAGGCTCTTCAAGCGCCGATTGAGATTGCCCTGTTCTCAGCAGGGGGCGAGACCTCTAAGCATTTTGGGCCAATCGCCGCTAGTCGTGGTATCTATGTGATTGACAACTCCAGTGCTTGGCGTATGGATCCTAAGATTCCTTTGGTAGTGCCTGAAGTCAATGGTGATGTCTTGAAGGCTGAAGACCATCTGATTGCCAACCCTAACTGCTCGACCATTCAGTCAGTCGTGCCATTAGCTGTTCTACAACCATACGGCTTGAAGCGCGTCATCTACAATACCTATCAAGCAGTATCAGGAGCAGGCCAAGCTGGTATTAATGACTTAGAAAATCATACGACTGAAAAATTCCCTTATTCAATCAATAATAATGTCTTGCCGCATATTGATGTCTTCACTGAGTCTGGCTATACCAAGGAAGAAATCAAGATGATTGAAGAAACTCGGAAAATTCTACGTATGCCAGACTTACGTGTAACAGCTACTACAGTTCGAGTTCCAATCAAACACTCTCATGCGGTCTCTATTAACGTTGAATTGGAACGAGACTTTGATTTAGCAGAAATTCGTCAAGCCTTCCAAGAAGCGGAGGGAATCATTCTCTTGGATGATCCTGCTAACCTTAAGTATCCACTTCAGTCAGAGGTGGAAGATCATGATGAGGTTTATGTTGGACGAATTCGTCGTGATGAGTCAGTTCCTTACGGTCTCAACATTTGGGTGGTAGCCGACAACATCCGTAAAGGGGCGGCCACTAACACCATTCAAATCGCAGAACAACTTATTAAAGACGGTATTCTCTAAGGAGACAAAAGGCGCCCTGTGAGGCGCCTTTTTATATTATTGGTAGAGAAGGTAGGCGTTGGCGCTAATTAAGATAAGTGTATCGAATAAGTCTATTGTCTTAATTAGTGTAGTTAACTAATTAAGACAAGCGTGTTTCTGGTGTGTTCTTTTTAATGAATTGTTTTCACTATAAATTGATTAAGAATGTCTAAAGGCTTTCATAATAGGGATTGTGGACGATTTGTTAGGTCTATCTGGCCATGCCTAGGGATTGACAGACGGCCCATAAAACCTTATGATAGAGGGTGTGGTTGACACATTATTTATTTTGAAATCATCCAAAAATTTGAAATGAATAACGATAATAATGAATAGATTAATAGGAGGTGATACGATGGACCTATTGCAGCTCACCTTCGCAGTAATCGTTGCTTTAATTATCGGGGTAGTGATCGGCTATATTTTCAAGAAGAAAAGCGATGAAAAGCACATCGGAAATGCTAAGGCAAATGCAGAATCCATTGTTGATGCGGCTATTGCACAGGCTAAGACCCTCAAGCGGGAAGCCTTGTTCGAAGCCAAAGAAGAAAATCTCAAGTACCGTAATGAATTAGAACAAGAACTGAAGGAACGCCGGACCGAAGTAACTGGAATGGAAAAACGTCTCCTTCAACGGGAAGAGACCTTGGACCAAAAGAGTCTGATCTTAGACAAACGCGAACTCAATCTTGAGAGCAAGGAACAAGACTATCAAAAACGTCAAAAGACCTTGACCCAACAGGAAGAGAAGGTTCAAGAATTGGTCGTTGCCCAACAAAGTGAATTAGAACGGGTGGCAACCCTATCGCGTCAAGAGGCGCAAAACATCATTATGACTGAGACAGAGCAAGCTTTGTCCCAAGAAATTGCAGTCATGATTCGGAATGCAGAGCAAAAAGCCAAAGATGAAGCTGATCGCAATGCCAAAAACATTATCTTACAAGCCATTCAACGGAGTGCTCCGGACATTGTGTCTGAGAATACAGTGACCGTAGTACACTTACCAAGTGATGACATGAAAGGTCGGATTATCGGGCGAGAAGGCCGCAACATCCGTACTTTGGAAAGCTTAACCGGGATTGATTTAATTATCGATGACACGCCAGAAGCAGTCGTATTAAGTGGTTTTGACCCAATTCGACGTCAAATTGCTAAGTTGGCTTTGGAGAAACTGATTCAAGACGGCCGGATTCATCCAGCGCGTATTGAAGAAATGGTGGATCGGGCGCGTCGCGAGATTGACGAGAAAATCCGAGAAATCGGGGAACAAGCGACCTTTGATGTGGGAATTCATTCTCTCCATCCTGATTTAATCAAGATTATTGGTCGTCTATCCTTTAGAACCAGTTATGGGCAGAACGTCTTGAACCACAGTATTGAAGTTGCCAAACTTGCTGGCGTTATGGCTGGCGAGTTAGGTGAAGATGTGGCTCTAGCCAAACGTGCAGGTCTTCTGCATGATATTGGTAAGGCACTTGACCATGAGATTGAAGGCTCACACGTTGAAATCGGGGCAGAGATTGCCAAGAAATACAACGAGCCAGAAGTAGTAGTGAATGCTATTGCTTCCCACCATGGTGACACTGACCCAACTTCGACCATTGCTATCTTGGTAGCTGCCGCTGATGCCTTATCTGCAGCACGTCCAGGTGCCCGCAGTGAATCCTTGGAAAGCTACATCCGCCGTCTGGAAAAATTAGAAGAAATCTCTAATAGTTTCCCAGGCGTGGCTAATAGTTTTGCTATTCAAGCTGGGCGCGAAGTCCGTGTCATGGTTCGTCCAAATGAAGTCAATGACGCTGGCGCCTCACGAATCGCTCGTGATATCCGCAACCGGATTGAAGCAGAAATGAACTACCCAGGCAATATTAAAGTAACCGTTATTCGCGAAACGCGCGCGGTTGAATACGCCAAATAATTGATGGAGAGGTTGGAACTTGTTCCAATCTCTCTTTTTGTGTATTTTTTGGGGAGGTTGCGAGCTGAGTTTGATGGCGCTTACTCTGATGCAGGATTTCTAAATTTCATTTAAGACCCTCGGGTTACTCTTAGGTCAAACAAGTCGGACTTTCCTTTATATTTTGACCTTTTTGTGTTAAAATGTAGAAGAAAAAAAGGAGGCGATGAGGTGGTTCGTTACGGACAAATAGTCAAGGCCCGCATCAGTGACAAAAATGAGCGTCACTTTTTCGCACAATATGAAGGTGAGACCTTCACCGTTCTACCGGGGCAGATAGATATACAAAAGTACCAAGTTGGTGACCAGATTGAAGGCCTTATCTATGAAACCAAGGCCCGCAAGAAAGTAATTCAAGTTGACTTGCCGGCTATCCGACCTGAAATCTATGGTTGGGGTAGTGTGGTTAGCAGCCGTAAGGATTTAGGCGTCTTTGTTGATATTGGCTTGCAGGATAAGGAAGTGGTCGTATCCTTGGATGACCTACCCCTTAATACAGCTCTCTGGCCTAAGAAGGGCGACCGGCTTTTCCTAACTTATCAAGTGGATGCTAAGAATCGTTTCTGGGGCAAGTTGATTGAACCTGAAGCTATGCAAGCCTATTTTAAGCGCGCAGCTCGTGCTATGAAGAATCTCAATGTCACAGCTACCGTTTATAAGGTTAAGTTAGCGGGTTCTCTCTGTATTACAGACGGTGGACACTCGGCTTTCTTACATGAAAGTGAGACTCTTGATACTCCACGTCTTGGTCAAGTCTTGCAAGCTCGTATTATCGGCGTGCGTGAAGACGGCGGCCTTAATTTGTCGGTCAAGCCACGAGCTTATGAAGCTTTGGATGATGATGCCGGTATGATTCAAGCCATCTTAAGAAAAGCGCCCGGACATTATTTGCCACTGCATGATAAGTCAGATCCAGCAAGTATCCAGACTCAGCTTGGCATTTCTAAGGCCCAATTTAAACGTGCCGCCGGTAACTTAATGAAACAAGGCCTCATTCGTCAGGTCAAAGGAGATGGACTCTATCTGACTCAAGTCCAAGACTCAAGTGCAGAGATTGATCCATTAGGCAATAACTATGAAGTTTAGCCAGGCTGTCCAGGATTTTGAACGTTATCTTCTCTTAGATATGAACCGGTCTGCTAATACCATTCAGAGTTATCGGCGCGATTTGGCTAAGTTTCAGGCTTATCTGACGGAGCAGGAGATTGACAAGGTAGAGGCGATTGATGAGGTAACGGTGCGAGCCTTTCTAGCAAAACTCAGCCAAGCCTCCTATGCAGCTTCCTCGACCAGTCGTATGCTATCTAGTTTGAAGCAGTTTTTCCTCTTTTTACGCAAAGAGGGCATTCTAGAGATAAATCCTATGTCCTTGGTCCATCGGCCTAAACAAGGTAGACATCTACCTAAAGTCCTAACTGCTAAGGAGATTGAAGCCTTGCTTCAAGCGCCCGACACTAGTAGCCCGCATGGTTTGCGTGATCGGGCTATCTTTGAACTCATGTATGCCACTGGTTTGCGGGTAACAGAGTTGGTGCAACTTAAATTAGAAGATTTGCACTTAGAATTAGGTTTTATTCAGACTCTAGGGAAAGGGGACAAGGAGCGACTGGTCCCCCTAATTGATGAAGCCATTGAATGGCTAGAGGCCTATCTGGAGCAGGTCCGTCCTAGTTTCCTAAGATTAGCTGGCTCTGCCAGTCCGCGAGAAGTCTTTTTGACAGAACGGGGCAAGGCCTTCACCCGTCAAGGAATCTGGAAAAATCTCAATAAGTATGTGGCCTTAGCTGGTATTAAACAAACCGTCTCACCTCATATGTTGCGTCATTCTTTCGCAACTCATCTGCTGGAAAATGGTGCTGATTTGCGTATGGTTCAGGAACTACTGGGCCATGCGGATATTTCAACGACACAGATTTATACCCATATCAGTACCCAACGTTTGCAGGAAGTCTATCGTAAGTACTTCCCGCGCGCGTAACTTGTCATCTTCCGACTGGAGAGGTGGCCTAATAATCAAGACGGTCATTCACTGACCGTCTAGGGAAAGAGGAAAAAATATGAAATTCAAACGTATTCATTTAATCGTCTTAGATTCTGTTGGGATTGGTGAAGCTCCAGATGCTGCAGACTTTAACGATTTAGGGAGCCATACCCTAGGCCATATCGCAGAAGTTGCGGGCCTCAAAGTCCCTCACATGGTTGAATTAGGTTTGGCTAATATTGAACCTTTAGCTGGCTTGACACCTGTGGCATCCTCCAAGGGTTACTGGACTAAGTTAGAAGAAGTTTCAGCTGGTAAGGACACTATGACCGGTCACTGGGAAATCATGGGGCTTAAAATTGAAACACCATTCCGCGTCTTCCCTGATGGTTTTCCTGATGAACTAATCGAGCGTATTGAAGCCTTTTCTGGTCGTAAGGTGGTCTGCAATGCCCCGGCTTCTGGTACTGAAGTGCTTGAACAATATGGGGAACATCAAATGAAGACAGGGGACCTAATTGTTTATACCTCTGCAGACTCTGTCTTGCAAATTGCCGCCCATGAAGACATTATTCCATTAGAAGAACTTTATCGCATTTGTGAGTATGCTCGTGAGATTACCTTAGAAGATCCTTACATGTTGGGACGTATTATTGCTCGCCCATACATTGGGACTCCTGGCAACTGGACTCGTACTGCCAATCGTCATGACTATGCCTTAAGTCCTTTTGCGGATACAACGCTGGACTTCCTGAAGGCAGGCGGATATGATGTGATTTCCATCGGGAAAATCAACGACATCTTCAATACTAAGGGGATTACGGATGCCGTTCGGACCAAGTCTAACATGGACGGGGTAGATCAACTGCTGAAGATTATGGACCGTGACTTTACCGGTTTGTCCTTCACTAACTTAGTGGACTTCGATGCCATCTATGGTCACCGCCGCAACACAGAAGGTTACGCCCAAGCTTTAGAAGATTTCGACAACCGCTTGCCAGAAATCTATAGCAAGCTAGGCCAAGATGATTTACTTTTGATTACTGCTGACCACGGTAACGACCCAACCTATAGTGGAACCGACCATACCCGTGAATATGTGCCAATTCTGGCCTACAGCCCATCCTTCACGCAAGCAGGTGAGCTCAAGGCGCGTTACTATAGTGATATCGCAGCCACCATTTCTGATAACTTCGGTGTTGCCAAGACCGAACAAGGTTCTTCATTCTTAAGTCAATTAAATTAGGACATAGTCAGCAAGGAGGAAAATAAATGTTTACAGAAACCATTCAATACTTAAAAGACCAGGGTTTAACTTATCCACAAGTTGGTTTAATCCTAGGTAGTGGCCTTGGAGAGCTTGCTGAAGATGTGGAAAATGCTATCCGCATTCCATATGAAAATATTCCTAATTTTCCAGTCTCTACAGTTGCTGGCCATGCTGGTCAATTAGTTTATGGGGACTTGGCAGGTAAAAAAGTCTTGATTTTACAGGGCCGTTTCCATTATTATGAAGGTTATGATTTGAACACTGTGACTTATCCAGTTCGTATCTTCAAGGAACTTGGGGTAGAAACTGTGATTGTAACTAATGCAGCAGGTGGGATTAATACTTCATTCCAACCAGGCGACTTAATGATTATTACGGATCACCTTAACTTGGCAGGCAACAATCCACTGATTGGCGCAAACTTAGATGCTCATGGCCCACGTTTTGTTGACTTAACAGAGACTTATAGCTTGCGAGGTCAAGCCATCTTACGTCAAGCCGCTGCCAAAGAAGGAATTCATCTCCAACAAGGGGTCTACACTTGGGTTACCGGGCCGTCTTATGAGACGCCTGCTGAAATTCGCTACATGCGGACCATTGGTGGTGATGCAGTTGGAATGTCAACCGTGCCAGAAGCCATTGTGGCTAAACATTGTGGTATGGAAGTCTTAGGGATTTCATGCATTACCAACTTAGCAAGTGGCATGCAGTCTAGCCTCAACCATGAGGAAGTCATGGAAATCTCTGCTAAGGTAAAACCACACTTTAAGAACTTAATTAAAAATACCCTAGCTTTACTTTAAGCGACTTGCCAGATTGCTAGGGAAGAAAGGAGTACGCCGTGCTCATTCAATCTAAAAATAAAAATGAAAAGATTATTCTCGGCTTACTGTCCTATACTTTAGAAGAAGGGCAGCACCAAACCGACCTCTTGCAGTCGATTTTGGAAACCTACCGGCAATCTGATAGCAAGGAAATCTATCTCTATCGAGAGCAAGACCAAGATAATTTCATTGGCTTGGTGGGGGTTGAAACCTTTCAATCGCCTGGCAACGAGTCAGAACATCCAGAGTCAGTCGTTATTGACCGTATTGCCCTCTTACCATCATTCCGCAATGAGTCTGTAGGTTATCAGATTTTCAGTGAACTTAAGGAGCGCTATCCTAATAGCGCCTTCTTAGGGTCTCGTCTGACCTCAGAACTTCTTGTCAAATGGAGCAGTCGTTATGCCCAAGAACACCAAGAATCTTAAAGGTCATCAGGGGCAAGATAGCTCCGTGACCAAGGACAAGCAGCAACTCAAGCTCCAATTGGCCTCTTTTCAGGGGCCCTTTGACTTGTTATTGCACTTAATTAAACAGATGAAAGTGGATATTAATGATATCCCTATGGCCGAAATTACCAGTCAGTACTTGGCTTATCTTCACTCCATGCAAGAGTTAGAGTTAGATCAAGCCGGCGATTACTTAGTGATGGCTGCCACGCTCTTGGAAATCAAGAGTCGTCTGCTCCTACCTATTGAGCCGGATGCTGAATTGGATGGCGACTATGAGCCTGGCGACCCACGTCAAGTGTTGGTGCAACAACTGCTCTTGTATCAACAATTCCAAGATGTGTCCTCACTACTAGAAATGCGCCAAGAAGCTCGTGCAGCGCTCTTTTCTAAACAAGCAGATGACTTGTCGGACTATCAGGATCAAATACCGCTACAAGAAGGGGAAATTAGCCTGGATCAACTGGTGGCACGTATGCAAGATGTCTTGGCCCGCCAACTAGCTCGTCAACCCTTGGAACGCCAAATTCATCATGATCCTTTGACAGTTGAGCAGAAGATGGATGATATTTTAGCGCGTTTGGGACGACTAGAGCGGCAAGAACGCTTGTCTTTTGAACAGTTGATTGACAAGGCCAGTCGCCCGGAGATTATCACGACCTTTATGGCGCTTCTGGAGCTAGTCCGTAAGCAGTTCATTGTTTTCTACCAGGCCGAAGCCTTGGCACCAATTGAAATTGAAAAAATAGACGGAGTCGAATAGATGGAATTAATTACCCGCCTGCATGGCATTATCTTTGTAACAGGAATTGAAGGGGTCAGTCGTAAAGATTTGGCGGCTAGCCTTCAGGTGCCCTTAAATCAAGTGACAGAGGCCTTGCAACAACTACAATTGAATTTACAGGAAGACCCACTGTCACCTGTAGAGTTGGTTAACTACAATGACCAATACCGTCTGGTGACTAAGTCTGAGTTGGCGCCTGATGTGGAGTCCTATGCTCACTCGCCCTTTACCCAGAAGCTCAGTCGTGCTGCCGTTGAGACGTTAGCTATTGTAGCTTATCGCCAGCCTATTACCCGTATGGGGATTGATGAGATTCGTGGCGTGTCCAGTATTACTATGCTACAAAAGTTACTTGCCCGCGACTTGATTCGTGAGGTTGGTCGACTCGAAGCACCGGGGCGTCCAGTTCTCTATGGGGTAACAGATTACTTTATGGACTATTTCGGTCTCAAGTCTTTAGAAGATTTACCAAATATTGAGCCACTTAACCTCAATGATGAGGTCACTTCGGATGAATTATTTAATACTAAGCAATGGCAGATTAGTCTAGATGACGAGGCGTCTTATCAGGATGCGCCATTTCTTGATTCCGATTTAGAAGAAGGGGAGGAGGATTAGATGGATCGTTTGCAGAAAGTAATGGCCCATGCAGGTATTGCTAGTCGTCGTAAATGCGAGAGCTTGATTATGGAAGGACGGGTCAGCGTTAATGGCCAGACAGTTCGTGAATTAGGGACTCAGGTATCCAGTAAGGATCGTATAGAAGTAGATGGCGTTCCAATCTATCGGGAAGAACCTCGCTACATTCTGATTAATAAGCCAAGACATGTCATAAGTGCTGTATCCGATGACAAGAACCGTCAAGTCATCCTAGACTACATTCAAGGCATTGAAGAGCGAATTTATCCAGTCGGACGTTTGGATTATGACACGACCGGGCTTTTGCTCCTGACTAATGATGGGGCCTTTGCCAATCAACTCATGCATCCACGCCATCAAATTGATAAGGTCTATGTGGCCAAAGTCAAAGGGATTCCATCTGAAAAGTCACTTGCTCGACTTGAAGCCGGTATTGTGTTAGATGGTAAGAAAACAGCCAAAGCCAAGGCTCAGCTCTTAAGCCAGAATCTGGATAACCAGACGGCAATTGTAGAATTGACCATTCGTGAGGGGTGGAATCACCAAGTTAAGCGTATGTTTGAAGCGGTGGGGCACCCAGTCAACAAACTCAAGCGGGAACGCTATGCTTTTCTGACTCTAGGCAAGCTCTTGCCAGGAGAATGGCGAGAGTTAACAGCTCATGAAGTCAATAAGCTTAAGCAAATGAGTCAGAGCGAGGGACAAGCCGGGCAAGAAGCAAGGAAAGCTAAACCTAAGCGTATAATGGGACGTCCAACTGGTCAAAAGCCGTCTCGTAAATCGCCTGCATCTAGCTCAGGCCGTAAGGCAAGAAAAGGGCAGTCCAAGTCCATGCCTGCCAGAAATTTTAAATAAGAAGATGCCCGGCTAGTCAAGTCGGGCATCTTGTGCTATAATGAAGGTATCAATCGAATAATACAATTAGTCTTCAGGGCAGGGTGAAATTCCCGACCGGTGGTAAAGTCCACGAGCCTAGTACTTTAGGGTCTAGGTTGAACTGGTGAAATTCCAGTACCGACAGTAAAGTCTGGATGGGAGAAGTAAGCTAATTAACAGATAGATTCACAGGGTTTATTTGTCTTTGCTGCGTTTACTTTCCCAAGTAAGCGTATTTTTTTGGCTTCTAGAAGACGAATAAAAGGAGGAATATCTATGAAAAACATGCGATTGACACGTCAAGTATTACTGGCTATTTTAGGGGCCTGGGCAGTGGTTTTCCGACTGCTCGATTTTCCCTTGTTGCCATCGGCACCTTTTCTTAAGTTCGACTTTAGTGATGTGCCGGTCTTCATCGGGCTCTTGATTAATGGACCAATTGGGGCTGCAGTGGTAGCCTTTATCCGCGATTTCATTGAATATCTGCGTAAGGGTGGAGAAGCTGGCATCCCGCTAGGGGTCAGCATGAGTTTCATTGGCACCATGACCATGATGTTGATTCTGCATTTTTACCTGCGCCGCAAGAAGGGCACTTGGCAACTTGAACAGATTGTGCTCACATGTATCAGCTTGGCCTTTAGCTTGACTTTGGTCATGAGCTTGCTCAATTATTTCATTGCGCTTCCTATCTATGTAGAGGTCATGCATTGGCCAATCAAAAATATGATAGAAATGGTCTTAGTAGCCATTGTGCCATTTAACTTACTTAAGGGAGCTATCTTAGGAATTATCATCGCCTTGGTTTACAACCAATTCAAGGCTTATCTGATTAAGAGAGGGCTCTTGCTAGCTAGCTACCAATAAGCAATAGAAAGGCCGGGATTAATCCCGGCCGTTTTTTTTGTTTAATAGCTACTGAGATGGAGAAGGGGTATGATCGACTTCTTCAATAGCGCGAGTGGGACAATCGAAGATGGCAGAACGTGCCATTTTCTGATCTTGCTCAGTGGCATCTTCTTGCACAAAGGCTATCCCGTCATCTTCACAATCAAAAACTTGTGGATAATTGAGATAACACTTGCCACAGGCAATGCATCTTTCTGATTGAATAATTAACTTAGACATGCTAAATCCTCCTTTTATGTTACAGAAGTGTTACAGCGACTTATCAAATTCGTATAAAAGCGTTTACTTCCACTGTATTTTTAGCACAGGTCGCTTAGAATATGGTACTATAAATTAGTAAATATTAATATGTGCAACATGTGCCCCTCACGGATCTAGTCACATTGTATCATATTTTAGGAGGAATTTTGATGTCTGAAGAACAAAAATCAAATTTCGATCAAGAGAATTTGAATGAATCATCAAATCGATCATCGGAAACGTCAAGCAGATTTAGAATGCCTTGGAACAACAAATTTGGTGAAGACGAAAACTTAAAAAACCGCCAATATTCACGATCAGCTCGTAACCAACCAGAACGTGAGGCAACTACCTTATCCAAGGTCTTGCTCTTTATGGTTATCTGCGTATGTATTGTACCATTTATCCTCTTCTTCTGGGTCAATGCGTCACGTCCACAGAATCCATCACCACGGACTGCTTCACAAGTATCAATCTCTCGTGCCGAAAGTTCAAGTGCAAGCTCTAGCAGCACTAGTGAATCTAGTTCTGCTCTTGCCTCAGCTTCAAGCATTGAGTCAAAAGCAAGTGAATCTGGTCAAGGCTTGAATAACCAGCAAGGTGAACATCCTAACCAAAACCAACAAGGCCAACAACAAGGCCAAAACCAACAAGGCCAACAACAAGGCCAAAACCAGCAAGGCCAACAACAGGGTCAAAACCAACAAGGTCAGCAACAGCAAAACCAAGGTGGTACGACTTATGTGGTACAAGCAGGGGATTCTTGGTACCGGATTGCAGCCAATAATGGGGTTTCTCTAGATGCCTTGTTAGCTGCTAATGGTGCGACGGTTGAAACAACCATCTTACCTGGTCAAACCATTGTTATCCCATAAAAAAATTGAGAACTCCCTAGTTTTAGGGTAGAATAGAGCTTAGGAAACTAAGCTCTATTTTTTTGTAGAGAGATAGAAGAGGATGAAGCATAGATGACACATTTGACAATTGCAATTGACGGGCCTGCTTCCTCAGGCAAGAGTACGGTCGCTAAGTTATTGGCTGGCCAATTAGGCATTACCTACATTGATACAGGAGCTATGTATCGTGCGGTTACCTTAGCAGCGCAGCGCCAAGGAGTGAGTGTAGACGATCAGGCGGCCTTAGAGAACCTATTAGCCCAGCTTGATTTGTCCTTCCGTCGCCAAGATGGAGTACAACACGTATACCTAGGGGAGGAAGATGTCTCATCTGCTATTCGTAGTGTTGCGGTGACGCAAGCGGTCTCTGAAGTATCAGCTCAGCCCCAAGTTCGTGAGGCTTTGGTTGCCATGCAACAAGCCATGGCCGCCAAAGAATCCGTGGTAATGGATGGCCGCGATATTGGGACGGTGGTTTTACCTAATGCCAGCATTAAGTTTTTCTTCGTCGCTGATGTGGCCGTTCGAGCTGCGCGTCGTTATAAGGAAAACTTAGAGCGGGGCATGACCGATCAAACCTTGGCTGAAATTGAAGCGGATATTGAAGCGCGTGATCTCTATGATAGTACTCGTGAACACAGTCCGCTTAAACAGGCAGAAGATGCTATCTTAGTTGATACCAGCCATGAGACCTTGGATTCACTTTTGACCAAACTTACGGAGATGATTCAAAAGCGAATGTAAGGCCTTAAAAACCAAGCAAAATTCGACTATTAAAGAATAAATTGCAATTATGACTAGACTAATCGGTTAGAATTTGATAAAATAGATGCTAAGTAGGTTCACAAATCGTAAAAATTTTCTGAACAACGCTTGAGTATTGCCTTAGGAGGAACTGGTAGATGACAGAAACTGTAGAAAACCAACAATTACAAACAATGGAGGATGCTTTGGATAGCGTCTTAGACATCAAACCTGGTGATGTCGTAAAAGGGGACGTCTTGGCTTTTGAAGATAACCAAGTACGTGTCTCAATTAAAGAAAGTGGCGGTTTAGAAGGTGTAATTCCACGTCGTGAACTTTCAGCAAAACCATTCAACGAATTTACTGAAGTGGTAAACATCGGTGACGAAGTTGAAGTAGTGGTTTTAAAACCAATCCGTGATAAAGAAAACGGGAACTTCTTACTCTCAAGAAAACGCCTTGAGTCTAAGAAAGTATGGGCAGAGCTCAAAGAAAAATTCGATAACAAAGAAATCATCACAGCACCTGTTAAAGAAGCTGTTAAAGGTGGTTTAGTAGTAGATTTAGGCTTACGTGCTTTCGTGCCAGCTTCTATGGTTGATTCTTTCTACGTAGAAGATCTTAAAGTATACGTAGGTCAAACCTTAGACTTTGTCATCGTTGAACTTGATGAAAAAGAAAACCGTTTAATCCTCTCTCACAAAGAAATCGCTGAACGCGAACGTGCAGAGAAACGTGCAGCTGCTTTAGCTAACTTGGTAGAAGGTTCTATCGTTGAAGGGACAGTTGCTCGCTTAACTAACTTTGGTGCTTTCGTTAACTTGGGCGATGTAGATGGTTTGGTTCACTTGAGCCGCATCTCTCACTCTCACATCCGCAAACCAGGCGATGTGTTGAACGTAGGCGACAAAGTAAATGTTAAAGTTCTTTCAGTTAACCCAGAAGATGGCCGTGTATCTCTCTCTATCAAGGATACTTTAGAAGGTCCATGGGAAAACATCCAAGAAAAAGCTGGTGAAGGGACTGTCCTCAAAGGGACTGTTAAACGCTTGACTGACTTTGGTGCTTTCGTAGAAGTTTTACCTGGCGTAGAAGGTTTGGTGCACATTTCTCAAATCTCTCATGAGCACATTGCAACTCCAGGTGAGAAATTACAAGAAGGTCAAGAAGTTGACGTGAAAGTATTGAGCGTTAACCCAGAAGACCAACGTTTATCATTGTCTATCAAGGCTTTGTTGGAACGCCCAGCACGCCCTGAAGGCGAAGTAAGCGACAAGCCAAAACGCGAATCAAAACCACGTAAACCTAGAGCTAAAGCTGAACCAGCTCCTACCATCGTAGCAGAAGCTGAAGGTTTCACTTTAGGTGATGTGTTAGCTGGTGCTTTCGGCGACCTTAACACCGAAGAATAAGCCACTGTAACCACGAAAGACTGGCCTGAGTGTCAGTCTTTTTCGTGTCATAAACCATAAATGAAGGAGGAGACCTTATGTCCATGCCAACCGTGGCCCTCGTAGGCCGCCCAAATGTGGGGAAGTCCACAATATTTAACCGATTGGTGGGGGAGAGACTCTCCATTGTTGAAGATTATCCAGGAGTGACGCGTGACCGTATCTATGCGACGGGTAAATGGTTAGGCCGTGAATTCCGTGTCATTGATACCGGTGGGATTGATATGATTGATGAGCCTCTTATGGATCAAGTGCGCTACCAAGCTGATATTGCCATGGAAGAGGCAGATGTCATTGTTTTCTTGACTAGCATGCAAGAAGGTTTGACGGATGCAGATGAGGCCATCGCCCATCGCTTGCACCGAACTAATAAGCCAGTTGTCCTGGCTGTCAATAAGGCAGATAACCCAGAAATGCGCCAAATGGTCTATGATTTTTATGCCTTGGGGCATGGCGATCCCTATCCTATTTCCGGTTCCCATGGGACGGGTTTAGGAGATCTCTTGGATGCAGTTGTGAGCTATTTTCCAACAGACTTATCTGAAGCTGAGGAAGAAGATGTCATCAAGTTCTGCTTTATTGGTCGTCCTAATGTCGGTAAGTCCAGTTTAGTTAACGCCATTCTTAAGGAAGAGCGGGTCATCGTCTCCAATATTGAAGGGACCACGCGTGAAGCAGTCGATACCCATTTCACAGATGAAGAGGGGACGCGCTATACCATGATTGACACTGCCGGTATTCGTAAGCGAGGCAAGGTCTACGAAAACACTGAAAAGTATTCAGTGCTGCGGGCCATGTCCGCCATTGAACGTTCCGATATTGTCTGCTTGGTTTTAGATGCTGAGACTGGGATTCGGGAACAAGATAAGAAGGTAGCTGGATATGCCTATGAGGCAGGTAAGGGCATGGTCATTCTGGTCAATAAATGGGATGCAGTAGACAAGAGTGATAAACTCTTTGAGACCTTTACCAAGGAGATTCGTGCGCATTTCCAATACTTGACTTTTGCGCCAATCCTCTTCGTTAGTGCTCATACAGGCCAACGTCTCAATAAATTGCCTGAACTCTTGAAGACCATCTACGATAATCGTCACCGTCGCATTCAATCTTCAGTCTTGAACGATGTCTTAATGGATGCAGTCGCTATGAACCCAACCCCAACAGATAAAGGCCGTCGCCTCAAGATTTACTACTTAACTCAAGTGGCTGTCAACCCACCAACCTTCGTGGCTTTTGTTAATGATGTTGAGCTCATGCACTTCTCTTATGAGCGTTTCTTAGAGAACCAATTGCGTCAATCATTTTATTTTGAGGGAACCCCGATTAAATTGATTACGAGAGCGCGACAATAAGGCGAAAAGTGGTAAAAAATCGAATTTTAAAGGGCGAATCTATTGTATTAAAGCCTATTATGTGGTAATCTATACAAGAAATAGCAATCTGCTATGGAAAAACGCGTAACCACGCATACTTTAGGAGGAGTTTTATTATGGCAAACAAAGCTGAATTAGTAGAAAAAGTAGCAGCTAAAACTAACTTAACTAAGAAAGATGTAACAGCAACTGTTGAAGCGTTGTTCGAAACCATCCAAGAAACTTTATCAAAAGGCGAAAAAGTTCAAGTAATCGGCTTCGGTACTTTCGAAGTACGTGAACGTGCAGCTCGTAAAGGCCGCAACCCACAAACTGGTAAAGAAATCAAAATCGCTGCAAGCAAGGTTCCAGGTTTCAAAGCTGGTAAAGCCTTGAAAGACGCTGTTAAATAATAACAGTCATTCATAAGTAAGTAACAGAGGTTGAAACTCAGGTTTCAGCCTCTTTTTTATCCTTAAGGCAAACTAGTAGATAGCAAAAGGACCCAGGTCTTAACCCAGGTCCATAGTTATTTTATGCTACAAAAGCTCCATGACATCCACCATGTCCTTAAAGTGCTCAGTCTGATTATAGGCAATGAGCTGAAATTGGCCATGTAGGTATTTAACGGTTGTTACGGAGGCGTTGGCTAAGGGGTCGCCCAAC
This sequence comes from Abiotrophia defectiva ATCC 49176, assembly GCF_037041345.1. NCBI lineage: Bacteria > Bacillati > Bacillota > Bacilli > Lactobacillales > Aerococcaceae > Abiotrophia > Abiotrophia defectiva. The sequence continues at coordinate 1,243,536 of NZ_CP146287.1, read as the reverse complement.
TCGAAATCCGCTACTAGACCATGGATGAGATTCTGAATAGTCAGACCATGACAGACTACCAATATTTTGTGGTCACTGCCAGCATGGCGATTTAAGAGCTCTAGGAGACCTGTTTCAACACGATGCCAGAATTCTAGATAGTTTTCTGCCAAGCCAGTTGGATCAGAGGCCTTCATCTTGTTCATGGTCGCCTCTACTTGGATGCCAGCATCACGTGGTAGTCCCAATTCATGATTGGTTTCAGCAATCATGTCCCGCCAGACAGATTGTGCTTCGAGTCCTTCGTAGTAGCCGAAGAAGACTTCGCGGAATTCTGGCATGGGGGTAATGGTTAAATCTTGGCTATGGTGATTTTCTTCTAATAAAATCTGAGCCGTTTTGATGGTCCGACCCAAATCGCTCGTATAGACAGCATCGAACTTGACGTCCGCAAGTCCACGGCCTGATTGATGGACAATTTCCAAGCCTTCTGGGGTCAGAGGGGCATCAGCCCAGCCTTGGAAACGTCCCAAACGATTGAGATAGGTTTCGCCATGTCTGACGAAGTAGAAAGTAACACCTTTAGTCATTGGATAGCCTCCTTATCTTATACAGTCTCATTATATCATTCTGACTCCCGACTGTCATCTGAGGTTATGTTTTTTGCTTATAACCAACTATAGGAATAAAATCATCTAAAAGACTTGGCCAGTAAGTGCATTTTAGGCCAAAATGTGGTAACCTTAATATTGTCTATTCTACTCTGTAAAAATGCAGAGAACCATTAAACTATAAACAACGAGGGAATGATTATTAATGAGAACAGTGAGACGCCTGAATAACCATTCAGAGTCGCGCATTGACTATGGGATTATCCTGAACGTCATGATTTTGGCCATTATTGGGTTAGCGAGCCTTTATGCCACTACCGTCATGATTGAGAACAAATCCATTTTGCCGACACTCTACCATGCACTCTGGTACTGTATTGGGGCCATTGCTATTTTAGTGGCTATTCAATTTGATAGTGAGCAATATTGGAAGCTATCTACAATCTTTTATGGAGTGGGGCTGGTCCTCTTGATTGCCGTCCTCTTCTTCCACGACCGAGGGTTAGCTGCCGATACAGGGGCACGTTCCTGGTTCCGCTTAGGGCCGATTAGTTTCCAACCTTCGGAAATTTTCAAGATTGCCTATATCGTCTTTATGGCCCGGATTATTACAGAACATAATAATGAATACACCAACCGTAGCATCAAAACAGACTGGTTACTACTAGGGAAAATTCTTCTATTTGCTGCCCCGGCACTTTTCTTGATTCAACGTCAAAATGACTTGGGGACCAACTTAGTCTTGCTAGCTATTACTGCGGGTATGGTGTTAATGTCAGGTATTTCTTGGAAAATCTTATTGCCGATTACTCTGGCCGTTACCATTGTAGGTGGGGTGCTTATTTACTTGGCTGCCTTTCAACGGGACTTCTTGCTAAGTACTGGATTAGTTCGACCATACCAAATCGCCCGGATTGACTCTTGGTTCCGTCCTTTCGATGATACGCGTGGTGATGCCTACCAGTTAGCTCAATCTATTAAAGCCATTGGGTCAGGGCAATTATCTGGTAAGGGCTTTGGAGTCTCTCAAGTCCCTGTACCAGTCCGTGAGTCTGACTTTATCTTTACGACTATTGGTGAGAACTTTGGTTTTATTGGGGCAGGGGTGCTACTCTTTGTCTACTTCATGTTAATTTACCAAATGGTGCAAACTTGTTTTGAGACCAAGAATGAATTTTACACCTATATTGCGACAGGTGTTATTACCATGATTATGTTCCATATTTTGGAAAACATTGGGATGAACATTGGGCTTTTGCCAATTACGGGGATTCCGTTACCTTTCGTCTCACAAGGGGGGTCTGCTCTCCTAGGGAATATGATTGGGATTGGGCTGATTCTGTCCATGCGTTATCACCATCGCTCCTACATGTTCTCTAGCCAGAACGACTCGGAATTTTAATCGTTGAAGAAAGGATTAAGTATTATGAAACGTTATGGCAATCAACTTTGGGTCCAAGTAGTTGGACCTGACCGTTACCGTATCGGCATGACAGACCAGCTCCAATGTGATGCGGGCGATATCTCTTACGCCAATATTGCCCCACTAGGAGCATTAGATGTCGATGATACCCTAGTTAATTTAGAAGCTTCTAAGGCGGCCATTGAGGTCGCTAGTCCCCTCAAAGGTCAAGTAGTAGCGCGAAATGAGGCGGCAGAAGCAAATCCTAGCCTCTTGGATTCTAAGAATCCGGCGGACCACTGGCTAATTGAATTAAGCCAAGTGGATACTCAAGCTTTTGAGGCGCTCGCAGAAGAGGAATAACCCCACTCACTAGCTCTATGGCTAGATATAGAAAGAAGGAATGACCATGCGGCCAGTAATCGGTGTAACGGGCAACATTATGCAAGCCCCTGAAGATAAATTCAAATCTTTTAAGGTAAACTACTCCCCTTGGGGATATACGGAAGCAGTACGCTTGGCCGGTGGGACCCCGGTCATCCTACCTATGACGGAGCCGACTTGTGCTGCCCACTACGTGAGCCTCATTGATGGTCTGGTTTTGACCGGCGGGGAGGATATCTCACCTTATCTCTATAATGAAGAGCCACATGTCAATATTGAAGCTACTTCGCCAACGCGGGATGCAGTCGAAACGGCTCTTATTAAGGAGGCCTTGGCTCAGGGGAAACCTATTTTAGCTATTTGCCGAGGCATGCAACTGGTCAACGTTGTTCTGGGCGGTAACCTCTATCAGGATTTAGCAGGCCAGGCCAATGTGACCATTCAGCACGTCCAAAAATCACGTCCAAGCATGGCAACCCATTCCATCAAGGTAAAAGCCGGTAGCTACCTGTCTCAATTAGTGGCTGATGGTTGCCTTATTAACTCCATTCACCACCAAGCCATTCGGGAATTAGGAGAGGGCTTAATCGTGTCAGCCCGCAGTAAGGATGGGGTTATCGAAGCGATTGAAAGCCAAGAAGGTTCCCTCATTCTGGGAGTTCAATGGCATCCAGAGCGCTTGACCAAACACGATGAATGCAGTATGGCGATTTTCCAAGATTTAATCGAGCGCTCGCTTGAGGCCAAACAGGCTCGTTAGTTCTTAAATTACGTAAGAAATAAATAGAAGGGAGGGGACAGGCATGACCTTTCAAGCTAGCATCAGCCAAATCCGCAAGGGCCAATTAGGGGCCAATTACTTTCTAGTTGGTACCGAGCGCTATTTGCGGCAACAGTTGCAGGATGCCCTGATTGATCAAGTAGATCAGGCAGGTAGCTTTGAAGTTAGTCGCTTTGACTTGAATGACACGGAATTAGCCGCCATTCTGGACGAGGCAGATGCCTTCTCTTTCTTTGCAGATAAGCGTGTTGTCCTGATCGATAATGCCCAGGTCCTAGTCTCAAACTCTAAGGTTAAGGTCGATGACCAAGACCAGAAGCGACTCCTAGCCTACTTGGCAGATCCTAATCCTGCTAGTTTGCTGATTTGGATCTGTGACAGTAACCAAGTCGATAAGCGCAAGAAGCTGACTAAGGCTTTCCAGGCCCAGGCAAAATGGGTCGATGTGGCGCCTTTAGACGCCAAAGAAATGGGAGCCTATCTCCAGGCCTATCTGGCAGACAGCACGCTCCAGATTGGCCGTGAGGGGTTAGAAGAGTTACGTATGAGGGTCAATGATGATTTGACCTTGGCTATGTCGGAGCTCCACAAATTGGCCCAATATAGCAATCAGGGCAAGCCTATTACCCTAGAAGTTATCAAAGACTTGGTACCGAGAAGCCTTGAGACGGATGTTTTTAGCTTGTCGCAGGCAGTCTTGAAGCGAAAGTTGAGTCAAGCGGTCCAAATTTACCAAGATTTACTTCTAGCCAAACACGAGCCCGTGGCCTTGCACGCGCTCTTGGTCAGTCAGTTTCGTTTGTTGATTCAAGTCAAATTGCTTGGACACCAGGGCTATCAGCAAGCTGAGATAGCGCAACAATTGAGCGTCCATCCCTATCGCGTTAAATTGGCTTTAGAGACGGTTAGACGCTTAGATTTAAGACAGCTCTATGATTTCTATGATGCCTTAGCGGAGGCTGATTTTCAGCTCAAACAAGGCATTGGTGTCAAGGAGATACAATTCGACTTGCTAGTGAGTCGTTATATCATAGGAAGCCCCTAATTACTGGAACAGATAGCTGTTCCAGTAATTTTTATGTTTCAATGGTAAAAAAATAAGCTACCCTCAAGGTAGCCTACTTTCTTAGTTAGCTTTAAGTAAACGAGCCAAACGTGACTTGTCACGAGCTGCTTTGTTTTTGTGGATTAAACCTTTAGTTGCTGCGCTGTCGATTTCTTTAGCAGCTAGACGGAATAATTCCTCAACGTTTGCTTCGCCAGCTTCTACTGCAGAACGGAAACGTTTAACCGCAGTACGCATTGCAGAAACGTGTGCACGGTTGCTTTCAGTCTTAGTAGCTGTTTGACGGATACGTTTTTTTGCTGATGGGTTGTTAGCCATTTGAGTCACCTCTTTCATTGCGATTTGTCTATAGTCCAAAGGACTAAGTCAACAAGCCTTATTATACATGAAAACCCGGTCAGTATGCAATAAAAAGATGGAAAATAATTCAAATTCGTCTAGCTTTACTTCTAAGTCCTTGGACTAGACAGGGGGCTAGCTTTTTGTTATGATGAGAAATGAAGCGAAAATTTGTTCGCGCATTGATTGACTAGATAGAAGGAGGAGAGGGCATGGATTTTCAATTAGTCGCCCCCTATAGCCCCAGTGGGGATCAGCCTGAAGCGATTGAAGCTCTGGTCCAAGGGGTCAATGATGGCGTTAAGGAGCAGGTCTTGTTAGGAGCAACGGGGACCGGTAAGACCTTCACCATTGCCAATGTTATTAAGCAAACGGGCAGACCGACCTTGGTTTTGGCTCACAATAAGACCCTGGCTGGGCAACTTTATAGCGAGCTATTGGAATTCTTCCCAGATAATGCGGTCGAGTACTTTGTCTCCTACTATGACTACTATCAGCCTGAAGCCTATGTGCCGTCGTCTGACACTTATATTGAAAAAGACGCCAGCATTAACGATGAGATCGATAAGCTCCGCCATTCGGCTTCTTCTGCCTTAATTGAACGCCGAGACGTCATTGTGGTGGCCTCTGTTTCCTGTATTTACGGCTTGGTTGACCCTGAGAACTACCGTAATCATGTCTTGTCCTTGCGAGAAGGCATGGAAATTCCTCGTAATCTTCTCCTGGCGCGTTTGGTTGAAATGCAATTTGTTAGAAATGACATTGACTTTCAACGGGGGACCTTCCGAGTAAGAGGCGATGTGGTAGAAATCTTCATGGCCTCGCGCGACAAGGAAGTGGTTCGGGTAGAATTCTTCGGGGACGAGATAGAACGCATCCGCGTCGTTGATTTTCTAACCGGCGAAATTAAGTACGATGTAGACCATTATCCTATTTTCCCTGCGACTCACTTTGTGGCCAGCCAGGAACAGACAGCAGTGGCAGTCGACTCCATTCGTCAGGAATTGGAAGAGCGCCTAGCCGAATTACGAGCAGACAATAAATTATTAGAAGCTCAACGCCTAGAGCAAAGAACTACCTATGATTTGGAAATGATGTTGGAAATGGGCTACTGTAGTGGGATTGAGAACTACTCCCGCCATATTGATGGTCGGGCACCAGGTCAAGCACCTTATACACTCTTAGACTTCTTCCCAGATGACTTTCTGATTGTAGTGGACGAGTCCCATATCACCATGTCGCAAATCCGCGGTATGTATAATGGTGACCGGGGCCGCAAGCAGCAGTTGATTGATTACGGCTTTCGTTTGCCGAGTGCGCTGGACAACCGACCTTTGCGCTTAGAAGAGTTCGAAGAACATGTGAACCAGATTATTTATGTTTCTGCGACGCCAGGACCTTATGAGCTAGAGCATACGGGTGGTGAGGTCATTCAACAAATCATCCGGCCAACGGGCCTCTTGGACCCAGTAGTTGAAGTGCGGCCAATTGAAGGTCAGATTGATGATTTAGTGGCTGAAATTAAGGCTCGGACTGAACGAGACGAGCGGGTCTTCATCACTACCTTAACTAAGAAAATGGCGGAAGATTTGACCGACTACCTCAAAGAGTTAGATATCAAGGTCAAGTACCTGCACAGTGATATTAAGACCCTGGAGAGAACGGAAATCATTCGAGACCTTCGTCTAGGTGTCTTTGATGTCTTAGTCGGTATAAACCTCTTACGGGAGGGCTTGGACGTGCCAGAAGTCACCCTGGTAGCTATTTTGGATGCAGACAAGGAAGGCTTCCTACGGAGTGAACGTTCCTTGGTACAAACTATTGGTCGGGCAGCTCGCAATGCGAATGGTCGCGTCATTATGTATGCGGATCAGATTACGGCTTCGATGCAGTATGCCATTGAAGAAACAGAGCGACGTCGTTCCATTCAGATGGCCTACAACCAAGAACATGGGATTGTTCCTCAAACCATCAAGAAGGAGATTCGCGATTTAATCCGGATTACCCACGATGTAGAAAACGAGGACAAGCAGGAGTCCCTCCTCAAGCAGTTCCGCAAGCTGTCTCGTCTACAAAGAGAAGAGCAATTGGAACGCTTGGAGATGGAAATGCGCCAGGCCGCCAAGGATCTCAATTTCGAAGCAGCCGCCGATCTGCGTGACATGATTATGGAACTTAAGGGTGCCTATAAATAAGCTTAAGGCAGGAAGTCACTTCCTGCCTTTTGATCTATTTACAGGGCAGGTAGGTAAATTTACTGGCATCTTTTGATAAAATTCGGCAGATTTGAGTAAATCAGTCTTTCCATTCTTGCTTAAATCTCCTATAATAGAAGTGTCTATATATTTAAGTAAAGAATAAGGTGATGGTATGCAACAGGAGGTAAAATTAAGAGGACTTGATGGACTTAAAGGTCTATTTTTATTAGTTCTTATGGGCGTTGGAATTTTTCAAGGTGATTTATTGGCGGGCCAATTGGTTCCCCTCGGTCTCTTCACTGTCCTTGGCTATCAATGGGCCTATCGTTTAGAACGGCAGCAGGATGTCCCCTTTTGGCGTCACTGGCAAGCCGTCTGGTCTGCTTGGTTGCCAGTTCTGTGGCTGACCTCTATCACCACGATTGGCCTTTTGGCGCTAGATTATTCGCTTTTAAATCAGAGTAAATTTGACTTGATTTTTAGTCCTCTCCTAATCGAAAATGTCAGACAGCTTTGGCTAGGTGGGGTGACTAGCTTAAGTCTTGATGCCGCAAGTGGTCTTAAGAGTTTATGGTATCTAGGCCATGGGGTACAAGTAGCGGGGCTAGTTGCGCTGATTAGCTGGCTTCTAGGTCGTACTAGTCTAAGTCTGCTAGGTAAGGGCATGGTCTGGATGGTTGTTCAGGCTAGCCTATGGCTATTGGCTGGTTTTGGTGTTATGAATGGTAGCCCACTGGCTTATATAGAGCTAGCCTTTTATGCCTTGGCTTTTTTGTCTGGGGTTTCCCTGGTCTACCTAGTGCCAGTTCTGCTCAATCAAATTTACCGTCTGTCTAGTAAGTATGTCTTATTAATGGGTTTAGGCCTAGTCGGTAGCTTAATGCTTCTGACCTTCTTCCTTAGCCAAACTTGGACAACAGCGCTCATGGGTCTGGTATGGACTGCAGCTGTGCCACTTTTTACCACTTGGCTTATCTTGTCCTACGTGGCTGGGACACCTGTCTTGCGTCGTATTCTTGAGTTTTCAGCTTGTGTAGCCTTGGGCCATCGTCTCATTCATTATTATGTGGCCTATGCCTTTGTGACTTTCTGGTTAGCAAATGGTCCCTTCTGGTTACAAGTGATTCTAGCAATCTTGTTGGGTGAAGTGCTCTACTGGCTCTTGGTAAAGGGATTACCGCAACTTTACTTCTTCAATGGTCGCTCTTGGATTAGCGATTATTATGCCCTCTATCAAGCCATGGCTGAAAAAAATCTCAAGACCTGGCAGTTAGTCGGTGCCATCGTCATCTTCCTTTTACTCTTTGTTAGCATTTGTGTCCTAGGTTTACTAGTTCTGATTCAGTAAATCAGGTCTATAAATAACAAACAGCAAGCCTTAATAATTTAGGCTTGCTGTTTTTATTAGGCCTCCTAGCCAATGAAATCCTTCATTAGGCTAGGGAGTTTTTCACTAATCTGATGGGGTAGGACCACCCACTGAGTCTGAGCCATTTCTTGTGCCAGGTAGGAATGGAGGAAAACGGCACTGCATAGGGCTAAATTAAAGTCATCTGGGAATTGAGCCAAAAAGGCAGCGACCATTCCAGCCAGGGTGTCGCCCATGCCGCCGGTCGCCATGGCAGGTGTGCCGACTGTCAATTGGTAGCAGGAACCATCCGTCAGATAGAGCTCTGTACCTGGTTTTTTGAGTACTAGGTTGAAGCCAAGTTGTTTTTGAGCGACCAGATTGGCTTGAGGTGTCTGGTCTTCAATGGCAAGGTCAGATAGGCGTTGCCATTCAGCCTGGTGAGGCGTGATAACTACAGGCACTCCACTAGGTAAGGGGTGGGGATGGCGAGCCAAAAGCGTTAAGGCATCACCATCTAGGACTAACTTTTGACCTGGCCTTAGCCAATCTAAAATCCGATGCAGACGTTGGCAGGAAAAAGCATCCAGTCCCATACCTGGTCCTAGCAAAACTAGATTAGCTGCTTGCGTTAACGCCTTAAGCTGAGCTAGGTTAGACCAGTCACTGACCATGGCTTCAGGCAGACGAGCATGGAGGGCCGTGTGGTTGGCAACATCAGTGGCAACAGTCGTGAGGCCACTACCTGCGTAGACAGCCGCTTGAGCAGCTAGAATAATGGCGCCACCTAGCTGAGCATTGCCACCTACTAAGAGCGTCCGGCCAAAAGTTCCCTTGTGGGATTGACTAGGTCGCTTAGGTAAACGATGGGCTAGCCCATCGTAAGTTAAAGGCTGAAACATGACAGTCACTCCTTTGGACTTAGGTCTTATACACTTTTATTATAGCACTTCTGGTTCAAACTAGGCTAGCTTTGCCTAGCCATTGGTGGGAGAGAATGAGCCAATATTCTGCATATAAGCTAATAAACTGACCTATATCTTGGGACGAGTGCTTAAAAATTAACTAATATTCCTGATTTTGGGCATTTTTAACAGCCTAGTCATTGAATTTTTGGCGTATTTGTTACATAATAAAGAACATAGATAATCGTGAAAGGACGTGTTAATATGGCTGAAACCTGGTCTAAGCTGGTAGTCTCACTCGACACCCTGGATCCAGCGATGATTGACTTACTCAGTCATCTCCTCTTTGAAGCTGGGGCCATTGGAGTAGAAGTGGACTATGCCCAAGGTTATTTGGAGAACCACCCTAATTTATTTGGAGAATTAGCGGAACCACTGCCCAAAGAACGTCTGGAGCACGAGACAGAGTTAATCGCCTTCTTCGAAGAGATGCCAGATCTAGATAGTCTCAAGACCCAGTTGGAGAGCCAGTATAGTGATCCGTTTCGCCTTGAAGCCAGCGAGATTGAAAATGAAAATTGGCAGGAAAATTGGAAGGTTAACTATAAGCCTGAGCGTATTAGTCGCTACCTAACCATTGTACCGATTTGGGAGGACTACCAAGCCCAAGCGGGTGAACAAGTTATCTACTTGGATCCAGGTTTGGCCTTTGGGACAGGCAATCACCCAACTACTCAACTAGGGGTTCAGGCACTTGAAATGTACCTACGTGGAGGCGAACGAGTCTTAGATGTTGGTACGGGGTCGGGGGTTCTAGCCTTTGTAGCGACCGCCTTAGGCGCCAAAGAAGTGTGGGGCTACGACTTAGATCCTCAGGCCGTAGATAGCGCCCTACAAAACTTGGTTCACCAGCAGGAACGTCAAGATGATTTGGCCAAGGTATTCAAGGAAACGCCGATTCATTTCCAAGTTAAGGATTTGCTCAAAGGGGTAGACTGGCCAGTAGAGGTGATTGTTGCCAATATCTTGCCTCATATTCTGGTTAATATGTTAGAAGATGCCCATCGCTTACTAACAGCAGATGGTTACCTGATTCTGGGTGGAATTCTCAATGAAAAGGCTGATCAACTGTTAGAAGACTTAGAAGCACATGGTTTCCGCCTTGTTCAAAGAGTCCAACTAAAAGGCTGGACGGGTCTGGTAACCCAGAAGCAAGAGGATTAAATCATGCAACGTTATTTTATCGACCAAACTGGCTTACTTGTCCAGGCATTGGTAACCTTAACGGCCGATGATAGTCGACATTTCCTAAGGGTTATGCGGTCTCAGCCTGGGGCTAAGGCTTGGTTAGTAACTGGGGACGGTCAATGTTACTTGGCCCAATTAGAAGGGGAAGTGGACCGCCTGGCCCAATTCCGCCTCATAGAACTTCAGGAGGGTGCTGCCCAGGTAGAATTGCCTGTTGAGGTCACCATTGCCTGTGGCTTGTCCAAAAATGATAAGCTAGATTACATTGTCCAAAAGGCAACCGAATGTGGTGCTAGCCATTTTCAACCCTTGGCTCTCAGTCGAGATGTCGTCAAATGGGATCATAAGAAGGCGGGCCAACGCCTAGACCGCCTACAAAAAATTGCCAAAGAAGCAGCTGAGCAATGTCACCGCCTTCGCATCCCTCAAGTGGCGCAGCCCCTGAGCTTAGCTCAATTACTGGCCAAGTCAGCTGACTATGATGCTTGCTTAGTAGCCTACGAAGAAGACGCCAAACAAGGCGAGCATAGTCGCTTACGTCAAGCCTGCCAGACACTTAAGGGGCAAGCAGGCGCCAAGGTCTTAGTTGTCTTTGGTTCAGAAGGAGGCCTGACTCCTGAGGAAGTCTCTCAATTATGTGAAGCTGGCTTCCAGACGGTAGCGTTAGGGCCTCGTATTCTCCGAGCGGAGACGGCCCCAATCTATTTCTTATCAGCCTTATCCTATGCCCTAGAACTTGAACTATAAGGAAGGAGTCTATCCCATGGAATTAGCAAAATACATTGATCACACCGCGCTTAAGGCCGATACTAGCCGGGCCGCCATTGAAACGCTCTGCCAAGAAGCCCGTGACTATGGCTTTATGTCAGTCTGTGTCAACCCTACTTGGGTGGCGACTGCTCATACTTTACTAGCAGGTTCAGATGTTAAAGTCTGCACGGTTATTGGCTTCCCATTGGGAGCCAACACTTCAGCGGTAAAAGCCTTTGAGACCCGCACCGCTATCCAAGAGGGAGCGGATGAAGTCGACATGGTCATTAATATTGGTGCTGCAAAAGATGGCAATTGGGACCTAGTCAAAGCGGATATCCAAGCCGTAGTGGAGGCTGCTAATCATCAAGCCTTAGTTAAGGTGATTGTAGAGACTTGCCTTTTAAGCAAGGAAGAAATCGTCAAAGCCAGCCAAGTAGCCAAGGAAGCTGGGGCTGACTTTGTTAAGACCTCTACCGGCTTCTCAACTGGCGGTGCCACTGTCCAAGATATTAGCCTTATGCGGGAAACCGTAGGCCCTGACATGGGAGTTAAGGCCAGCGGTGGAGTTCAAAACCGAGAGGATGCCTTGGCTATGATTGAAGCGGGTGCCAGCCGAATTGGCGCCTCCAAGGGAATTGCGATTGTAACCGGCCAGGCTACAGGCAATGCACCAGGAAACTATTAGTAATTGTAAGTAAGAAAGGAAGAGTAGGATGGCACAAGCACCAGATTTAACGGCCGCAGATGTCATGGCCCTCTGCGAAAGCTACATGAATGAAAAGCATGTGGCCTTCGTTAAAAAGGCGTTGGATTTCGCCACAGAAGCCCACAAGGAGCAATTTCGCTTATCGGGAGAAGCATACATCGTGCATCCTATTCAAGTTGCTGGAATTCTCGCCCAACTCAAGATGGACCCTGATACGGTCGCGACCGGCTTCCTCCATGATGTGGTGGAAGACACTGACTACACCCTAGAAGATATCGTCCGCGAATTTTCTGAGACGGTAGCCTTCTTGGTAGATGGCGTCACCAAGTTGGGGAAATTTAAGTTCCAGAGTAAGGAAGAAGCCTTAGCAGAAAACCACCGTAAGATGCTCTTGGCCATGGCCAAAGACATGCGGATTATCATGGTCAAACTGGCTGACCGCCTTCATAATATGCGGACCCTTAAATTCCAAAAGCCGTCCAAGCAAGTGGAAAAATCTCAAGAAGCGATTGAGATTTATGCACCGCTAGCTGACCGTTTAGGGATGAACCTGATTAAGTGGGAGCTAGAAGATATTGCTCTGCGTTATATCAATCCAGACGCCTACTATCAGATTGTCAACTTGATGAAGTCCAAGCGGGAAGAGCGCGAGACCTATATTCAAGAAGCCATTTTGGATATTAACGAGGCCATTGAAGAATTACATATCAAGGCCGATGTCTATGGACGTCCAAAGCACATCTATTCTATTTACCGTAAGATGGTCAAGCAGAATAAGGATTTTGATGAAATCTATGACCTCTTAGCTATCCGTGCTCTGGTACCGACCATTAAGGACTGTTATGCTGTTCTAGGGGCGGTCCATACCAAGTGGAAACCAATGCCTGGCCGCTTCAAAGACTATATCGCCATGCCTAAGGCTAATCTCTATCAGTCCATTCATACGACGGTTATCGGTCCGCATGGCAAACCGGTTGAAATTCAGATTCGGACTTTCCAAATGAACGAAGTGGCGGAGTACGGGGTTGCAGCTCACTGGGCCTACAAGGAAGGTAAGACCCAGCAAGTCCGCGAAGATGAAGCCATTAAGAAGCAACTGACTTGGTTCCGCGATATTGTAGAATTAGAAGATGAAGCCAAAGACGCTGGTGAGTTCATGGACTTCGTTAAGGAAGACATCTTCAAAGACCAAGTCTATGTCTTCTCACCAAAGGGGGATGTCTTCGAACTGCCTAATGGGGCGGGACCCTTGGACTTTGCCTACCATGTCCATACGGATGTGGGTCAGAAAACGATTGGGGCCAAGGTCAACGGTAAGATTGTCCCACTTAACTACAAGCTCAAAAACGGGGATATCGTTGATATCTTGACCAACTCGAATTCCAATGGACCAAGTCGTGACTGGTTGAAATATACCGCCACTTCCAAGGCACGTAACAAAATCAAGCGTTACTTCAAACTACTTGATCGCGATCGCAATAGTGAACGTGGTCAAGCCATGGTGGAAGAAGAGCTCAAGAAGAATGGCTATAGCCTCAAGCAATTGGCTAAGAAGGCCTATGAGAAGGAACTCTTTGAACGCTATAATGTACCGAGCTTGGCTGACCTTTTTGCAGCCGTAGCCTTGGGAGAAGTGTCGGCCATTAGTGTCTATAACTTCTTGCATAGCAAGGAACAGAAGGATGTCCCACCGGCAGAGCCTCTCACCAATGAGCAAACCCTCAACAAACCTGAGACCGAGGCCATGAAGATCCAACATGAAAATGGCGTCATGGTGCGTGGGGTTAATAACCTTATGATTCGCCTCAGCCGTTGCTGTAGCCCGGTTCCAGGTGACCAAATTGTGGGTTACGTGACACGAGGGCGGGGGATTTCAGTTCACCGTAAAGACTGTCCTAACCTACTCAATGAACCTGATTTGCAGCAACGGACCATTCCAGTTGAATGGGAAAGCACTGGCCAGCTTGGTGCCGACTATGTCACTGAGATTCGGGTAGTGGGCTTTGACCGCAATGGTCTCATCAATGAAGTCTTGCATGTGGTCAACCACTCGGTTAAGACCTTGCGCAATGTTAACGGGAAAGTTGACGACAAGACTTCAACGGCAACAGTCACCATTAAGGTTGCAATCTCCAATACGGCTCAACTAGAAGACCTCATGGTTAAATTACGTAACATTCCGGATGTTTATGAAGTAACCCGGGTCAATAATAAGTAGGAGGATTCTGAATGCGAGTGCTTATTCAACGTTGCCGTCGAGGCCAGGTCTCAATTGATGGCCAAGTGGTAGGAGCGATTGACAGAGGTTTTGTCCTCTTAGTCGGTGTGACTCATGAAGATGGTCCAGAAGATGTGGCCTATTGCGCCCGCAAAATCAGCAAACTGCGTGTCTTTGAAGATGAGCAGGGGCGGATGAATGCCAGTCTAGATAGTTTTCCTGACGGAGCCATTCTATCCATTAGCCAATTTACCCTCTATGGCGATGTCCGTAAGGGCAACCGGCCAAGTTTTACCCGGTCGGCTCGTCCGGAAGTGGCGGAACCACTCTATGAGGCGCTTAACCAGACTCTTAGGGAAGCTGGTTTCAGAGTGGAAACCGGGCGCTTTGGAGCCGACATGCAGGTCCTAATTGAAAATGATGGACCAGTGACCATCCTAATCGATTCAAAAGAAAAATAAGAAAAATCCAGGGATTGAGACTGACTCAATCCCTGGATTTTTTCTTCATCATAGACAAAAAAAGAGCCCTGATAGGGCTCTTTTATGATGCGGAGAAAGGGATTTGAACCCTCACGTCCTATTGGACACATGCGCCTGAAGCATGCGCGTCTGCCGTTCCGCCATCTCCGCTTAGCACAAAATGTATTATACTACATTTTGCTGAAAAAGGGAATGACAATGGCCTAAAAGCGTTTAAGTTTTTACTGGACTAGAGGCTAACTCCCATAAAGTCGCGAATGATTGGAACTAGACCATCTTGGTCGTTGGAGAGGGTAATATGGTCGGCTGCTTCCTTAAGCAGTGGGGTGGCATTAGCCATGGCAACGCCTAAACCGGCTGTCTCAATCATGGTCAAGTCGTTATTCCCATCGCCGCAGGCAATGACTTGGTCCAGAGTCAAACCAAGGTGTTGGCAGAGGACTTTAATGGCTTGGCCTTTGGAGACTTGGTGGTGAACGAATTCCAGAAAATAAGGCTTAGAGGTGGTGGCATAGGTTAAATCGCCGAAGAGCCCCTTCAACTCAGCATCTGCAGCTGCAACTAGGTCTGGGTCACCAACTCCAATGAATTTCATCCGGGCTTTAGCTAGTTGAGACAGGTTAGCGATGGCATCAGGATCATAACGGTCGGGAATGCCTGTTAATTGACTTTCAATGTGGCTATAGTCATTGGATTTATCCATGACCACGTAGTCGTCGATATAGGTTAAGACAGTCAGTCTCTTAGCTTGAATATATTGGACAATGTCATCTTGAGCATCCGCTTCTAGGCGTTGGCTGAAGAGTTCCTGGCCATCCGCCATACTGGTGATGGCGGCGCCATTAAAGGAAATGATGTAAGAATCGAAATGGTCTAATTTCAGCTGCTTAGCCGTTTCAATCATAGAAGGGGTTGGTCGGCCGCTAGCTAGCACGACTTTCTTGCCTTGCTCCTGAGCCTTCATCAAGGCCTGGTAGGTGGCATCAGAGATAGTGTTCTCACTGGTCATCAAAGTATCGTCAATATCTAAGACCAGCATTTGATAATCTGTCATAAGTGAACTCCTTAATCGATTTGCTAGATTTATTGTATCGAAAAGCCTAGAAAATGACAACTATCTGAGTTACAATTAATAGGTTAATGCTAGTGCCAGACAGGTGCTAAGGAGGCTGAAAATTAGATGCAAGAATTAGCGATTATCGCCCACCAAGGGGCTGGAGGTGGGCAAGGATGTAAAGTGCTTGAGGAGACCTTGGCAGCCCTGGACAAGCGCCAAATAGTGCCTAAAGTCCATATTAGTACTTATGCTGGCCACAGTGAGCTTTTGGCTCAGCAATTGGCTCAGGAGCCGGTCATTGCGGTTATTGGTGGTGATGGGACTCTGCACGAAGTTGTGGCCAGTCTAGCTGGACAACCACAGCCTCCTGCAATTCTCTATTTGCCGGCTGGACGTGGTAATGACTTTGCTAGAGCCTGGCAGGCTAAGCGAAGCCTAACAGAAGCCTTGGATCAATTGCTGGCAGGTAGCCGGTGTCAGGTACCCATTCTGCGTTTGCAAGATCAGGTCAGTGGACAAATTAGCTATGGGATTAATAGCCTAGGGATAGGTTTTGATGCCATGGTTAATCAGCAATCCAAGGCCTTAAGACTGGGGCGTCTATTAGCCAAGTGGCATTTAGGCAAGCTGTCCTACCTAGTGGCTGTCTTTGCTAGTTTACCTAAATTAGAGGCTTTTGAGGTTAGACTCAGCCTAGATAATCAGTCGCCTCAACTAGTGTCTGACTGCTATCTCTTCAGTGTCCTCAAAAATCCTTATATGGGTGGGGGCATAAAATTAGATAATCTAGGCCAGGCTAGCAATCCAGAGATTAGTGTGATGGCCTTTCACAGTATCAAAGCACGGCATTTACCAGGCTTGATTTGGCGGGTCTTAGTCAGTCATCAGCAGGACCAGTCGCCTCAAGTCAGCCGTTGGACCGGTCAAAAGCTTGATTTGGACATCGAACAAGCCATTCTAGGTCAAGTAGATGGAGAGGTCCAGGAGGCAGCGCCACGTCAACTGACCATTGATTGGTTGACTTATCCATTTATTCTAGCAGAACCTTGACTTTTAGGGGCTTTTAGCCGTATAATGGTAGAGGTATAAGGCTATGTTGAACCCAGCCTCAGAGAGACTTCATTTGGTGGAAGAAGTCACGGGTCTCAATGCTCCCTTAGGTCTTTCTAGTGGCAACACTAGCGTAGGATTGGCGTTAACAATCATTAAAGATGTAATGAAGCAGATTCGTTATAAGCAAGGTGGTACCGCGACTTATCGCCCTTGCATGTAATGAATGTGTTTTTTATTTTTATTAGAAAAGGAGTTCATCGTATATGAAACAATTGACGAGTGCGCAAATTCGCCAAATGTATCTTGATTTCTTCGCAGAGAAGCAACACCAAATTATTCCAAGTGCCTCTTTGATCCCGGTCAATGACCCAACCCTCTTGTGGATCAACGCCGGTGTGGCACCCCTTAAAAAATACTTTGACGGTACGGAAGTGCCAGACAACCGTCGTTTGGCTAACGTGCAAAAATGTATCCGAACCAATGACATTGAGAACGTAGGTTACACTGCTCGCCACCATACCCTCTTCGAAATGCTAGGGAACTGGTCTATCGGCGATTACTTCAAGAAAGAGGTTATTGCTTGGGCTTGGGAATTCTTAACGAGCGAGCGTTGGTTGGGCTTTGAAGCTGATAAGCTATTTGCCACCTACTATCCAGATGACAAGGAGACACCCGAAATCTGGAAACAACAACCAGGTTTTATTGCTGATCACTTGGTGGCAGTAGCAGATAACTTCTGGGATATCGGGGCTGGCCCATGCGGTCCGGATACTGAGATTTTCTACGATCGTGGCCAAGACTTTAACAACTTGGAAGCAGACGACCCAGAAAACTACCCTGGTGGTGAGAATGAGCGTTGGTTGGAAATCTGGAACTTAGTCTTCTCTGAGTTCAACCATTTACCAGATGACACCTATCAACCACTTCCTAACAAGAACGTCGATACCGGGATGGGCTTGGAACGGGTAGTCTCTGTCATTCAAAATGCTAAAACCAACTATGAGACAGACCTCTTTGTGCCAATTATTCAAGCCATTGAAAAAGTCTCTGGTGTAGACTTTGCTTCAGCTGGTGACAAACAAGTTAGCTTCAAGGTTATTGCTGACCACATTCGCGCGGTTTCCTTCGCGATTAGTGATGGGGCATTGCCTTCCAATGAAGGGCGTGGCTATATCCTACGTCGTCTCATTCGCCGTAGTGTCATGCATGGTCGTAAATTAGGGATTAGTCGTAGTTTCTTAAGTGAATTAGTCCCTGTTATTGCAGATATTATGGGGGCTTATTATCAAGAATTGACGGAACAATTAGCCTTCGTTCAAAAGGTCATCTTAAATGAAGAAGAGCGATTCCACGAGACCATTGAAGGTGGGGAAGCTCACTTGAATGACTTGATGGCTAACCTCAAGGCTGAGGGCAAAACCGTGGTTCCGGGCGCCCAAGCCTTCCAACTCTATGATACCTTTGGTTTCCCACTGGAATTAACCGTGGAATTGGCTGATAGCCAAGGCTTCACAGTTGATCAAGAAGGTTTTGAGACGGAAATGGAAGCCCAACGTCAACGGGCACGTGCAGCTCGTTCTAAGGAAGAGAGCATGCAAGTCCAAAGCGACCTCTTACAAAACATTACTGATGCCTTTGATTTCGTGGGTTACGAAACGCTTGTTACCAACGCGACTATCAAGGCCATTGTGCTAGATGAAGCCAAGGTAGATCAGTTACCAGCTCATCAAGAGGGTTGGGTCTTCTTCAACCGTAGTCCTTTCTATGCAGAAATGGGGGGGCAAGTAGCGGACTCTGGGATCATCCTAGATGGCGATCAAGAAGTAGGCCAAGTCCTAGACGTTAAGAAAGCACCTCAAGGTCAGTTTATGCATCGCATCAAAACAGGGGATATGCCATTGACTGTCGGTCAATCTTATACCTTGGAAGTGGATCGGGCAGCACGTCTTAAGACCAACCAAAACCATACTGCAACCCACCTCTTGCACCGCGCCTTGAAGGTTGTTTTGGGTAGCCATGCCAACCAAGCAGGGTCTTACGTTGGGCCAGATCGTTTACGCTTTGACTTCTCACACTTTGGTAAAGTCACACCTGAGGAACTCAAGCAGATTGAAGCCTTCGTCAACCAATGGATCGCCAACTCTGCCAATGTTGATATCGCTGAAATGTCCATTGAAGATGCTAAAGCAACAGGTGCTATGGCTCTCTTTGGGGAAAAATATGGTGATGTTGTACGGGTTGTTAATATTGCAGGCGAATCTATCGAGTTGTGTGGTGGGACCCATGTGAACAATACCAATGAGATTGGCACCTTCAAGCTCCTAGCTGAGTCTGGGATTGGGGCCGGGATTCGTCGGATTGAAGCCTTGACTGGTCAAGCTGCTGTTGCGGATTATCAGGCTCAAGCTGACCTCCTACAAGAAGTGCAAAATCATCTCAAAGTGGCTCAAGCTAGCCAACTCTTACCACGATTAGAGCAATTGCAAGAAGAACTCCGTCAAGCCCAAGCTCAGGTGGAGTCGCTCAACGCAAAATTACTGCAAGCTGAAGCAGGACAAGTCTTCAAAGATGTTCAAAGTGTTGGGGATGTGACTTATGTAGCCATTAACTTAGGCAATCAATCTGTTGATGGGATGCGTCAAATGGCTGACATCTGGAAGAAAGAAGCACCATCTAACATCTTGGTCTTAGTTGCTAGCCAAGAGGAAAAAGTTAGCCTTATGGTCCAAGTGGACGAGCAAGGCTTAGCATCTGGTCTAAAAGCAGGTAACCTCATCAAGCCATTAGCGGCAATTGTCGGCGGTGGCGGTGGCGGTAAGCCACAAATGGCTCAAGCCGGTGGTAAGAAACCAGAAGCGATTCCAGAATTATTGGCGCAAGTCAGCGTAGTAATTAACGAACAATTATAGGCTTTTTTGCCGGAATTGTTGCAAAAAGGTTCCAATCTTGTACAGAGTCATGTACAATAAGATTAAACGAGAGGATTGGTGATAGTATGCAATCATTAGATGAAACCATCTTATTTAGCTTAGATGATCTCAATAAACAGACCATTCGCGAAGTACTAGAGATTGTATTTAGCGCCCTAGAAGAAAAGGGGTATGATGCAACCAACCAGATTGTAGGTTATCTCTTGTCAGGAGATCCAGCCTACATTCCACGCCATCGTGACGCCAGAAACTTAATTCGTCGTTATGAGCGCGATGAGATTGTGGAAGCCTTAGTCCGCTACTATGTTAAAGGAAATCGCTAGACCATGTATAAACGTATTATGGGCTTGGACGTAGGATCCAAGACAGTAGGAGTGGCTGTTAGCGACTTAATGGGCTGGACTGCTCAAGGTCTTGAAACCATTCGTATTGACGAAGCAGCGGGGGACTTAGGTTATGACCGCCTGCTGGAACTGGTTGATCAGCACCAGGTTAAGGAGCTTGTTATTGGCTTGCCTAAGAATATGAACAATAGTCTGGGACCAAGAGCAGAAGCCTCAATGGCCTATGGAGAGGGAATTAGTAAGTTAAGACCTGAATTGACTATCCACTATCAGGATGAGCGCTTAACCACTTCGCAAGCAGAACGTATGCTTGTTACAGAAGGAAATGTTAGCCGCAAGAAACGCAAGCAAGTTATTGATAAGCTAGCTGCGGTCATTATCCTACAGAATTATTTAGACCGAATTAATTAAGGAAGGGGGCATAGCTATGCCACACGAACACGACCACCATCACGATCATGATCATGATCATCATCATGACCACGACCACCACGAACATATTACCATTGTGGATGAGAACGGAAATGAGGCTTTATACGAGATTCTCTTTACCTTCGAATCAGAAGATTATGGTAAGAACTACGTCATTCTCTACCCAGCGGGTGCTATTGACGATGAGGACGTAGAACTTCAAGCTTACTCATTTACGGAAGGCGAAGACGGACAGTCCGGTGAATTATTGCCAATCGAAGATGAGAAAGAATGGGATATGGTTGAGGAAGTCCTCAATACCTTCTTAGACGAAGAAGGCAATTTCTAAGCTAGTAAAAACCTGGGAGTTTGAATATGACTCCCAGGTTTTATTTTGTTTTTTATCTAGGAGGCTAAAGATGAATAGAAATAGTTTTAGTTTTATAGTGCGAGTCTTTAACCGACTTGTAAAGGGAAAATAATGGCTATTTAACAGAAAAATTGATATAATGCATAGGATATATTGAATCTATCACATAGCGAAGGAGGTTCCTCAGTGAAAGTAGATTGGGACAAAGTCAAACAAGATGCGGAACTTAAGGAAGATCATCAGGTAAAAGAAGAATTGATGACCCAACGCATCGTCAAATACATTATCTTAGGATTAGTTGCCTTGGCCTTAGTTGTAGGTTTAGGTTGCTTCTGGTACTATAACGATTCCCTAAAGGCAGTTAACAACCAAAAGACAGAGACCGTGCAAGTGACCATTCCAATTGGCTCTAGCAGTAAGGACATCGCGCGTTTACTTAAGTCTCAAGGCTTGATTAAGAATGCCGATATCTTTAGCTTCTATATGAAGGCCAAAAGTGTCAATGGTCTCCAAGCTGGTCACTATGACTTAAGTCCTTCCATGGATGCCGATACCATCATTGCTACCCTTCAAAAGGGTGGTAAACCGATCGAAGTCGATGTGGATACCAAGCTAACCGTTGTTGAAGGTATGCAACTGGAACAAATTGCCCAAATGGTGGAAGAAAACACCCCGATTAAGGCTGCTGATTTCTTAGCAACTGCTAATGATGCTAGCTTCATCGAAGAATTAAAATCTCAATATCCGAGCTTAATTTCAGGTTTGGATGGGGTAGAAGGGCTCAAATATAAGTTAGAAGGTTACCTCTATCCGGCAACCTATGACTATATCGCCGGTACCAATGTTAAAGACCTGATTAAACAAATGGTGGGCAAGATGAACCTTGAATACCAAAAGCTTAAGGAAGATATGGGTAATACCAACTTGACCTTCCATCAAATTTTGACCTTAGCTTCTATTATAGAGAAGGAAGGGGTCACGGATGAAGACCGTAAGCTCATTTCGGGCGTCTTCTATAACCGTATGAACAACGAGATGCCACTGCAATCCGATATTACCGTCCTCTATGCCTTAGGTGAACACAAGGAACTGGTGACCATTAAGGATACTGAAGTGGACTCACCATACAACCTGTATAAGCATACGGGCTTAGGACCAGGGCCCTACAATAGCCCAAGTCTCAGTGCCATCCAGGCTGCCATCTATCCAACAGCCTCAGACTACTTCTACTTTGTAGCGGATATCGAGACCGGGAATGTCTACTATGCGACAACCTTGGAAGAACATGAAGCCCTAGTTGCTAAGTATGTCAATAAGAATAGCAGTCAAGAATCAAGCCTATCATCAAGCGAAACAGAATAAGAATAGAATGAGGGGAAAATAGTATGTCAAACCGTCCGATTGTAATTGGCGTAACCGGGGGTTCCGGGAGTGGAAAGTCCAGTGTCAGCATGAAGCTCATGGAGATTTTCGCCGATTTATCTGTCATGATGCTCCAGCATGACTTCTACTATAAGGACCAATCTCACCTACCTTTTGAAGAAAGACTTAAAACCAACTATGACCATCCATTGGCTTTTGACACGGATTTATTCGTGGCCGATCTTAATCGTCTCTTAGAGGGGCAAGCCATCGATAAGCCAGTTTATGACTTTGCCAACCACACGCGTAGCAGTGAAGTCATTCATCAAGAATCTAAGGATGTCATTATCGTGGAAGGAATCCTCATTCTGGAAGATCCGCGCTTACGCGACTTAATGGATATTAAGGTCTATGTTGATACCGATGACGATATTCGTTTGGCTCGCCGGATTCTCCGCGATATTAAAGAGCGTGGCCGTTCAGTGGAGTCGGTCATTAACCAATATGTGGACGTGGTTAAGCCAATGCACCACCAATTTATTGAGCCAACCAAGCGTTACGCCGATATTATTGTCCCAGAAGGGGGCTATAACCAAGTGGCGATTGACCTCTTAGCCACCAAGATTCATTCTATCCTACAAGGAAAGGCTCTCGAAGCCAAACAAGAAGCCTAAGCAAAAGATGCTCTATAAATTTTTATGCCTAACTGTCAAATTATGATTGCTAAATGACCAAGATAGTGTTATATTATTTCTGTTCTGACAGAGGCAAGACCGAGTGAGTTGGCGTAAGGCCAATTCGCTCGTGTTCTTTTGTTTCTCATGGGGGGACGAGAAGCATCTATCCATTAAAAATAAGGAGTTAAGTCGTATATGGAAGAAAAAGTATACCCAATGACCCTAGAAGGGAAAGCCAAATTAGAGGCTGAATTGGAAGATTTAAAAGTTAATAAACGTAAGGAGATTATTGAGCGCATTAAGATTGCCCGTTCATACGGTGACTTATCTGAAAACTCTGAGTACGATGCAGCAAAGGACGAACAAGCCTTCGTTGAAGGACGTATCTCTGTCATTGAGAAAATGATTCGTTTTGCGCAAATCATTGATGATCGCGATGTAGCAGATGATGTGGTGACCTTGGGTCGTACGGTAAGCTTCATTGAATTACCAGGTAGTGACGAAGAGTCGTATACCATTGTGGGTTCTGCTGAAGCAGATCCATTAGAAGCCAAAATCTCTAACGATTCACCAATTGCTAAGGCAATTATTGGTAAAAAATTAGGGGATGTCGTAACGGTGGAAACACCAGGCGGATCTTTTGACTTGAAGATTACCAAAATTGAGAAAAATTAACTTGCTTAGAGGCTAGTATGAGATGCTAGCCTCTTTTCTTTTGCCGAATTATGGAGCAGCTTTTCCTAGGTGATGGGGGTTAAGGGTTTTCCTATGGCTTAAAATTGTTTATAATAAGAAGCGTAAGCTAAGAAAGGGGGATGGACAGATGATTGCTTTTTTAAAGCGCCATATTTTCCAGATTTTGGCTTTGGCTGGGACAGCCTTGGTCTTTGAACTCATGGGGCGGGGCGTCACCTTTCTCTTGTTTTTAGGTAGCCTAGTCTTGCTAGTTGCCAGTGTCTACATACCCATCGGGATTTTTAGGGGCATGACCTTGGTTTTGGCCTTGACGAGTTTCTTCGTAGCCATTTTTATGACTCAGTCTATCTGGCTAGTGCTCTTGGTCTTGGTGCTCTTTTATTGGCTCTTCCGGGGACCTAACGGCAATGAGTTCCTAGTTTGGGGAGAGTCACTACTCCATCCCTTCGGTGGTGCCAAGGAAGCCTATCATGGGGTTAAGTTAATTCAACCTCAGAGTGGCCAGCGGACCCTAATCAAGCGTGAATCCCTGATTGCCTCCATGGAATCTAAAACCAATTATTATGAATGGGATGATATCAATATTGTTTTCTTAGGGGGGAGCTCCATTGTCGACTTGGGCAATACCCTCCTGCCGCCTGAGCAATCGACCATTGTCATTCGTAAATTATTTGGCCGTACGCGGCTGATTATTCCGCGTGACGTAGGTTTCCGACTCAATATCTCAGCTATATCAGGCGCGGTGGTCTTCGAGAACCAAAGCTATTCCTTAGTAGGGGAAAACTTCCGTTGGGAGACTGCAGGATATGCCGCAACGCCACGTCGGCTAAATATCATGATTTCTGTTGGCTTTGGTGAAGTGGAGGTGATTGTGCTATGAACCTACATTTATGGCGCCGTCTCTTCCTCTATCAGCTCTTGGTTAATTTGGCCATTACAACCATTATGGTGGGTCTTCAAGTCTACGTCTTCCAGACCTTGAGTTTGGCTAGTCTCTGGGAGTTGACCTGGTTCCAAATTCCATTTTATCTGGTCTTAGTAGGGGCTAATTTCAGTATTGCCCTGGTAGTATCAGGCTTCCTGACTTTCTTCCTCAGTGGCCCTTATGAAGAGCTTCGGGCTAAGATTAATTGGCTTTTGCTAGGAAAATATCAGCATCCTATTTTTAAGGATTCTGGCAAGGGGCTGCACGCCTGGTATGATTATAGTGGTGTGGTTTCATCAGATCTCAACCGTATCCGTGACAAGCTCGTCCAGCTGTCTAGAGACCTGCAGGATTTTGCTGCTTCCCCAACCTTCGTAGGGGAAGAAACCAAGGAAGAAATTATCGAGACTGAACGCCATCGGATTGCGCGGGAGCTTCATGATTCGGTTAGTCAGCAGCTCTTTGCAGCCACCATGATGCTTTCAGCCATCAAAGACCAAGAGCAGGTTGAGATTGCAGAACCTATCCGCCAACAAATTATTCGGGTCGATAAGGTTATTTCGACGGCTCAAATTGAGATGCGAGCCCTCTTATTACATTTGAGACCGATTGGATTAGAAGACCGGTCCCTTAAGCAGGGGATTGAACAGTTATTACTTGAGCTCCAGACCAAGATTCCGACGACGATTGTCTGGGACTTGGCCGATGTGCGCTTGGAATCCGGTATTGAGGACCATCTCTTCCGTATTGTACAAGAAGCTATTTCCAATACCTTAAGACACGCTAGAGCTAACCGTCTGGAGGTCTACCTCCAGGTGGATGAGAGCTCGGCTCAGCTCAAAATCGTGGATGACGGCCTAGGCTTTGACATGGATAAGGCTGACAAGGTCGGATCCTATGGTTTGCGTAATATTCGAGAACGGGTGACCAATCTTGGAGGCGAATGTAAGATTCTCAGTATGACAGGTAAGGGGACTGTTCTGGATATCTCCCTGCCTATTAGATTTTAAGGAGGTAAGTAGATGATTAAGGTATTACTAGTGGACGACCATGAAATGGTCCGACTAGGAGTCTCATCATATTTAATGATTCAGTCTGACATGGAAGTAGTGGGGGAAGCCAGTAACGGCTTAGAAGGCTATCATAAGGCCCTTGAATTACGACCAGACATTATCCTCATGGATTTAGTCATGGATGTCATGGATGGGATTGAGGCTACTCAGAAGATTATGGCAGATTGGCCTCAAGCTAAGATTATTATCGTAACCTCCTTCCTGGATGATGAGAAGGTCTATCCGGCCATGGAGGCAGGGGCTAGTTCCTACTTACTTAAGACTTCGTCTGCTGCTGAAATTGCCCAAGCCATCCGTTCTACCTATCAAGGGCACAAGGTGATTGAACCTGCCGTGACAGAGAAGATTATCGAGCACCGATTAGATCAAGCACGGCCTAAGCCTCATGATGAGTTAACTAATCGGGAGTTGGATGTATTACGTCTAATAGGTCAAGGCTACTCCAATCAAGCCATTGCCGAGGAACTGGTCATTACCCTTAAGACGGTTAAGACCCATGTCTCCAATATC
Source organism: Abiotrophia defectiva ATCC 49176 (assembly GCF_037041345.1). Classification (NCBI taxonomy): domain Bacteria; kingdom Bacillati; phylum Bacillota; class Bacilli; order Lactobacillales; family Aerococcaceae; genus Abiotrophia; species Abiotrophia defectiva. The sequence goes on along the minus strand of NZ_CP146287.1, from coordinate 1,217,708 downwards.
TTCACCAAGTTGGAAGTGGAGGATCGGACTCAGGCGGCTATTTACGCGGTTCACCATCATTTGGACGGTCAGTGAGCACCTAGTTAGGTCCTGTCTCAAGGACCATGCTATAATAAAAACAGCAAGTCAAGAGAAGGAGTGTAAGGGATGGAATTAAAAGTAGATCCAGCATCAGTTGCTTGGTTTAAGGAAGAAGTAGGATTGCCCCAAGGGGCTGGCGTACGTTTTTTAGTCAAGGTTTATGGTTGTAGCCCTATTAACAGCGGCTTTTCCCTCGCTATGGAAACCAACTACCCGAGTGAACCAGGTGTCACTTATGAAGCAGACGGCGTGCTCTTCTATATTGAGAGTCGTGACGAATGGTTCTTCGATGGACATGATTTGTCGGTTGAGTTTGATGAGGGTCATGGTGAGCCGGCCTATATCTTTGTTAAAGATGGGGTGGCTGTCAATCCCCTAGTGAAGGAGGCTTAAGACATGACTCAAAATCAACGCTATGGTTCGCAAAATAAAACCAACCAACTAGTTAAATTAAGTGTCTTTGTGGCCTTGATTATTATCCAATCATGGGTGCCTATGTTGGGTAACATTCCGACCCCAGTCTTATCCATTACTTACATCCATGTTACCGTCATTTTAGCAACTCTCTGGCTAGGTTGGAAAGAGGGCGTCTTGGTTGGGACGGCTTGGGGATTAAATTCTTGGATTCGTGCCCTAACTGCACCTGTGTCACCCATTAATGCCCAAGTCTTAAGTGATGTCATGGTCAGCGTCTTGCCACGTATGCTCATGCCATTGATTTTGGCCGGCTTGATTGTGGTATTCAAGTCTTGGAGTAAAAATCCACGTCTAGTGGGAGCCTTGGCTGGCTTTAGTGGTAGTTTTCTCAATACTTTCTTGGTTTTAGGAGCTATTGTTTTATTCAAGCAAGAAGTTTATATGACCATTAAAGGGGTAGACCAGACCGGTCTTTGGCAATTATTAGGGGGTATCATTGCGACCAACGGGATCTTGGAAGCTTTTGTCGCAGCTATTCTAACCCCAATTTTCTATCAAGTGACCTTACAACTGGCTAAGCGTCAGGGACAACATTAAACCTATAAGAAGCGAACTTAGAAGGTTCGCTTTTTTTATGCTTTTAGGGCTTAGACTGCCTTGCTTTAAGCAAGATTTAGTTGACTTTTCGGCTATCTAGCGCACTAGGGCGACATTTTCATGAAAATATACGAACGATTGAGAATGGTTTTAGTAAAACATCATCGAATTTCTTGCTAGATTGACCTAATAATGATATAATGTAAGGGAATTCAGAGCGAGTTCACGAGTAAGAAATATTCAAAGGAGATGTTTTAATGAAGAAAGCTTTTGGATTAGCAGCTACAGCCTTGACAGTAGCAAGTTTGGTAGCACCTGTTGCCGTAAATGCGGCTGATTTTTCTGCAGTGATTGTCACAGACGTAGGTGGGGTAGACGACAAGTCCTTCAACCAAAGCGCCTGGGAAGGTCTTGAGCAATTCGGTAAAGAAAACAAGTTAGAAAAAGGGGTAGGTGGCTATGACTACTTACAATCCAATAGCGACTCTGACTATGTGACTAACCTTAACTCAGCAGTCCAAGCAAACTTCTCCTTAATCTTCGGGATTGGTTATAAATTAGAAGCTGCAGTCAAAGAAGCAGCCACTCAATACCCAGATAAGCACTTTGCTATTGTGGACTCTGTAGTTGACTTACCAAACGTTGCTTCCTTGACCTTCAAGGATAATGAAGCAGCCTTCTTAGCAGGGGTAGCCGCTGCTAAGACCACTAAGACTAAACAAGTTGGTTTTATCGGTGGGGTCGAAGGTTTCGTTATTGACCGTTTTGAAGCTGGTTTCGTTGAAGGCGTAAAAGCAGTTGATCCTTCTATCAAAGTTGAAGTTCAATACGCAGGTTCATTTGCTGATGCAGCTAAAGGGAAACAATTAGCTGCTGCTATGTACTCAGGTGGTGCAGATGTTATCTTCCACGCTTCTGGTGGTACCGGGAACGGTGTCTTCTCTGAAGCTAAGGATATCGTAACTAACGATCCTAAACGTGAAGTATATGTTATCGGGGTTGACTTAGACCAAGATGCAGAAGGTCTAGTCACTGTAGATGGCAAAGAACGTCACTTAACCTTAGCTTCAACACTCAAAGGGGTAGGCTCTGCGGTTAAGAAGTTCGCACAAGAGACCAAAGAAGGTAAATTCAAATCTGGTAACACTATTTACGGCTTGAAAGACGGCGGGGTTGACTTAACGACTGCCCAATTATCACCTGAAGCTAAAAAAGCTGTTGAAGAATACAAAGCTAAAATCGTCAAAGGTGAAATCACTGTACCTGAAAAACCAAATCGTTAATAAAGGCTTAGGTACTAGGAGCTGGGGGCAACCTGGCTCCTTTTTTGAAAGTAAAATGCACTTATAAAATAAGGTAAGTATTAATTAAGAAGGAGGGATTCTATGGAAACAGTGACGCATCCAGTGATTGAAATGCGTGGTATTTCCAAACAGTTTGGGACATTTTTTGCCAATAAAAATATTAACCTCGAGCTCAAGAAGGGCGAAATTCATGCCTTGCTTGGTGAGAACGGGGCGGGTAAATCCACTCTGATGAACATTTTGTCCGGTCTCTTACAACCGACTGATGGGCAGATTTATATGAATGGCCAAGCAGTTAACATTGCCAATCCAACGGTCGCTAATAACCTACATATCGGGATGGTTCACCAGCACTTTATGTTGGTAAATGACTTTACGGTCGTTGAGAATATCATGTTAGGGAATGAAATGGTTCAAGGCTTACGTTTGGACTATAAGAAGGCCAAGGCTCATATTATGAACTTATCCAAGCAATATGGTTTAGCCATTGATCCAGACGCTAAGGTTGCCAACATCACGGTGGGGATGCAACAGCGGGTGGAAATCCTCAAGACCCTCTATCGTGGCGCCGATATTCTGATTTTCGACGAACCAACGGCAGTTTTAACACCACAAGAAATCGATGAACTCATGGTTACGCTCAAGTCCTTAGCGAGTGAGGGGAAGTCCATTATTATCATTACCCATAAGTTAGCAGAAATTAAGCAGGTAGCCGACCGTTGTACTATTATCCGGCGCGGGGAGTCCATTGATACGGTTGATGTAGCCACTACTTCTGCTAAGGAATTAGCCGATATGATGGTGGGACGTTCCGTCTCCTTCAAGACCGAGAAGAAGGCTGCTAGTCCTGGCGAGGTCTTCTTGAATGTGGAAGACTTAGTGGTTAAGGATGAACGGGGTATTGTTGCTACTAAGAACTTGAGTTTCCAAGTAAGACGTGGCGAAGTAGTGGGGATTGCCGGGATTGACGGGAACGGTCAGTCCGAGCTAATTCTAGCACTTGCGGGCCTCATTCCAATTGAATCAGGTAAGATCGAATTGGGCGGCCAGGATATTGTAGGTAAATCACCACGTGAAATTACGGAGTTAGGCTTTGGTCATATTCCTGAAGACCGCCACAAATATGGGTTAGTTTTGCCTATGAAGGTTGAGGAAAACTTAGTGCTCAAATCCTACTATCATACGCCATACTCTGAAAAAGGCTTCTTACGTTTCCAAGCTGTTGAGAAGAAGGCCAAGGCCTTGATTGAGCAGTATGATGTGCGGACTGTCTCTGAAAAAGTGCCAGTTAAGTCACTCTCGGGCGGGAACCAACAAAAGGCTATTATTGCCCGTGAGTTAAGCTTGAACCCTGATTTCCTGATTGCAGCTAACCCAACTCGGGGCTTAGATGTAGGGGCCATTGAATTTATCCATAAGGCCTTGATTGCTGAACGTGATGATCAGAAGGCTGTCCTCTTGATGAGTTTCGAATTAGACGAAATTCTCAATGTATCTGATCGCATTATTGTCATGCACGACGGCCATATCATGGCAGACATTCCGGCATCTGAAACCAATGAACAAGAAATCGGCTTGATGATGGCGGGGACCTCATATGAAGAAGTATTAAGCCATCGTCAAACAGGAGGTGACGCTAATCATGAAGGATAAACTACGTGCCGTTTTTGTTCCTATTGCATCTGTTGTGATTGGGATTATCGTGGGAGCCTTGATTATGTGGCTCTTCCGTTATGATGCGGTTAAAGGTTATGAGGCCCTCTTCAATGGAGCATTTGGTAAACCATTCAATATTGGTCAGACTCTACGGGCTGCCACTCCGCTTATGTTAACAGGTTTAGGCTTTGCAGTGGCCTATACGGCTGGTTTCTTCAACATTGGTTTGGCTGGTCAAGCCCTCTGTGGTTGGTTAGTCTCCGTTTGGGTGGGGCTGACTTTAGGTGATTTACCATCCTTTATCGTCTTACCAATTGCCATTGTAGCTGGGATGGTGGCAGGTGCCCTCTGGGCAGCTATCGCTGGTTTCCTTAAGGCTTACTTTGATACTAGTGAAGTCATCGTGACCATCATGCTCAACTATACGGCGATTTATTTATCAGACTATCTCTTGCGTAATGTCATTACCAACCGTTTGGATGCAACGCCTATCTTGAAAGACAATGCTACCTTAAAAATGCAGTGGTTGTCAGACTTGACCAATGGGTCTACCTTACATGCTGGTATTTTCATTGCAGTCTTAATGATTCTAGTCGTTCATATTTTAATGACGCGTACGACCCTTGGGTTTGAACTCAAGGCTGTAGGGATGAACAAGTTTGCCTCAGCCTATGCGGGCATGAACGCAAAACGTAATATTATCCTATCTATGGTCCTATCTGGTGCTCTTGCAGGTCTGGGTGGGGTCATGAACGGGCTAGGTGAGTTCCGTAACATCTTCTTGATGAATGGTAAAGCACCAGATATTGGCTTTGATGGTATGGCCGTTGCCCTTTTAGGGATGAACAATCCAATCGGAATTTTCTTCTCAAGTATTCTCTTTGGTGGTCTCAAGACCGGTGGGAACTTGATGCCTTTGGCTGCTAAGATTCCGAGTGAAATCGTCAACGTCGTCATTGGCTGTATTATTTTCTTCGTCGGATGTAGCTATATCTTCCGCTTCATTATGGAGAAGGTTCGCAGCAATAAAGTCAGCAGCAAGGAGGGAGCATAATGCAAAATATACTCGCTTTAGTTGTATCCAATGCGCTCTTGTACGCAACACCGCTGATTTTTACTGCCCTTGGTGGCGTCTTCTCTGAGAGAAGTGGGATTGTTAACGTAGGTTTGGAAGGGATTATGGTCATTGGGGCCTTCTCATCAGTTGTCTTCAACTTGACTTTCGCCGGTCAGTTTGGTGACTTAACTCCATGGCTAGCGCTCCTAGTCGGTGGGCTTTGTGGCTTGCTCTTTGCCTTGATTCATGCGGTAGCGACCGTTAATTTGCGGGCTGACCACATTATTTCAGGGACCGTGCTCAACTTAATTGCACCATCTTTGGCTATCTTCTTAACCAAGGTCCTTTTCCAAGGTAAGGGTCAAACAGACTCAATCAAAACCAAGTTTGGTAAATTTGACTTCCCAGTCTTATCAGACATTCCAGTTATCGGGCCAATCTTCTTCGCCAAAACTTCTATCTTGGCTTATGTAGGGATCGTCCTAGCCTTTGTAGTTTGGTATCTGGTCTTCAAGACGCGTTTTGGTTTGCGCTTGCGGTCAGTCGGGGAGAACCCTCAGGCTGCCGATACCTTAGGGATTAATGTCTACCTCATGCGCTATTCTGGCGTCTTGCTTTCTGGCTTACTAGGTGGGATTGGTGGGGCAGCCTACACTCATACTATTTCAGAGAACTTCGCGGTATCGACCATTGCCGGTCAAGGTTTTATGGCCATGGCCGCTATGATTTTCGGTAAATGGAACCCAATTGGGGCCATGTTAGCAGCTATCTTCTTCGGTTTAGCTCAGTCCTTGGCCGTTATCGGGGCTTCCATTCCAGTTATTAGGGATATCCCGTCAGTTTACTTGCAAATTGCACCTTATGTGATTACAATTATTGTATTGATTGGTTTCGTTGGCCGCTCCAAGGCGCCAGAAGCCGTTGGGACAACCTACATCAAATCAAAATAAGAGGAGAAAGACCCGTGTTGGCTCCATTCAGGGGCTGGCATGGGGCTTTTTTCCTAATGAAGGAGAGAAAGCCATGCAAGAATGGCAAGCTGGCATCCACTATCAGGCGGTTGCCTCCACTAAATATAAAACCAACCAAGTCATTATAAAGGCTATCTTACCTTATCAAGCTGAGCGGGCGGCGGCCTGGTCCTTGCTGGCTCGTATGATGGAAGACGGGAGTGATCGTATTCCAAGTAAGGCGGCCCTAGAAGGAATTCTGGCCCAACTCTATGGTGCCTCTCTATCAGTAGGGGTCCAACGTAAGGGGCATTTTCTAGAATTTGTTATGGCAAGCCAAAGTGTTCGGCCAAGTCTGGTTCAGATGCCTGACTTAATGCCGGCTTGGCTAAACTTAATGGGGCAGTTATTGTTTGAACAGGAGTCGTTAGCCCTAGCCACGCCTCAATCTCAGGCTCGGTTTGAACGGGAGCAGGCCTTTCAGCTACAACGCATTAAGCGGATGAGCGATGACAAACGACGCTTGGTGGTTCAAAAACTTTACCAGGAGCTTTACCGTGAGACTCCTGACAATGCCTTGGCCAATCTAGGGGATGTGGCCAGAGTCCAAGCCCTGACTCTAGCTGATCTGGCTAAGGCTCATAGGGAAATTTGCCAGGAAGCCCAATTCTATCTCGTCAGCAATGGTGATTTGACCGATAGTGACTTGATTAAGTGGCTAGAGAGCTGGTCACTAAAGGGTCGCCAGGCTGACTGGGATTATGGTGATAACTATCTGGCCTTAGATAAGCCTTTGTCAACTGATAATCTAGGCCAATTGATTGAGGAAAAGGTTCAGGGCCAGCAAGCTAATTTGGCTATGGCCTTTGCCTTTCCACCGGCCAAGAACCTTAAGGAACGTATTATACTACAAGTGGCCAATGGGATTTTTGGTTACCTACCGGTTTCGCGTCTTTTTACAGAAATTCGGGAGAAGCAGAGTTTGGCCTATGCCATTCATTCTGGCCTAGATTTTCATCGCTCTTTTGCCTTAGTACGGGCGGGTATTAGTCCCGATAAGGTGGGGCATGTTTATGAGGAAGTCCAAGCTCAGTTGGCTGACCTAATGGTGAGTTTGGAAGAAGGGGACTACCTAGAGGAAGTTAAACTGACCCTTTTGAGTGCCGATGTACAGTCGCGAGACTATCAACATTTGGAGACTGATAAGATGATTGCCCAGGATTTGTATCCTGATTTCGATTTGTCGACAGACTACTTTGAATCAGTAGTGAGAGCCCTCAAGGCGGAAGAGGTCATTGCTTGCTTAGGCAAATGGCGTTTGGTGGGGGCCTATGCCCTAGTAGGAGGTAAAGATGAAAGAACACTATCATAAAGTTTTGGATGAAACCTTCTTTGAAAAGGTGCTAGCTAATGGTTTAACCGTTCGCTTGGTACCTAAACCAGGTTACCACCGCAGTTACGGAATTCTGACGACACACTATGGTTCGGTGGATCAAGTGGTGCGACACAAGCAAACGGGAGAAGAAAAGACCATTCCTGCGGGAGCTGCCCATTTCTTAGAACACAAGATGTTTGAAGGCCAAGGAGGACTAGACGCCTTTGCGCTCTTTATGAAGCAGGGGGCTATGGCCAATGCTTTCACCCACTACTTTCAGACTTCCTATCTATTCTCTGCTTCCTATTATATTGAACGCAATGTCGAAACCTTGCTTGATTTTGTGCAGACGCCTTATTTCACAGCAGAAGGCATCGAAAAGGAAAAAGGTATTATCACGCAAGAGCTTTATATGTATCAGGATGATCCACTTGGGGTTTCCTATCAAGCCTTGCATCAAGCCCTCTATCCCGACCATCCCTTAGGAGTGGATATTTTAGGTACGGAAGAAAGCATTAAGGCCACCACTTATGAAGACTTACGCTTGGCTTATGATACCTTCTACCATCCAAGCAATATGAATTTGATTGTGGTAGGAAACTTTGACCCACAAGCTTTACTCGCTGTCATTGAGGCTAATCAAGCCCGCAAAACATTTGAGCCACCTCGCTATCAAAGGGTAGTAGAAGAGGTGACAGCTCCCGTTCTGCCTAAAACTCAGCTTGAGCGAGATATCAGCCAGCCAATTATCGAGTTAGCCTGGCGCTTTGCCCCAGAAAATCTATTGGGCATAGAATTGATTCGCCAACGTATTATTGGGGAAGTCTTCTTCGAATTACTAATGGGACCTATGTCGTCAGCCTATGCTAGCTGGTACCAGCAACAGTGGGTAGATACCAATTTCTACCAGTCTTATCATTTAGACCACAAGATGCACCATTTGGCTATTCATGCCCAGAGTCATCATACATCAGACTTGATTGCTGCAATCAAGGAGCTCTTGGCTAACTGGCAACATAACCCGGATTTGACTGAGGAGCAGTTGAAACAAGTGGTGACAGGGCGCATTGGTGATTTCTTACAACACCTAAATTCCTTGGAGTTCATTGCTTATGAATTGATCGAAGCTGTGATGGATAGTTACGAATTAGCTGATATCCTGACTTGCCTTCAGGAAATCAAACTATCAGACCTCCAGGAATTTGGTCATCAAGTGCTCTCAGGAGCCTCAGAGGCAGTTGAGATCCTAGTTAATCCCGTAAGTGAATAGGCCAAGAGGTCAAGTCCATAGTGGGACTTGGCCTCTTGATTTTTTTAGAAGAAGTTTTGAAACTTTAAGCGAAAATCATTAACCCTCATGTCAGAATATGATATAATACTTTTTGAATGCAGAAAGAAAAGGATGAACGGCGATGAGTGAATTAGGAACTAAATTGCGCGATGCCCGCATTGAAAAAGGATATACCTTAAATACTTTACAACAAATGACAAAAATTCAGAAAAAATACTTGGTGGCGATTGAGGAAGGACGCTTCGAAGAAATTCCTGGTAACTTCTATACTAGAGCTTTTGTTAAACAATATGCTGACATGGTTGGCCTAGATGGGGATAGCCTACTCTTAGATTATCATAATGAGTTAGAAGCGGTAGAACATGGCTTATCTCAATATGATGACCAAGAAGCAGAAGCGATGCCTAGCCGTTTGAACAGAAACCAAGCCCAGTCAGAACAATCGCTCTTAGATCGCTATGCTAAGCACTTGCCAGTTCTCATGCTAGCTGGGGTATTTGTCTTGGTTATGGCCTTTATTACCTGGACCATCTACTCTGTGTCTCAACGAGAGCGGCAACAGCAGGCTAATAATTCTAGTTCTACTAGTCTTGTATCGTCAGTAGAACCAAGTTCGGCAGCTCAACATGCAGCTAGCAGCAGTAGCGAGACTTCTTCTCAAGCTAAGATTGACGGCGCAGAGTTCTTTGGAGATGTCCAAGGAAAGCGCGTATCTGGTGAAGGCGAAGAAACAACCTACGAACTCTATGCGCCGATGAATAAATTTAAGTTCACTGTTAAAGGCAAGAATTATGTCTGGGTAGGTGTCTATGAGGATGAAGAAATCACTATGGATACAACGGTGACTGAAGGTGAAACCTTAGAGATTAAAGTTAAAGGCCAAACCCGAAGCGTCCGCATTCGCCTAGGTTACCCTGAGGGTGGCGAGATTCAGGTGAATGGTAAGACAGTTAAAATCGCTAACGACTATATCACAGATTCTATTGTCTTCCGTCTTCATGCAGATCAGCCGACAGGCTCAAGCACTAATGAAGCTAATCAAGCGGTAGAAAATCAACAAGGCCAAGACCAAAACCAAAATCAAAATCAAAATCAAAACCAAGGCCAAGGTTCTTATCAAGGACCAGCCGTTCTGGATCCTAATCGCCAACAGAACAACGGTAACAATGGCCAATAAGGTCTAGCCATCAGGGAGGATAGTCATGAATATCGCCAATAAGTTAACGCTCTTGCGGATGCTGATGATTCCAGTCTTTATCTTCTTGCTATTAAACCATTCGGCTGACCAAGTTGTGTGGTTAGGGACCGCCATTCCTGTCAATCAAGTCTGGGCCGCTGTGGTTTTTGCCCTAGCGAGCTTTACGGACTTCCTTGATGGCTACCTGGCGCGCAAATACCAATTAGTGACCTCTTTTGGGGCTTTCTTCGATCCCATGGCTGATAAATTGCTAGTCATGGCTGCGCTGATTTTACTAGTCCAATTAGGCTCTGTACCGGGATGGGTGGTTTTCATCATTCTAGCCAGAGAATTGATGGTGACGGGCTTAAGAGTATTGATTGCCCAATCCAATGGTAAGGTGATGGCAGCCGCTATGCCGGGCAAAATTAAGACGACGACACAGATGCTAGCTATTATCTGCTTCTTATTGCAAGATATGGGGCGGTCAGTCTGGGGCTTCTCCCTGGCTAATCTCTTGCTTTATGTCTGTCTATTCTTCACCATTTACTCGGGTTTAGAATATTTTTATCATGCCCGCTTCGTCTTTTCTGACGGGCTTAAATAAGATAAAAACACCAAAATTAAAAGTCTGAATCTATGGTTCGGGCTTTTTTCTTTGCCTTTTGGGCCTGGAAATATAGGACTTAGGGAAGCAAAAGAGAAAAGTACACTATAATCGCACTCAATTAGTTTATTAGAAAGAGAACTTCGCTAATTTTGGTTGATTACAACAAGCCTGTAACATATTTGTTATCCGGCACCCCTTGTAACTTGCGGATACTTTGATACAATAGGAATGAAGTAACTATCGAAAGGAAGGTGTCATATGCAACTCTGGATTTTAGTTTGTATTTTATTAGTTGTAGCCATCGTCTTATTTGCCTTATCCATTTATGTCAAAGATGACAACGTTCAAGACCAATTGGACGAATTTACGGCTCAACAATCACAAGAATTCTATGCCATGAAAACTCGTTTAGCTGAGCTTGAAAAGGCAGCCCGTGAACAAGAAGCTGTGGCGGTTGAAGCACCTGCTCAAGTAGGCAATCACTACGTGGAAGCTGAAGCAGAACCAGCCTTGGAATTAGGACTGGATGATGTATCAGATTTGACCCGTGAAGAAGTGATTCGTCTCTACTCGCAAGGCTACACCATGCATGAGATTTCTCACCATGTGGCTTTATCACAAGAAATTATCCAAACTATCGTTGACGATTATATTGAAAATCGCTAACAAAGGACAAGGAGGACTAGTATGAAATTATCGCGTAACACATTACGCTCGCTAGCTGTTGGTTTCTTAGCATCAGCAGTGGTAACAGCAGCTTTTGCCTTGTCACAAGGACAATTACCTGTCCAAGGTGTCAATGGGACCAACCTTTTAAACGGAGGGTCGACGACTGCTAATGCGGATCAACAAGCTCAATTGGATGCTTTATCAAGCGAAAAATCGGCCTTAGAATCAACTCAAAATGTCTTGAATGCTTCTTTAACTTCTTTAAAAGAACAAGCATCACGTCAAAGTAGTGAATTAGAAGCTTTGAAGAGTCATTCGGCTTCAAGTGCTAGCAATGAGTCATCTTCTTCTAGCAGTGAAGGCTCAAGTTCAAGTGAAAGTGACCAAGCTAACAACCAAGCAGAGACAGGTCAAGAGCAGAACAATGGCACAAGTACTGAAGGAACATCAGCACCTAGAAACGGTCAATGGACCACTGAAGGTGGTAACTTCACTGTTAATCCTGGGGACACATCCGAAGATGTTGCTCAAAACTTGTATAATGCTGGGATTATCAGCTCACCAGATGTCTTCTTGGAAGTGGTAGAACAATGGGATCTATCAACCCTTCTAATTGCAGGTACTTACGAGCTGAACTCAGGTATGAATGTTAATACAATCGCAGAAATTTTAACCAATGGGGCCTACTACTGGCAACCATAGTAATAAAGAGGTGGGGTTGAATACTCCACCTCTTTTTTTGTGCAAATAATAGGGAATAAGCAGATAAATTTAAAAAAGTGGCAAAATCATGAGAATAATCAGCTTCTAGACTAGAATTTTTTCTCATAATTGTGTAAAATAAGGAAGAGAGTATCTAAATTGCATTAGGAGGCGATTAAATGGAAGATACAAAGAAACACCGCGTATTAATTATTGAGGATGAGAAAAACCTAGCGCGCTTTGTTGACTTAGAACTTCAGCATGAAGGCTATGAAACAGCCATCTGTCATGACGGACGAAAGGGCTTGGAGACTGCCCTTAATCAGGAATGGGATGTTATCCTATTAGATTTAATGTTACCTGAATTAAATGGTCTAGAAGTCTGCCGTCGAATTCGTCCCATTAAGGACACCCCTATTATCATCATGACGGCGCGTGATTCCGTTATTGACCGCGTATCTGGTCTAGACCAAGGAGCAGATGACTACATTGTTAAGCCATTTGCCATTGAGGAATTATTGGCGCGCTTGCGGGCGCTCTTCCGTCGCATTGACCATAACAAGGAAGAGAAGAATCAATCCCAGCAGTCATCCGTTAAATACCGCAATTTGGTCATCGAGAAGAAAGGCCGCATTGTTAAACGTGATGATCAAGTCATTGATTTGACCAAGCGTGAGTACGAACTCTTACTCTACTTGATGGAAAATCTCAATACCGTTATGTCTCGTGAAGTCCTGCTAGACAAGGTCTGGGGTTACAAAACGGAAGTCGAAACCAATGTGGTGGATGTCTACATTCGCTATCTCGGCAACAAAATTGATGTTCCTGGCAAGGATTCTTATATCCAGACCGTTCGCGGGACAGGCTATGTCATGAGAACCTAGTCATGAGATTACCGAGTTTCCAGCTTAAACAGCCACTTTCGCTTAAATGGAAGTGGAGTATCTTATTATTTTTAGTCTTTAATCTTATTGGGGTTGCCAGTTTAATGGGATACCGGCACTTGAGTCAAGAACAAGCCCTCGCCGCCATCAAGGCTAATGGCCAGATGCGCTTGGATCAAACACAATCTGTTCTTAAGGCAGCCAAATTAGATATTGATCGACTGGGGACCAATGCAGAAAATGCAAGGGCAGATGACTTGTCTCTTTTAGCGGCTTTGGAAAATCCTGAAACTAGTTTGCGTCTCTATAATAGTGCCAATCAATTAGTTTACGAGACACGTCGTCTGGATGTGCCGACTGTGGCAGCATCGCCGCAAGTGGATATCTATCCGTATAAGAAACAACTTTTGGTCATAGGAACGGTTAGTCTGCCAGGAAGGGATGGGGCGAATGGGGGAACCCTACAATATATCTACCGTCCTCTTCAATATCAGGACTGGTTAGCTAAGCAACAGCAGCTAAGTAGTTGGGTCTTGGTCGCCATATTAATATTTTCCCTTGTGTTTGCCTATGGTTTAGCGCGTTATCTTTTACTTCCTTTGGAGTATCTTAATAATACGCTGGACTTGGTGGAAGAAGAGAGTTTGTCGACCATCCGGATTCGCAAACCACGCAGTAATGACGAGTGGAGTGATTTGAACATTCATATCAATCGCCTCCTGGACAAAATTGATGGCTATGTTCAAAATCAAAAGCAATTTGTGGAAGACGTCTCTCACGAATTGCGGACGCCAGTCGCCATTGTAGAAGGGCATTTGCAGATGCTTAATCGTTGGGGCAAGGACGATCCTGAGATTTTGGCTGAGTCCATTGACGCCTCTTTGCAAGAAATCACCCGTATGAAGGACCTGGTCCAAATGATGTTAGACTTATCGCGGGCAGAACATGCTGAGGTCGACTATAAGGATGAAATGACCGAAATTTATGCCACTACGCGCCAGGTCTTCAATAACTTCGTTATGCTCTATCCTAATTTCCGATTTTATCTGGACTCGGAAGGGGAGGACAAGGAACTTTATGTCAAAATCTATCGAAATCACTTTGAGCAGATTTTGATTATTCTCCTGGATAACGCGGTCAAGTATAGTACCGATCGCCAAGAAATCCATATCGCGGTTAGTGCTTCCTTCACGACGGTCGAAATCGCTATTCAAGATTTCGGTGAGGGTATGAGCCAGGAAGACAAGCAAAAGGTCTTCGGACGCTTCTACCGTGTGGATAAGGCACGTTCCCGCCAGAAAGGTGGGAATGGCTTAGGCCTTAGCATCGCCAAGCAATTGGTGGATAGTTATAAGGGTCGGATCTATGTGGAGAGTGTGCTCCACCATGGTTCTATTTTCTATGTAGAATTCCCAATCTTGCTGGACAAGGCAGAAATTGAGAAGAACAAGAAGAAGGTTTTGGCCAAAAATTTATAAGCCTAGAGAGGATGGGAAGCTTCCCATCCTTTTATTTATGATTGAATTAAGACGCGTCACCCCTCGGGCTAGAGGATGATTTTGCCTTGACTAGACGAAAATACTTGAAAAAGAGAGCGTATTTTTATATAGTTAGAAGGTGAAAACTTTCGGAAATGAGTGAAGTAATTTTGAAAAAACAACGTAACTGGCAATTGATGGCCCTCTTGGTCGTCGTTGTATTGATTGCATCAGGCTGTGTGTCCTATGATGCTAATGGTCAACCTTATGGGGCGGTCTATGAATATCTGGGTAAACCAGCCGCTGCCTTCCTAGATTTCTTAGCTGGCTTCTTATTCAATAGCTATGGTTTAGCTATTATCATTGTGACCTTGCTAACACGGGTCTTCATGTTGCCATCCTCCCTGAAGATGACGCGTGATACCATGATTAGCCAGGCGCGTATGAAGGTGGCCCAACCAGAAATCAACGAGATTCAAGAAGAAATCAATGCAAGTAAGGACCCAGCAGAGCGTGCTCGCTTGCAACAAGAGTTGATGGGTGTCTACAAGAAATACAACATCAACATGCTAGGTGGTTTATCTGGCTGCTTGCCACTGCTCTTGCAAATGCCAGTCATCTCGGCCGTTTATGCCGCGATTCGTACTTCGACAGCTATTCAAAACTCTACTTTCTTAGGTATCCAGTTAGGGCAACGTTCAACCCTCATTGTGATTCTGGTGGTTGCTGTGTCGATTCTTCAAAGCTGGCTCATGCAAAAACAAATGCCAAGCACACCAGGTAATGAGAAGGCCGGTCAAACAAGCCAAGTTATGTTCTGGATGAATCCAATCCTCTTTGGTTGGATGACTTGGACAACAGATGCTGGTTTAGGTCTCTACTTCTTGGCGGGGGCAGTCTTCATGATTGGACAACAGCTCTATACTAACCATGTGGTCAAACCAAAGATTCAAGAAATCATCGACCAAGACATGGCCAACGTACAGGTAACGCCACGCCGTCCGCGTAAGGATGTAACGGCCCAAGCAACCAAGGAAGCTAACCGTAACCGTCTTGTGCCAACTAAGGAAAGCGTTGGGGCTGCAGGCTCAAAACGCCGCAATGCTGGTAAACAAACACGACGTTAATTATAAGATGAGAGGCTGAGAAATCTCAGCCTCTTTTACTTTTGCCAGAAGGTAGGGTGGCCTGGAAAAAGTCTTGATCAATATGAGAGCAAGTAGCCAAAAAAGTCCCTAAAAATAGGGCTAGAAACTTTTCTATTGGGGGCTTTTGTGGTAGAATAAAACTATTGATTTACTGCAAGTAATGGAAGGTATGGAGGTTCGAAATGTCAGCAAGTCGTGGGTTACTCATTGTCTTATCTGGCCCGTCCGGAGTAGGGAAAGGGACAGTGCGGGCAGCAGTCTTTGCCAATAATCAGTTTCAGTATGTATACTCAGTGTCAGCCACTACACGCGCTCAGCGCCCAGGGGAAGTTGATGGCAAGGATTATTATTTTGTAAGTCGCGAAGAGTTCGAGACCATGATCCAAAATGAGGACCTACTAGAATATGCTGAATATGTGGGTAACTATTACGGTACCCCTATTCAAAAAATTGAAGAAAACCTGGCTGCCGGTCACGATGTCTTCTTGGAAATTGAAGTTCAAGGTGCCATGAAGGTTAAGGAGCGTATGCCAGAAGGAATCTTCATCTTCTTAGCACCACCTAACTTGGAAGAGCTAGAATCCCGGATTACAGGTCGGGGCACAGATGCCGCGCATGTCATCCAAGAGCGCATGGCGACAGCCAAGGAAGAAATCGAATTGATGCAGCATTATGACTATGTCGTAGTTAACGACCAAGTCCAACATGCAGTCGACAAGATTAATGCCATTATTCAATCAGAACATCTCAAGGTCGAACGTGTAGTGGATCAAATCCGACACGACATGGAAACTTATTACGAAAAGGAGCGGATTTAGCCATGATGTTATACCCATCAATTGATAAATTATTAGAGAAAGTACCTTCCAAATACAGCTTGATTATTTTAGCTAGCAAACGATCACACGATTTGCAAGTCTACCAGAACCCACAACTAGACAAGTATGAGTCAGTTAAGGCCGTAGGTAAGTCACTCGAAGAAGTCATTGACGGCAAATTATATATCAAAGAAGACTAGTCAAGAAACTACTATGAGGACGTGTGTATGCAGTTCATATCATAGTAGTTTTTTCTACAAATTCCCCTGAATTTATTCGGAGAAAGGAGCCTGCCCATGTTTGTCAAGGTGATTGTCGATATCCCGGCCGCCCAAGTCAATCGACCCTTTGATTACCAAGTCCCTGAGGCCTATCAGGATAGTCTACAACTCGGTATGCGGGTACAAGTTCCTTTCGGCAATCGCCAATTGCTTGGCTTTGTGGTGGGCATTCACCATACCAGTGACTTCAAGGGGACACTCAAGCCCATTACAGCAGTCCTAGACTATGAATCCTTTATTAACGAGGAGCTACTAGACTTGAGTGAGCATTTGGCCCAGACCTTACATGCCTTCCGCATTAATGTCTTGCAAGCCATGTTGCCTGCCATGCTCAAAGTCAAATATCAGAATATCTTTTTAATTCATCAACCCCAAGCTCTCAGTGAGTATCAGGTACCAAGTGACTGGCTCAATCAGAGCCAACTTGACAAGGACCAGGTAGAGACGCAGTTAAGTCGCAAGCAAATCAAGCAACTATTAGACCAGGGCGTACTGGAGTTAGTCTATCAGGTCCAAGACCAGACCACCTCTAAGACCCAGACCATGATTGAGTTGGCTATGCCGGCTGAGTCAATCAAGCAAATTATCCAAGACTTACCCGCTAGAAGCCAAAAAGTAGCCCAACTCCTGACCTATCTCTTAGCATCAGGTCAGCCTCAGTTGGAGCAACAAGCGCTCTTGGCAGCCAGCCAAGTCAGTGCCAGTAGCCTTAAGACTGCCCTCAAACATGGCTATATCAAGTCCCAAAAGGTCAGCGTCTATCGGGATCCTTTGGCTCATCTGGAGGTTGAGCAGAGTCATAGTCGGACCTTGACGGTGGCTCAGGAGGCGGTCTATGAGCAGATTGCCCAGGCACTAGAAGAACATCAGGACCAGACCTTCCTGCTAGAAGGCGTCACCGGTAGTGGCAAGACCGAAGTCTATCTGCAACTGATGGCCAAGGCCAGCCAAATGGGGCGGGGCGCCATTCTACTAGTTCCTGAAATTGCCTTAACCCCGCAAATGGTACGTCAGGTTAAGAGTCGTTTTCAAACTGGGGTAGCGGTCTTGCACTCAGGCTTGACAAACTCTCAGAAATACGATGAGTGGCGCCGCATTATTCGGGGCCAAGCCACCATTGTGGTAGGGGCCCGGTCTTCCATTTTTGCGCCTATTCGTGATCTAGGTCTAGTCATCATTGACGAAGAACATGAGACGACCTACAAGCAATCGGATACGCCACGCTATCATGCCAGAGAAGTGGCCATCTGGCGCTGTCACTATCACCAGGCACCGCTGCTTCTGGGGTCGGCGACCCCTTCACTTGAGTCTCGCTCGCGCGCTCAGGTAGGTCGTTACCAACATCTGCGTCTGCCTGAACGTGTGAACGGACGGCCTTTGCCGCCAGTTACCCTGGTGGATATGACCAAGGAAATGGTCCAACAAACCACGGACGAATTATCTTCTGTCCTCAAGGACAAGATTGCTGACCGGCTAGCCAAAGGGCAACAGATTGTACTCTTACTCAATCGGCGAGGCTATGCCTCTTATATGCTCTGTCGGGAATGTGGTCAAGTCATTCAATGCCCGCGTTGCGATATTTCCTTAACCTATCACAAGCATGAGCATCGGCTCAAATGCCATTACTGTGACTACCAAAGCCCAGTACCTGACCACTGTCCTAACTGCTATAGTGACTATCTCAGAACTTTTGGCTTAGGAACTCAGAAGATTGAGGAATTACTCAATCAGCATTTTCCTGACGCGCGTGTAATCCGCATGGATATGGATACCACACGCAAGAAGGGCCAACACGAAGCCCTCTTGGATCGCTTCCGTCGCCATGAAGCGGATATTCTCCTAGGAACTCAAATGATTGCCAAGGGTCTGGACTTTGAGAACGTGACCCTAGTCGGCGTAATCAATGCCGATACGGCTCTCAACCTACCGGATTTCCGAGCAGGGGAGAAGACCTTCCAACTCTTGACCCAAGTAGCTGGTCGAACAGGCCGGGGACGTTTCGAAGGTGAGGTCCTGATTCAAACCTATAATCCAGACCACTATGTTATGCAATTGGCCCAGCAACATGATTATGAGTCCTTCTTCTACTATGAGATGAAGCGACGTCATCTAGGCCATTATCCGCCTTATTTCTATACCACTTTAATTACAATTTCTAGCAAATACCAAGCCAAGGCCCAAGCTATGAGTCATCAAGTTAAGCAAGCCCTCTTAGCAAGCGGGGCAGCCATTGAGATGCTTGGTCCCAGCCAGGGCGCGATTGCTCGGATTAATGAACGCTATTATTTCCAACTCTTACTCAAGTACAAGGATGGTCAAGTCATCAAGGAAAGCCTCGGGACAATCTTGGACCAATCTCAGCTTGAAGCCAAGCAGGGGATTTATATCACCATTGACCACGAGCCACTCTTTTTCAACTAGTGAGGTGTATCGAACATGAAAAAAATTATCTTTATGGGAACGCCGCAGTTTGCGGCAGAAATTCTCCAAGGCTTACTCGAGCATGCCTCCTACCAGGTCATTGCGGTAGTGACCCAGCCTGACCGTCCGGTCGGACGCAAGCGGGTCTTGACCCAGTCACCCGTTAAGCAATTGGCCTTGGCCCATGATATTCCCCTCTACCAGCCTGAACGCATTAGTCGTTCTGAGGAGTTAGAAGAACTGATAAATTTAGACGCCGACATTATTGTGACGGCAGCTTATGGCCAGTTCATTCCCACTCGTCTCATTAAGTCAACACCCCATACGGCCATTAATGTCCATGCTTCGCTACTACCTAAGTATCGAGGCGCTGCGCCTATTCATTACGCTATCTGGAAGGGCGATCATGAGACCGGTATTTCCATTATCTACATGACTAAAGAAATGGATGCAGGGGATATTCTAGCCCAACGTTCTTGTGTCATCGAATCAGATGAGACCGTGGGTGCCCTTTTTGGTAAGTTGGCTATTATCGGACGGGAACTGCTCCTCGATACTCTCTTCAAACTTTTTGCCAATGAGATTACAGCGGTGGAGCAAGATGTCAGCCAAGTGGTCTTTTCACCTTCAATTACCAAGGAACAAGAACAGCTTAACTGGTATGAGTCTGCTCACCAAGTGGACTGTCATGTTCGGGCCTTCAATCCTTTCCCTTCGACTTATACGGTCTTAGGAGACTTGCGGATTAAGGTTTGGGCAGGAGCGCCAATGGATTATGAGCCAAGCCCAGAAGATCTAGCCGCAGAGCCAGGGACCATTCTGGCCTATAAACGTAAACACCTGATTGTTAAGTGTGGTCATCATTCCTATTATGGCATCCGTGAGTGGCAGGAGTCTGGCAAGAAGCGCCTAAGCCTAGAAGATTATTTCAAGGGCAATGACTTAGCTCAATTAGCGGGCCAAGTTTTCGCTTCAGTACAAGTAGAAGATGAGGCAACTCATGAAAGTTAAGTCATTAGCCGCTAAGCGCCTCAAGCATAATGTTCGCTTTCAGGCTTTACAGCTACTGGTAGAGATTGACTGGCATGACCAGTATTCCAATGTCCTTCTCAATCGGGCGCTGAGTCAGACAGAGCTCAAGCCAGTCGACCAAGGGCTTTTAGTCAACTTAGTCTATGGCAGCATTCAGCATCGTTTGACCCTGGACTTCTACTTGGAACCTTTCATCAAAGGCAAGAAGTTAGAGTCATGGATTCGTACGCTCTTAAGAATGACCGTCTATCAGATGCTTTACCTGGAGCGAATCCCGGATCATGCAGCCATTAACGAAGCGGTTAACATTGCCAAGCTCAATGGCCATGCAGGTCTAGCCGGCCTAGTCAACGGCGTCTTGCGCAATTTCCGTCGTCAGGAACTGCGCTCCTTGGATACAGTGACAGACCCTGTTGAAGCCCTCAGCATTCAATACAGTATCGCCCCTTGGATTGTGTCCCTCTTACAAGAACAGTATGATCAGGCAAGCTTGACTGAGTTACTGGCTAGTCTCAATCAACGGCCACGTCTAACCGCCAGAATTCAAGCCCATCCCAATGAACGCGACCAAATCCTGGCCCAGCTCAGGGCAGCCGGCTATCAGGTTGAGGCCGGCAACCTATCACCTTATGCTATTGAAAGCCTAGATGGTCGTATTCTGGAGTCACCTGCCTTTCAAGCGGGGCGCTTGACTATTCAGGATGAATCTTCTATGTTGGTAGCGCCAATCGGCCGGCCAGTGGTAGGCCAACGACTCTTGGATGCCTGTAGTGCCCCTGGAGGCAAGGCGACGCATATGGCCTTTCTACTGCAAAACGGTCACTTGGATGCCCTAGATATTTCTCAAGCCAAGCTAGACTTGGTGGCGGGACACATGGAACGCCTAGGCTTAAGCCAACAAGAGGGCTTGAACATTTCGCTTCATGCTACAAATGCCTTAGACTTTATGCCCCCAAGCGGGACACTCTATGATATAATCTATTTGGATGCACCATGTTCAGGTCTCGGCCTCATGCGTCGCAAACCTGAAATTAAATACACTAAGCAAGCAAGCGATATTGAAGCACTTAGCAAGCTTCAGAGTCAGCTCTTAGACCATGTTGCCAGTCTGCTCAAACCAGGCGGAACCTTAGTCTATTCAACTTGTACCTTAGCACAAGCTGAAAACCAAGCCCAGGTCAAGGCCTTCTTGGCAAGACAGGCTGACTTCCAACTCAGTTCGATAGGGCCAGAAGAAGTTCAAGGAGCGTCAGTTCTGACTGCAGATGGCATGATTGAAGTCTTGCCACAAGACTACTTGACCGATGGCTTCTTCATTGCACGTATGACTAAGTCAGCCTAGCTTGCACTAAAAATCAACATATGAAGGAAACAGAGGTGACTACATGAAACTTGCACTATGTTCCAATATCGGTAAACGTCGAACAACCAACCAGGATTATGCGGATTATTTTCTTAATGATTTTGGCCAACTCCTGCTCATCCTCTGTGACGGGGTAGGGGGCCATTTGGGTGGCGACGTGGCCAGTCAACGTACTACCCAATATATTGGGCAGTATTTCCAAGATTTGAACCAGGCCTTAGCACCTGACCAGGTGTCAGCGTGGATTGAAGGAACTTTAAAGCTAGTCAACCAACAAATTTATCAAGAAGCCCAAGCTGATAAGAACTTGAACGGCATGGGGACTACCATTGTCTTGGCCTTGATTGTCGATGGCACCATCTATTTAGGCCATGTAGGGGATAGTCGCGCTTATATCTACAAGGAAGGTAAGCTCCAGCAATATACGGAG
This sequence comes from Abiotrophia defectiva ATCC 49176, assembly GCF_037041345.1. Taxonomy (NCBI): domain Bacteria; kingdom Bacillati; phylum Bacillota; class Bacilli; order Lactobacillales; family Aerococcaceae; genus Abiotrophia; species Abiotrophia defectiva. The sequence continues at coordinate 1,195,967 of NZ_CP146287.1, read as the reverse complement.
GATCATTCCTTGGTTAATGAATTGATTCGGGCCGGGGAAATTACCTTGGAAGAATCTTATTTGCATCCCCATCGCAATGCTGTCACCCAATCCATTGGTTTGACTCATCCACTTGAGGTAGCCATTCAGACCGTGCCCAGCCAGGAGGCTGAGATGTTGCTCCTTTGCTCAGATGGGTTGACTAATATGGTGACGCCTGAGGCCTTGGAAGAGCTCTTCCGGTCCTCACGCCAAGAGGCTAATTTTGCCCAACAATTAATTGCAGCAGCTAACGAAGCCGGAGGCATGGATAACATTTCCGTTATCATTGCTTCAGACTTAAGCACAGAAAACTTAGAGGAGGTATCTGAATGGAAATAGGCGATAAATTATCAGGCAGATACCTGCTGACAGACTTTATCGGTCAGGGCGGGATGGCCAATGTTTTCCTAGCCCAAGACTTAATCTTAGAAAGACAAGTAGCCGTTAAAGTCCTGCGTTTTGACTTCCAAGACAACCAGGATGCCATCCGTCGCTTCCAGCGTGAAGCGATGTCGGCTAGCCAATTGCTGCACCGCAACATTGTCGAAATCTATGATGTCGAGGAGAAAGAAGACCAGCAATACATCGTCATGGAGTATGTGGATGGGACAGATCTTAAGACTTATATTCGCCAAAATGCACCCCTATCTTTAGAACTAGTGGTACTGATTATGAGTCAGATCCTGTCGGCTATTGAAGTGGCTCATAAGAACCAAATTATTCACCGGGATATTAAGCCTCAGAATATTTTGATTACCAAGACGGGCGCTATTAAGATTACCGACTTTGGGATTGCCATTGCCCTGTCGGATACTTCCATCACGCAGACTAATACCCTCTTGGGTTCGGTTCATTACCTATCGCCTGAGCAAGCGCGTGGTAGTAATGCGACTGTTAAGTCGGATATCTACGCCCTAGGGGTCGTCCTCTATGAATTGATTACTGGCTCTGTGCCATTTGATGGCGAATCGGCTGTTTCGGTGGCCCTCAAGCACTTCCAAGAAGAATTCCCACGTATCCGTGACAAGATGGACTATGTGCCGCAAAGCTTGGAAAACGTAGTCCTCAAGGCTACTGCTAAGGACCCAGCCAACCGTTACGATTCTGTTCACAGCATGTTAGCGGACCTATCGACGGCACTCAATGCGAGTCGTATGAATGAGCCGGTCTTTGTTCCGAATGCTAGTGGTCAGGCGCGAGTTCAAATGAAACCTATTAAGCCAGTCAAAACACCGGTTGCGGCTCCAATTGAAGCGCCAGAACCCATCGATTATGATGCCTATCAACGCATTGATGATGTGGCACCTTTGGATAAGCCGCGACGTAAACGGCGGATTGCGGCCTGGTTCTTGGCCATCATCAGTCTCTTAGTCATTTGCGGTGGCGTCTATATCGCCTATACGCGCTTGACCGAGTATACTTCTGTACCAGAAGTAGCCAAGCTCAGCAAGGATGAGGCGGTACAGAAAATTCAAGCAGCCAATCTGCAAGTGGGAGCCATTAAGCAGACTTGGAGTGACAGTATTCCTCAAGGTCAGGTGATTAAATCAACACCAGGCTCAGGCGCGCGGATTCGTAAGGCTTCAACGGTCGACTTAGAAATCAGTAACGGGAAAGAACAGGTTGAAATCGGCAACTATGTCGGTCAAGACTATGAGTCAGTTCGCTCCCAACTGACCGCGGCTAACTTTATTGTAGAGCGCCGTGACTTTGCTTCTACGCCTGAAAATAATGGGAAGATTTTAGCCCAAAGCGTGGAACCAGGTTCCAAGGTGGTGCCAAGCACTACTTCCCTAGTCTTTACCGTAGGGAAGGTGGCAGACTCCACCACCATGCAGGACTTCAATAACCTACCGTTGGAAATGGTGCAAAACTTCGCGGAAGCTAACGGACTGACTGTTGACGTCAGCGAAGACTATGACAATGACATTCCTAAAGGGCGTGTCATCAGCCAAAGTCCTAAATATGGCGTGGCCTTAAGCCAAGGCGATACCATCAAGGTTACCGTTTCCAAAGGCCGTAAAGAAGAGAAGGTGCTGACGGCAGTTCAACGGGTAAATATTGAGTACGTGCCAAAATATGCTAGCACGGACGTCAATCAACGCAACCCATTGCCGAATAAGATTCAGGTCTTCATTGGCGATAGTCGCAACAATATTAATACGCTGGCCCAAGAATTTGAAATCTCTGAATCACGTAGCATCGAGATTCTGCTCTATATTATGGAAGGCGGCGTCGGTCAATACCGCGTCATGCGGGATGGCGAAGTCATTGCTGAAAGTAATGAAGTCTATCCAAATGATAATTAACCCTAAGAGGCTAGAAATTTCTAGCCTCTTTTTGATGGGAAAATATGAGTCCTGATTAGTCTAAGCTGTCCTGTCAGCCAGAACTGACAAGGCGCTTAAAATATGGTACCATTAAGTCAGTATCAAGCAGAGGGTGACAGTATGGCAGAAGACAAAGTAATCATCAAAGAAGGCATTATTTCCCAATCTCTTAGTGGCTTTTATTCAGTGCGGTCTGAGGGCCAAACCTATGTGACCAAGCCTAGGGGGAATTTTCGCCACCAACAGCTCAAGCCTTTGGTGGGAGACCATGTCACCTTTGAATGGGAGGAGGGCTTAGACCCCAAGGCCGACCAAGCCTTAGGTCGCTTGATTGAGGTCCTGCCTCGTCGTAATCAATTCGTTAGACCAAGTGTGGTCAATGTCGATGATGCGTTGGTGGTTATGTCCTTGGTGGAGCCGGACTTCTCCTATTCCCTAGTTGATCAATTTTTGGCTTCTGTGACCTCGCATGGCATTGAACCTCATCTGATTCTGACCAAATACGATTTGCTGCTTGCCCAAGAAGGGGAGGAACAAGCCCAAGATCGTGTCGCCCAGATCCAGGCCATTTATGAGGCCGCCGGTTATACGGTAACCGTCATGGATCCAGAATCGGATGCATTAGCTAATCTCAGTCAACTTTTGCACCAAGGTCTCTATGTGGTGATGGGCCAGTCTGGAGTCGGTAAGTCTACCTTGCTTAACCAGCTACTACCTCAAGCTGACATTGAAACCGGCGAAATTAGTCACTATCTGGGGCGTGGGCGCCATACCACACGGGAAGTGACCCTCTATCCCTTGAATCAGGCTTTGATTGCTGACACGCCAGGCTTTTCGGCCCTAGATTTCGAGCAGATTGAGAAGGAGCAAGTGACCCAACTCTTCCCAGAAATTCAAGAACTCAGCCAAGAATGTCGTTTCCGTTCCTGTCTCCATTTGGAAGAACCGGGTTGTGCGGTTAAACAAGCATTAGAAGCGGGGAGCTTGGCTGCTAGTCGCTATCAATCCTATTGTCAATTAGTCCAAAAAATTGATCAGCGTAAACCCCAATACCATCTCAGAAAACGTCGTTAAGGAGGAAACTTTATGTATATTGCACCTTCCATGTTGAGTGCCGATTTTAATAAGCTAGCCCAATCCATCCGAATGGTTGAAGAGGCTGGGGCTGACTACCTACACATTGATATTATGGATGGGGACTTTGTACCCAACATTTCCTTTGGGCCTATGCTCTATCAAGGCTTGCGCGCTCAATCTAAGCTAGTCTTTGATGTTCACATGATGGTGACCAATCCCGAACGCTACGTGGACCAAGTGGTCAAAGCAGGCGCAGATGTGGTGACCGTTCATGTGGAGGCGACGCCTCATATTCATCGTGCCTTGCAGTTAATCAAGGCAGCAGGGGCCAAGGCGGGGGTTGTCATTAATCCAGGTACGTCAGTTTCGGCCATTGAAGCAGTCCTGGGTCAAGTTGACCAGGTCTTGGTCATGACGGTTAACCCAGGTTTTGGTGGCCAGGCCTTTATCCCTGAGACCTTGGACAAAGTCCGCCAATTGGCTGATTTGCGTCAAAAACAAGGCTATAGCTATCTAATTGAAGTTGACGGTGGGGTGAATGACAAGACGGCTGCTGACTGTCTAGCGGTGGGCGCAGATATCCTAGTAGCAGGTTCTTACGTCTTCGGGCATCCAGATCCAGCCCAAGCCATTCAGACGCTCAAAGACTTAGCTTAGGTAGAATAGAAAGTAGGGGGCAGTCTAAGTGGCAACAGCATGTGTCATTGTCTGTGGGGGTGGACCTAATCCAGCCCTTGATCAGATTGAAAATTTAATCCAAGCCTATGACCAAGTCTATTTTGTAGGGGCTGATCGTGGAGCCTTAAGATTAGTCAGAGCAGGTTATGTGCTGGATATGGCCTTGGGCGACTTTGATTCGGTGTCAGAAGAAGAGCGCCAAGTCATTGAGGCACATAGTCAGGAATTTCAAGCCTTTCCTAGCGAGAAGGACGATACCGATGGTCATTTGGCCTTGGACATGGCCATGACTCGCTGGCCGGAGGCAGATTATGTGGCACTTGGTTTTCTAGGCGAAAGGGGCGGGCGGCTGGACCATTTATTGGCCAATATTTGGCTGGCCCATCAGCCACGCTTCCAAGCAGGTTTGTCTCGTCTTACCTTGCTGGAGGCTCACCACAAGGTGCGTTTCTTAAAGCCTGGCCGCCATGTCTTGGCCTACGAGCCCTGTCTCTACCTGTCGGTGATTAGCCTGACACCAGTTCAAGGCCTGTCTATTCAAGGGGCCAAGTACACCTTGCCAGCAACTGATTGTGCTAGTCCCCAATCCCTGATTAGCAATGAATACAAAGCCAGTCAGGAACCTGTGGAAATTGCCTTTGAGTCGGGGCTGGTCATGATTTTCTGGGTCAATCAAGTGTAAAAACCGAAAAAATCACCCTCAAAGACTTGTCAAATGAGGGAAAATATGATAAATTAGTTCAGTATGATAAAGCAGAGACATTAAGCTCCTGCAGCGAAAAGGAGGAAACAAGAATGGCTAAAGAATGTTATTTCACTGGGCGTAAAGCTCGTTCAGGTAACACTCGTTCAAAAGCGATGAACAAAACAAAACGTCGTTTCGGCGCTAACTTACAAAAAGTACGCATCTTAGTGGATGGCGAACCTAAGAAAGTTTGGGTTTCTGCTCGTGCTTTAAAATCAGGTAAAGTAGAACGCGTTTAATAGCGATGATCCCAGTCCCTTGGATTGGGGCTTTTTTTTGAGTAAGACCTCCTCTGTCTAGACAAGTAGAGAAGACAGGCCCCCAGTTTGGAATGGTCTTTATCTTAATGAGTGCACAATCAAGCATTTTATGCTAAAATAGATATGATATATTAGATGTGAGGAGGAAATCGCATGACAATCAAAATCCAAACACCCAATGGACAAGTGTCCCTAACTCAAGATGTGATTTCAACAGTTGTCGGCACTGCCGTTACAGATAACTACGGTGTGGTCGGAATGGTAAGTAAGAACTTCTTCCGTGATAACTTAATTGAGATTCTAGGACAAGAGAATTACTCCAAAGGGGTTGTCATCACCCAACGTGGAGATGATGTTCTAGTAGATGTCTACATCTTAGTATCTTATGGCACTAAGATTTCAGTTATCTGCCAAAACATTCAACAAGCCGTGAAATACAGTGTTGAACAATTGCTGGGCTTCGAAGTCAGCTATGTCAATGTTCACGTACAAGGCGTAAAAATTGATTAAGTCAACCGTATAGAACGGTAAGGAGGATAAAAATTGGAATTGAAACAATTAACGGCAAAAGAGTTTGTGCCTATGGTTGTAGCCGGAGCGGAACGCTTAACATCCAATGTCGAATTAATTAACTCACTCAACGTATTCCCAGTGCCAGATGGCGATACCGGGACTAACATGAACATGACCTTTGTTTCTGGGGCGGAAAACCTCAAATCCAGTCAAGCTAGTCACGTCGGTGAATTAGCGGGCGCCTTAGCCAAGGGACTTTTGATGGGGGCGCGTGGTAACTCTGGGGTTATCTTATCTCAGATTTTCCGTGGTTTCTCACAACGTATTAAGGAAGAAGAAGTCTTAGACGCTAAGCATTTTGCCCAAGCCTTCTTAGGTGGGGTAGAATCAGCCTATAAGGCAGTTATGAAACCTGTCGAAGGAACTATTTTGACTGTTGCCCGTGAATCTGCTTTGCGCGGTGAGAAGGCAGCTGAGAAGACCGATAACATTATTGAAGTTATGAAAGCTATTGTCGAAGGCGCTCAATTGGCCTTAGACAAGACACCTGAATTATTGCCAGTCTTGAAACAAGTTGGCGTAGTTGACTCTGGTGGTAAAGGCTTGCTCTGCGTCTATGAAGGTTTCTTGTCATCCTTGACAGGCGAGACCGTAGTAGAAGTTAAGGCAGCTCCTGCAGCTCCTGGCCACTCTCATGCTATGTTCGAAGATGGCAATGAGCCACCAATGGCCTTAGAAGATATTACCTTTGGCTACTGTACAGAAATTATGGTTCGCATTGGCCAAGGCCCAACTGTTGAGAAGGCCTTTGACTATGAAGCCTTCCGTAGCACCCTCAACACCAAAGGGGATTCCCTCTTGGTCGTAGCCGACGATGAAATCGTCAAGGTTCACATCCATACTGAAAACCCAGGCGAAATCATGCAATTGGGTCAAGAATTTGGGGAACTGATCAAAATCAAAGTCGACAACATGCGTGAACAAGTCCGTGGCTTAGAAGCGGAAGAACATGCTATGAAGGAAGCGCCAGCAGAGGCTGCTCCAAAAGTTCCTTATGCTATTATTGCAGTAGCAGCAGGTGAAGGTGTGGGCCAACTCTTTACTGATCTAGGGGTTGCCAAAGTCTTGGCCGGTGGTCAAACCATGAACCCTTCAACAGAAGACTTCGTCAAAGCCATTGAAGCAGTTAATGCAGAACAAATCATCCTCTTGCCTAACAACAAGAACATCATCATGGCGGCTCAACAAGCAGCTCAAGTAGCGGAAGTACCAACCGTTGTGGTGCCTACTACTACGATCCCTCAAGGGATTACGGCTATGATGGCCTTCGATGCTAGCTTAGATTTAGAAGCCAATGGGGCTCAAATGAATGAGTCACGTGATTTCGTCCAATCTGGTCAAATTACTTACTCCATTCGTGACACTGAGATTGATGGCGTGTCCATCAAGAAGGATGACTACCTGGGCTTAGTTAACAACAAGATTGTCTTGTCCTTGCCTGATTTGAAGGATGCCCTCTTGGCAACCTTAGAAGCCATGGTGGATGAAGACTCTGAGTTGGCAACTATTATTGTCGGGGAAGAAGGAACTACTGAATTAGCCGATGAGGTAGCAGAACTCTTAACTGACAAATTCAATGACTTAGAAGTCGAAATCGTCCAAGGTGACCAACCTGTTTACCACTACATGATGTCAGTGGAATAATCAAATCAGTTAAAAGACTAAGGCTCATGCCTTGGTCTTTTTCTTTGCTCAGATGAACTTGGGTACTAGCTTGAAGAGTCGCTATCTGGCTATAAAAATGTTATAATAATGAGACAGACAAGCAGAAAGGAGGGGGGCTTATGGGACTTAATTGGTTAGATAGCATTGATCATCTCAAAGGAGTAGGACCCGCGCGCGTCAAGCTCTTCCAACAGGTAGGCGTCTCAACTGTCCGCGACCTCATGTTTCATTTTCCCTTCCGCTTTGAGTCGGTAGCCGTGCGACCTTTGGCGACCATCCTAGATCAGGAGAAGGTCACCCTTAAAGGCAAGGTCGTGACGCCACCTGTGGTAGCCTACTTTGGTGGTAAGAAGAGCCGGGTTTCTTTCAAGCTGGCGGTCAATGACCACGAAATTATCAACGTGTCTTTCTTCAACCAACCCTATCTTAAGCAAGCCATTCAGTTGGGGCAGGAGCGGGCAATTTACGGCAAATGGCAATCCAATCGTCAGACCCTCTTAGGTATGAAGCTGATTCAAGTAGCACAGGAAGGCCAGGACTTTGCACCAGTCTACCATGCTACCAAAGGCCTTAAGCAGAGCGCCATTGTGGCTAGTATTGCGGCCTCCTTCAATCAGTATCAGGAGGCAATTCCAGAGGTCTTACCTCAACATCTCAACGACCAGTATCGGCTACTAGATTTGCCCTTGGCCCTCTATGCCATGCATTTTCCGGCTGATCAAGAGCAGCATCATCAGGCTACACGGAAAATTATCTATCAGGAGTTTTTCCTCTATCAATGGCGCCTGCAAGCGGCCCTCAAGCAGCATGAAACAGAGCCAGGCATCCAGATTCATTATGACAATGACCAACTTAAGACTTGGATTAGCCACTTACCTTATGAGCTAACTCAGGCTCAGAAGCAGGTAGTCAATGAAATCTGTCGCGACCTCATGGCCCAGCACCCTATGCGGCGCATGGTGCAAGGGGACGTTGGGAGCGGGAAAACGCTAGTAGCCTTTCTTGCTATTCTAGCCAGCTTAAGCGGTGGCTTCCAGTCAGCCCTTATGGCGCCGACTGAGATTCTAGCCAAACAGCATGCCCAGTCCTTCAACCAGCTCTTTGCCCCCATGGGGATGGAAGCCGCTCTCCTTACTAGTGCTATGACAGCCAAGGCCAAGCAAGCAGTCTTAGACGGCTTGGCTAATGGGCAGATTCAGGTGGTCATCGGGACTCATGCCTTGATTCAAGAAACGGTCCAATTCAAGCAACTGGGCTTAGTCATTATTGACGAACAACACCGCTTTGGGGTGGGCCAACGGCAAGCCCTAGTAGATAAAAATGACAAAATAGCCGTCAACCTACTTCAAATGACGGCAACGCCTATTCCACGTTCCCTAGCTATGACCCTCTATGGCGAGATGCACGTTTCCACCATCGATCAGTTACCTAAGGGCCGTCAGCCCATCACGACCCGTTGGCTCAAGGAAGATCAACTAGAGGAACTAGAAGCCCATGTTGCCCAAGAATTAGAGGCCGGACACCAGGTCTACTATGTGCTCCCTCTGATTGAGAGTTCCGAACATTTGGAACAGATAGAGAACGTGCTAGAGGTAGCCGACCGCTTGGCCGACCGCTTCCCAAACTTTAAGGTCGATGTCTTACACGGTCAACTTAATAAGGAAGGACAAGAAGCCGTCATGGACCGCTTCAAGCAAAATCAGGTTCAGATTCTTGTAGCGACTACCATGGTGGAAGTCGGGGTTGACGTGCCCAATGCCACTATTATGGTCATTCAGTCAGCTGAACGCTTTGGCTTGGCCCAACTCCACCAGTTGCGTGGGCGGGTAGGTCGGAGCCAGCTTGCCAGTTATTGTTACCTGATTGGCAGTCCTACAACTGAACAGGGTAAGGAGCGACTTAAGATTATGGTGGACCACCAAGATGGTTTCCTGATTAGCCGTGAAGATTTGAAGATTCGCGGTATGGGGGACTTAATGGGCCGCAGCCAAAGTGGTTTGCCGGAATTCCACTATGCTAATTTGATTGAAGACGAAAAAATCTTAACAGTTGCCCGCAAGGATGTTCAGGACTTACTCAAGCATCCAGAACGCCTATCGGAAGCCGAATGGCAGGCGCTTAATCAATGGAGTCAGACGCAAGCGATTGAGGTCTAGCCAAACTGCCAGATTCCCATCTAGGTTGACGGCTTGGCAGGGACTTGTTATGATGAAAGCACGAGAATTGGTATAGCGATTGCCAAATATTGATAGATATGATTAGTTTATAAGGAGGAAGACAAGGAATGATTAGAATTGCAGTAGATGCCATGGGCGGGGATTTCGCGCCTGAATCAGCCGTAAAAGGGGTGAACCTTGCCATTGCGGCCTTTGATAACATCGAAGTGCTCTTATTTGGCGATCAAGACAAAATTCGCCCATATTTAGAAGCGACAGAGCGGGTCGAAATCATCCATACCCCAGAAAAAATCAATGGGGATGATGAGCCAGTGCGTGCTATTCGCAAGAAGAAGAATGCCTCCATGGTATTAGCGGCGCAAGCAGTCAAGGAAGGCCAAGCTGATGCCTTGCTGTCAGCAGGTAACACCGGGGCCCTCTTAGCTAGCGGTTTGCTGATTGTGGGTCGGATTAAGAATATTGATCGTCCGGGCCTCATGCCAGTCTTACCAACTGCTTCTAGTCAACATCCTTACTTGGTCTTGATGGATGCCGGTGCTAACGCTGACTGCAAGCCAGTCAACTTACTGCAGTTTGCGGTTCTGGCTAACTTCTATGCCCAACGAGTCCTGGGCATTGCCCAGCCTAAGATTGGCCTACTTAACAACGGGACGGAAGCTACCAAGGGCAATGAATTATCTAAGGCGGCCTATGAACTCTTAGCTGCTGAGACTAGCCTTGACTTCTACGGCAACGTGGAGACTAAGACCTTGCTAGATGGCCCAGTTGATATTGTGGTCACCGATGGCTTTACCGGTAATGCCGTATTGAAGACCCTGGAAGGGACGTCTAAGACCCTCTTTAGTCTCATTAAATCCCAATTATTGGGTGGCGGGCTGAAGGCTAAATTAGGAGCGCTCTTAGTCAAAGACGCCTTATCAGGCCTCCGCGATAATTTTGACGATACCAAGCAGGGTGGGGCAGTTCTCTTAGGGGTCAAGGCGCCAGTCATCAAGGCCCACGGCTCTTCTAATGAACATGCTATCTTTAATGCCATTCGTCAGGCTCGCACGATTGTGGAATCTGGCATTATCCAGGAAGCAACTGATTACTTCGGTCAGGAACAACCAGCTCAAACAGAAGAATAGGATAATTGGACCAGGCCTTGTTAGCCTGGTCTTTTTGCATGGGCAAAAGATCTTTTGGGTCCAGCAAATACTGAGAAATTTTTTGGTGAGTAAAGAAATTTAAAAGAAAAGATGTTGGGCAGTTTCGGTTAAAAAGGGAATCTTATAATGTACCATCATCATCTTGCTTTTCAATATGTATAGCCCATTTCTGGTTAACCCATAATAGGCTATTTATCTTGAAAAACACGATTATTATAATGGCCTCTTGATGACAGATTGATGGCGGATAAAAAGGGAATTTCAAGCTTTATTAGGAATGATTTTGAAGATATCGCTTACTTAGTCGCAATCATGGGCAAAGTCTAAGCAAGTTTTGAGGGATAAATGAGAAGAATGAGAGATTTCATAATTTTCTCTGCTAAAACCATGGACAATTGGCTTAAAACTTAGTAAAATAAGGAAGTGTAGATTTTATGTCATATTGAACGGAGGTGTATGGATGCCCCAGACCCAAGAAGTTTTCCAAACAGTCCAGCGATTGATTGTTGAACGATTTGGTTTAACTGAAGACAAGGTCACTAATGAGATGACCTTTGAAGATCTCGGTGCAGACTCAATTGACGTCTTCGAACTGATTATGGAGCTCGAGGACACCTTTAGTGTTCAATTTGAGGATAATCGTATTGAAGCCCTTAAGAATGTAGGCCAAGTGGTCACTTATATCGACCAGCTTACTCCCTAAGAACTGAAAAGACGATGAAGTCGGCACGCTCTATCTATGCAGTGCTACTTTTTTTACTTAGATGAAGACATAAAACATGATCACGAATGGAGGAACTAGAATGGATAACGAAAAAGTTATTCTAGATGTAAAGGACTTACACGTTGGATTCCGCGTTAAGGATACCTTCTACAATGCGGTAGACGGTGTTAGCTTTACCTTATCAAAGAATGAAAAATTAGCCATTGTTGGGGAGTCAGGCTGTGGGAAGTCAACTCTTGCCACTTCAATCATTGGTTTGCATAATCCTCGCAATACTAAGATTGAAGGCCAAATCAACTACCGTGGCGATAACTTAGTAGAATATACTGAGAATCAATATAACAAAATCCGTGGGAACGATATTGGGATGATTTTCCAAGATCCATTGGCATCGCTCAACCCATTGATGACCATCGCAGCACAAATTGATGAAGCCCTCTACTACCACACTAAACTCAACAAGGAAGAACGTCAAAAACGTGTCTTAGAGCTCTTGGATCAAGTAGGGATTGTTAACCCAGAGCGGACTGCTCGTCAGTACCCACACGAATTATCTGGGGGGATGCGTCAGCGGGTTATCATCGCCATTGCCTTGGCATGTAAGCCACCGATTATTATTGCCGATGAACCGACTACCGCTTTGGACGTAACTATTCAAGCGCAAATCTTGGACTTGATGAACGACATCCAGAAGGAGACCGAAGCAGGGATTATCCTCATTACTCACGACTTAGGGGTCGTAGCTGAGACCGCTGACCGCGTAGCCGTTATGTATGCGGGTCAATTCGTTGAGATTGCACCTGTTGAAGAACTCTTCAACAATCCGCAACATCCATATACACGTTCACTCTTGCGTTCAATTCCGCAAACCAGTGAATTAGAAGGTGGCTCTGATAAGCTTCACGTTATTCAAGGGGCGGTACCACCATTAACTAAGATGATTCGGACAGGCTGTCGTTTCGCGCCACGTATTCCTTGGATTGCGGAAGATGCCCACGAAGAGAACCCAGGTTTACACGAAGTGTCACCAGGTCACTTTGTCCGTTGTACTTGTTACAAACATTTCCATTTTGAAGGGGAGGAGAACTAATGGCTGAATTTATGCGCATTGAGGACCTAAAAGTCCACTATCCTATTCGGTCTGGTTTCCTGAACCGCGTGACCGATTATGTCTATGCTGTAGACGGCGTCAACTTGACCTTAGAAGAAGGGAAGACTTATGGCTTGGTTGGTGAATCAGGTTCTGGTAAGTCTACCATCGGGAAGGCCATCATTGGTTTAGAGAAGATTACCTCAGGGAAAATCTACTATGAGGGTGAAGAAGTCTCTAAAGCAGCGCGTCATCGCCGTTCTAACTACCGTCACAACGTGCAAATGATCTTCCAAGATTCCCTCTCTAGCTTCAACCCTAAACGTCGGATTACCGACATCTTAGGGGAGCCAATGCGAAACTTTCTCAGCTTAACGCCTGATGAAGAGAAGAAGCGCAAGCTGGAGCTCTTAGATATCGTAGGGTTATCGGAAGAAGCACTCTACAAGTACCCACATGAGTTTTCTGGTGGTCAACGTCAACGGATTGGGGTAGCACGTGCTGTAGCCCTCAACCCTAAATTGGTCATTGCCGATGAACCTGTTTCGGCCTTGGACTTGTCTGTTCAAGCCCAAGTTCTTAACTTCATGAAGCAGATTCAAGAAGAATATAATGTAAGTTATCTCTTCGTCTCACACGACTTAGGTGTCGTTAAGCATATGTGTGATGAGATTGCCATTATGTACCGTGGTCGTTTCACTGAGTATGGGACACGTGATGACATCTATAATGATCCACGTCATATTTATACCCGTCGCCTCTTATCAGCTATTCCAGAAATGAACCCTAATAACCGTGAGCAAAACAAACTCAATCGTTTACGGGTTGAGAAGGAATACCGTGAGAATGCGTCACTCTATTATGACGAAACTGGTCGTGTATATGACCTTAAACCAGTTTCTGAGACCCATTTTGCTGCTCTCAGAACGGTAGACACTGACAAAGGAGGTGAGCTCTAAAATGTGGAAAGCGATACTTAGACGTATGTTGCTGATGATTCCGCAACTTTTGGCGCTCAGCATCTTAGTTTTCTTCTTAGCAGAATTAATGCCAGGGGATGCCTTGACAGGCTTGATTGACCCTAAAATTTCGGCTGAGCAAATTGAAGCTATGCGGGAAAAATTAGGTTTGAACAAACCTGTTTGGGAACGTTATATTAATTGGATGGGCGGTATGCTCCAAGGTGACTTTGGACGTTCCTTTGCCCATAAGCAACCGACCCTATCCATTATTGGGGAACGGATTTGGCCGACAGTTTGGTTATCACTCTTGACAACGATTATCACCTATGCAATTGCTGTTCCTTTAGGGATTTTATCCGGTCGTTATAATGGGAGCTTCTTTGAAAGAGCGGTTAACTTCTATAACTTCTTTACCTATTCAATCCCAGTCTTCGTTTTAGCCTTGATGTTCTTGTGGCTATTTGGCTATACATTAGGTTGGTTCCCAACCCGTGGGACGGTAGCGTCTGGATTGCAGCCTGGTAGCTGGGATTACTTATTATCTCGAATTTATCACATGCTCTTGCCTGCTATCACCTTAGGGATTTTAAGTACCACTTCTACTATTCAGTGGTTACGATCAGGAATTGTGGATGCTAAGTCAGATGATTATGTCCGGACTGCCCGTGCCAAAGGGGTGCCTGAGCGGGTTATCTATAACAAGCATATCTTACGGAATGCTTTACTGCCAATCGCTGCCTTCTTTGGTTATGTCATTACAGGCCTTTTCAGTGGGGCAATGATTACAGAGCAAATCTTTACCTATCAAGGGATGGGGCAACTCTTCTTTAGTTCTGTAGTAGGCCGTGACTATAGCGTCATGATGACCTTGGTTCTCTTCTATGGTTTTATGACACTACTTGGTGGGCTCTTGTCCGATATCATTATGGTATTCGTAGATCCACGAGTACGTTTAGACTAGGAGGTGAGAGAGCATGACAAAAGATAAAAGCAAAGATTTAGAAAAAAATCAAAATAAAGATTCGCAGTCTCTCCCGCCAATGGGCTTTGAAGTCATTAAACGAGAATTCATGAAGGATAAGCTGGCTTTAATCTCACTTATTGTATTTGTTGGGATTCTGCTCTTCCTATATGTAGCGCCATTCTTCCTTAACTTAGAATCCGCTACTAAAGTTCAGATTTTCAATCGCTACATGGCACCAGGTTCGGTGACTGATACGGGTCATACCTACTTACTGGGTGCTGACGAAGGTGGGCGTGATGTTCTAGCCCAGTTAATTTTAGGTGGGCGTAACTCTGTCAGCATTGCCATGATTGTAACAGCCGCTACCATGATTATCGGTTTGGTAATTGGGGTCTTTGCTGGTTACTATGGTGGACGTGTTGATAACTGGGTGATGCGGATTGTCGACTTCTTCATGATTATTCCAGGCTTTATTATGATTATCACGTTGAACACCATCTTCAAGGTAAGTAATATCTATGGGCTTTCTGTAACTTTTATTATCATAGGATGGACTGGTTTTGCTCGTCTCTTTAGAACACGAACCTTAAGTGAAGCGTCTAAAGATTATATTAATGCTTCTAAGACCATGGGGACACATGATTGGAAGATTATGTTCAAGGAATTGCTACCTAACATTTCTTCTATTATCATTACCCAATTAGTCCTGGTTATGGCAGGTAATATTGGTTTAGAAACTAGTCTCTCATACCTAGGTTTCGGTTTGCCAATCGGGACACCTTCACTAGGGACCTTGATAGGGGCAGCTAAGACTGCGGATATTATCGAGAATAAACAATGGGTATGGCTGCCAGCCGCACTATTCATTCTCGTCTTAATGCTCTGCATTAACTATATTGGTCAAGCCTTGCAACGTTCAACGGATGCCCGTCAACGTTTAGGTTAATAGAAAAACTGAGCCTAAGGGCTCAGTTTTTTTGTGCTTAATTTTAAGTCTATGCTCCAAGGATAGGGGGATGGCATGATAAAGGCATATAGCCATTCGCTATAGTAGCTTATAGTAAAAGTATCTTTGACTATCACTAATAAAAGTCTTAAACTAGTCCCTAACATATCTTTAACCCTAAGGAGGTTGACTTATGACTAGCATCAAGACAATTTTTCGTTCCTTACTCGCGCTAGGACTTACGGCCAGCACGCTCCTAACAGCTCAGCAGTCCACGATATCAGCTCAAGAAGTAAGCCTTAGTCCTGCCATTGAACAAAAACTAAGTATCCCAGCCCCATCTGAGTTGGCCACCTTAGATTCTGGTCTCTACTCAGATATCGCCAGCATGGATGTCATCGGACAAGTTTTTGAAGGCCTCTATCGAATTAAGAATGCGAAAGAAGTGGAACTGGGACAGGCAGCTTCTGTTAAGGTCAGTGAGGATGGCTTAACCCACACCTTCACCTTGCGAGATGACATTTATTGGTCCAATGGTGATCCAGTTAAGGCACAAGACTTTGAGTTGGCCTTCCGGCGTCTAGCGGATCGTCAAGCTGGTACGAGCGTGACCTCGATTGAAATTCTTAAGAATGGGGCAGCTATCCGTAATGGTGACAAGCCTGTCGAAGAATTAGGAGTCAAGGCCCTTGATGATAAAACCCTGGAACTAACCTTGGAATATCCAGTGCCGGCCCTAGCTAAGATTCTAACAGGTTCACGCTATATGCCGATTAACAAGGCCTTCTTCCAAGAAAAAGGGGATAGCTATGGGACCACAGCAGAGAATGTGGTGACTAACGGGCCCTTTACGATTCAAGGATGGAATGGGACCAACCTAGAGTGGGACTTAGTTAAAAATCCTCAATACTGGGATGCCAGTCATGTTTATCTGACCCAGGTGCATCAACAAGTCATTAAAGAGAATTCGACCGGGGCAGATTTATTTGATAGTAATCAGTTGGACTTCACGACCTTGTCCGATCAATTTGTCCAAGAATACTCCGGTGCGCCAGACTTCCACAGTATTCCCAAAGCGACAATCGGTTATCTGAGTTTCAACACGACTCGTCCGACAACAGGCAATGCAGCTCTCCGTCGAGCTATTGCCCAGGCATTTGATAAGCAAGTCTACGCAGATTCTGTCATTCAGGACGGCTCTCAGCCACTCAACAACTTAGTGCCTAAATCTTTTGACGTCAATGAAGCAGGTGAGGATTATCAAGACAAGGCAGGTCCAATGTTGACTTACGATGTCCAAGCAGCACAGGCAGATTGGGCTAAGGCTAAGGAAGAACTAGGCCAAGAGACGATTGAGTTACAACTCTTAACATCAGACGTAGGCCTCTCCAAACGAACAGCAGAATTCCTCAAGGAAGAACTGGAGAAGAATTTACCTGGTCTCAAGCTAAGCGTCCTTTCGGTGCCACTTAAGAATCGTCTGGAAATTCAACGTAAATTGGATTATGATATTTTCTATGGGACTTGGACTCCTGAATATCAGGATGCGGTTAACTTTATTGAACAGTACAAGACAGGTGGCGGGACTAACTTCGCCAAATATGCTAATCCTGAATTTGATAAGTTAGTCGAATTAGCTCGCAATGACTATGCTAAAGATCCTGCCAAGCGTCGCGAAACCTTAATTGAGGCAGAAAAAATCTTAGTCAAAGAAGATGGCGTGGTCGCCCCTATCTATCAAGCGAGTGCAGCCTATTTACTTAAGCCAAAGGTCAAACAATTTGAAGTATTGCCTTTTGGCCGCTCCAATAACTTGCGTCCAGTTTATATTGATGAGTAGGGACACGAAGACTAAGAGCCTTGCATGTATTTAAGGATGATTTGTCTACCAAAATCCACTTTCTCAGGCCAAATATAGTCAGATTTGACCTAAATAAATTTTTCCCTACAAAAACATGAATATAAAGTGAGAAAATTATAATAAAACGCTTGCTATTCCCTAGCAAAAAGGGTAGAATAGGAGCATATAAAATAATATCCATTGGGGGTACAATATGAAGAAGTCTATGAAGAAGAGCTTAGCTTTAGTAGCTGCTGCTTTTACTTTAGCTGGTGCTTTTGCGCCAACCTTAGCCCACGCTGAAGGCGCTAATTTACCTGTTACGGTAGATAACGAAGGGACACCTATTTCTGGTGGTACTTTGAAAGTTGCTTTGGTCGGGGACCCATTTGCTGGTGTATTCAACCAAGTATACTATTCTACTGGTCCGGATTCAGATGTTATTGATAACTTTATGGCTGGTCTATACGGTTACGATGAGAACTTCGTTATTAACGATACTGGTTTTGCTAAGTTGACCTTTGACAAGGACAACAAGAAAGTAACCATCAAAATTCCTGAAAATACTAAATGGGATGATGGTGAGCCATTAACTATCGATGACGTTATCTATCCATACTATGTCATCGGTCACAAAGACTATGCCGGCATTCGTTATGGGGATGACTTTGAGAACGTTGTAGGGATGGCAGAATACCATGAAGGTAAAGCTGAAGAAATCTCAGGTCTTAAGCGCGTTGACGACTGGACCTTAGAAGTAAGCTATAAGGAATTCCCAGCTGGTATGTTACAAGCAGGGGGCGGTGTCTCTCAATTTATGATGCCTAAACATGTCTTCGAGAAAATTCCTGTGGCAGAACAATTAGATTCAGATGCAGTTCGTAAGAACCCGGTAGGGAACGGACCTTTCCGTGTTAAATCGATTACACCAGGGGAATCTGTTACTTTCGAAGCCAACGAATACTACTACAAAGGTAAGCCAAAAGTAGATGGTATGCAATTAGATGTAGTTAACCCTTCAACTGCCGTGTCAGAAATGAAAGCCGGCAACTATGACATCGCTAAGTTGTCTTCTGATGAATACCCAACCTATGCAGATGCTACTAACTTCAAAACATTAGGTCGTTTACAGAATGCCATGAGCTACATCGGTTTCAAGATGGGTAAATGGAACGCAGACAAGAAGGAAGTTGAATACGACCCAAGTCGTGTTGTATCTAACAAAGCCCTACGTCAAGCCATGGGTTACGCTATTGACAATGCTGCAATCGGTGAGAAATTCTACAACGGTTTACGTACTCGTGCCAACACCACTATTCCAGCCCTCTTCAAGGACTACAACGATAGCTCAATTGAAGGTTACACCTACCAACCAGAAAAATCTAAACAAATCCTTGCCGATGCTGGTTTCGTCGACAAAGACGGTGACGGCTTCGTAGAAGATCCAAACGGTAAGAGCTTCACCCTTAAATTTGCTTCTATGCAAGGGGGCGCAACGGCTGAACCAATCGCGCAATACTATATCGACTCTTGGAAACAAGTAGGGATTAACGTTGAGCTTGTAGACGGTCGTCTCATGGAATTTAACGCCTTCTACGACTTGCTCAAAAAAGATGGTGACGTTGATGTCTACCAAGCAGCCTTCGGGGTAGGTGGGGATCCAAACCCTATTAACTTGTTTGGTCGTAAGGCTGCCTTCAACTATACTCGTTGGGCAACTGAAGAGAACGACAAGCTCTTGGATGCTTTAGGTTCTACTGAATCCTTCGACGAAGCCTTCCGTAAGAAAGCCTTCAGCGACTGGCAAAAGTACTTCACTGAAGAAGCACCAGTTATTCCAACCCTCTTCCGTAATGAGTTAATTTCTGTTAACAACCGTGTGAAACACTATGACTTCAAAGTGGGTTCAACATTTGACCTTTCTGAAGTTGAATTAACTGCTGATCAACCAGTTAAATAATTCAGATTAATGAAAAGAGACTAGGGCATTTGTCCTAGTCTCTTTTTCATCTGAGCAAGTTAAGAGGGGATTTTAACAAGAAAAATACCGAAAGAATTGATTGGTTCAGAAATCGTTACCATATCCTTTATAAAGGGATTTAGTTAAGGTATAATATGAGTATATGATAAGTCGAAGATGAGAAAACAATGAAGAAACCTCTTGCTATTTTCTCATTTATCAGTTATAGTATCCTTAATCGTATTGACTAAGCCAATATGAAGGAGGAAATCTTATGAAAAGTTGTATTAGCAAGTCCTTGACTGCATTGGTAGCAGGATTATCTGTGGTCGGCATGCTGGACCCTTGGGCAAGTGCTCAAGCTCAAGATGCTAATTTATCTACAGTAATCGATAATGAAGGGACACCGATTTCAGGTGGGACCCTCAAGTATGCCATGGTTGGGGATCCATTCTCAGGTGTTCTATCTCCACTCTACTCTGATAACGGCAAGGACTATGAAATTGTTTCGATGTTTTCTCCTAACTTGTTTGGGAATGACGCCAACTATAAGTTAGATGACTCTGGCTTTGGTAAAATCAAGTTCGACAAGGATAACAAGAAGGTAACCATCACCATTCCGCAAGGAACTAAATGGGATGATGGTGAGCCAATCACTATTGAGGATGTTATCTATCCTTACTACGTCATCGGTCATAAGGACTATACGGGTGTCCGTTATGGTTCTGACTTCCAAAATGTCGTGGGGATGGAAGAATATCACGCAGGTACAACCGATACTATTTCAGGTTTGAAGAAGGTTGATGATTATACCTTAGAAGTGACTTATAAGAAATTCTCCAACTCTATGCTGCAAGCTTGGGGTGGGGTAAGTAACTATCTGATTCCTAAACATGCCTATGAGAATATTCCAATTAAGGAACAAGCAGACAGTGACCT
This sequence comes from Abiotrophia defectiva ATCC 49176, assembly GCF_037041345.1. NCBI lineage: Bacteria > Bacillati > Bacillota > Bacilli > Lactobacillales > Aerococcaceae > Abiotrophia > Abiotrophia defectiva. Next base: position 1,175,868 of record NZ_CP146287.1, on the reverse strand, counting down.
TATGCGTAAGAGTCCGGTTGGTTTTGGACCTTTCAAGGTTAAGTCCATTACGCCAGGTGAATCTGTCATCTTAGAAGCCAATGAATACTACTACAAGGGTAAACCTAAGATTGACAAAGTGCAAATGGATGTAGTCAACTCTTCAACCGCTGTCTCCGAGATGAAGGCCGGCAACTATGACATAGCTAGTCTACCTGCTGATTCTTACAGTACCTATAAGGATGCTACTAACTTCAAAACGATTGGACAAGTAGAGAATAGAGTTCAATATCTTGGTTTCCACTTAGGTAAATGGAATGCTGATAAGCAAGAAGTTGAAGTAGATGAAAGTAAGATTGTCAATAACAAGAGTCTGCGACAAGCCATGGGCTATGCTGTAGACAATGGCGCAATCGGTCAGCGTTTCTATGAAGGATTACGTTGGCAAGCCAACTCGCCAATTCCGCCAACTTTTAAGGATATTGCGGATAGCAGTCGTGAAGGCTATACCTACCAACCAGAAAAAGCTAAGCAAATCTTAGCCGATGCTGGTTTTGTGGACAAGGATGGCGACGGCTTCGTTGAAGATCCTAAGGGTAATCAATTTAGCCTCAAGTACTTGGCCACGTCAGGGACTGATGTAGCTGAGCCAATCGCCCAATATTATGTAGATTCTTGGAAGCAAGTCGGCATTAATGTCGAACTCTATGAAGGTCGCTTGCATGAGTTTAACTCCTTCTATGATCTCTTAGGGACGGATGCGGACATTGATGTCTTCTCAGCCTCTATGGGCTTTGGTGGGGATCCAAACCCTGCCTTTATGTTTGGCCGTAACGCCCAATTCAACTTTATGCGTTACGCTAGTGAACAGAATGATAGCTTGCTCAAGGACATCCGCTCTGATGCTTCCTTTGATGCGGATTACCGTAAGGAAGCCTTCAAGAAATGGCAAGATTTCATCATGGATGAAGTGCCAATGGTGCCAACGCTCTACAGTTACCAGTTAACGACATTCAACAACCGGATTAAGCACTATGATGCAACTCCAGGGGCTGACTTCGACTGGAACCAAGTAGAATTAACAGCAGATGAACCAATCAAAGAATAAGTGAACGAAAAGGCTGGGAATATCCCAGCCTTTCTTGTTTTGTCTAGCTAAGTGAGAGACGACTTCTCACCACAAAAAATAGAAGAACATTTAGTCTCTTTTGGAAATCGTTACCATATCTTTTATGAAGGGATTCATCAAAGGTTTAATATGAGGATATGATAAGTCCAAGATGAGAAAACAATGAAGAAACCTCTTGCTATTTTCTTATTTATCGGGTATAGTATCCTTAATCGTAATGACTAAGCCAATATGAAGGAGGAAATCTTATGAAAAGTCGTATTAGCAAATCCTTGACTGCATTGGTAGCGGGATTGTCTGTAGTTGGCGTATTGGCCCCTTGGGCTAGTGCTCAGGCCCAAGATGCTAATTTATCTACAGTAATCGATAATGAAGGGACACCAATCTCAGGTGGGGCCCTCAAGTATGCCATGGTTGGGGATCCATTCTCAGGTGTCTTATCTCCGCTCTACTCAGATAACGGCAAGGACTATGAAATTGTCGGCATGTTCTCACCTAACTTGTTCGGGAACGACGCCAACTATAAGTTAGACGACTCTGGCTTTGGTAAGATTAAGTTTGACAAAGATAACAAGAAGGTAACCATCACCATTCCGCAAGGAACCAAATGGGATGATGGCGAGCCAGTGACTATTGAGGATGTTATCTATCCTTACTATGTCATCGGTCATAAGGACTATACCGGTGTCCGTTACGGTTCTGACTTCCAAAATGTCGTAGGGATGGAAGAGTACCACGCGGGTACCACTGATACCATCTCTGGTTTGAAGAAGGTAGATGACTATACCTTGGAAGTAACCTATAAGGAATTCTCTAACTCCATGTTGCAAGCTTGGGGCGGGGTAAGTAACTATATGGTTCCTAAGCATGCCTATGAGAATATTCCAATTAAGGAACAGGTGGACAGTGATGTGGTGCGTAAGAAACCAGTTGGTTTTGGGCCTTTCAAAGTCAAGTCTATTACGCCAGGCGAATCTGTTATTTTAGAAGCCAATGAATACTACTACAAGGGCAAACCTAAGATTGACACAGTTCAAATGGATGTGGTGAACGCATCGACTGCTGTTTCTGAGATGAAGGCTGGTAACTATGACATAGCTAGTCTACCTGCTGATTCTTACAGCACCTATAAGGATGCTACTAACTTCAAAACGATTGGACAAGTAGAGAATACGGTCCAATACCTAGGTTTCCATTTAGGTAAATGGAATGCTGATAAGCAAGAAGTTGAAGTGGACGAAAGCAAGGTTATTAATAATAAGAGCCTTCGTCAAGCCATGGGATATGCTGTGGACAATGGCGCAATCGGTCAGCGTTTCTATGAAGGGTTACGTTGGCAAGCTAACTCACCAATTCCACCAACCTTCAAGGATATTGCGGACAGCAGTCGTGAAGGCTATACCTACCAACCAGAAAAAGCTAAGCAAATCTTGGCTGATGCAGGTTTTGTGGACAAGGATGGCGATGGTTTCGTAGAAGATCCTAAGGGTAATCAATTTAGCCTCAAGTACTTGGCCATGTCAGGGACTGATGTGGCTGAGCCAATTGCCCAATATTATGTAGATGCTTGGAAGCAAGTCGGCATTAACGTCGAACTCTATGAAGGTCGTTTGCATGAGTTTAACTCCTTCTACGATCTCTTAGGGACAGATGCAGACATTGATGTCTTCTCAGCAGCTATGGGCTTTGGTGGGGATCCTAACCCAGCCTTTATGTTTGGTCGCAACGCCCAGTTCAACTATATGCGTTATGCTAGTGATCAAAATGATAGCTTACTCAAAGACATCCGCTCTGATGCTTCCTTTGACGCGGATTACCGTAAGGAAGCCTTCAAGAAATGGCAAGACTTCATTATGGATGAAGTCCCAATGGTGCCAACCCTCTATCGGTACCAGTTAACATCCTTTAACAACCGGATTAAGCACTATGATGCAACTCCAGGGGTTGACTTCGACTGGAACCAAGTAGAGTTAACAGCAGATTCACCAATAAAAGAATAAGTAAACGAAAAGGCTGGGATCTTCCCAGCCTTTCTACTTTTGATAGGGTAAAATTCGTGTTGAAAATGGCCCTTTGATGGCTTTCAAAAGAAAAAGATGATACGAAAATTAAAAAACGGTGAAAAAACTATTGCTTTTTCATAGGAATAGGAGTATAGTAAACTCAATCATAAAATGATACCTATGTTTGGAGGAGAAAAACATGAACAAAACCTTTAGAAAAAATCTTGCCCTCATGGCCACGGCCTTATCAGTCAGCGCCATTATGTGGCCTTCAGCTATTGCCGTGGCTGAAGGCGTCAATCTTCCATTATCAGTGACTAACGAAGGAACTGCGATTGATGGTGGAGTATTCAAATATGCCTTAGTTGGGGATCCCTTCTCTGGTGCACTCAGTAGCCTCTATGCTGAGAAGTCTAATGACATGAGAATTACTGAATTCTTCAACCCAGGTCTCTACGGTTCTGATGGCGACTATAAGATTGACGATTCTGGTTTGGCTAAGTTGACCTTTGACCAAGCTAATAAGAAAGTCACCATCAAGATTCCGGAAGGCGTGACCTGGACAGATGGCCAGCCCCTCACCATTGAAGACGTCATCTACCCTTACTACGTAGTAGGGCACAAGGACTATACCGGTATCCGTTATGGTTCTGACTTCAAAAACGTCGTCGGGATGGAAGAATACCATGATGGTAAGTCTGACACCATCTCTGGTCTTAAGAAGGTAGATGATTACACCTTAGAGATTAGCTATAAGGAATTCTCAGCTTCCATGCTCCAATCAGGTGGTGGGGTATCCTCCTACGTCGAACCTAAGCACATCTTAGAGAAAACACCAATCAAGGATCTTGAAGATAGCGAACAAGTTCGGACTAATCCAGTCGGCTTTGGGCCTTTCAAAGTTAAATCCATCACCCCTGGCGAGTCCGTTGTCTTCGAACGGAATGACAACTACTACAAAGGCAAGCCTAAATTAGCAGGCCTACAAGTCGATGTAGTTAACGCCTCAACTGCTGTATCAGAAATGAAGGCAGGTAACTATGACTACGCGTCATTACCAGAGGATGCCTACAACACCTATAAGGATGCAAGCAACTTCAAGACCTTAGGTCGTCTGACAAACGTCTACAGCTACATTGGTTTCCACGTTGGGACTTGGAATAAGGAAAAAGAGCAAGTACAACCAGATGACAGTAAGCCAGTATCCAATAAAGCGCTCCGTCAAGCCATGGGTTACGCTATTGACAATGACGCCATTGGCCAACGTTTCTATGAAGGCTTACGGGTGCGGGCTAACTCTCCAATTCCATCCATGTTTGCAAGCTACAATGATGGTAGTATCGAAGGTTATACCTACCAACCAGAGAAGGCCAAACAGATCTTGGCAGATGCCGGCTTTGTCGACAAAGATGGCGATGGTTTCGTAGAAGATCCTAACGGTAAGAGCTTCAAGCTGACCTTTGCTTCTATGTCAGGTTCTGATGTAGCTGAACCAATTGCACAATACTATGTTGATGCTTGGAAACAAATTGGGGTAAACGTTGAACTCTATGAAGGTCGTTTGCTTGAGTTCAACACCTTCTACGATCTCCTAGATAAGGATGCAGACATTGATGTCTTCCAAGCTGCCATGGGGGTAGGGGGCGATCCAAACCCATCTACTCAATTTGGTCGCGACAACCAGTTCAACTCTATGCGTTGGGCAACGGAAGAGAACGATAAACTTCTAGCAGCTATTAACTCTGATGCTGCCTTCGAAGATGCAGCCCGTAAGAAAGCCTATGATGATTGGCAAAAATACGTCATCGACGAAGCGCCTGTTATCCCAACCCTCTACCGTCACTCACTCGTGTCAATCAACAACCGGGTTAAGCACTATGATATTACCCTAGGTTCTGGCACTGAATGGGAAGAAGTAGAATTGACTGCTGATCAACCTGTCAAAGAATAAGACACAAAAAGAAGATGCAAGGACTTTCCAGTCTTGCATCTTTTTTGTTTACATAAAAATAGGCTAGGATTATGAGTGATAATCCTAGCCTAGGGCAGTAGGCAAATTATTTGATTGGTTCGTCAGCCGTCAATTCTAACTGTTCAATCCCGAAGCTTGTGCCGTTCGCAACATCATAGTGTTTAACACGGTTGTTGACAGAACGGATACCGTAACGGTAGAGGTAAGGAATAGCAGGAAGCTCTTCGTTGGTGTAAGCTTGCCATGCGTGGAAGGCTTCCTTACGGTAGGCTTCATCGAAGGCCTTGTCAGAAGAGAGGGCTTCTAGCAGTTCTTCGTTCTTGTCGTCAGCCCAACGTTCGTAGTTAAATGGAGCTTTCTTACTATAGAAACCAGTTGGATTTGGGTCACCACCGGTACCCCAAGCCCCTTCGAAGACATCAAAGGATTGATCGTCGTTACGGAGCATATCAGCATAGGAGTTAAAGTCATAGAGACGACCGTCTAACAACTCGACATTAATCCCTACTTGCTTCCAAGAGTCAACGAAGTAGGACCAGAGTGGTTCAGCAATATCACTTGAGCTACGAGCTAAGAATTTGAGGGTGAATGGCTTACCGTTAGGATCCTCTACGAAGCCATCCCCGTCCTTGTCCACAAAGCCAGCATCAGCTAAGATTTGTTTAGATTTTTCTGGGTCATAAGTGAAGCCAGGAAGATCTGAAGCGTGCACACTCTTGAAGAGGGAAGGAATCAAGGTGTTAGCGCGGAAACGGAGGCCGCTGAAGAAGCGTTGACCGACAGCATCTGCATCGAAGGCGTAAGCCATGGCTTGACGTAAAGCCTTTTGTTGGATGACCTTGCTGGTATCCATTTCAACTTCTTCCTTATCCTTGTTCCAGCTACCGAACTTGAAGCCGATGTAGGAATAGGTGTTTTCAACTGTCCCAATGGTCTTGAAGTTGGTGGCATCTTTAAAGGTGTCGTAAGCATCAGTTGGTAATTCAGCCAGGTCATAGTTGCCAGCCTTCATTTCAGCTACGGCAGTAGATGGGTTGACCACCTCAATGACAGCACCGTCAACTTTTGGTTTGCCCTTGAAGTAGTATTCGTTGGCTTCTAAGACAATGGCTTCACCTGGTGTGATAGATTTAACGCGGAATGGGCCCATACCGACTGGATTTACGCGTACTTGGTCGCTATCGGCAATATCCTTAACGGCAATCTTGTCATAAATATGTTTAGGTTCTACATATGGAGAAATCCCGCCCCCAACTTGCTTCATAGAAGCTGAGAAAGTTTGATAGCTGATTTCTAAGGTATAGTCGTCAATTTTCTTAAGACCTGAAATAGTATCCGTCTTGCCTTCGTGGTAGTCTTCGATCCCGACTACATTCTTGAAATCATCTCCGTAACGAATCCCAGTGTAGTCCTTATGAGCGACAATGTAGTAAGGCGCGATGACGTCATCAATGGTAAGGGGTTGGCCATCTGACCATTTTTGGTCTTTACGAATGGTGATGGTAACTTTCTTGTTCTCAGGATCTAGTTTGGCACTTGCTAAACCAGTATCCTTAATTTGAAGGTTTTCGTCATATTCGAAAAGCCCAGTGTTGATATAACCCACGACGCTTAAGTCAGTCGATTGGTCAGCCACGAGAGAGCTGAAGGCACCAGAAAATGGCTCGCCGGCTACCTCCGCAATTTTCAAAGTCCCACCTTGAATAGGGGTTCCGTCGTTGTCGACGCTTGTTTCAAGAGCAACTTGTGCATTAACTGCAGGGCTGATGGTCCCTGCCAAGGTAAAGGCAGCCAGGCCTAAAATCGCTGCTTTACGCAGTACGGAATGATTCATTTATATCCCTCCACAAAATAATTAATTGTAAGATACCGTAACAGTTTACTCCTATTTTCAAACCTTTTCAAGGTAATGTAAGCGAATAGCCTATGTTAAATAACTATTAGACCTTATAGTTTTAGATTATAGCGCGACTTCCCTTTGTCAAAAGGGGGTCAAACGTGATAAAATAGATAGGATGATACAGAGGAGGTGAATGGCTATGAATCGGACCATTCGTGTAATAGAGAAGCAGCTGAATCTGACTTTTAATAAGCCGGAATTAATTCAACAAGCCTTTCGCCATACATCCTATGCAAATGAACAAGCCAGACGCCATTTACCGCATTATGAGCGCTTGGAATTTTTGGGAGATGCCGTTTTAGAACTGCTATCCAGTGAATTTCTCTATCACAGCTATCCAAACTTACCCGAAGGCAAATTAACTCGTATGAGAGCTCAGATTGTGCAAGAGAAGAGCTTGGCCTACTTGGCCCGACAACTTAAGTTCAACCACTTCCTCCAATTAGGTAAGGGGGAAGAGTCGAGCGGTGGTCGGGAGCGTGACTCCATTCTAGCTGACTGCTTTGAAGCGGTTCTCGGCGCAATCTATGAAGATCAAGGCTTAGAGGTCGCCAAAGACTATCTCAACCGGGTTATGTTCAGTCAACACCAACTCTTGCTTGGCAGAGTAACTCAAGACCACAAGACCCTCTTCCAAGAGCGAGTTCAAAAGCAAGGGACGGTTCAGATTGACTATCGCCTCAAAGATAAGCAGGGTCCTGCCCACGACCAAATTTTTACCGTAGAGCTCTATGTCAATGATCAACTCATTGCCACGGGCCAAGGTTCCAGCAAGAAGCAAGCTGAAATGCAGGCGGCTGAGTTGGGTATGGCATCCGTAGATCCAAAAACCGGCAGCCTCAAGTTGCCAAATTCAACACTTAAAAAGGGAGGTTAAGCCTTGTATTTAGCACGTATTGAAATGACAGGTTTTAAGTCTTTTGCCGATAAGACTGTCATTGAATTTGACCGTGGAATGACGGCGGTCGTTGGCCCTAATGGGTCGGGCAAGTCTAACCTCTCGGAAGCCATTCGTTGGGTCTTAGGGGAACAATCTGCTAAGAGCTTACGGGGCAATAAGATGGAGGACGTCATCTTTAACGGGACCCAAGCCCGTAAGGCGGTCAACCTAGCCAAAGTCACCCTAGTCCTCAACAACGAAGACCGATACTTGGACTATGATTTTAGTGAAATTTCCATTACGCGTTCCTACAACCGTAATGGTGAATCCCAGTACTTCATTAATAATGAAGCGGTCCGCCTCAAGGACATCGTCGATTTACTTCTAGACTCTGGTTTGGGTAAGAATAGCTTTGCTATGATTTCCCAAGGTAAGGTGGAGTCCATCTTCCTCAATAAGCCGGAAGAACGTCGCTCTATTTTTGAAGAGGCGGCAGGGGTCCAGAAGTACCAATTCCGTAAGCAAGAAGCTGAGCGCAAACTCAGCAAATCCAGCGACCATCTTAGCCGGGTGCGGGACATTATTCATGAGTTGGAGCTCCAACTTAAGCCACTCAAGCAACAACAAGAAGCGGCCTTGCTTTATTTGGAACAGAAGGAAGCCCTCAAGCAATTAGAGATTTCCCTCTATGTCTATCAGGTTGAACAATATCGTGATGCCTGGCAAGCGGCCAAGGCTAAGAATCAGGCCGTTAGCCAAGAATTAGCTCAAGTAACTGCCCAGTTAGAGGCCTTAACCGCCCAACTGGAGCAAGAACAAGCTAGCTTAGAAGATTATATCCAGCAGATTGAGCAAGCCTCAGAGCGCAACCAAGCTCAGGTTCAAGTCATTGAACAGACTAGGGCCAAACAACAAATGCTGGACCAACAAATCCAGTTCAACACCTCCAATTTACATGAGAAGCAACTGAGCTACCAACAACATCAGGCAGAGGCCCAAGCCTTAACTGAACGCCTATCCGCCTTGAAGGAAGAAGAAGGCAAGGTTCAGTTGGAAATGGCAGAAATTAAGCAACATCTGGCCAAGTTGGAATCTGAGCGTTCCAGTCTTGCGGGCCTGTCTGAAGATCAAGCTGAGCGCCTGCGTGCAGACTTAATTGATGCCTATCAGGCTGAAGCCAGTGCTAAGAACCAGTTGGCTCACCAAGAGCAAATTAAGCAACAAGCCCAAGCACGTCTGGCTCATTACCAGGCTCAGGCAGCTCAAGCACAAGCGGATCAAGGAGACTTAGAGAGTCAGTACCTGAAGGCTCAGGAACGCTACGAAAGCAGTCGTGAGACTCAAGCTAGTGCCCGTCAAGCCTTCCAAACCCTCAATGAACAGTTGCGCCAAGGCAATAGCCAACGTGAAGCCTTGCAGGCCAAACTCTTCCAATTTGAGCGTCAAAGCCAGATGTTGGATGCTAAGGTCCAATCCTTGGCCCAGCTGCAAGCAGACTATGCGGGTTATTACGCAGGCGTCAAAGCCATTATGAAGCGTAAAAAGCAATTGCAGGGAATTGAAGGGACAGTGGCAGACCTGATTAAGGTGCCGGCTGACTACCAAGTAGCCATTGATACGGCCCTAGGTGCTAGTGTCCAACATGTAGTCGTAACAGATGATGCGGCTGCCAGGGCGGCCATTGCCTACCTTAAGCAAGCCCAAGCAGGGCGTGCTACCTTCCTGCCTCGTGCTAGCATGAAGGCCCGCCATCTAGGGGCTGGACAAATCCAAACAGCTAGTCAGACTGCTGGTTTTATTGGCCTAGCTTCTGATTTAGTGGAGTATGATTCAGTGAACCAGATAATTGTGGCTAATTTGCTGGGGACCACCTTAGTCTGTGACCGTATCGAAGCGGCCCAAAGTCTAGCTAAAGCCCTTAAGCATCAGGTCAAGATTGTAACCCTGGATGGAGAAGTTCTCATGCCGGGTGGTTCCATCACTGGTGGACGCCAGAAGCAACAAACTAGCTCCATGTTAGCCCGTAACCAAGAGTATGAAGCAGCCAAGGCCGACCTAGCGCAAGTCATCAAGGACCGAGCTCAGGCGGAAGCTGAATGGCAAGCTTTCCAAGTACAAATTCAAGACTTGCAGGGACAGGTGGAAGCCGCTCGACTGAACATGAGTCAAGCAGATTTAGCCTTCCAACAAGCCCAAGAAGGGCTAGGTCACTTGGCTAGCCAAGTCAAGCATCAATCTCAACATCAAATGATTGCCCAAGACGAAGTCAGCCAGCTTAGCCAGACTATTGCCAATGCGGAAGCCCACTATGCACAAGCTCAGGAAGACTTAGTGGCAGCCCAAGCGGCTATTGCCCGTCTCAGTCAGGATTTACAACAATTGAACTTGAGCGAAGAGGATCGTCAACAGCAACTACAAGTTCTAGATGCCTCGCTATCCCACTACCGGACTCAAGAAGCCGTTAAGCAAGTAGAAGTGCGGCAGTTGCGACATGACCTGGCAACAGCTAAGAGTCAATTAGAGGAACGTCAGAATTTCCTTATGCAGCATGAGAATCTGGCAGACAAGAATACTGCCGATTTAGCTGAATTAGAGCGTCAATCGGCTGATGTGCTAGAGCAATTAGCGGACTTAGAGGCCACGGCTCAGGAGCAACAGGCGGAACTGACAGCATTAAGAGAAGCGCGGCGGGTTCTCAACGAGACCTATCGGTCTCATGAACAAGAAGATCGCCAACTCCAAGGTCAGCTTCAACAACTTTATAAGGATGAAGCGCGAGCACAGGCTCAGATTGAGAAAAATGAATCCCTGATTGATTCTCACTTGGATTATTTAAGCCAAGAATATCAACTAACCTATGAAGCAGCCAAGACAGAAGCTAGTCAGCTAGAAGATGCCAGTCAAGTCAGCCAGCAAGTTAAGGACATTAAGCGTCAAATTGACAATCTGGGTCCCATTAACTTGGCAGCCATTGACGATTATGCTGCCCTAGATGAGCGTTACACTCATTTACGAGAGCAAGAAACCGATCTGCTGACTGCTATGGGACAATTACAAGAAACCATGGATGAGATGGATGCGGAAGTAATCAAGCGATTCAGCGAGGCCTTCCATCAAATCAACCAGCAATTCCAGAAAATCTTTAAGAAACTCTTTGCCGGTGGGGAAGCCGCCCTGCAATTGACTGATCCAAGTGATTTGTTGACAACAGGGATTGACATTATCGCCCAACCGCCAGGCAAACGTAAGCAGCATTTAGCCCTCCTATCCGGGGGGGAGCGGGCCTTTACTGCCATTGCGCTCTTGTTTGCCATTCTGGAGACGCGTCCTGTTCCCTTCTGTGTCTTGGACGAAGTGGAGGCGGCCTTGGATGATGCCAACGTCTTCCGTTATGGCCAATATTTGCAGAACTTTACCGAAAATACGCAGTTCATCGTCATTACTCACCGTAAGGGGACTATGGAACATGCCGACGTGCTCTATGGGGTTACCATGGAGCAATCCGGTGTTTCCAAGTTGGCTTCAGTACGTTTGAGTGAAGCCAACTACGACTAAGTATTAGATTCAGATCCATTTATAGAAGGAGGAAGGCTATGATTAAGCTAATTGCCATTGACCTCGATGGTACCTTACTCAATGCTCAAAAAGAAGTATCCCAGGCTAACCGCCAGGCACTAGCCTATGCTAAATCCAAGGGGGTCAAGGTAGTGCTCTGTACCGGCCGACCTTACTTTGCCATGAAACATTTCCTAGCTGATTTAGGCTTGGTAGACCCAGAAGATTACATTGTGACCTTCAACGGTGGTATGGTCCAAAAGGCTCAGGATGGCCAGGTATTAGTCTCTAATACCCTAGGGACATCAGATGTCTTGGCTTGGTATCAAGTGACACAAGATTTGGATTTACCAATTAATGTCATTGATGCCGATCGTCTCTATGAGCCGACTGCCTATCCGGCAGGCTATCCATCCCTCTATTTGGAAAATGTCACCAATGTACCGAGTGTGGTCCAAGACTATAGGACCTTTGATCCAGATCACGCCTTTAATAAATTCGTCATTGTCACCACTCAGGAGCATTTGGATGCCCAAATTCCTAAGTTGGACCCAGCCTTCAAGGATCAATACGCTGTCTTCAAGTCGCGTTCCTTCTTCCTTGAAGTCATGAAAAAAGGCGTCAGCAAGGGTGATACCCTAGCTAAGTTAGGGGAGCTCTTAGACATTAGTCCACAAGAAATGATGACCATGGGCGACCAGGAAAACGACCTGTCTATGATTGAATTAGCTGGTCTAGGCGTAGCCATGGGCAACGCGACTGAACAAGTTAAGGAAGCTGCCCAATATGTCTCCTTAACTAATGAGGAAGATGGCGTGGCTCACGCTATTCATAAATTTATTGTGTAAACCAAAAGTCAGCTAAGACTTAGAAAGGGGTGAACCCATGGGGTTATTTGATCGTATACGGCGTGCCTTTACCGGGGAAGATGCCGTTGTCAAAGAAGAAGAAGTAAAAAAAGAAGACCAGATAGTCATTGACTCCTACGACCAAGGGACAGCCAAGACTCGTCGCAACTTCACTGATATTATGACCAACCTCTTCACAAGTTTCCGTGAAGTGGATGAGGAGTTCTATGAGGACTTGGAAGAAGCCTTTATCGGGGCGGACGTTGGTTTTGCGATGACTATCGCTATTACTGATGCCATTCGTGATGAAATCGAACGGACAGGGGTCCACAAGCCAGAAGATGTCAAGCGCGTACTCCTTGAAAAAATGGTTCAAGTCTATGAGCGAGGCGGCCAAAATCTGGTTTCACTTAAGGAGAACCCAGATGGTCCGACGGTTATCCTCTTTGTCGGGGTTAATGGGGTAGGGAAAACAACATCGGTCGGTAAGATTGGTTATCAGCTCAAGCAAGAAGGTCACAAGGTCCTCATGGCAGCTGCCGATACCTTCCGGGCTGGTGCTGTCGAGCAACTGAATGTCTGGGGCGAGCGTCTGGATATTCCAGTGGTAACGGGCAAGGCCCAAGGTGACCCGGCTGCGGTTGTCTATGATGCGGTTAAGAAAGCCAACGCTGAAGGTTATGACTATCTCTTAGTCGATACGGCCGGTCGTTTACAGACCAAGGCCAATCTCATGGAAGAATTGGCTAAGATTAAGCGGATTATTGAGCGTGAGAACCCAAATGGGGTCCAAGAAGTCCTATTAGCTTTGGACGCGACAACCGGGCAAAATGCGCTCATCCAGGCCAAACAATTCAATGAAGCAACTGAAATTACTGGCTTGGTGCTGACTAAGTTGGACGGGACAGCCAAAGGGGGCGTGGTCCTCTCCATTCGCTATGAATTAGATATTCCAGTTAAGTACATTGGTCTCGGTGAGAAGGCGACTGATTTGAAGAAGTTTGATGCCGAAGCCTATATGTACAGCTTGGTCAAGGATGTTCTAGAAGTAAAAAATTAAGATAGCGAGAGGTTGGGTTAGCCTGGCCTCTTTTTGTAATGGAGATGAAGTCGCTGCTATTTGGATTATCGCAATCTTAAGGAAAACTTTACTTGCGTGTGGGATTTTTTTAGGGTAGGATAAGATGTTAACAATCTATCTGTTTGAGGAGGTCCTATGGAAAAACAATCTTCCTTTAAGTTTGTCATTCAATATAATCTACTTTTATCCATCTTTGCTAGTACGGCCATTTCAGCCGCTATTTTAATAAAATATAGTCAGTTTTCTTGGGGGCAGTTGGCCGTGGATACGACACAAGCCATTATTATCAGTGTCTTGGTCGGCGTGGGCTTTCCTTTTGACTTGATCACCAAGCCACTTAAGTCAACTCTGTCATTAAGCGGCTGGCCTTTGCGTTTGGCAACGAACGCCATGATTTGTGCGATAGTCGCGGCGGTTGTGACCATCTATTTCAAGCTGCTGATCTTTGGCTTTGGGCCGGCAACTGGTCCTGCCTTCTTAGCCGATTATCCCTTGTCCTGGGCAGTTGGGGTAAGTGTGGCTTTTATTCTAGAACCTTACCTCTTATCATTTTTGCAAGCAGATAGCTAAAATAACCTAGTGCTCTTTGGGCACTAGGTTGTTTTTATAACAATAAGACTTAGGCAGGCCTAATCCAGTTTGTCTTGACTCTAGAAACATGGTAGAATAAGACAAGAAGGATTAGGAGACGAGGTGTCGCAATGAAAAAAAGCCAAAGTCAAGAAGACTACCTTAAGTTCATTCACGAGGCAGGTCATGGCCAATATGTTTCTAACAAGGAAATTGCCACTGGTCTCAATGTAGCCCCTCCTTCGGTGAGTGAGATGATTACTAAATTGGCCCAAGAAGGCTTGGTTGCCTATAAGCCTTATAGTGGGGCCATGCTGACGCCTCAAGGCAAGAAATTAGCCATTGAATTAGTGCGTAAGCATGAAATCTGGGAATATTTCTTAGAGCACAAACTAGGCTATACTAAGACGGAAGTCCATGAATTGGCGGAGCTCTTAGAACATGCAACTTCAACGGATTTGGCCAATCGCCTGGCTGCCTATATCCAATATCCTGAAGGGTAGGCGGCTCTAATGGATTTAGCAAAAGTAATGCGGGTCAACCAGCTGCTTGGTTTTTACGGCGGGCTCTTAACTGATAAGCAACAAGCTATGCTTGGCCTCTATTATGAGGAAGATTTTTCCCTGGCCGAAATTGCCGACCACTATGACATTAGTCGCCAGGCTGTCCGGGATAATTTGAAGCGGGCTGAGCAGACATTAGAGCACTATGAAGATCAGCTCCATCTCTTAGCACGTCGAGAGGCAAGACTAGCCTTGCTAGACCAGCTAGCCAGTCATACGGATGAGGTGGGTCAGACTTTCCTAGCAGAAATTCGGGCAATGGATCAGTAGCTTGATCCTGTACTTATGAACAAGATAAAATCAAAACATGGGGCTAGTTGAGTGCTAGCCAAGAAGGAGGAAAACAATGGCGTTTGAAGGATTATCCGAACGCTTGCAGAATGCCATTAGCGGCATTGGTGCCGGAGGTACCATTAGCGAAGCAGACTTAAGACAGATGATGCGGGAGATTCGTCTAGCCCTCTTAGAGGCCGACGTTAACTTCCAAGTGGTGAAGAGTTTTGTTAAGACAGTCAATGAACGGGCCTTAGGCTCAGATGTCTTGGCTTCATTATCACCCGCTCAACAAGTAGTCAAGATTGTTGACGAAGAATTAACCGCCCTCATGGGTGGCGAACAGGTGCCACTTAACTTTGCAACCCAACCACCAACTATTATCATGATGGCTGGTCTCCAAGGGGCCGGGAAGACGACAACCGTGGGTAAATTGGCCAAATACGTCCAAGCCCAAGGCAAGAAGCGTCCTTTACTGGTAGCGGGCGATATTTACCGTCCAGCGGCCATTGCCCAGCTCCAAACCATTGGTCAGCAACTCGGTTTTGATGTCTTTAGCTTAGGTTCTGATGTTAGCCCCGTTGAAATTGCCCGTCAAGCGGTGGCTCAAGCCCGTATACAAGGTAATGATGTGGTCTTAATCGATACGGCAGGTCGTCTGCATGTCGATGAGACTCTGATGGAAGAGTTGCGCCAAATTAAGGCAGCGGTTAACCCGCACGAAATTCTTCTGACAGTAGATGCCATGACCGGTCAAGACGCGGTCAACGTGGCCAAGGCCTTTAACGATTCTCTGGATATTACCGGGGTGATTATCACCAAATTAGATGGGGATACCCGGGGCGGGGCGGCCTTATCGATTCGCTCAATCATTGACCGACCAATTAAGTTTACCGGGCAAGGTGAGAAACTCGATGCCCTAGAGCCATTCTACCCAGACCGCATGTCCAGCCGGATTCTGGGTATGGGGGACATGATGACCCTGATTGAGAAGGCTCAACAGGAGTTTGATGAAGCCCGCGCCCAAGAGATGGCAGATAAGATTAAGGCCAATAGTTTTGACTTTAATGACTTTATCGAGCAAATGGACCAAGTCAACAAGATGGGCCCGCTCAAGGACTTGATTAAGTTAATCCCTGGGATTAACAAGATTCCTGGCCTGGATGAACTAGATGTCAACCAGAAGGATATGGCGCGTGTTAAGGCCATTGTCCTCTCCATGACACCAGCTGAACGTGAGAATCCAGATATTATTTCTCAGAGCCGTCGAAAACGGATTGCAGCTGGTTGTGGTCAGTCGCTAGCCGATGTTAACCGCATGATTAAACAGTTCAATCAGTCACGCGATATGATGAGCCAAATGTCTAATGGTAAGATGGGCGGTATGAAGAAAATGATGGCCCAACTCCAACAAGGCGGCGGTGGCTTACCAGGTATGGGTGGTGGCGGTATGAGCGATACCGACTTCATGACACCCGAACAGTTAGCTAAACGTAAGGCTGAAAAGGACTTACAGCGCAAACTCAAAAAATTGAAGAAACGTCGTTAAGACAAGCAAAGAGGCTGGATATTCCAGCCTCTTTTTCTAGTTATATAATAGGAAGTTTAAACTTCTTTGAAGGTCTTATCGCCCTTATAATTCTGCTCTAGCTTGCGGAATTGGTCGCGAGTATCTTGTGGCAGGGCTTGGCCGATATCCATCATGCGGACAATGTCCTTGAAGGCGGCTTGGGGAATAGCCAAGTCTGCCAAGTCTTCAGGACTAATCTGCAGATTAATCGGATTAGGATCTCCTGCAGCAAACTTATTGACAAAGTCTGGATCCGCCACAAAGGGGGTAGAAATTCCCACTAATTCAGCATGTTCTAAAGCTTCTTGGGCCTTGGCAATAGAATTAATGCCACCCGTTACCATGAGAGGAAGCCGACCGGCTAGGTGCTCGTGGACTACTTGGTTGATTAGACGGCCTTGATGGGGGCCCGCAGCTCTCACGCGGTTACGGAAGACATCCCGTCCCCAACTCGCCAGGCAGAGATAATCCAGAGGGACACGCTCCAAAATCCAATCCGTCACTTGATTGAATTCTTCTACTGTATAGCCGACTTCTTGGCCACGTGTTTCCTCAGGCGTACAGCGATAGCCTAGGATAAAGCCAGGCGGTGCCAGTCGCTCGACGACCTCCATAATGGCCTCCCAAATTTCTAAAATCAAGCGAGCGCGATTTTCTAGACTATCAGCCCCATAAGCATCCGTCCGCTGGTTTGAGAAGGTAGACAAGAAGGATTGAGGCAGCAAGCGTTGGGCACTGGATAACTCGATGCCGGCAAAGCCCGCTTGAATGGCCCGTCGCGTTGCATCCGCATAGTAGCCAATAATAGCCTTTATCTGTGAGTGATCTAAGGCTTTGACTTGATGGGGGATAGGTGAATTTAGGGTCATTGGGCTGGGGCCGTAAACATAGCCCTGACGTCGCAGGTAGGGCTCCGCAAATCGTCCCGCGTGGGTCAATTGGATGAGCGCCTTGGCGCCATCTTGCTGCATAGCCTGAGCTAGTTTTGTCAAACCAGGAACACAGGCATCCTCAGCCAGACTGGGTCCAAATCCGAAGAGTTGTCCCTGGGGATGAATGTAGGCAGCCCCGGTGATTTGTAGAGGGGCTGATTGAGCCCGGCGGCGTGAGTAGGCCAAGTCTTCTTCGGTAATGTGGCCTTGCGCGGTCGAGGAATTGGTAGTCATAGGTGAGAGGACGAAGCGATTGGCTAAGCTATGGGCACCTAGACCTAGTGGGCTAAGCAGGGGGGATGGCATGTGAGACACTCCTTCGGCAGCTGTTCAAGCAGCTAGCATAATCAGATACTTACACGTTAGCACGAAAAATTCTTCTGGTCAATCGCCATGAGTTGACAATCCCCTAGGTCTGATTGATAATAAAATTATTGATAAGAATGGAGGGCTCACATGTTACTAAGTGTTTTGGATTATGCCATGGTGGACAGTGGCCGAACAAGTCAAGAAGCCCTAGGGGAGACAGTGGCCCTGGCTCAATTAGCAGATGAATTGGGCTATCACCGTTTCTGGGTGGCCGAACACCATCAGGTGCCGGCTCTTGCCAGCGCCAGTCCGGAGCTCATGATTATGCATTTGCTAGGCAAAACGCAACGCATTATGATTGGTTCGGGTGGCATCATGCTACCTCATTACCAGCCTTATAAGGTAGCAGAGTGGGTGACTACCCTCAGGTCTCTCTACCCAGGGCGTGTCAATGTGGGCTTAGGAAATAATCCAGGTACCAACTCTGTCAGAGAATTGATGGGCACGGGTGAACTTAAGCGTTCAGATTATGCTCAGCAAGTGACTGATTTGGTTGAGTACTTGGCGGATCCAGAATCAGTTGGTTTGCACGCAGCAGGACCTAGCCAAGAGGCCCTCTGGTTGCTGTCGGCTGGCCTTCAGTCAGCCCAGTTAGCAGGAAGTTTGGGTCAGGCTTATGTCTATGGCTATTTCTTGGCGCCTGGCAAGGACCCACTTGCCAGTGCCCGAGACGCTTTAACTACCTATCGAGCTGCCTGCCAAGAAGCAGGTCACAGGCCGCAAGCTAGCCTGGCGGTCTTTGTGGTCTTAGGTCAAGATGAGATTCAGTGTCAGCAACTCCTATCTGCCTTAGATGTCTGGCAACTGGGTAAGCAAGATTATGCTGAATTCAAGACCTTCCCAACAGTTCAGGAGGCGGCCGCTTATCCTCTTAGCCAGGAGGATCGAGCACAGATAGAAATCAACCGCCAGCGTGTGGTCGTAGGCACCCTTGATCAAGTCAAGCAGCAGCTAGATGACTTGGCAGCTAGCCTTGACCTTGAGGAACTTATGGTTATTCCCCTAGTGCCAGATATTAAAAATCGCCAAGCAACACTCCAGGCTTTAGCACAAGCCTATCAACTAAATCAAGATAAGAAATCGGAGGAATTATAATGAAGAAATTAGGTAACTATTTATGGGTTGAAAAAGAAGGGGATATCTACACCCTCAGTATGACGCCAGAATTACAAGACGATGTCGGGACGGTCGGCTATGTGGAATTTACCCGCGAAAGCCAAGTCGAGGCTGGCGACTCCCTCTTAAGTTTGGAAGCCTCTAAGACGGTTTTAGATATCTTCTCACCCCTGTCTGGTCGTATTGTGGAGGTTAACTCAGCTGCTCAAGATCAGCCAACCTTGCTTAACTCAGCCAATCCAGCAGAATCTTGGCTGGTGCGCTTGACTGATGTTGAGGAAGCAGCCTTCTTGGCTTTACCAGATCCGCTAGACTAAGAGAGGTGGGGCTGACATGTTTGCGCAAGATTTGGATGACCTGATTCGTCATCTTGGGGCTAGCCCTGTGCCGGGCAGTGATGAAGAAAAGTTCCGGCAATATCGTGGCTTAGTCAATCAACGCTTGCCTTATCCAGTTAGTCAGGACTACCTAGATTTGGAAAGTCGCTTCTTGGCAGCCTGGCGCCAACAGGAAGCTATCTATCATTTGGCAGATTGCCAGAAGACAGCGCATCCCTCACTTTATCTCTGGCAGGGGGATATTACCCGTTTAGCGGTAGATGCCATTGTTAATGCAGCGAATTCAGCCATGCTGGGTTGCTTTGAACCTAATCATTATTGCATTGATAACCAGATTCATACCTTTGCTGGCGTTGGTTTGCGCTTGGCCTGTGCCGATTTGAAAAAGGCCCGGGGTGGTAAGCCGCTGCCTGTCGGCCAAGCCCTCATGACGCCTGGCTTTAATTTACCAGCCAAACAAGTCATTCATACGGTAGGGCCACGCATTCATCATTTGCCGGTATCGCCCATGATGCAGGATCTACTCAAAAAGGCTTATCGGTCTTGCTTGGCTTGCGCCGACCAAGCGGGTTTGGAGACGATTGCTTTCTGCTGTATTTCGACTGGCGAATTTTCCTATCCTATTGAAGAGGCGACGCCGATTGCCATTGAGACGGTCTCTGCTTATCTAGCAGAGACGGGCTCCAAGCTCAAGGTCATCTTCAATGTCTGGACCGATAGCCAGTACCAACTCTATCATGACTTACTTAATTCCAAGGAGGCCTCCCATGTGGCAAGCTCTAACTAAAACCTATTCGAATCAAGCCCAACAACTCTTGGCCCTACTTAAGGAAGCTCAGGCTGTAGTTGTGGGGATTGGGGCTGGCATGTCAGCCGCGGATGGTTTTACCTATATAGGCCCACGTTTTCAAGAGGCTTTTCCTGACTTTATTGAAAAGTATGGCTTTCTCGATATGTTGCAGGCTAGTCTCTTTGATTTCCCTAGTTGGTCAGAATATTGGGCCTTCCAAAGTCGCTTTGTCTGCCTCAACTACCTGGATCAGCCCGTGGGGCCTTCTTACTTGGCTCTTAAAGACTTGCTCAAGGACAAGGACTACCATATCATTACGACCAATGCCGATAATGCCTTCTGGGTGGCTGATTATGATCCTAATAAGGTCTTTCATATCCAAGGGGAGTACGGCCTGATGCAGTGCAGTCGCCATTGCCATGCTCAGACCTATCGGGATGATGCGCTGATTCGCCATCTGGCTCAGCACCAAGTCCAAGGTCAGGTGGCCTATGAAGATATTCCGCTCTGTCCTAAGTGCGGGGCACCGCTAGAAATCAACAAGCGAAATGCTGAAAAGGGCATGGTGGAAGATGGGGACTTTATAGCCCAATTGGGACGCTACAAGAATTTCTTAGCCAGCCATGAAGGAGACAGGGTTCTCTATCTTGAAATCGGGGTAGGTTTTACCACACCACAATTTATTAAGCAACCTTTCCACCAAGCGGTGATGGCCAATCCGAATGCCATCTTGGTGGCCTTAAATCAAAAACAATATCGCATGCCACGCGCCATTCAAGACCGGACGGTCTGGCTGTCTCAAGACAGTAAAGACCTCTTGTTGGCCTGTGCGGCTGCAGCTAATCAAGCTTAGGAGGATCACATGTATCTAATTGAACCTATTCGCAATGGCCAATATCTGCCTGATGGAGCCTTAACGCTGGCTATGCAGGTCTATGTTCTTAATCATTTAGACTTAGACGAGACCATTCTTTTCCCATATTACTGTAAGCCTAAGGTGGAAATCGGTCGCTTCCAGAACGCAGAAGTGGAAGTCAATCACGACTACCTTAAGGAACACGATATTCAGCTAGTCCGTCGTGACACGGGCGGTGGGGCAGTCTACTGTGACCAGGGGGCCGTCAATGTCTGCTATATTATGCCAGGCGACACCAACATCTATGGTAACTATCAACGTTTTTACGCACCCGTTGTCAAACTCTTACATGATATGGGGGCAAGTGAGGTCGAGCAAAGTGGTCGTAACGACTTGACGGCGCTTGGCAAAAAGGTATCAGGTGCTGCCATGACCATGGTAGCTGGCAAGATTTATGGTGGTCATTCCCTCCTATTAGATGTCGATTATGAAGCCATGGTGGAAGTGCTCAATCCTAACCGTAAGAAAATTGATTCTAAAGGGATTAAATCGGTGCGCAGCCGGGTGATGGGCTTGCGTGAACTCTTGGATGAGCCCTATCGTCATATGACCATTGATCAGTTTAAGGATGAGGTCATTTGCCGTCTAATGGGGATTGATTCCATTGATCAAGCCAAGCGTTACCAACTGACTGAGGAAGATTGGCAAGCCATTGAGGCCTTGGCGGATTCTAAGTATCGCAACTGGGAATGGAACTATGGCAATTCACCACGTTATAGCTATAATCGCGACGCTCATCTGGGAATCGGGACTGTAGAGTTCAGCCTAGAAGTTGAGGCTGGTCGCATTAGCAAATGTCGCATTTATGGTGATTTCTTCGGTAAAGGGGCCATCCAAGATATTGAAGAAGCCTTGCTAGGCACACCTGTTACCAAGCAAGATTTATTAACAGTCCTATCTAAACAAGACTTGGCTCATTATTTTGGGCCAGTCACCGCCCAAGAACTGGTGGACTTAATCCTATCCTAACATTTCGGCTCCTGTCCTTTGAAAAGGGCGGGGTTTTTTATTATGCCGCTTGAAAAATTTTCGCCATTAATTTTTTGGTGGGTGTCTCAAATGCAGTGGCCAAAATTAATATCACTGCCAACAAGAAACCGATATAATGAACTAGTCATGAAAATCGCCTATCTCCATAGATAAACATAAGTTTGAAAGCTAAAAGCCCCTAAACCTGAAATCGCAAGAAAAATTTTTGCAAACCTAAACATTTTAGGTTGACCTAATCTTTTCTCTGTTGTACAATATAATTAGCGGTAAGAGAGGAGATGATTCATGTGATTAAGACACAGGATCTAACGGTCAGTTATGACAATCAAGTGGTCGCTTTGGAAGGGGTTAACCTAGAATTAGCAGGTCCGACCATTACCGGCATTATTGGGCCCAACGGTGCTGGTAAATCTACTTTTGTCAAATCAATCTTAAATATGGTAGACCATGACGGCCAGGTGTTTCTGGACGGGGTGCCTGCCACGAAGATGCTGAAGAAAGTAGCTTACGTCGGCCAAAAGAGCGACATTGATTTCAACTTTCCAATTAAGGTCAAAGAATGTGTCTCCTTAGGCACGTATAGTAATCTCGGTATTTTCCGCAAGGTAAGCAAGAAAGAATGGAATAAAGTTGAAAAAGCGCTCGCCCAAGTTGGCTTGAGTGACTTCGCTAACCGACAAATCTCAGCCCTTTCGGGTGGACAGTTCCAACGCGTTCTGATGGCGCGCTGTCTGGTTCAAGAAGCAGATTACATCTTCTTGGACGAGCCCTTTACTGGGATTGATTCGGTCAGTGAAGAGATTATTATGAAAATCTTGAAGGACCTCAAGAACCAAGGCAAGACCGTCTTGATTGTCCATCATGATTTGCATAAGGTACGGCGTTACTTCGATCAGTTGATTATCATCAATAAGCAACTGATTGCTGTAGGGCCTACTGAGCAGGTATTTAATGACCAAAATATGAAGGCCGCCTATGGTGACAGCGTCTATTTTGGTGCGGGAGGTGACCTAGTATGACCTTGATTCATGACTTTATTGAGAATGTGACAACCCTGCATTATATGCAGAATGCGCTAGTCACCGCCATTGTCATTGGGATTGTCTCAGGGGCTGTAGGGTGTTTTATCATCTTAAGAGGGATGTCCCTGATGGGGGATGCGATCTCTCATGCAGTATTACCAGGGGTCGCCTTGTCCTTCATCTTGGGGATTAATTTCTTCGTAGGGGCTATTGTCTTTGGGCTATTTGCCTCCATGATTATCACCTTCATTCGAGGAAATTCTATTATCAAGGGGGACACGGCTATCGGGATTACCTTCTCCTCCTTCTTGGCCTTGGGGGTCATCCTGATTGGTTTGGCCCGGAGTTCAACAGACCTCTTCCATATTCTCTTCGGGAATATCTTAGCGGTTCAAGATTCAGACAAGTGGATTACCATTTGGGTTTCCGTAGCAGTGCTGATTGTCATCATCCTCTTCTTCAAGGAGTTGCTGATTACGTCCTTCGACCCGCAAATGGCTAAAGCCATGGGTATGAAGGTTAACTTCTACCACTACCTCTTAATGATTCTCTTGACCTTAGTGTCTGTAACGGCTATGCAAAGTGTCGGAACCATCCTGATTGTGGCCATGCTCATTACACCTGCTGCCACTGCCTATCTCTACGTCAATAGCCTTAAGTCTATGATTCTCCTCTCATCGACCTTGGGGGCTGTGACTTCAGTATTAGGTCTCTTCCTGGGGACTAGCTTCAACGTGGCGGCCGGCTCCAGCATTGTACTCACCTCAGCTGTGATTTTCGCGATTAGCTTCTTCATCTCTCCAAAACAACAATTCTTTAGAAAGCGGGTTTTACGCAAATGAAACACAAGCTAATGAAATTAGTGGCACTCTTAACGGTATTGTTTTGTTTGGTACCAAGCGTGAGCGCCCAAGATAAAAAACTCAAAGTTGTCGCAACCAACTCCATTATCGCCGATATCACCAAGAACATCGCAGGTGATAAAATCGATCTTCACTCCATCGTTCCGGTAGGTCAAGACCCTCATGAATATGAACCACTACCTGACGATATTAAGAAGACTACCCAAGCTGATTTAATTTTCTACAACGGCATTAACTTGGAAACTGGGGGCAATGCTTGGTTCACTAAATTGGTTCAAAACGCCAAACGAGTGGAAAACAAAGACTACTTCGCAGTCAGCGAAGGCGTAGAAGTCATTCACTTGGAAGGTGAGGGCGAGACCGGTAAGGAAGACCCTCATGCTTGGTTGAACTTGGAAAATGGGGTAATTTACGCTAAAAACATTGCTAAACACCTGATTGAAAAAGATCCAAGCAACAAGGACTTCTACCAAAAGAACTTGGATGATTATGTTGCCAAGTTAGAAGCTTTGGACAAGGAAGCTAAAACTAAGTTTGATGCTATTCCGGAAGAGAAGAAAATGATCGTCACTAGCGAAGGCTGCTTCAAGTACTTCTCTAAAGCCTACAATGTACCATCAGCTTACATCTGGGAAATTAACACCGAAGAAGAAGGCACACCTGACCAAATTCGTAATTTGGTTAAGAAGCTCAAAGGTTCTAAGGTATCAGCTCTCTTCGTAGAATCAAGTGTAGATGACCGTCCAATGAAGACCATCTCTAGCGAGACCGGTATTCCGATCTACGCTAAAATCTTCACTGACTCTATTGCTGAAGAAGGCCAAGAAGGCGACAGCTACTACTCTATGATGAAGTATAACTTAGATAAGATCTCAGAAGGTTTAGCTAAGTAAACAAAATTTTCGCATCTGTAAAGTAAAAATACTTTACAGATGCTTTTTTATATGTTAGACTAGGGTCTGTAATCAATTGAGGAGGTGAAATTAACATGGCAGTTAAAATTCGTTTGAAACGTATGGGTTCTAAGAAAGCACCTTTCTACCGTATCGTTGTTGCTGACTCACGTTCTCCACGTGATGGTCGTATCATCGAGAAAATCGGTCACTACAACCCATTAACTAACCCAGCTACTTTAGAAGTTGAAGAAGAACTCGCATTGAAATGGTTATCAAATGGTGCGCAACCATCTGACACTGTGCGTAACCTCTTGTCTTCAAAAGGCATCATGAAGAAATTCCACGAAAGCAAATAGTCTCGAGCAGTGTTCTAGATAAAGGATGATGAGATATGGTAAATATTGAAGCATTAATTACTGCAATCGTGAAGCCGCTCTTGGACCACCCAGAAGATTTTGGTGTGGAACAAGTAGAGACCGATGACTTCATGGAGTATCATTTGCACTTGAATCCGCAAGATGTAGGTCGTGTGATTGGTAAGAAGGGTCGTGTAGCCCGCGCCATCCGGACTATCGTCTACAGCGTTAAGACTCGTGGTCGCAAGCGGTCACGCATTGTCATTGCTGACCATGCGGAAGAAAGTTCAGCAGAATAATCAAGCGCCCTTAGGGGCGTTTTTCTATATTCATTAGGAGGAAATCGGTGAAGAAAGAAGAAAGAAAAAAGCTTAAAGAAGTATATGGTTGGCGGACATGGGCCGGTAGTGGACTCTTGCTGTTCTTATTAATTTTTACGTTCTTTGCTTATCTGGCCCTCTTTGCGACCCAACCCCAAGCTCTTTTGGCAGGCCAGGAACCTTTCCCAGAAAGCTCGAGCAAGCATGTAGTGGTAGAAGCAGAGTCGATCTTTCTCTTGGCCGAAGAGGATAATGTGGCCATCTACCTTGTCTCAGCCGCTAAGGTAACAGATAAGCCTTACCTAGTCTTGGTCGCTAGCAAAGATGATCCGGATGTCGCCTCAGCTCGTCTCAAGACCTATGGCGCCTTGCTCAATGAGCCTGCCAAGCTGATTGGGGAAGTGGATAAGAGTGACGCGGCCAAGAAACTCTTAGATACGATGGCAGATAATAGTGAAACGGGTCTTCCATACCGTGATCAGCTATGGACGGAATATCTGGTCAACATGAAAGACTATCGTCAGTCACAAAGGACCATTCATTGGCTAGCTTATGGTTTTACAGCAGCCAGTCTCATGTGTATCTTATGGGGCTTGTTCAATCGCTACCGTCGACGTCAATTCTATAATCGTCTCTATGAATATTTCCCTGAACTCAAGGGCCAGCTTGACCACTTGCAAGTAGCCAGTGACTATGCAGATGACTATCGTGGCCTCTACCTCTACAAAGACAGTTTGATTTGCTTGGGGCTGCGTATGGCCGTTCTGCCTATAAACGAGCTAGCCTCTTTGACCTTGAATAAGATCGTTTCGCAAGGCCGTTACGGGGTCAAACAAGTCAACTACTTCTTCCGAGCGCGAGATGTGAAGGGGCAATTCCATACCTTTAGAGCCTACCATGGTCGTAAGAAAACTCTGACGGAAGACTTGGAGACCTTCCTAGTTGTCATAGGCCAACGTTATCCTGACTTGCAAATCGCTTCTAAATAAGCCTATGACGCCTTTGAGGCGTCTTTTTTAGTAGGGGAGGATGTCTCAGAGCCTTTCTTTATTAAGCTCGGAGCTTTCATTAAGGGATATTCCTTATTAAGTAAAAAATAGTTTGAAAATAGCTGTACAAATAAATGAAAAGGGTTTATAATATAGCTATACTAAAGTAGAAAGAAGGTCAGCTATGAAGGAAAAGAACTTACGTGGCCTTTGGGTAACCGTTTTTCTCACCGTTTTATTTGGTGGATTTGCTATTGTAATGTGGTTTATAGGTGGGATTGCAAGTAGCCCGCAGTATGTTGTGGATCGGGGTGGCCTCTATCCAAACGATTTTGGCCAAAACGTGGCGATTAAAATCGAAATCATTGAAGAAATTGGCAATATTAAGAACGATGACAAGGCTGCTATGTACTTGGTTATATCGGGTAATAAAGTTCTTGGCCTCATTGCGGATAAGGATGATGCTGACATTAAGTCTGCCTTGGCAAGTCAAGAAAAAGGCTTACTAGTTAGCAATCCTGTTCTAGTAGCTGGTGAAAAAGATCGCAGTTCTGCTGCTAAGGATAACATCTCTAAAATTCGTCAATCACTTGCGGCTGAAGCTCAGTCTTCATTAGAGGGTTCCTTTGTCGTCGATGTCAAAAAACATAAGTCGAGTGCGCAAATGCTCCTGTATGGTGCTTATGGCTTTGGCGCGCTGGCCTTGTTCTTCATCGGACTCTTTGCCTTCAATGTATCCCGTCGTAAGAAAGCCTATCGTGAACTCTACGCTCAATTCCCAGAATTGGAAGGTAACTTGGATCTCTTAGTATCAGGTGGCCAATATGCTGACAGCAAGCGTGGCCTCTATGTCTACAAGGATTATCTCATTGCTTTGGCGCAACGCAATACCTTTGTGCCTGCCAAGGATATCCTCTACTTAGTGGCAATCAAACAAACCATTCAACAGGGGATTGCTAGCCATGTCAACTATACGGTTGAAGCCTATGATAAGAACTTCAAGAAACATGTTCTTAGCACATTGGGTGGCTCTAAGAAGACCTATGACGATGAAATTAATGCCTTTACTTACTTCGTAGATCAAAACTACCCTAA
The DNA here is from genome assembly GCF_037041345.1 of Abiotrophia defectiva ATCC 49176. NCBI lineage: Bacteria > Bacillati > Bacillota > Bacilli > Lactobacillales > Aerococcaceae > Abiotrophia > Abiotrophia defectiva. The sequence goes on along the minus strand of NZ_CP146287.1, from coordinate 1,148,553 downwards.
TATTCTAGTGGGTGCTGATCATGCACCAGAATACCAAGCATTGAAAAATGCTGCAGGTTTTTAATAAGCCCTCACCGGGAGAGTCAGCCTTAGGGCTGGCTCTTTTTTGACTGTAATTGCTTCACACTGACTTCTAAAAAGGGTATAATGAATTTATCATTTAAGAAAGAAGGTAAGTTATGAAACGTAATAATCTACGCAATGTTTGGCCTTATTTAATTTTTGCCATGATTTGCGCGGCTCTAGGTGGCTTCCTCTTCTACAAGAGTCAGAATTCAAGTGCAGATCAATTTGTAGAACAAGGCCTGGTCTACCCTAAGACCGAAGCTTTGACAGGGCATACTGCAGTCACCATTAAGGAAATTATTCCTGTTTCAAACGTTTCGATTACACATAAAAAGAATGGGGTAGTGGTTTCAGAGGACAACAATACCGGATTGGTTGCTTGCTTGGCCTCTGATGGTGAGCGGGCTTTCCCAGTTCTACTAAATGTAGATTCAAATATTGCCAAAATCATAAAGGAGCGAGCAGAGGCTGGGAAACTAGAATCTAATCCCCTAAATGTCTTGGCCTTTGCCTCAAAAGGCTCGGATGACTTAAGAATTGCAGAAAAAGTAATCGAACGCGGTAAAGTTGATTCTAATGAGAAGTCACGTTTTGATGATTCAGCACTCTTAGATGTGGCTGAAGCTGAAAGCCGCCTCAAGATCATGCATTTCGCTGGCTACGCCTTAGGCGCAGCGGTTCTATTATTGCTACTTACCGCTCTCTGGAAATACTGGCAAAACACCAAGTTCTACAATACCTTGTATGATCACTTCCCAGAATTAGCGCAAGACCTGGATAAATTAGTGACCGACAGCGATTTCCACAGTCCTGAATTAGGTCTCTATGTCTACAAGAATCACTTGGTAGTGATTGGGGCTAATGATCGCATCATCGACTTGACCCAAATCATCTATACTTATGCAGTTCGTCAAACTAATAATTCAGTGGTTACCTTCCAAGTCCACTTGCATAATAACCAATTCCGTCGTCTTGTGGTCAAACCGCGTCGCTATCAAAGAGACTTCACGCAATCTATGTTAGACCGTCTCATGGTTTACTTGCAAGAGGCTTATCCATCTATGTTGGTAGGCGTACAACATGCGACCGATTATAAAGAATTAAAACGTCAAGCACGTGGCTAGGCCATATGTGACTAAGCAAAGGACTGGGGTAACCTGGTCCTTTTTGATAGTGGTGATAAGGGGGGCAATCTTATATAATAGACTTAGTAACTGTGAGGGAGGCAAACTATGAAAAAATATAAATTAATGAAGCTCCTGCCTTATTTAATCGTGGCGTCTATCTGCCTATTAATTGGGGGTGGCCTTGCCTTTATTAGCCAAGGGACAAGCACTAATAGTCTCCGTTCCCAAGGCTTGGTCTATCCCAATGTCTCTAGAGTCAGCCGTTTGACTGCTGTCCCAGTAACCAGAATCACTTATGTCTCCGCCGTTAGCAATGTGGTAAAGGAGCGAGGTAAGATTGTCTATCGCGATGATAAGACCGGAATGAGTCTTTTCCTCGTTAGTGATGGGGGACTGGATATTCCGATTTTGTTCCGAGATGACTCCTCTCTTCTTTCCCTACTCAAAGAAAAAAGTGACCAGGGGCAACTAGCAAATGAGCCCCATTATGTCATGGCCATGGTAGATGACAGTGACAAGAGTAAAGAATTTCTACAATCAATCGAAAGCTATGTCACCAATAAGACGGGCAATCGCGTTTTTATAAGTGGGACCTTGCTTAATCAAGACAAGGCGGAAACCTATATTCAATCCATGAAGTTAGTCAGCTATATCTTCTTTGCTTTAGCGCTGGCGGTATTGGGCTTCACAGCCTATCGCTATAGTGCCATGCGACGTTTTTGGAGCCAAGTTTACCAAGCCTTGCCAGAGTTAGCAGAGGATCAGGATTTGCTAGTGAGTCAGAGCCAGTTTAAGTCTAAGCAACTGGGGCTCTATCTTTACCGTGACTATCTCCTTGTCTTAGGAGCTAAGGAGCGCTTGATTGATCTTAGCACGGTATTGGGCTTAAATCTGAACAATGAAAGCAACAATGGCCGCTTGAAGAGCCGGCTAATCCTCTATTATGACCGAGATCAGTTTGAAACAGTTAAACTTCGTCCCTGTCCAGAGAAGGAGGCGCGTGCCTTCCTAGAAGGTCTGATGGCCTGTCTTGAAAAACACTATCCTCATATCCTGCTAGCTGATGAGCGTTTAGCTATCTAGGAGTTGGCTAGACAAGGAAAAGGCAGTTCGTTATAATAAAGTAACGAATAATAACTAGAAAGAAGGAATTCTATGAAACCCAACTTTAAGCGTGGAGTGATTAGTCTTGTGATTTATGGTTTGTTACTCTTAAGTGCGGCCGGCTTCTTCCAATATGTGGCGACTCAATCGACACCTGACAAGTTAGCCAGTGAAGGTTATGTTTATCCTAAAACGCGTGCAACCACTAAGAGTAGCAAGACCACCTTTGCAGTAAAAGCTTTTTACAGAATTGAAGCTACCAAGCATGAGAAAGAACAAACCTTTGTTGTGGCGGATGATAAGAGCCTTCTAGTGACGGAGGCTAAACCTGATTTAGCCATTATCAAAAAGTTAGAAGAAGCGCAAAGAAAGGGCACCCTAGAGACTAACCCTATTACGATTATGGGGGAAGTTAAGGAGCTCAGTAGCCTTTCCCTCCAAAACATTAGACAATCACTCGAAAAGCAAGAGCCTGGAGTGGCGGACAACAAAGCGTTTGAAATTAAGAAACTCAACCTGACCAGTGTTGCTAATGTTGAAAGTACTGGTACCATTATGACTGCAGGGACTGCCTTAGTAGGCTTAGGTTTCCTAGCCTATGCTGTCTTCCGTTATCTAGATAATAAACGCTTCTACGAACAACTTTTAGTAACCTTCCCTGAGCTAGGTCAAGATGAACAAGCCTTACGTAAGGGTGCGACCTACTACGAGAAGCATTTGGGCGTCTATGTCTATAAGGATCAATTGATTGTCATGGGGCGTAAGAATGCCATTGTGGACTTGCGTGACATTATCTATAGCTATGTCTACAAGGAAACCAGACGCTTTAACCTCTACAAGTCCGTCAAGTTTGTGGTCTATCTCCATACCAAAGACTTCAAACGCTTAGCTGTCTTCCCAGCTAAACACACAGTTAAAGATACTGAAGCCAAGTTAAATCGACTGATGGAATATCTGGATTCAAGCTATCCTCAAATGCTAGTCGGATTTGACCATAAGGACGAATATATGGCCCTTAAACAAGCGGCGGGTCGTCGTTAAGACAACTAGAATCAGGCTCCCTTTCATGGTATACTGAGAGGGTAGGCCTGATTTTTATTAGGCATAAAAGGAGGACAAGTATGACTTATTATCGTGTAGCCCGAATTGTGAATACCTTCGGGATTCGGGGTCAACTCAAACTAATTGCCGATACTGACTTTCCAGAGGAGCGCTTTGCAACTGGCAAGACCCTCTATATTCTGAAGGATTTGAATTCCCAACCGTTAGCTAGTGTTCAAGTTGCTAAGGCAGCCATCCATAAGGGGACTTGGCTCATTAGTTTTGTTGGTTACGACAATATCAACCAGGTCGAAGGCTTCAAAGGCTGCTGGCTGGCCATTGATGAGAGTGAGCAGGATGAGTTAGAAGAGGATAGTTACTATCATCATCAACTCTTGGGCTTGGAGGTTGTCACCCTAGAAGGCAAGACCCTTGGGAAGATTAAGGAAATTCTTCAGCTAGGTTCTAATGATGTCTTTGTGGTCCAACGTAATATTCCCAAGGCCAAAGACGCCTTAATTCCTTTTATTGGCGATGTAGTCAAAGCCGTTGACTTGGAAGCTGGACAGGTTAAGGTTGAACTAATGGAAGGGCTGATTGACGATGAAGCTTGATGTCTTGACCCTCTTCCCTGAGATGTTTGAGCCCATGCATCATTCTCTGATGGGGCAAGCTCAAGCCAAGGGATTGATTGACTTTCAAACCCATAACTTCCGGGACTTTGCGGTGAATAAGCATGGCCATGTGGATGATTATCCCTTTGGCGGTGGGGCAGGCATGCTGCTGCGGGTAGATCCCATTGTTCATATGCTGGAACATATCGCGCCCAAGGAAAATGCCCGCATTATCCTGATGGATCCAACCGGGGTGCCATTTAGTCAGAGTTTGGCCCAGGAATGGTCTCAAGCAGAGCAGTTGGTCTTTATTTGTGGCCACTATGAAGGCTTTGACGAACGGGTGAGATCTTTTGTGACCGATGAAGTTTCACTGGGAGATTATGTCTTAACCAATGGGGAACTGCCGGCCATGATTATGATCGATGCCACTGTGCGTTTGATTCCTGAAGTCTTAGGTAATGCGGAGTCTATTGTGGGCGAATCCCATCAACGTTCACTCCTAGAGCATCCTCAGTATACCCGCCCACGAGATTTTCGTGGCATGGAGGTGCCAGAGGTACTCTTCAGTGGCCATCATGATAAGATTCGCCAGTGGCAGGGCAAGGAAGCCATCCGCCGGACTTTGGAGCGTCGTCCGGATCTACTTGAACATGCCGATTTGTCCAAAGAAGAGCGCAAGTGGCTAGCTGAAATTCAGGCCGAAAAAAATGTCAATTAGGCTTTACAAATAGGCAGAGTTTGGTATAATACTAGAAGTGGTGAAAAACCGCAGATATCACAATATTCCGCTGGCTAAGCCCTAGGGCTAGTTATGAGTGTTAGTCGAGAGGAGAAAAAAACATGAGTAAAGTGATTGAAAAAATTACCTCAGCTCAATTACGTAGCGATATTCCTGAGTTCCGCCCTGGTGACACTGTACGTGTACACGCTAAGGTTGTCGAAGGTTCACGCGAACGTATCCAAATCTTCGAAGGGTTAGTAATCAAGCGTCGCGGTGCAGGCATCAGCGAAACTTACACAGTTCGTAAAATTTCGAACGGTGTAGGGGTTGAACGTACTTTCCCAGTACACACTCCACGTGTTGCTAAAATCGAAGTTGTTCGTAAAGGTCGCGTACGTCGTGCTAAGCTCTACTACATCCGTGCCTTGTCTGGTAAGGCTGCACGTATCAAAGAGCGCGGGCGCTAACATACCGAAACATGAAAAGAACCATCAATCGTCTTTGGACGGTTGGGGGTTCTTTTTTTGCATGTAAGGGAAAGTTTGTGAATTTATAGTGTGTCATTATTGTTTTAGGTGGGTGATTTAACAAACATTATCAGTATTATCAATGTATCTTCAAAATATTTGTGATTCTATCTTTTATCTGACTTCAAAAGTTCTTGTGAATACTTAGGGTAGTTGACGGAAAATACTAGAAGAATTTGTCTTGATTTAAAGGTCATGAAGGTCTTGGATAGATAGCCTAGTATCTTGTAAAGGATAGTTTTAATTTAGAATTCTCACTTATTAAGAAGACAAAAGTAATATAAGTGCTTTCATCAAGTTATTGTCTTATATAAGCGCGCTATAATTTTATCTAAATAGACGAGTATTGGGAAATTTTGTCTATTTATACTTGACCAAAGTTTTTGTCAAAATATCCTAAATAGGATTTCTTTTAATTTTGGAGAAAAAGGGGCCAGGTCGGAAATTGTGAGGGAAAGACCAAAAAACCATCGACTTATGTTACAGAATCATTACGATTTGGTAACGGCATTCTAGCAAAATGAGATAACCTTTGACCTAGATTTGTATAGTGTTATAATAGTGCCAATCTTAGGGGAGTAGTGGCAAAAAGGGTTATATATACTAATTTGGAGTTTTATTTTGAAATTCCTTGGCAACTTCAGAAATTTCATTTCTATTTCTATCTTAAATTATTAGACATTTTCTAGGGCATTAAAAATGAGGGCAAACTACTTTTACTAGGCAAGAAATATAATTGGGGGTAAACAATAACTATGAATATACTTGTAACAGGGAACACAAGTTACCTGACGCGAGAATTTATCCAAGAAGCTTTTCCGGAAGGGCGTGTAATTATTCTTGGACCCTGCGACTTGAAGACATCTTATCGGCAAGGTGTAACGGTCTTATCCATGGAGCAAAGAGATTGGGCCTTAGAAGAGGTTTGCGAAATGTATGAGATTAACCAAGTGGTTTTCTTCTCTAATTTTCTTACGCTTCGGTCACAGGAAGTTGGCGAAGGGGAGGCACTTCAGCAACTCCTTACGGCTTGTCAGAGCTATCGCATCAGTCGCTTTTGCTATTTGTCTGGACCGCAGTCAGGCTATCAAAATCAACAGCTAGAAACACAACTGGCACAAAGCTACGAGCAACTTTGCCTCTATGAAGGAAAAGAGCATGGCATGTCAATCAAGGTAATTCGCTTACCATATCTCTATTCAGATCAGACTTTACCGCCTTATATCGATCAGATATTTAGCCAGTGGGCGGCTGGAAAAGCAGCACGCTTCAAGGAGAATCGTGACAGTGACTTTTTCTTCTTACAGATGGATGATTTAGGTCGCTTACTTTATAAAGTCTTGGACGATTGGACAGATGAGTCAGAGCTATTGATTGTATCTAATAGTTTTAAACTGACCTATCAAGATTTAGCTCTTACCATGTATCAGTTACAACCAGATCCTTCCATCAGTTTTACTAAAGGAAAGCTTCAACAAGTAGAGCAGCCCGATTCTATGACTGCTTCGCTCCGAACACGTTATGGATGGTTTCCTCAATTTAACCCTTTAGAGGATTGGCAAACTATCTTAAAAGAGCGCTACCTTGGTCAAGGAAAGTCATCTTTGCTCGGATGGTGGCAAGACTTGAAGAGCTGGATGGGGTTACACCCAACCCTAGTGCGGATTATCGAAGTATTTCTTCTCTTCCTATTATCAGAACTTGTCTCCCTTATCTTAAGAAATCAGCAACAATTCCGAGCAGTTGACGTTCGCTTGCTCTATATTGTCATCATGGCTATGACTGGAGGAATTGGGATGGGGCTCTTATCGGCTAGTTTATCGATTTTGGCCCTGCTCTATATTTATGTGACCTCTGGGAACAACTGGATCACACTCTTCTATGACCCGCTTAACTGGGTTCCTTTTGTTGTCTACCTAGTAACTGGTGCAATGGTTGGGCGTTTACGGGCTGAAACCTTGCATGATAAAGCAGTTTTATCGCGAGAGAACCAGCTGCTACGTGATAAAAGTCATCTAATTCGGCAACTCTATCGTGATATGCTACTTGATAAGGCCATGTTGAAAAAGCAAATTATGGGCTGTCGTGATTCCTATGGACGCCTATACAATTGGGTAGAACGACTGAACCAGTCAACTCCTGAAGGAGTTCTTAAAGTGGCTCAAGAGCTCTTGGTTGAATTAGTAGACCCATTGGCCTTGGTCTTCTATCAGGTATCAGGAACCAACCAACTAGCGCCTGTTCCTAATCTAAGTCAAGCACTGGCAAGTCCTCTCTTAGAGGGACCTTTAGGACCATTAGCTGAGCCTCTGATGGCAGGTGAACTTTGGTTGAACCGGCAACTTGATCCTAGTTTGCCACATTACGTGGCGGGATTACGTTATCAGGACCAACTCGTTATTGTAATAGGTTTGTTAGAGCGTCAACTAGACCCCATGGATGTGGCGCAATATAATCAACTTCGTGTTATTTTTGGTTTAATTGAAATGTCACTCCAGCATGCATTGGAAATCACTAATAACCAATAAAATAAGGGGGATAAATCCATGCTACCGACTTTGGTACTGCTTGTATTATTGCTAGGGCATATAATTTTTGCCTATATTCTCTATCGGCAGATGCTTGCTCGTAAAGTTTCAATCAATCCTATTTTGTGGATACCCATTTTCATACTTCCCTATTTGGGGCCTGTGGCGGTAGCCATTGCCTATTGGTTGATGTCTAAACAATCAAGAATTCAGGAAATAGAAATAGGTCAAGAGGATGTTTTAGAACTAGAGGACCAAGTGTTAGAAGCAGAAGTCGAGGAGGCAGACTCCGTTGATCTTCGAGCGTCTGAAGATGTCAGGCAGTGGGTGCCGATTGAAGAGGCATTATTACTCAATGATTCGATTACTAAACGCGAATTGATGATGAGTATGCTTAAAGACCAACCAAGCAATGTAGTGGCCTTGTTACAAGAAGCACGAATGAATGAGGATGTTGAAGTGGTCCATTACGCAACGGTTATGTTAGCGGAATTACACAAAGACTATGACCTCAAAGTGCATCAACTTAAAGAAGAATTAGCTAAGCAACCTGATAATCTTGCCATTTTGGAAGAACTTTGTTTAGTTTTAGAGGATTATTTGATGTCTGGTTTAGTAGCTGGCAAATTTGCTGAGAGTTCTCGACATCAGTATATTGATTTATTACGACGTAAGGTGGCACTTAGTCACGAGCTTAACGACTATATCCGTTTGGGGAAGCAGTACTTAGCTTTAGGGGAAGAACAACGCGTGCGGCAAGTTCTAGAATACTGCCAGATTAATTGGCCAACTGATGAGTCTTACCGCATGTTTCAATTTCAAGCCTTAGTCGCTCAAGGCGATCGATTAGGCTTACAACAATTTTTTCAAGATATTGACACTTGTCGTGTATATTTTTCACGCCATAATCGTCAGGTAATTCATTTTTGGCGGCAACAAGTGTAGTAGGGGAGGGGGACACTATGAAAGGATGGAAACAATTTCGGTATTGGGGGATTTTCTTAGTATTTATTGGTTTTCTGGGATTAGCTGTAGCCTTATTTATTGAGCGGCAAGGGATAGGCTATCAAATTCCAGAACAAGCCTATACCTATCTTACAGGAGCAGTAGTGACTGCCAATCAGGCTCAATCACAAGTACCAGTCAATACCCTTGTGGTAACGGACAGTCGTGACCCATCGAGTATGTTGGCTAAAGAACAGTTTCAACAAATTTTTAAGGATATGAAAGTAGGCTATAATTTAATTGATATAGCCACGGAATCTTTTCCTGATGTCAAGAGTTACGAGAAGGTTGTAATGCTTGTTTCGCAACTTGATGATTTAGACCAAGAATTAATTGCCCTACGTGATTGGGTTGAGTCGGGGGGCTATGTTCAATTTGCCCTAACACTTCAAAAATCCAGTCATCTGTCTCTAATCGAGCAAGCTTTGGGGATTAAACAATCACAAGCTGAGCATGGTCTTGTAGACAAGCTCTATATCGAACCGGACTTCATGATTGGAGGGGGACGTGAGTATATTATCGAAGAACCATTTGATTCTGCACTCAAAGTTGACTTGTCTGAAAAGGCCAAGGTTCACGTTAGTCGTAAGGAAGGTCCTGGTGTCTTGCCTTTAATTTGGGAACATGCCTATGGCAAGGGCAAGTTTGTCATCGATAACTTTGGTATCTATAACAAGGTAACTCGGGGACTCTATGCAGCTTCCTATAATCTTTTGGGTAAGGTGGCTAGTTATCCTGTTATTAATGGTTCGGTCTTCTACTTAGATGATTTCCCTGCGCCAGTTCCAAGTGGTGATGGCAAGTATGTTAAACGGGACTATAACCTCAATGTTGCTGATTTCTATACCAATATTTGGTGGGTAGATATGCTGAGTTTTGTCGATAAGTATGGGATTAAATATACCGGAGCAACCATTGAAAACTATGAAGATGACACATCAGGGAATGTTCACGGCCAAGATGATATTTCTCGTTTCGTTTATTTTGGTAATATGCTCCTAAGATCAGGTGGAGAAATTGGCTACCATGGTTATAATCACCAGCCTTTATCTCCTAAGTCACTGGACTATAAAGATGTATATTCTTATCATACTTGGGAAGAATCAGCTATGGTATCAGCTATGAAAGAGTTAGTGCGTTTTAACGAAGAACTTTTTCCTAATGTAGAGAAGTCAGTCTATGTACCACCTTCCAATGTTCTATCGGCGGAAGGGCGCAAGGTATTGGTGGAGGAAATTCCAGAAATTAAAACGATAGCTAGTAACTATTTCCCTGGTGATTTCGCCTATGACCAAGAATTTGAATGGGCGTCAGATGGCATGGTCGAGCAGCCACGGATTATTTCGGGTGGGATGCTAGACGATTTTATGCAGTTGGCTGCATTCTCTGAACTGAACATGCATTTTGTCAACAGTCACTTTATCCATCCAGATGATACCTTAGATGTGGACCGTGGGGCTGAGTTGGGTTGGGCTGTGCTTAAAAGTAACCTAGAGCACTACATTAGTTGGCTCAAGTCGTCTGCACCTGATTTAAGAGATTTGACAGGCTCCCAGCTATCAGGTGCTATACAACGCTATTCGGCCTTAGTTCCTAAGCAAGAACGTACAGCTACAGGAATAGAATGGACATTTGACCATTTCTATGATGAGGTTTACCTCTTTGTACGTATCAATGAAGGCCAAGTGGGAAGTCCTGTAAATGGTGGTACTTTGACGCACTTAACAGGGAACCTCTATCTGCTGAAAGCAACGCAGGCCAAAGTAACCATGGACTGGAGTGAGGAATAAGGATGAGAATTTGTTTGATTTTAGAAGGAAGCTATCCTTATGTCCATGGTGGGGTCTCAACTTGGATGCATCAATACATCCAAAATATGCCTCAACACGAATTTGTACTCTGGGTGATTGGGGCTAAGGCTAAGGAAAAAGGCCAGTTCGTCTACCAAATGTTAGATAATGTGGTTGAAGTTCATGAAGTTTTCTTAGATGATGCCTTACAATTAGCGCCAAGTAAGCGACTCTTTGATTACCGTTTCAGCAAAGAAGAGTTAGACGCTCTCAGACAACTTATGGAAACTGGGCGTCCAGATTGGGAGGTTTTATGCCGCCTCTATCAAGATAAGCAGCTGAATCCAGTTGATTTCTTGCAAAGTGAGAGTTTTCTGGAGATGATGGTGGATATGTGTCAGGAGCAGTATGCCTATAATGCCTTTGCAGAAGTATTCCACACCATTCGGTCTATGCTCTTACCGGTTTTCTATCTCCTAGGTCAAGAAGTACCACAGGCAGATGTCTATCATGCTATTTCGACAGGTTACAGTGGTATTCTGGCGCTGTTAGGGCAATATCGTTACGATCGACCAATTTTATTAACAGAGCATGGTATCTATACCCGTGAGCGAGAAGAGGAGATTATTCGCTCTAACTGGGTCTTGCCAAGTATGAAGGACCATTGGATTAAGTTTTTCTATATGCTGTCGGACATTATTTATAGCCGGGCTCAAATTATATCTAGCCTTTTCACCAAGGCTCGTCTAACCCAAATTGAGATAGGTTGTGATCCAGACCGTTGTCGGGTGGTAGAAAATGGGATTGATTTCCAACGCTTTTCTTCCGTACCGGCTAAAATTCCAGATGGACGAGTAGATATCGGAGCAGTCGTGCGTTTGGCTCCTATCAAGGACATTAAGACCATGCTTTATGCTTTCTACGAATTAAGTAACCGTCTTGATAATGTCCGTCTCCATATTATGGGGGGCGTGGACGATGAGGAATATGCTCAAGAATGCTATGACCTAGTTAAGCAAATGCAGTTGGATAATGTTATCTTCACTGGCCGGGTAGATATTGTAACTTATATGGAAAATCTCGATTTTACGATTCTGACCAGTATCTCGGAGGCCCAGCCTTTATCTGTCTTGGAGTCGTTAGCCTCAGGCCGTCCTTGTGTCACGACCGATGTGGGTTGTTGCCGGGAATTATTAGAGGGTGGCCCAGGCGATGATTTGGGTTTAGCTGGTTATTGTGTTCCTCCTACTTATCAGAAAGGATTAGCCGATGCGATGGAACTCATGTGCCGGTCCCAAGAAGGACGATTAAAGATGGGGGCCATCGGCCGAGCACGTGTCGAGCGTTATTATCAATATGATCGGATGCTCAAGGGGTATCTAGCGATGTACGAGGAGGTGGAGGTCTAATGGCAGGGATTGGATTTGAATTAAGGAAAGTCTTTAACCAAAAGGGTCTCTTCTCTCGAGCTAAGGCATATGGCTATACTGGCGTAATCTATGCTGGTCCTATGATCCTAGGAGGGACTTTAATCTTTGGGATTTCCTATCTAGCAAATCGTGTGGGGCTTAATCGTGCTGATAGTAACTATTTGACTAGTATGATTACCTATGCTATTTTGTCGTCTTTGACAGTGAATTCATTTTTCTCTTACGCGGTGACTCGCTTCGCTTCTGACATGTTATATGAGGAAAAGGAAGCCTATCTTTTACCTTCTTTTTTGGGATCTTCTGCAACTATGATTGGCATAGGCGTCTTATTATATGGGCCATTATTAATCCTATCAGGTGTGACAGTAGTGCAATTAGTTCTTAATCTCACCTTGTTTATGGAGTTGATTTTTGTCTGGAATGGGGTTCAATATTTGACTGCCTTGAAGGACTACAAGGCAATTTTACTAGCCTTTTTATCAGCCAGTCTTGTAACCTTTTTAGTAGGATGGTGCCTACTATCATTTAAGTTGCCAGTTTTGACCTCTCTATTATTTAGCGTCTGTGTAGGTTATGGCCTCATGTTTTTGGGGATTGTTTATCTCTTGTCACGATATTTTCCTCTAGATTTAGGAATGCTAGATGAGTCTTTTCTCTTCTTGAAATGGATTGATAAGTTCTTTGATTTGGCCTTAATTGGCTTCTGTCTGCATATCGGAATTTTTGGGCATATTCTTGTGGTCTGGTTAGGGCCATGGGGAAGTCCAGTAAGGGGACTTTTCTTTGCTTCTCAAGTCTATGATGTGCCGGTTCTGTTAGCCTTTTTGACCATACTGGTGACAACGATTAATTTTGCCTTGGCGACTGAGGTGCATTTCTATCCTAAGTATAAGCGTTACTATGGCTTATTTAACGAGAAGGGGACCTTGGCCGACATTAAAGAAGCAGAAGAAGAGATGTTGACAGTCATGATGCGTGAACTGATAGCACTGGCTTGGAAGCAGCTTTTTGTAACGATTCTAGCCATATCAGCAGGAAATGCACTCCTAGATGTCTTACCCTTGGGAATTAATGACCTCATGCGAGGTTATTTCCGTATTTTATGCGTAGGCTACGGGATTTATGCCATTGCCAACGTTATCTTGTCTATTTTGTTATATTTTACGGATTATAAGGGTGCTTTGATTGCTGCAGCGAGCTTCGCAATTGCATCGCCACTTCTAACGTTTGTATCTCAATACTTTAATCGTGCCTTTCTTGGATTTGGTTTTTTGATGGCTGCTGCAATTTTCTTCCTAATTGCCTTATGGCGCCTAGATCGCTTCACCAAGAAATTAATGTACTATACACTGAGTGCACAACCTATGACACTTGTGGTGCACCATGGTTTCTTCAGCCGGCTATACGACTATCTGAAAGGGGTGGGGTCTCGTGCCTCTCAAAAAACCTAAAGGAAGGTTACTGATTTTATGCCTTATAACCTCATGCTTTATAGCAGCATGCGGGCAAGAGGAGACCAGTAACCAGTCGCTATCTAATCAAGAAAAGACGGTTGAATTTGCCGAAAACAATTACCATTTGCGCGATAAAGAGTTGCTTTACCAAGAAGATCCTCAATCAGTCAAAACGCTCTATCTAACGATTAAATCGGGAGATGCAGCGGAGAATACCAACCATACTTGGGAAGAGATTAATACCTACTCTGTTTATGATTATGAGAAATGGGGTGTTCCACGTTACCAAGTGGCTGCCCTCTTGCAAGCAGGTGACGATACAGGTCCCTTGGCTGGGGAATTGGGCTACAGTGAGACGGTGCCTAATGCCACTGTTCAGGTCCGGGGACAGACGTCTAGTCGTAATCAACAGAAAAACTATAAGATTAAGCTCAAAAGGAATAAGGGGAGCTGGCAGGGTCAGCGAACCATCAACCTCAATAAGCACCAGACAGATGGGCTACGTTTCCGTAATAAATTAGCTTATGACTTGATTCGGGGCATTCCTCAATTAATTGGCTTACGTACACAATTTGTTCATCTCTATGTCAAGGATGAAAACGGCTCTGAGCCTGACAAATTCGTGGATTATGGTCTCTATACCCAAGTCGAACAACTCAATGGTAGTGGCCTTAAGGCTCATGGTCTTGATAGCAATGCTCAGCTCTATAAGGTTAATTTCTTTGAATTCCTACTATATGAAGATACTATTAAGCTAGAAGACGATCCCGATTTTGATCGGGTTGCATTCGAGAAACTCTTAGAAATTAAGGGGGATCGTGACCATCATAAGCTAATTGAGATGCTTCAGGCAGTGAATGATTTAGATCGGCCCATTGATCAGACCTTAGATACTTACTTTGATCGAGAAAATTTGACCTACTGGTTGGCTTTTCAAATTCTCATTGGCAACACGGATACACAGAGTCGAAATGTCTATCTCTACAGTCCGCAGAATAGCCAGCGCTGGTATTTCATTCCTTGGGACCACGACTCGGCCTTCTTCAAGAAAGAATATGAAATTGAGAAGTTTGCGGGTAAGACTTCCTGGGAGTCTGGCATCAGCAACTATTGGGGGAATCGTCTCTTCCAACGTGCGCTCAAGTCGGCCACTTTCCGTCAGGAGCTAGATGATGCCATTCAAGATTTGAAAGGCAAGCTAAATCCAGATTACCTTAGCCAGGAAGTGGCTAAGTACCAAGAAACCGTCAAACCCTATGTTACCAAAGAGCCGGATAGCACCCACTTGGGATTGACTCCTAGTCAATATGATGAAGTAGCGGCAGCCATTCCTAAGGAAATTGAGAGCAACTATCAGGACTATCTAGATAGCCTTAAGAAGCCTATGCCATTCTTTATCGGGATACCTGAGAAGGACGAGAATGGCAAACTCAAGGTTCGTTGGGATGCGGCTTATGATTTGAATGGGCAAAAGATTACCTATAAGGTTGAGGTTGCTAAGGATTTCGAATTTAAAGAAATCATCCACACTGAGGAGGGTATTACTTTGTCTGAAACGGTTTTGGATATGCCAGAAAAAGGACACTATTTTGCCCGTGTGACGGCTACTAATGAAGCTGGCGAGACACGCCATGCCTTCGACTACTATGTCACAGAAGTCGGTAAACACTTCGGCGTTAAGAGCTTCTTCATTCAGTCAAATGGGAAGATTAGTGAGGATGTTTATGAAGAATAAGTTATTAAACACCTTATGGGGCAAGTCTCAAAGCTTGACTTGGCAAGAAGACAGTCAAGCGCCAGGAGAGCCTTATCGGCATGAGAATAAGTATCTGATTTCCTATCATGATCAAGACAACTTGCGGCGCCGCCTGTCACCCGTTTTGGCCCTAGACAAGCATGTCAAGGGTGGCAGCTATACCATTCGGAGTCTCTATTTTGATGATTACTGGCAATCTGCCTACGAAGAAAAAGACGCAGGGGTTCTGATGCGGAAGAAGTATCGGATTCGTATTTACAATTATCAGGACCACTATATTCGACTTGAACGCAAGAAGAAATTCGGTGCCTATATCTACAAGGAAAGTGCGCCTCTGACGCGGGCTCAGGTAGAGGATATCTTGCTGGGTAACTATGATTTTCTTAAGCACAGCCCGCATTCTCTAGCGCGTGAGTTCTATATCGAATGTGTGACCAATATGATGCGTCCGCGCGTCATTGTGGACTACGAACGAGAGCCTTGGATTCTGGATGCTGGAACTGTGCGGGTAACCTTCGATACAGATGTTCGAGCAGCAGTCGGTTCCTTTGATATTTTTGATGCTAAGTTGCCTAGCTTGCCAGTCTTACCACCTGACAAGTTGATTTTAGAAGTCAAATATACGGAACTTATGCCGCAAATCGTGCGTCAGTTGGTGCCGACTGGAGCCTTGGAATATACGGCAGTCTCTAAATATGTGCTCTGCTATGAAAAGACAGCCTATAAACATGGCTTCAATTATTGGTTCGACCATGAGCATTTCTAATGTGGTCGATGAAGGAGGAGTTTTGAATGAATACTAGCGTTCAAGACGTTATTAAACGATCATTTATCGAAACTCAGCGCTTTGCTGCTGAAAATTTGCCCAAGTTGATTGGCTCGCTCTTGCTGGCCTTTGTTATGGGCTGCATTATCTACTTTGTCTATCGGCGCTTTTATACTGGCGTGGTCTTCTCGCGTAGCTTCGCGGTGACGCTAGTTGGGATGACGGTGCTGACTTGTATGGTGACTTTGGCCATTTCGACCAACGTGGTCATTTCCTTGGGGATGGTCGGGGCCCTGTCCATCGTGCGTTATCGGACGGCGGTTAAGGATCCCATGGACTTGCTCTATCTCTTTTGGGCCATTACCTCGGGCATTACGCTAGGGGCCGGTATGTTTGTGCTGTCGGTCTGTGCAGCCTTGATTGTGATTCTGATGATTGTGGTCTTCTATTTCCGTCAGGAGACGGGCAAGGTCTACATTGCAGTCATTCACTATAAAGGTCTGGAAACAGGGGATGCCATTGTGCAAGCCTTTGGTAAGATGAAGTTCTTCATCAAGTCGCGCACCATGCGCAAAGACGGCAGTATCGAAGCTGCTATCGAAGTCTTCTGTAAGTCACAAAACGACTTCCTCTTCATGGAGAAAATCCAAGCCCTTGAGGACGTTGAAGATGTGACCTTAATTCAGTACAATGGCGAGTATCACGGCTAAGAGATGAATAGTAGTCGTCCAGGAGGGGAAAGATGCGTCAATATTACTTTAGCCGGCTTGTTTTAGCCTGTCTACTCACAGTCAGTCTAATCCAGCCCAATCGAGTGAATGCCCAAGACCAAGTCTTACGTCAGGCTAGCTTTGACTGGCAGGATCCTGAATCAGGGAACCCGCTCATGGGCTATGCCCTCCAAGCTGAAAAATCCCAAGTAGATTCGGATATTCAGCTTCTTTACGTCGATGTGACTTGGAAAGAATTGGAACCCCAAAAGGGGAAATATAATTTTGAAGCCATTGAGAAGGCCAATCAGTTTGAGCGTTGGCGCAAAGAAGGCAAGCATTTGGTTTTGCGCTTTGTGCTAGATTTACCTGGCCAGGACCGGCATCAAGATATTCCGGATTGGCTCTACCAAGACATTAAGGGGGCTGGTGACTGGTATCACACCGATTATGGCCAAGGTTTTTCACCAGACTATAGTCAAGAAGCCCTGATTACAGCCCATGACAAGGCGGTGGCTGCTATGGGTCAGCGTTGGGGGCAGGATGGCTTTGTCTCCTTCATTGAGTTGGGCAGTGTCGGCCACTGGGGCGAGTGGCATGTCAACTATGAGAAGGGACTCAAAAGGTTACCGTCTGAAGACATTCTGGAACGTTACGTGGTGCCTTGGCGCACGGCCTTTCCTAAGACTCAGATTCTCATGCGCCGGCCTTTCAAATGGGGTCAGACCTATCAATTAGGACTCTATAACGACATGGTTGGCGAAGAAATCAATACTAGCCAGTGGTTGGAGTGGATTCAAGCTGGTGGAGTTTACGACCAGACTCAAAACAAGAGCTTGCTTGCCATGCCACAGGCTTGGAAGACCCTTGCCATTGGCGGCGAAATGACCAGCGCCCATTCCATGGAAGACCTGATGGGGTCACGACTCCAGGAAGTCTTGAAGCATGTTAAAGCCTCACATATGACCTTTATTGGGCCAAAGGCGCCTAAAGCTGATTTAGGTCAGGCAGCCTATAAGCAAATTCTGAGTCAACTTGGTTATCAAATCTATGTCTCTCAGGCTCAGCTAGCGCAAAAAGGGCAAGAGCAGACTATGACCTTGACCTTTGAAAATAAAGGAGCAGCGCCTTTCTACTATGACTGGCCGCTATACCTCTACCTTCAAGATAATCAGGGAAAAGAAATCAAAAAGATTGAAGTTCCTTTGACCTTGTCGCAGCTAGTGCCAGGGCGACAAGAGAAGGTGACTGTGGCCTTAAATCTCTCGTCTCAAGAAAGTTCTCAGGCAGGGCATTATCAATACAGTCTAGGCATTATGGACCCTATGACCGGCAAGGAAGCCCTACGTTTGGCCATGCCAGGCTATGACGCCCAGACAGGTCGGACGATTCTTTTTCCTGCCCAATAGGATTAAGCAAGTCGCTTGGCTACGCCTGATGCCTGAGCTATAATAGAGGGGTATTTGCTAGACTATCAGGAGGAAACGCTATGTCAGCCAAGATTACCATGCCCTTGGATAAAGCCAGGGTGATTGTCAAGAGAATCCAAGCACTATATCCGGATGCCCACTGCGAACTCATCCATGACAATGTCTTTCAATTATTGATTGCGGTCATGTTGAGTGCTCAAGCCACTGACGTCTCGGTCAATAAGGTGACACCGGCCTTGTTTGAACGCTTTCCCACACCGGAAGCCTTCTTGCAGGCTTCGCCTAAGGAAATAGAACCCTATATCCAGACCCTTGGCCTATACCGCAACAAGGCCAAGTTTATCTATCAATGCTGCGAGCAGTTGATGCAACGTTATGGTGGGGAAGTACCTAGAACCCGCAAGGAGCTCATGGAATTGGCAGGGGTTGGTCGTAAGACTGCCAATGTAGTCTTGGCCGTAGGTTTTGGCATTCCGGCCTTGGCGGTAGATACCCATGTGGATCGGGTAGCCAAACGCTTAGGTTTTGTGCCAGCCAATGCCACGCCTTTGGAGGTAGAAGAAGCCTTGATGGAAATTATCCCCAAGGAAGATTGGGCTCAGGCTCACCATGCTATTCTCTTTTTCGGCCGCTACTACAGTACCGCTAAGAATCCTAAGCCCATAGACTTTCTCTTTGAAGGCTTAGAATGATGAATGAAATAAGTAAAGACCCTGGCAGTTGGAAGTGGCTCTAACTGTCAGGGTCTTTTGGGTAAAAAAACTCCCATTATATCATATATGATATAATGGGAGTGGATGAGCTTATTTTTTGCGTGGTTGGTAGTGATAGTTAGGATCTAGTTGATGATCTAATTTGGCAAATTCTTCAGCTAGTTGAGCATCAATTTGAGCTAACTTGTCCTTGTCGTACTTGACACCTTCTTGGTAAGGAATTGGGGCACCAAAAGCGATTTTACAGCGACGGCGCAAGAAGAATTGCTTGAAACCAATAGGTGGTTGGATGGCACAAGGCACGATGGCTTGTTTGCTGAGTTTTTGGATGAAGGCTGTCCCGCCCTTAATCTCAGTAGTATGACGAGAGCCTGAAGGGAAGATTCCTAGAATCTTGCCATCTTCATTCATAATCTTAACCGCATGTTTAATAGTGCTGGTTGAGGGTTTGTCGCGATTAACGGGGAAGACATTGACCTTGCGGAAGAGCCAGCCCAGTGGCTTGAACTTGAAGAGACTCTCCTTGGCCATAAAGGCAATCTGATGAGGATAGGTCTCGAAGGCAACAAACAAGGGGTCAGTCAAAGATCGGTGGGTTGCAGCAATAATATAGGGTTGATCTTTAGGAAGATTTTCCAAGCCTTGCACGACTTCACGGCCATTGATTAGACGGAAAATGAAGCGGATAAAAGTTAATAAGAAATTATATAGCATAAGTGGCTCCTTCACTCAATATATGTTACTATCATCATATCAAGTCATGGAGCGAAACTCAAGTGAGGAAGTGAGTGAGATGAAAAAATACCCTCTAGTTTTGGGGCTCTTGGCCCTAATTTCTCTAGGTGCATCTAATCAGCTAGTGCAGGCAGCCCCCCAGGCTGACTATGAAGTGCTAGCCCAATATGAGCGAGATGACCGTTGGTTTACACAAGGTTTGGAAGTAAGTCCTGAGGGCCAATTGCTTATGTCGACGGGCCAGTATGGAGATTCCGTTGTAGGTGTCTTGAATTTAGAAACTGGCCAGCTGGAAATTAAGGATCGGCTTGACCGACAAGTCTTTGGTGAGGGGCTGACCCAGACGCCGGATGCGGTCTGGCAGATTAGCTACAAGGAAGGACTAGCCTATAAACGGGACCCTAAGACCCTGGCCATTTTGGAGACCTTCCACTATGAGGGGGAAGGCTGGGGCTTGGCCTATGATGCTAGCCGCGACAGTCTCTGGATGACCAATGGCTCCACTAAGTTACAGGAACGGGATGCTAAAAACTTTGAGCTCAAGCGCGAGGTGACTGTGACGGACCAGGGCAAACCCATTAAATGGCTCAATGAATTAGAGTTCGTCGATGGCAGGCTCTATGGCAATATTTGGCAGAGTCCTTTTATAGTGAAATTGGACCCTGAGACAGGCGTCATTGAGAGCCAGTACGACTTCACCACACTGATTAAGGAACATAAGCTGGAAGCTCAGTTGACACCGGGTGGTAAGCCTGATGTGCTCAATGGGATTGCCCATATTGAAGGGGACCGCTTCTATGTGACCGGCAAGTACTATCCCTATGTTTTTGAAGTGCGCTTAAAATAAGGAGGCTGCCTATGACCAACGTGATAGATTTAAAAAATAGCCTGCGGCAAGCCACCCTAGCCGCCCTTAAGTCTATGCCTGCTACTAGTCGCCAGCAATTAACGGATGATTTATGGCAACAGTTTTTGGCTGTATTGGCGGAAGAAGGCTATCAGCGAATTGGCCTTTATTATGGTGTAGGAGAAGAAGTGCCAACGGCCCAGTGGCTAGATCCTTTGGTAGACTTAGGCTATCAAGTTTTCCTGCCGCGCATGATGCCTAAGCGAGGCTTAGATTTCTGTCTATATCATGGGCAAGAGAGCTTGGAAGAAGTTTTCCGTGGCATCTACCAACCCAGTCAGGCGGAGCCAGCAGTGGCTATGGCTAGCTTAGACCTCTTGGTGGTGCCGGGTCTAGCCTTCCGGGAGGATGGCCAGCGGATTGGCTTCGGTGGTGGCTACTATGATCGCCTCTTGGCTCAGATTGAGACACCAACGCTGAGCCTGGTCTTACCATGTCAATATTATGACCAATCGGCTTGGCAGGCAGAGGCACATGATCAGGCAGTGGGACGTTTATTGTTAGCGCGCTCATTGAATCAGCCCTAGGCGAAAGGCCAAAAATAAGGTATAATAATTGGGAACGATTTAGAGGACGGAGGGTATTATGGAAATCAAACGAACCTGGCGCCGAATTCAACGCGGTCCTTGGGTGACCTACCTCTTTTTATTGGTGTGTGTCGCCATGTTTATTGGCACCTTTGGCTTAACCCGAACTGGACTAGACTGGGGCAGTGCCTTGCTTCTACTGGGAGCTAAATATAATATTGCGATTGTTCTTAGGAATGAATGGTGGCGGCTAGTGACGGCTGTCTTCTTGCACGCTGACTTGCAACATATCGCCTTGAACAGTGTGTCTTTCTATTTCTTAGGTCAAGAATTAGAGCCTCTGATGGGCAAATGGCGCTTCTTACTGCTAAGTTTAGGGGCGGGGATTGGCGGCAACATTGTCTCCTTTACCTTTTCTAATTTTAACAGTATCTCGATTGGGGCTAGTGGGGCGGTCTTTGGACTCTTTGCTAGTTACCTGGCCTTATCTTATCTCTACCCAGATTCTTACAGTCTGAGTGCAAGAGCCCAGAACTATGCTGCCTTAATCGTGATTAACTTAGTCTTTTCCTTCCTGTCACCAGGCATTGACTTTTTTGGCCACTTAGGTGGCGCCTTCTATGGGGTAGGCTTGACCTATGTCTTGCAACTGCCACATTCTTTCCGCCGTACCTGGTGGCATCGCCTCTTGGCTCTGCTAGTCATTCTGGCTATCAGCGCCGGCCTGATTTATTTTGGAATTGTTAGATTCAATAATAGCCTTATCTATCGCTAGGAGTGAGATTTATGTCAAAGAAAATTTTAGGTATTGATTTAGGCGGGACATCCGTCAAGTTTGCGATTATTTCCTCAGAAGGGGAAATTCAGGAAAAATGGACCATTGGGACCAACATCCTAGAGGATGGCAAGCACATCGTGCCTTCCATTATCCAGTCCATTCAAGAACATATGGAACGTTATGGCCTTACCAAAGATGACTTCTTAGGGATTGGCATGGGCTCACCAGGTAAGGTGGATGCACAAGCGGGGACGGTAATTGGGGCTTTCAACCTTAACTGGCGGACCCTACAACGCCTGAAAGATGCCTTTGAAGCAGCCTTGGAGATGCCTTTCTTCCTTGATAATGATGCCAACGTGGCAGCCTTAGGGGAACAGTGGAAAGGGGCCGGTAATGGCGAAGCCAACGTGGTCATGTTTACCCTGGGAACAGGTGTTGGGGGCGGTATCGTCTCTGGAGGCCAAATGGTACGCGGTGCCAATGGGGCAGCAGGGGAAGTTGGCCATATCACCGTTGAAACGACAGACCCAATTCCATGTACCTGCGGTAAGCCAGGTTGCTTGGAGACCGTTGCTTCAGCCACCGGTATTGTCAACCTAGCTCGTAAGTTTGCTGAAGAATATGCCGGTGACTCACCAATTAAGGCAGCCGTTGATAATGGCGACGAGCTCTCTTCTAAATTGATTTTTGATGCGGCTAAGGAAGGCGACTTCTTCGCTAACCACATTGTGGATATGTTCGCGCGCTATTTAGGTTTGGCATGCTCTCATGTGGCCAATACCCTCAACCCTTCTAAGATTGTGGTGGGTGGCGGGGTATCCGCAGCCGGAACCTTCCTTTTGGACAAAATCCAGGTATTTTTCAATCAATATGTCTTCCCACCAATTAAAGACACCACCCAGCTTGTCTTGGCAGAATTAGGGAACGATGCTGGGGTCATCGGGGCAGCCCAATTAGTACGTCTTGCCCTAAATAAGGACTAGGAGTAGAAGCATGCAAATTCTGAATTTTATTACCGTTGTTTTATTAAGTATTATTGTGATTTACACCCTCTATTATGGGATTTTGTGGGGCATGGGCCGTTATGCCGCCAAAGCCATTAAGCAAGAAGACCTGATTGCAGCAGGGCGTAAGGGACAATTAATCGATGTTCGTGAAGCGGCTGAGTTTGAGGCTCGTCATATCTTAGGGGCGCGTAATATTCCAAGTTCTCAATTCAAGATGCGCTTCAAGGAAATCCGTAAGGACCAAGCTATTTACCTAGTAGACGAGGCTTTCGGGACCGCCCAACGTGCGGCTTTCCGCCTCAAACGCAATGGCTATAATGACATTTACATCCTTAAGGGTGGTATGACTGAGTGGACGGGTAAGGTTAAGACTGCCAAAGGAAAGTAGGCGACTAGCATGCGGATTCTTTGTTTTGGTGACAGCAATACCTGGGGCCTCAATCCCCTTAATGCCAGTCGCCATCCCAAGCGCTGGACCCGTGTCTTGGTAGCTTTGCGGCCAGAGGATGAAGTTATCGAAGAAGGGCTCAATGGCCGAACGGTCAATAGCCCCGACCATAAGAATCCTGAGCGACACGGCATGACGGCCTTGCCAATGGTCATGCAATCCCATGCTCCGCTGGATCAGGTAGTCATCATGTTGGGGACCAATGAGTTCAAGCGTCATTTTGGCAAATGCGCCAATCAGATTGCCTTAGGTATTGGGGAAATGATTAAATACATTCAGAATCCTGCTAACTGGGCCCATCAGGTTCCACCCCAAATTTTGGTGGTATCGCCTATCGTGGTGGGGCGTGGCCTTATGAATCATCCCGAATTCCTATACCAGGAAATTGATGAGTATGGCATTATGCAATCAGAATACCTAGCCAATATCTTGGAAAGAATTTGTGACCAGTACGGCGTGGCCTTCTTAGATGCTAAAACCGTGGCCAAACCTTCCAATATCGATTTCGTTCACATGGACGAAGAAAATCATCAAGCTTTAGGACAAGCGATTGCAGCCAAATTGGCGACATTATAAAGAAGAGACAAGCTTCTTCCCTAGATTTAGGGAAGGGGCTTTTTCTATTTCAAAGGGTGCAAGTCCATTGACAAAACGAACATACGTTCGTATACTTAGGATGAGGTGAATACAATGGCAATGAATACAAGTTATCATGACCGTGGCATGAAGAAGTGGCAGCCTTTTTTCTCCAGCCCTCATTTGAAGGCCAGTGTTCTGGCTAATCGAGAGGAGGTTTTGGCGACTTATCAGGCGCCAGAGGTCATGACCGAGTCCGAAATTGATGCCCAACTCCAACGGGCTTTTCAAGAAAGACTGAGGGTTAAGGTGACCCTCAATGTGCAGGTAGCAGAGCGTCATGCTTACTATATGGGGCAGGTCATTGGACGGGCGGATCAATTTGTCCTCATCGACAACTCACCGGTTGAATACGAGACCATCCGCCACGTCCAAGTCTATGAGCCGACCAAGTGGTGGGACCATGCTTGAGCGTGACCCTGACCTCTTCCCCAAACAGGACATCCTCTGCATTGACTGCAAGTCCTTCTTCGCCAGTATTGAATGCGTAGAAAGGGGACTGGATCCGCTGACGGCCAAGCTTTGCGTGGTCTCCAGGCCCCATCTCAAAGGAGGCTTGGTCCTGGCCAGCAGTCCCCGTATGAAGGCAGAATACGGCATCGGCACTGGCAGTCGGGTCTATGATTTACCTAAGCGGGATTCGGATATCGTCTTGGCGCCGGCGCGAATGAATCTTTATGTTCAGCGTAACCATGATATCAACCGAATTTTCCTTCAGTATGTGGCTTGGGAGGATTTGCATGTTTATTCGATTGACGAGGCTTTTCTAGATGTGGGGCGCAGTCACGCGCTCTTTGGCTCTAGCTATCAAATTGCCTGGCAGATTCAGCATGAAATTTATAAGCGCTATGGCCTGCCGACCTGTGTGGGCATAGGGGATAATCTGCTACTGGCCAAGCTCTGTCTGGATAATGTGGCCAAGTACCGGCCGCCTTATCTGGCTTATTGGTCCTACGCTAGGATTCCAGAAACTGTCTGGAAGATTGAAAAGCTCAGTGATTTCTGGGGGATTGGCCGACGCACTCAGACGGCGCTAGAGGCCATGGGCATTTACACCGTAAGGGATTTGGCTCATGCTGATTTGGACAAACTCAAGGCCCGCTTTGGGGTCAAGGGGGCAGAACTCTATTATCACGCCAATGGGTTGGATGCCAGCGTCATACGTGAGGCTTATAGTCCTCAGAGCCAGGTCTATAGTGCTTCCCAGATTTTGGAAAGGGACTATCTGGACTATAGGCAAGTCGCCTTGGTGGTCCGAGAAATGGCGGATAACCTAGCTAGCCGCCTGCGACGGGAAAGGCGGATGACATCTTGTTTAGGCTTGGGTATAGGCTATGGCAAGGACATTGTCCCCAAGCGTTCGGGTGGTCAAATGACCTTTGAATTGACCTCCAGTAGCAAGCAACTCATGGCCCACAGCCAGACCTTGCTCAAGCGACACTACTTCCGCCTACCTGTTAAGAGCCTGCATCTGACCGTCAGCCACCTGCAGGCAGCCGGCCCAACCCAGCTCTCTCTCTTCCAAGACCCGGAACAGTCCGCCCAAGAAGAAAGGGCAGAACGTGTGGTGGATGCTGTTAGGGAACGCTATGGCTATGGCAGTTTAGTCCGCGCCAGCAGTCTCTTGCCGGGAGCTACGGCGATCCAACGGGCGGATTTGATTGGGGGCCACTAGTTACCAAAAAGTACCTAATTGTTTTTTCCTGGCAAGCGAGCTAAACTAGGATTATAGCAAGAATGAAATGAGGGATTAACATGACACAACATTATCAAAATATCGTGATTGGCTTTGGTAAAGGGGGCAAAACCCTAGCGAAAACCTTGGCTGGTCGTCAAGAACAAGTGCTCTTAATTGAAGCTTCTCCTAAGATGTACGGGGGGACCTGTATCAACATCGGCTGTATTCCATCTAAGACTTTGATTGAAGCAGCAGGCCAAGGCTTAGACTTCGAAGCAGCGGCTGCTCGTAAGGCTAAGTTAATTGCTGCTTTAAACGACAAAAACTATCACATGATTGCAGATGAAGCAAGTGCCGAAGTTTGGACTGGTTGGGCTCGTTTTACTGGAAACCACAGCCTTGAAGTCACCTTAACTGACGGTCAAACCCGTCAAGTGACAGGGGACCGCATCTTCATTAACACTGGGGCTAAGACCGCCTTACCAGCTATTCCTGGCTTAGAAGGCAATGATTTTGTCTTAACTTCAACAGAAGCCTTGGATTTACAAAAGTTGCCAAAACGTTTAGTTGTGGTAGGGGCAGGGTATATCGGTTTGGAAATGGCCGATATGTTCCGGACCTTCGGTTCTGAAGTGACCGTCTTGGATATTTTTGACCGCTTCATGCCACGTGAAGAACCAGAAATTGCCGCTCAAATTAAGGCAGATATGGAAGCTGCTGGTTTGACCTTCTACTTAGGCATTAAAGATTTGGCCTTTGACGGTGGGACTGTAACTTATAACTACCAAGGGCAAAGTCAACGCCTAGAAGCTGATGCCATCTTGGTGGCGGCTGGTCGCCGTCCAAATACCGCGCAATTAGGCTTAGAAAATACAGATATTGAATTGGATGCTCAAGGTGCGGTGGTAGTGAATGAACACTTAGAAACAGCTGTTCCTGGCGTTTACGCTTTGGGTGATGTCAAAGGTGGCCCACAATTCACCTATGTATCTCTAGATGATTTCCGCATTGTCAAAGACCAACTCTGGGGCGACAAGTCTCGCAAGGTGTCTGACCGGAATCTAATTCCTTACACTGTCTTCCTCCAAACCCCATTATCACATGTGGGCTTGACAGAAGCGCAAGCGGTGGAAGCAGGCCATGAGGTCTTAGTCTTCGGCTTACCAATGGCGGCTGTGCCTAAGGCCAAAGTCATCGGCAATGACCGCGGTAGCTTCAAGATTATTGTCAACAAGGCAGATCAAACCATTCTAGGTGCGACTCACTATGGGGTTATGTCACCAGAAGTCATTAACTTCTTGGCTCTAGCCATCAAGACCAAGGTGCCTTACACTGAAATTCGCGACTTCCTCTTCACTCATCCAACGATTGCGGAAGCCTTGAACGATGTCTTAAAACAACCAAAATAAGCATGAGCAGCGAGGCCTAGGTCTCGCTGCTTTTTGTCTAGTCGGGCTACGGCAAAAGTGGTGGTTTTGACAGGCAAAATTTGCTATAATGGGAGAGCACTGAACAGATAAAGGAGTCGATGACATGACCAAACCAGCAGTCTGGTATGAACTCATCAAAGAAGAAAAACATACTGGCGCCCGCCTGGGAATCTTACATACCCCGCATGGATCCTTCCCGACCCCCATGTATATGCCGGTCGGTACCTTGGCAACCATCAAGGGCCTGTCGCCTGAAGAACTCAAGGAGATGGGAGCAGACGTTGTCCTAGCCAACACTTACCACCTCTGGTTACGACCAGGTGAAGACTTAGTGGCAGAAGCCGGTGGCCTACATAAATTTATGAACTGGGACAAGGGGATTCTGACTGACTCGGGCGGTTTCCAAGTCTTCTCCCTCAGCGACATGCGTAAAATCACGGAGGAAGGGGTCCACTTCCGCAACCATATTAATGGTGAGAAACTCTTCCTGTCGCCTGAAAAGGCCATTCACATTGAAAACCAATTAGGTGCTGACATTATCATGAGTTTTGACGAGTGTCCACCATTTGACCAGTCTTATGACTATGTCAAACGCTCAATCGAACGGACGACGCGTTGGGCTGAGCGAGGCTTACGGGCCCACCAACGTCCACAGGATCAAGCCCTCTTTGGTATTTTACAAGGGGCAGGCTACAAGGATTTACGCCTAGCCCATGCTCAAGATATGATTGCCATGGACTTCCCAGGTTATTCGATTGGAGGCCTGTCAGTTGGGGAATCCAAGGAAGAGATGAATGAAGTCCTGGATTATTTGACACCTGTCATGCCTAAGCACAAGCCACGTTATCTGATGGGGGTTGGCTCACCTGACTCGCTGATTGATGGCGTCATTCGTGGGGTAGATATGTTTGACTGTGTCTTGGCCACACGAATTGCCCGCAATGGGACCTGTATGACGAGCCAAGGACGTTTGGTCGTTAAGAATGCTCAGTATGCCCGCGACTTCCGTCCAATCGACGAGAAGTGCGATTGCTATACCTGCAAGCACTACAGTCGTGCTTACATTCGCCACTTGATTAAGTGTGACGAGATTTTCGGCCTGCGTCTGGCTTCCATTCATAATGTCCACTTCTTGCTCAATCTCATGAAGCAAGTTCGCTACCACATTGAAAATGACTCGCTGCTAGACTTCCGCCAAGCCTTCTTCGAAGAATACGGTTATAGCAAGGCCAATGCGCGTAATTTCTAGAAACTGCTAGCAATTTATAGCAGAGTCTGATAAAGTATAGATTATAGAACACAATAAGGAGTGACAAAATGGATTTACTAGTTAGTGTATTACCCTTTGTCTTAATCATGGGGGTTATGTACTTCTTCATGATTCGCCCACAACAACGCCAAGCTCAAGAAAAGCAACAAATGTTGCAGGCCCTCAAAAAAGGGGATGCCATTGTAACAATCGGTGGCTTACATGGGGTTGTTGAAGAAGTTGACTTGGCAAACCGTTTGGTTGTCTTAGACTGCGAAGGCATCTACTTAACTTATGAATTAAGCGCTGTTGCCACTATTAAGCAAGGCGAACGCGTACGTCCTTCAGTAGCTGACTTAGAACCAAAAGAAGAAGTAAGCAATGAAGAAGCCTAAGTCCTAGGCTCAAGCTGAGACGCTGTCTCAGCTTTTTTTTGTGTCGATCATAAGAAAGGCAGGGGAGAAGTGACTAGAATGTTCGTCTTTTTGCTGACTTTATCAACAAGACAAAAAGCCCAGTAGAATAAGGATTTTGCAGGTTTTTCCTAAGCCAAAGGACAACATTCAAATGGAATTTTGATTTTTTGATGCAAGTGACTAGAGCACAAGGAGCAGATAGGCTATAATATAAGAGATACTATACCCCTAAGACACCAATCAAGGGGACAAAGGATGTGACCTATGAAAGCCTTTATTCGTTATATGGTCAAGCGCCTAGCCTACATGCTCTTGACGCTCTTTATTATTGTAACTGTCACTTTCTTCTTAATGAAACTCCTGCCAGGGACGCCATTTTCCAATGAAGATCAGTTGACTGCTGCCCAAATTCAAACCCTCAATGCTAAGTATGGCCTGGACCAGCCAATTTGGGTTCAATATGGGCGTTACTTGCTCAATATTCTCAAGGGAGACCTAGGGGTATCCTTCCAATTTAACAATACGCCTGTTTCTCAGCTTATTATTGACCGGGCGGGTCCTTCTATGCAATTGGGCTTACAGGCTATGCTGCTGGGGACTGTACTGGGGACTTTCCTAGGTGTCATTTCGGCAGTCTACCAGAATACCTGGATTGACCGTTTTACTTCGGTCTTTGCCATTGCGGGCCGTTCAGTCCCAAGCTTTGTTTTCGCCGTTGTCTTGCAGTTCCTCTTTGCCGTGGTCTTAGCTTGGTTCCCGATTGCCTTCTGGCGTGATGGCTTTGCCTCAACCGTTCTGCCAACCATTGCCTTGTCCCTGTCACCGATGGCGGATGCGGCTCGTTTCGTCCGGACGGAAATGATTGAAGTCCTCAATGCGGATTATATTGAACTAGCTCGGGCTAAAGGCTTCAGCCGCTTCTATGTGGTGGTGCGTCATGCCTTACGCAATGCTATCATCCCACTCTTATCTATTATTGGGCCTATGACGGCTGGCTTGATGACTGGTTCCCTGGTAGTGGAAAATATCTTCTCCATTCCTGGTATCGGTGAACAATTCACCAAGTCGATTATGGTGAACGACTTCCCAACCATTATGGGAGTTACCATTCTCTATTCCACCTTGTTAGTGGTCATGATTTTAATTTCTGACATAGTCAATGGGTTAATTGATCCACGACTCCGTCTGACCGGAGGTGCCTAAGATGCAACATGAATTAGCTAAGTCTTCCTACAATGAGGCTTTACTAGCTCAAGCAGGGGACCTAACCGCGCAAAAACTGCAACTGGCTAAGCGTGACTGTGGTCGCCAAGATGCCATGAGTGATGTGCCAGCCTTGAGTTTCTGGCAGGATTCCTGGCGCCGTTTGCGACGCAATAAAGCGGCTATGGTTTCCTTGATTATTATTCTGGCCTTTATTATCTTGGCCATTCTGGCTCCTTGGATTGCGCCTTACTCACCAACGGCTCAGAATCCATCCTATGCCAATTTGCCACCTAAAATTCCAGGACTAGAAGGTTTATCCTGGTTTAATGGCTATGGGGCCAACCGGGCTGGAAAATTGGTCGATCGTTACCTAGCCGCCAAAGTACCGGCAGGTACCTACTATTATTTAGGAACTGACGCTCTAGGCCGTGACTTGCTGTCGCGTATCCTCTATGGGACACGCATTTCCCTCTTGATTGCCTTTGTGGCAGCAGCCATTAACCTAGTCTTTGGTGTCATTTATGGCTTGGTTTCTGGGTGGTTTGGAGGTAAAATCGATACCCTCATGCAACGGATTTTAGAAATCCTATCAGGGATTCCTAACCTAGTTATCGTCATCCTCATGCTCTTGGTGCTCCAACCAGGGATTGTGTCTATTATTATCACCATTGCCTTGACCAGCTGGATTTCCATGTCTCGTGTGGTGCGGGCTCAAACTATTCGTATCAAGCAGCAAGAATATGTGCTAGCAGCTCGTGTGCTGGGGCAATCAACCCTTAAAATTATGTTCCGTCACATTCTGCCTAATATGCTGGGCCTGATTATTGTCCAAGTTATGTTTGCCTTGCCAGCAGCTATCTTCTTCGAAGCCTTCCTAAGCTTCATTGGGATTGGGATTCCAGCGCCAGCAGCTAGTCTGGGGACCTTAATTAATGATGGTTACAAGACCTTCCGTTTCTTGCCACACTTAATGTGGTATCCAGCGGGTGTCATTTCTATCCTAATGCTAGCCTTCAACCTTCTGGCGGACGGCTTGCGTGACGCCTTCGACCCTAAAATGAAAGAGTAGGTGACTTTATGACAGAACGTGTCTTAAGCATCGAGAATTTACAGGTTCAATTCAAAACCTATGCGGGAACTGTCCAAGCCATTCGAGGTGTTGACTTCCAACTCCACAAAGGTGAAACTTTAGCCATTGTAGGGGAATCAGGTTCTGGTAAAACGGTGACCTCCCGTGCCATTATGCGCCTATTGAGCCAGAGTGCCACCATTAACGATGGCAAGATTGATTTTATGGGTCAAGACCTCCGCAACTTAAGTGATAAGCAAATGGAAAAAATCCGTGGCTCGCAGATTGCCATGATTTTCCAGGATCCCATGACTTCGCTTAACCCAACTTTGACCATCGGGCGTCAATTGGTGGAAGTCATCATCAAACATCGCAAGTTTTCGCGTGCAGAAGCAGTCGCGGAAGCCTGCAACTTACTCAGTCTCTGCGGAATTAAGGATCCTGAGCAACGCCTTAAGGATTACCCAAGTCAATTCTCAGGTGGTCAACGTCAACGGATTGTCATTGCCATCGCCTTGGCAGGAGACCCAGAAATTTTGATTGCCGATGAACCAACGACCGCCTTAGACGTTACAGTTCAAGCACAAATTATTGAGCTCTTGCAAGATATTCAGCGTCAGAAGGGCATGGCTATTATCTTCATTACCCACGATTTAGGGGTGGTAGCCAATATCGCAGACCGCGTGGCGGTGATGTATGCAGGTCGATTGGTAGAAATTGGGCCGGTGGATGAAGTTTACTATAATCCACAACATCCTTACACCTGGGGACTTTTGTCAGCGACGCCGACCTTGACCTCGTCAGGTCCGCTATATGCCATTCCGGGAACCCCGCCTAACTTGCTCAATCCACCAAAGGGCGATGCCTTTGCCTGCCGTAATGAGTATGCCCTGGATATTGATTTTGAATTGCAGCCTCCAATGTTTGAGGTTAATCCGGGCCACTATGCCGCAACTTGGCTCTTGCATCCAGAGGCCCCTAAAGTGACACCACCGGCTAGCATTCAAGAACGCTATGCCTACTATCAAGCTAAGAAGGAGGCTGAATCGCATGACACAAGCTCTAATTGAAGTGCGCAACCTCAAGCAGTATTATCATCAGGACCATACAGTCGTTAAGGCCGTAGACGATGTTAGCTTCACCGTTCAAGCGGGTGAGACCTTTGGTTTAGTAGGGGAATCAGGGAGTGGTAAATCAACCATTGGCCGTGCCATTGTCAACCTCTATCAGCCAACTGATGGCCAGATTCTTTACCAGGGGAAGGCTTTAAGCGACTTATCAAAGGGAGAGCGACTGGATTATAACAAGGACGTTCAAATGATTTTCCAAGATCCTTATGCTTCCTTAAATCCTCGTATGAAGGTCCAAGATATTGTAGCTGAAGGTATGGAAGTCCATGGCTTGGTAGCCTCCAAGTCAGAGCGAGATGCCAAAGTGGCGGAGCTCCTGGCTTCAGTCGGTTTGTCACCTGAACATGCCTTGCGCTATCCGCATGAATTTTCGGGCGGCCAACGCCAACGGATTGGGATTGCGCGTGCCTTGGCGGTTGAACCCAAGTTTATTGTCTGCGATGAACCTATCTCAGCCTTGGATGTCTCCATCCAAGCCCAAATCATTAACCTATTGCAAGGCTTGCAAGAAGAGCGAGGCTTGACCTATCTCTTTATCGCCCATAACTTGGCCATGGTTAAATACTTTAGTGACCGTATTGGCATGATGTATCGAGGTCGCATGGTGGAATTAGCAACTGCTGAAGCGCTCTATGAGCACCCGCTACATCCTTATACTCAGAGCCTACTGTCAGCTATTCCCTTGCCAGACCCAGATCAGGACCGTCAGCGTCAACGGATTGTCTATCAGCCAAGTCAAGCTGAACTAGAGGCGCCTCATGATTGGGTGCAAGCGCAAGAACAGCATTGGGTTATGAAAGCCAAAGCCTAATAAACTAAGCATAAACCTTCTTCCTGTATCAGGGAGGAGGTCTTTTTTTATGCTTCAATTAGATTGTGAAGAGTAACCCCAAAAGCGCGTGATTTTAATAAGTCCATGTGAAGTAAAATTCACTAACTGAAATATTAGTTGGAAAGATACCAGAAAACACATGCTGTTTCGCTATTATAAGGCAATTTTGAAACAGATATTTAAGTGTAGTATTACAGTTCAAACCTTAATGTATCCACTTTCTGACGAAAAGTAACCGTTTTTCTTGGATAAAAGGCCCTTATATTGTATCATTCACAAAAACGGACAATAGGGTATAAAGTGACTATTATCAAGCCTTAGAGCTTGCATTTGCTTGCCAAGAGTGGTAAATTTATAAGGTACAGTCTACTAGTGATACAGAAATTAAGTCTGTCTTGCTTGGTAGTAGTTAAAAAAAGAGAGGAAAGTGTACAAGTATGGCAAAAAAAGTTAAGATTGAAGACTTATTGCGTCCAGATAACTTTAACTTCGACATGGTCCAAGTCTTGAGCCCAGAAGGTAAAGTTGTCAACAAAGATTTATTACCAGATTTATCTGATGAAGAATTGGTTCAATTGATGGAAGATATGGTATGGTCCCGTATCTTACACGAACGTTCAACTGCTTTGAACCGTCAAGGACGTTTAGGCTTCTACGCTCCAACTTTTGGTCAAGAAGCATCACAATTAGGCTCTGTTGCAGCCCTCAAACCAGAAGACTACATCTTGCCTGGTTACCGTGATGTGCCTCAGCTCATCAAACACGGTTTACCACTTCACAAGGCTTTCTTATGGTCCCGTGGTCACGTAGAAGGGAACAACTACCCAGCTGACTTCAATGCTTATCCACCACAAATCATCATCGGGGCACAATACGTGCAAGCCATGGGGGTTGCTTTAGGTCTTAAGAAGAACGGTAAAGACGCAGTTGCTGCGACTTGGACTGGTGACGGTGGTTCTTCACAAGGGGACTTCTACGAAGGGATTAACTTCGCCGGCGCTTACAAAGCACCAGCGATCTTCTTCATCCAAAACAACGGTTGGGCGATTTCTACGCCACGTTCACTCCAATCTGCTGCGCCTACTTTGGCTCAAAAAGCAGTTGCTGCTGGGATCCCAGGGATTCAAGTAGACGGGATGGACATCTTAGCAGTTTATGCTGTAACCAAGGCTGCGCGTGACTACGCTGTAGCAGGCAATGGTCCAGTCCTCATCGAAACAATGTGCTACCGCTTCGGTCCACATACCTTATCAGGTGATGACCCAACCCGTTACCAACCAGACGGTGTTCAAGAAGAATGGCGTGCCAAAGATCCACTCATTCGTTTCCGTACTTACTTAGAATCAAAAGGTCTCTGGTCTCAAGAAAAAGAAGAAGCGGTTATCGAACGTACTAAGGAAGAAGTCAAGGAAGCCATCAAGTTAGCTGACCAAGCACCTAAACAAAAGATTTCTGACTTCTTGAAGA
Organism: Abiotrophia defectiva ATCC 49176; assembly: GCF_037041345.1. NCBI lineage: Bacteria > Bacillati > Bacillota > Bacilli > Lactobacillales > Aerococcaceae > Abiotrophia > Abiotrophia defectiva. Next base: position 1,114,253 of record NZ_CP146287.1, on the reverse strand, counting down.
ACATGTACGAAACACCAGACTTCATCACAGCAGAACAAATCAAGAAATTCGAAGCAAAGGAGAATAACTAATAATGGCTCAAAAAACGATGATTGAGGCTATCACAGAAGCGTTAGCCATTGAATTACGCAATGACGACCGTACCCTTATTTTTGGGGAAGACGTCGGCTTGAACGGGGGGGTATTCCGTGCCACTCAAGGTTTACAAGCAGAATTTGGTGAAGACCGCGTCTTCAACACTCCTTTAGCAGAATCTGGTATCGGTGGTATGGCCATCGGTTTGGCTTTGGAAGGTTTCCGTCCAATCCCTGAAATCCAATTCTTAGGCTTCGTATTCGAAGTAATGGACTCTGTTGTTGCTCAAGCAGCTCGTACTCGTTACCGTCTTGGCGGTAGCCGCAACATGCCAATCACTTTCCGCGCACCATTCGGTGGTGGGGTTCACACGCCTGAATTGCACGCGGATAACTTGGAAGGTCTCTTGGCTCAATCGCCAGGTATCAAGGTTGTTATTCCTTCTGGTCCATACGATGCTAAGGGCTTGCTCTTGTCATCTATCCGTGACAACGACCCAGTTATCTTCTTAGAGCACATGAAACTCTACCGTTCTTTCCGTGAGGAAGTGCCAGAAGCTGAATACACCATTCCTTTAGGCAAAGCTAATGTTGTGAAGGAAGGGAACCACGTTTCCATCATCACTTACGGGGCAATGGTTCGTGAAGCGGTTAAAGCGGCTGAAAAACTTGAAAAAGACGGGATCTCTGTTGAAATCCTTGACTTACGTACAGTTCAGCCACTTGATATCGAAGCTATCGTTGCGACCACTGAGAAAACTGGTCGCGTCGTTGTGGTTCAAGAAGCACAACGTCAAGCAGGGGTTGGCGCTCGCGTAATGGCTGAAATCACTGAACGTGCGGTTCTTTCCTTAGAAGCACCAGTTGGTTTCGTTGCAGCACCTGACACCATCTTCCCATTCGGTCAAGCCGAACATGACTGGTTGCCAAACGCAACAGACATCGAAGAAAAAGTACGCGAAGTATACAACTTCTAATATTCAGTTGAGGAAAGGAAGTAAAAAACATGGCTTTTAAATTCAGATTGCCTGATATCGGTGAAGGGATTGCCGAAGGCGAAATCGTAAAATGGGACGTCAAAGAAGGCGACACCATTCAAGAAGACGATACATTAGTGGAAATCCAAAACGACAAATCGGTTGAGGAAATTCCATCTCCAGTTACTGGTAAAATCTTAAAAATCTTGGTTCCAGAAGGAACTGTTGCGCGCGTAGGGGACGTTTTAGTTGAAATCGACGCTCCTGGCCACGAAGACGATGGCGATGCAGCACCAGCTGCAGAAGCTGCACCAGAAGCGGCTCCAGCTGCGGAAGCTGCACCTGCAGCACCAGCAGGCCCAGGTGCCCCAACAGGCGCTCCTGCAGGTGAAGGTAAGCGTGTCTTAGCAATGCCATCAGTTCGTAAATTAGCTCGGGACAAGGGTGTTGACATTCGTTTAGTAACGCCTTCTGGTAAGGGTGGTCGCGTTGTGGCGGCTGACGTCTTGGCCTTCAACGGCGAAGCAGCACCAGTTGCGGCGGCAGAAGTAGCAGCACCAGCTGAAGTAGCAAGCCCAGCGGCAGCACCAGCAGCACCAGCACAACCATATGTATCTGGTAAAGGTGAAGCTGAAACTCGTGAACCATTATCTCCAATGCGTAAAGCAATTTCTAAGGCAATGGTTAACTCTAAACACACTGCTCCTCACGTAACCCTCTTCGATGAAGTAGAAGTATCTGCTTTATGGGATCACCGTAAGAAGTTCAAAGACATTGCCGCTAACCGTGGTACTAAGTTAACCTTCTTGCCATACGTGGTAAAAGCTTTAGTAGCAACTGTTAAGAAGTTCCCAGTCCTCAATGCTTCTATTGACGACGCTAGCCAAGAAATTGTCTACAAGAACTACTACAACATCGGTATTGCAACTGACACTGAACGTGGCCTCTTCGTACCAAACGTCAAGGACGCTAACACCAAGTCAGTATTCGACATTGCAGATGAAATCAACGGCAAGGCAGCTTTAGCTCACGAAGGTAAGTTAACTGCTCAAGACATGAGCCAAGGGACTATCACCATCTCTAACATTGGTTCTGCACGTGGTCAATGGTTCACTCCAATCATTAACTACCCAGAAGTTGCCATCTTAGGGATGGGGACGATCAACGTTCAACCAGTAGTTAACGCTGAAGGCGAAATCGCTGTTGGCCGTATGTTAAAATTGTCCTTGAGCTTCGACCACCGTATCGTCGATGGTGCTACTGCACAAAATGCAATGAACGAATTGAAACGTTTATTGGCTGACCCAGAATTATTATTGATGGAAGGTTAAGGTGAAATAGATTATGGTAGTAGGAGATTTCGCAATTGAACTCGACACAGTCGTGATTGGTTCTGGCCCTGGTGGGTATGTAGCAGCTATTCGTGCTGCTCAACTCGGCCAAAAAGTTGCCATCATTGAAAAAGACTACATCGGGGGGACCTGCTTGAACGTAGGCTGTATCCCTTCTAAGGCTTTGATCAACGCTGGCCACACCTACCACAATGCTAAACACGGTGACCACTTTGGGGTTATTGCCAAAGATATCACTGTGGACTTCAAACGTACCCAAGAATGGAAAGACAAAGAAGTTGTTGCTAAGTTAACCGGCGGGATTCGCATGTTGCTTAAGAAGAACAAGGTAGAGATTATCGAAGGGGAAGCTTTCTTCGTAGATGACCATACTTTACGTGTTGTCAAAGAAGATTCAGCTCAAACTTACAGCTTCAACAATGCCATCGTGGCAACTGGTAGCCGCCCAATCGAAATCAAAGGCTTCAAGTACAGCGACCGCGTGATTGATTCTACTGGTGCTTTAGCCTTAGACCACATCCCATCTTCTATGGTGGTAATCGGTGGGGGTTACATCGGTTCAGAATTAGCAGGTGCTTTCGCTAACTTCGGTACTAAGATTACAATCTTGGAAGGTTCTAACCAAATCATCCCAACTTTTGAAAAAGACATGGTTAAATTAGTGGAAAATGAATTCGCTAAGAAGGGTGTCGATATCATCACCAACGCTATGGCTTTGAACTCAGAAGTAAAAGACAAATCTGTTGTAGTTACTTATGAAGTAGGGGGCAAACAACACACCGTTGAAGCTGAATACTGCTTAGTAACAGTTGGTCGCCGTCCTAACACCGATAACTGCGGCTTGGAAGTTGCTGGGGTTATCGTGGGCGAACGTGGTTTGATCAACGTTGACAAACAAGGTCGCACTAACAAACCAAACATCTTCGCCATCGGTGACGCTGTTCCAGGTGCAGCTTTAGCCCACAAAGCAAGCTACGAGGCTAAGGTTGCTGCTGAAGCAATCGCTGGGCAAGCATCTGAAGTTGACTACGTGGCAATGCCAGCAGTCTGCTTCACTGACCCAGAATTATCTTCTGTAGGTTACACTGTAGACCAAGCTAAAGAAGCTGGTTTGAATGCTAAAGCTGTTAAATTCCCATTAGCTGGGAACGGTCGTGCCTTGTCCTTGAATGCAACTGAAGGGTTTGTACGTTTAGTTGTTGATAAGGAAGACAACACCATCTTAGGGGCACAAGTCGCAGGGGTTAACGCTTCTGACATCATTGCTGAATTGACCTTGGCAGTTGAAGGCGGCTTGAACGCTGAAGACATCGCCTTGACAATCCACTCACACCCATCCTTAGCTGAAACAGTTATGGATGCTGCTGAGTTGGCTTTAGGTCACCCAATTCACGTCTAATTAAGTTCCCAATATATCATATATGATATATTGGTCAGAGCCGGGGGAATCCTCGGCTCTTTTCTTAAATGGTTGTGAAAGGGCTTATCTGCTTGGAATAGCGCCTTTTTTATGCAAAAAAGTAGCGGATTCATAGCCTAAAAGCTTGTAATTGATTTGTAATAGATGTATAATGAGTGTAACGAGATTCGAGAATCCACTCAAGGGGGAAACGATGATGAGATCATTCAAAAAAATAATCGCGACCTTACTATTATTTGCGACTATTCTAGTGCCGTCTTTTGCGGCTCATGCAGAGAGCTTAAACGCTATCTTAAAATACAGTATCTACGATTTATACAGTGGACAATTTATTCAAGAAGTTAACTTCTTGACCCATTCATCTAAAGATGCTTCCATCATTCAAACGGTGGAGTGGTTTAATGAACGGGGCATTATGATGGACCCAAAACGCTTCAACCTCAAGGTATCCAGTTACTTAACAGAATACTCAACTTCTAAAGGTAACCTATCAGCCTATACAGCAGATATTATGGTTTACACAACAGAAGCTGAAGTTCTGAAGAACTTGGGGATTAAGGCTGAGACAGAACCTGGTGTTCGCAATGTCATTGAATTGCCTCTTTATGAGCCAGAACGCCAAATGCGTGAAGCCTGGGAGAATGCGAACAATTCTGTACCAACAGCTATTACTCCAAACGCTCCAGCTACCGAAACAAGTAGTGAAAGTAGTGCTCCAGCGGGCGCTAGTAGCTCCAGTGCCAGCCAAAATAGTACATCGACTACAAGCCAGGCCAGTGAAATTAACAAGCCGGTGACAGTTAATAAGTCATCTAGCAACGAAACAAACGCTAAGCCTAATGAAAATAGCCGTAGTAATACAGCTAGTCAAGACATTGCCTATAGTGTCGTTTCAGAAGTAAAACCTGATGAAAGCAACAAACCAGCTAACAATCAGAATGCGACTGATAATAAAGTAGCAGCTAATCAACAAAATAATAATGCTAATCAAGCTGCTAACAAGCCGGCTGCCAATAATCAACAGGTAACAGTTAATAAAACAGCAAACAATAACAGCCAGTCTGAATCCCGCTCAGAAGCTTCTCAAGCACCTGTTGTTCAGAAGAAAGCCTTACCTAAGACAGGGGAAGAATCCAACTTTGGTTGGTTACTAGCTCTAGTCTTGGTAATTGCTGGTGTAGCTGTTCTGTTCGGTTACAAGAAAACACGAAAGCAATAGAAAGAAAGCTCCCTTTTTAGGGGGCTTTTTCACTTATTTAATTGACACTGGCTGGCTTTAAGGGTATACTAGTAGCAATTTAGGGGCAAAATCCGAATTTTTAAGGAAATCCCGTGAGGTTTCCAAGGTGCTCAGGCCAGCTTAGACTTGGCCATGTCGACGATTTTGTCTAGATGGAGAAGTGACCATGAAACGACGTGTTTTATTCGATGCTAGCCAAATAAATCGCATGCTGACCCGCATGGCTCATGAAATCAATGAGCGGACTGATATTCATCAAGTAGTTTTGGTCGGCATTAAGACTCGAGGGGCCAATCTAGCTGATCGCCTGCAAGAGAAACTAGCGACCATTACCCAGGTTCAAGTGGGTGTAGAACACATCGATATTCAATTCTATCGGGATGATTTGGTTAAGAATCATGCTGATCCACAAATAAAACATCTTTCTTTTACTCACAATTTAACTGACAAGACTGTGGTCATTGTGGATGATGTCCTCTATACAGGCCGTACTGTGCGTGCCGCTATGGATGCCATCCTCGACGTTAGCCGTCCCCAGGTCATTCGTTTGGCCATTATGGTGGACCGCGGCCACCGCGAGCTTCCCATTCGGGCAGACTTTATTGGCAAGAACATTCCCACTTCGCAAGAGGAGAATGTCCATGTCTGTTTGCAAGAAGTGGATGGGACTGAAGAAATTCTACTCACTTAAGATTTGACTTTTTAAGCTAGTCCAGAGAGGCTATCAAGAGGAAAACTTAAGGGTCTTGTTAGGCGATAATAAGACGCTCATAAGTCAACCACCTGATAGCTCGGACTATTAGGTGGTTTTTTCTTATAGTTTGATAGCATGATAAGGAGGAGACGTATGCGAAACTTAGTAAAGATGTCAGATTTAAGCAATGAGGAGGTCTATGGCCTGATTGAGAGAGCCTTAGAGCTCAAGGCAGGAGCCAGTCCCATTCATCGGCCGGATTTAATTGCCGCCAATCTTTTCTTCGAAAACTCAACGCGGACTAAGCACAGTTTTGAGGTCGCTCAAATGAAGTTAGGCTTGCAGGTCCTGAATTTTGACGCTTCAACTTCTTCAGTTAACAAGGGTGAGACCCTCTATGATACCTGTAAGACGCTTGAAGCGATTGGCTGCAACATCTTGGTCATTCGCCATAGCCAAGAAGCTTACTATCAGGAACTAGAAGGCCTGACCATTCCGGTCATCAGCGGTGGCGATGGCAGTGGGGAACATCCTAGCCAGTGCTTGCTGGATTTGATGACCCTCTATGAAGAATTTGGCCATATAGAAGGGCTGGAGCTAGTGATAGCAGGTGATATCAAGAATTCGCGGGTGGCCCGAAGCAACTATCACATGCTGACCCGATTGGGGGCCAAGGTTCAATTTGTGGGACCTCAAGTCTTTGCAGACCCGACCTTGGGGCAAATGGTCGACTTCGACCAGGTCATTGGCCAAGTCGATGCCTGCATGCTATTACGCGTCCAATTTGAACGCCATCAGGAGCAAGTGGCCTTAAGCCAAGCAGAATATCATGCTCGTTATGGCCTAACGCCAGCTCGCTATCGAGCCCTCAAGCCACAGGCCATTGTCATGCATCCGGCACCAGTCAACCGGGACATGGAGATTGCCTCTGAGTTGGTGGAAGCTCCTCAATCTCGCATTTTCACCCAGATGACCAATGGCCGTTATATGCGCCAAGCCATTCTGGAGAAACTGATTGCCGATAACGCCCTCTAACAAGATAGAAAGGAAGTCACATCATGCTATTACTCAAAAATGGTCGTCGTCTGGTCAAGGGGCATTTAGAGCCTGTCGAAATTCTGATTGATGGGGAAAAGATTTTAGCCATGGACAAGGAGCTCAATGCCAGTGCGGATCAAACATTTGACCTTAAAAGTAAACTCCTAGCACCGGGTTTTATTGATGTCCATGTCCACTGGCGGGAACCAGGATTTGAATACAAGGAAAATATCTACCATGCTTCCAGAGCGGCTGCACGCGGTGGCTTCACTACGGCTATGCCCATGCCCAACCTCAATCCAGTTCCCGATTCCTATGACCACCTTAAGCCCCAGCTAGACATTATTGCACGCGATTCGGTTATTAGGGCCATTCCTTACGGTGCCATTACCAAAGGGGAGCTAGGGGAGGACTATGCTCAGTTTGACGAGTTAGCTCAACATGTTTTTGCCTTCAGTGATGATGGGCGTGGGGTCCAAAATGCTAATATGATGTATGAATCCATGTGTGTGGCCGCCCGCCTTAACAAAGCCATTGTGGCCCATTGCGAGGACAATTCCCTAATTCGGGGTGGCTGCATGCACTGTGGCTGCCGCAGTCGGGAACTAGGTCTGCCAGGTATTCCATCTGTCTGCGAATCGGTTCAGATTGCCCGCGACATTCTCTTGGCTGAAGCGGCAGGCTGTCACTATCATGTCTGCCATGTGTCGACCAAGGAATCCGTTCGCCTTGTTCGTGAGGCAAAGGCCAACGGTATTAAGGTGACTTGCGAAGTCTGCCCCCATCATTTACTGAGTGACGAGGACGACATTCCTCACAACCATGGTTTCTGGAAAATGAATCCACCCCTGCGCGCAGCTGAGGATCGCCGAGCCCTAATTGCTGGCCTCTTAGATGGGACCATCGACATTATCGCTACTGACCATGCGCCACACGCTCTGTATGAGAAAGACTTGCCAATGCAGGAGGCGGCCTTTGGTATTGTAGGGTCTGAGACAGCCTTTAGCCAGCTCTATACCCACTTTGTCAAGCCAGGCATTATGTCCCTAGATTTTCTCTTGGACAAGATGTCGACTAATGTGGCTAAAATTTTTGACCTACCTTATGGAACCCTAGCCGTTGGGCAGCCTGCTGATTTAGTCGTTATCGATTTAGACAAGGTAGCAAGTATCCAACCTGAGAACTTCTTATCCAAAGGGCGTAACACGCCATACGCCGGTCAAGAAGTTTATGGTTGGCCTATCCTGACTATTAGCCAAGGACGCATCGCCTATCAAGATACCGCATTTTTTGCCTAAAAGCCTAGTAAAACAAGGAGCGAGCATATGTATAGATATGATAAACAGCTGATTCTAGAAGATGGAACCATCTACAAGGGCTATGGCTTTGGTGCTGACCGGGCTATGTTAGGGGAAGTCGTCTTCAATACCGCCATGACAGGCTACCAAGAAACATTATCAGACCCTTCCTATAACGGTCAAATTGTCACCTTTACCTATCCCTTAATTGGTAATTATGGCATTAACCGAGATGACTTTGAGACCATTAATCCCTCTATCAAGGGCCTAGTAGTCCGCGAAGTCTGCCAAAAGCCTTCTAACTTCCGTAGCCAAATGTCCTTAGATCAAGCACTCAAAGAATTAGATATCCCAGGAATTTGGGGCATTGATACCCGTAGTCTGACGCGAAAGATTCGCCAATATGGGACGATTAAGGGGATTATTACTGACTTATCCGAAGATTCAGCACAAGTGCTAGAAAAACTAAGAGAGACTGAATTGGCTAGGGACCAAATTGCCCAAGTGTCGACTTCTAAGGCTTTCCTGTCGTCAGGAACGGGCTATCGAGTGGTTCTGGTTGATTTAGGCATGAAGTCAGGTATTCTGCGTGAGCTTAATGAGCGTAACTGTGACATTGTAGTGGTGCCTCATAATATTAGCGCTCAGGAAGTTTTACGGCTTCAACCTGATGGCGTCATGCTCTCTAATGGACCTGGCGACCCTGAGGATGTGCCAGAGACCATTGCCATGATTGGCCAAATCATGGACAAACTACCAATTTTTGGTATTTGCATGGGTCATCAACTGATTAGTTTGGCAGCAGGAGCTAAGACCTACAAACTCAAATTTGGCCATCGTGGTGCCAACCATCCAGTCAAAAATCTATTGACAGGCAAGGTAGACTTGACTTCGCAAAACCATGGTTACAGTGTAGATATTGACTCATTGGCAGATACAGACCTGGAATTAACTCATTTGTCAGTCAATGACTCCACCTGCGAAGGCGTTCGACATAAATTCTACCCAGTTTTCTCAGTACAATATCATCCCGAAGCATCGCCAGGACCTCATGATCCTAATTATCTCTTTGATCAGTTTATTGAGAATATGAAAGCCTTCCAAGCTCAGTCTCGTCACCACAAGTAAAGGAGTCGAATTATGCCAAAACGTCAAGATATTCAAACAATTCTGGTTATTGGGTCGGGTCCCATTACAATTGGGCAGGCTGCAGAATTCGATTATGCCGGGACTCAGGCTTGCCTTTCTTTGAAGGAAGAGGGCTACCAAGTTATCCTGGTTAACTCTAATCCGGCCACCATTATGACTGACCGTCAGATTGCTGATAAGGTTTATATGGAGCCACTAACATTAGAATTTGTCAGCAAAATCATCCGTAAGGAACGACCAGATGCCTTGTTGCCAACCCTCGGTGGCCAAGTTGGGCTTAACCTAGCCGTTGAATTGCATCGCCAAGGAGTCTTAGACCAATACGGTGTCGAATTACTAGGCACCAAACTAGCCTCCATCGAGCAAGCGGAAGACCGCCAGCTCTTCCGTCAACTCATGCAGGAATTGGGAGAGCCGGTGCCTGAATCAGAAATTGTCACCAACTTAGATCAAGCTCGAGATTTTGTGGCACAAATTGGCTATCCAGTTATTGTTCGTCCGGCCTTTACCATGGGGGGGACTGGTGGCGGTATTTGTTATAATGATCAGGATTTAGATGAAATAGTTTCTTCAGGTCTTCATTATTCGCCCGTAACCCAATGTTTGCTAGAAAAATCCATCGCAGGTTATAAGGAAATCGAGTATGAAGTCATGCGAGACGCTAATGACACTGCCATCGTCGTCTGCAACATGGAAAACATTGATCCTGTAGGCATTCATACCGGGGATTCAGTTGTGGTGGCCCCATCCCAAACCCTGACCGACCGTGAGTACCACATGCTACGCGACGTGTCACTTAAAATTATTCGCGCCCTTAAGATAGAAGGGGGCTGTAATGTCCAATTAGCCTTGGACCCAGATTCTTTTAACTACTATATCATTGAAGTGAACCCGCGCGTATCTCGGTCCTCGGCCTTAGCATCTAAGGCAACGGGCTATCCAATTGCTAAGATTGCTGCTAAGATTGCCGTCGGATTAACCTTGGATGAAATTCTCAATCCAGTCACCCAGAATTCTTATGCCTGCTTCGAACCCAGTCTAGACTATGTGGTCAGCAAGATTCCACGTTTCCCTTTTGATAAATTCGAACGTGCCGATCGTAAGTTAGGCACTCAAATGAAGGCAACGGGTGAGGTTATGGCCATGGGGCGGACCTATGAGGAATCTTTACTGAAGGCCATCCGCTCACTTGAATACGGCGTCCACCATTTGGGCCTGCCTAATGGTGATAGCTTCAGTTTGGAAGAAATCATGGAAAAGGTCCAAGCGGGTAGTGATGAACGCCTCTTCTTTATTGGCGAAGCCCTGAGACGGGGCGTCAGCCTTGATCAGATTCATGACATGACCAAAATAGACCGCTTCTTCCTTGATAAGATGCAACATATTATTGATTTGGAACATGAGCTAAAGGCCCATCCGCATGACCTCAATCTCTTAGCTTATGCCAAACGATATGGTTTCTCTGACAAAATCATTGCCCACCGTTGGCAGACTACTGAGGCAGCAGTTTATCAGTTACGTCAAGAAGCGGGCATCACACCTGTCTTCAAGATGGTGGATACCTGTGCGGCAGAATTCGAGTCTTCAACTCCTTATTTCTATTCCAGCTATGAAGCAGAGAATGAATCTATCGTGACGGACAAACCTAAAATCGTGGTGCTAGGCTCTGGCCCAATCCGTATCGGTCAAGGGGTAGAATTTGACTACGCGACTGTCCATGCTGTTCTAGCCATTAAGGCAGCGGGTTACGAAGCCATTATTATCAACAACAACCCAGAAACCGTCTCAACCGACTTTACCATTTCTGACAAACTCTACTTTGAACCGCTAACTGAAGAAGATGTCATGGCGATCTTGAATCACGAGCAGCCTTTGGGGGTGGTCGTGCAATTTGGTGGTCAGACTGCCATTAATCTAGCCGATAAACTACAAAGACATGGGGTAAAAATCCTTGGAACTAGTCTGGAAGAAATTGACAAGGCTGAAAACCGGGATAAGTTCGAGCAGCTCTTGCATGAATTAGATATCCCACAACCTTTAGGTAAGACAGCTTCAGATACAGAAACTGCCGTTGCTAATGCGGCGTCCATTGGCTATCCAGTTTTGGTGAGACCTTCCTATGTCTTGGGCGGTCGCGCCATGGAAATCGTCTATGAAGAAGCTGATTTACGACGCTATATGGAAACTGCCGTGCGGGTGTCACCAGAACATCCTGTCCTAACAGACCGTTATCTCATCGGTCAAGAAATCGAAGTCGATGCCATTTGTGATGGTCAAACCGTGGTCATTCCAGGCATTATGGAACATATTGAGCGGGCAGGGGTCCACTCAGGGGACTCCATCGCCGTTTACCCACCTCAGACCTTAAGTCAGGCTCAGAAGGAGCAGCTGGTCGACTATACCATTCGCCTAGCTAAGGGTCTTAACATTGTAGGCCTACTTAATATCCAGTATGTGCTTAGCAAGGGTGAACTTTATGTCTTGGAAGTGAACCCACGTAGTTCACGGACCGTCCCATTCCTCAGTAAGATTACAGGCGTCCCTATGGCACAATTAGCCATGCAAGCTATTTTAGGCCAATCCCTAGGTGACCTAGGCTACCAGTCTGGCTTGTTACCTGAACCGTCTTCTGTTTACACCAAGGTACCAGTCTTTAGCTTCCAAAAACTCAAGGATGTCGATACTGCCTTAGGGCCAGAAATGAAGTCAACCGGGGAAGTCATGGGTAGCGACTTAACCCTGGAAAAATCCCTCTACAAAGGCCTAGTGGCTGCCGGTGTCCAGGTCAAAGATCAAGGAACTATCCTCTTCACAGTGGCTAATGAAGACAAGGCGGAAGCCTTAGAATTAGCACGTCGCTTTAGTGACTTGGGCTTCAATCTCTTGGCTACCCCAGGTACCGCTGATTACTTAAGCCAGGCAGGACTTAAAGTAGCTTCTGTAGGCAAAATTGGTAGCCAAGATCACAATGTCTTAGATGCCATCTATCAAGGTCAAGTGGACCTAGTCATTAACACTACTTCTAAGGATAAAGATGTCACCAAGGATGGCTTCAAGATTCGCCGGGTAGCCAGTGAGCAAGAAATTGTCTGCTTCACCTCTTTAGATACGAGTATGGCCCTCTTGAAGGTGCTAGAATCCACCTCTTTCCATATCACGCCTTTAGCTTAGTCGAACTTGATCCATAAGGAGGAACTATGAATCAAAGATATTCTGGCGATGTCATCGTCGCATTAGACTTCAAAAATTTAGAAGAAAGCTTGGCATTTTTAGCGCCCTTTAGTGGCCACGACCAGTTCTATGTTAAGGTTGGGATGGAACTCTATCTACAAAATGGGCCACAAGTCTTATCTGCTCTCAAGGAAAGAGGGCATCGCATCTTCTTAGACCTTAAGCTACATGACATTCCCAATACAGTTTATGGAGCAAGCAAGGGTTTGGCCCAGTTCAAAGTGGACATGCTTAATTTTCATGCCGCGGGGGGCAAGGAAATGCTGGAGGCTGCCAAGCAAGGCTTAATTGATGGAGGCAGCCCTGAAACTTTAGCCATCGCTGTAACCCAGTTAACCTCTACCTCTCAAGAACAAATGCAGGCCGAACAATTGATTCCAGTTGACCTAGTAACCAGTGTCCGTCATTACGCGCAGTTGACCAAGGAAGCGGGTTTGGATGGAGTCGTAGCCTCAGTACATGAAGCACCCCATATTCGGGAGGTTTGTGGTCAGGACTTTGCCATTGTCACGCCAGGTATACGCTTGATTGGTGGGCCAAGTCAGGATCAAAAGCGCATCGCCACACCGGAAGTCGCACGTCAACTAGGCTCAAGCCATATTGTGGTCGGACGACCAATTACGCTGGCTAGTGACCCGGTCGCCGTATATGATGGCATTTGTCAGAGCTTTTTGAAGTAAGAATAGGAGGATTTTCATGTCCAGTGCAAAAGAAATTGCCCAGGAATTATTAGCCATTAAAGCTGTCGCCTTACAACCCCACCAGTACTTTACATGGACATCAGGTATTCAATCGCCAATCTACTGTGACAATCGCCTGACCATGTCCTATCCGTCAGTCCGTCGTAAGATTGCCCAGGCTTTAAGTCTGGTGATTAAGGAACATTATCCTCAGGTCCAAGTAGTAGCGGGGACAGCAACCGCTGGTATTCCCCACGCTGCTTGGGTCAGCGATTTGCTGGATTTGCCCATGGTTTATGTTCGGGACTCCGCTAAGAAGCACGGTAGGACCAACCAGATTGAAGGGCACTTGACGCCGGGAGTCAAGGTGGTCATCGTGGAAGACTTGATCTCGACTGGCTTATCCTCGCTTAAGGTGGCTCAAGCCCTAAAAGATGCAGGCTGTCAAGTTCTAGGTGTTGTTGCCATCTTCTCTTATGAGTTGACCAAGGCTCAGCAGGCCTTTGCTGAAGCTGGAGTAAGCTACCATACCCTAACCAATTATGAAGCCTTAATCGAGGCGGCCCTGGAAGCTCAATATATCGAACAAGAAGACGTGGCTTCGCTCCTTGAATGGCGCCACACATTAGGAAATTAAACTTACATAAAAAGTAGGGTTGCAAAGCAACTCTGCTTTTTGCTTTGCCGAGGGGAAACTATATAAAATTCGTATATTAAGCCTTTAATATTCTAGTGACTAGACAAATTGATGATAAATTATAGTCTGTAAGCGTTGACGATGAAGTTTACCTTTTATTTTTTGGCCAAAATAGGGTATGATAATAGTTAGAGTGTTTTGAATGGAGGAACGTGTATGACACAGTTTGAATACCCCCTGAACCCGGATTGGACGACAGAGGAAATTATCACGGTCGTCGACTTTCTATCAGGGGTAGAGGCGGTCTACCAAAGTGGGGTCAAACTCAATTCTCTGTGGCCACGTTACCAAGCATTCAAGCAAATAGTGACCAGTATTGGCGAAGAAAAGCGACTAGATCGAGCTTTCCAGTCAGCTAGTGGTTATTCTATCTACCAGGTCGTTCGGCAAATGAAGTCTCTCAAGGATTCCTCAGCGAACAACCCCGTAGTGCGTATCAACATAGGAGGTTCAAATGGAAGATTTTAAGACAGTTCATGCCCATGTCTTGGTCTGGCTAGAAGAAGCCGCTGAGAATTTACGGCAATCACTCAAACGATCCCTTCAAGTGGATCAGAAAACAGGCGCCAGCGACTTAGTTACGGAGATGGATAAGGCGACAGAGGCATACTTTGTCGATAAGATTACCAGCCACTTCCCAGACCATCGCATCATTGGTGAGGAAGGTATGAGTCAAGGAACGGAAGATTTGGCCGGTATTGTATGGGTCATTGATCCAATCGATGGGACCCTTAACTTCGTTAAGCAGAAAAATAACTTTGGCATTTTGATTGGGATTTTCCAAGATGGTAAGCCATTAGCTGGCTACATTTACGATGTCATGAAACATGACCTTTATGCGGGGATTGTGGGCCAAGGCGCTACCCTCAACGGCCAGCCACTGGTGCCACTTAAGATTGACCGCCTGCAAGATTCTCTAGCAGTAGGGAACGTGGCCATGTTTACCCAAAACCGTTGCAATAGCCAACGCCTCTTAGAAAATGTCTTAGGCGTTCGGGCGCACGGTTCTGCTGCGCTTGAAGTGATTGAAGTCATTCGTGGTGAAGCAGCAGTTTACCTAAGTTTCAAATTAAGTCCTTGGGACTTTGCAGCTGGATGGGCCATCTGTGAGGCTATGGGCTTCAAGGCAACTAAGCCTGACGGCTCTCAACTATCCATTTTATCAGCCAGTCCTATTATTTTCGCGCATGACACTGTCCATGAAGAAGTCATCCGCGTTTTAGCAGAAAAAAAAGATCAGTTAGGAGAAATTAATGAATACGCGTAAGGATATCCGAAATATTGCTATTATTGCCCACGTCGACCACGGTAAAACCACACTGGTTGACGAGTTGCTCAAACAGTCCAACACCCTCGATGAGCGTGCTAAATTAGATGAGCGTGCCATGGACTCTAACGACATTGAAAAAGAACGTGGGATTACCATCTTGGCCAAAAACACTGCCGTAGATTATAAGGGGACCCGTATCAACATCTTGGACACCCCAGGTCACGCGGACTTCGGTGGCGAAGTAGAACGTATCATGAAAATGGTTGATGGAGTTATTCTGGTGGTGGATGCCTATGAAGGAACCATGCCACAAACTCGCTTTGTCTTGAAGAAAGCCTTAGAACAACACTTAGTACCGATTGTCGTAGTCAACAAGATTGATAAGCCTTCTGCTCGTCCAGAAGAAGTAGTAGATGAAGTCTTAGAGCTCTTCATCGAATTAGGGGCAGACGATGATCAATTGGAATTCCCAGTGGTCTATGCTTCAGCCCTTAACGGGACGTCTAGTCTATCTGACAATCCAGCAGACCAAGAGCCTTCTATGGATGCCATCTTTGATGCTGTTATTGAACATGTGCCAGCGCCAGTTGATAACTCTGACCAACCATTACAATTCCAAGTTTCCCTCTTAGACTATAACGAATATGTGGGTCGTATCGGGATTGGACGTATCTTCCGTGGGAAGATGAAAGTCGGCGACAACGTGAGCCTTATGAAGGTTGACGGCACTAGCAAGAACTTCCGTATTACTAAGATGTTTGGTTTCTTCGGCTTGGACCGCGTGGAAATTAACGAAGCTAAGGCAGGGGACTTAATTGCCTTATCAGGTATGGAAGATATCTTCGTTGGAGAAACCGTAGCAGATGCTGCAAATCCTGAAGCTCTACCTATTCTTCACATTGATGAGCCTACCTTACAAATGACCTTCTTAACCAACAACTCGCCATTTGCTGGTAAAGAAGGCAAGTACGTGACTTCCCGTAACCTCCAAGATCGTCTTATGCAAGAATTGCAAACGGACGTATCCTTGCGCGTGGATCCAACCGACTCACCAGATGCCTTTATCGTTTCTGGTCGTGGGGAATTACACTTGGCTATCTTAATTGAGAACATGCGTCGTCAAGGTTATGAATTCCAGGTATCACGTCCTAAGGTTATTCTTAAGGAAATCGATGGCAAGACCTGTGAACCTTTCGAACGTGTACAAATTGACACACCAGAAGAATACATGGGGGCGATTATTGAAGCCTTAGGTCAACGTAAGGCTGAAATGGCGGACATGGTGACCACAGGTAATGGCCAAATCCGTATGGTCTTCTCTGTGCCAGCTCGTGGCTTGATTGGTTTCTCAACTGAGTTCTTATCCATGACCCGTGGTTATGGGATTATGAACCATAGCTTCGATGACTATCAACCAGTTATTGATTCCAATATTGGGAACCGTCGTAACGGTGCCTTGGTTGCCCTTGAGGCAGGACAAGCCACCACTTATGGGATTATGAACTTAGAAGATCGTGGGACTATCTTTGTTAACCCAGGGACTGAAGTCTACGGTGGGATGATTATTGGGGAACATAACCGTGAGAACGACTTAACTGTTAATATCACCAAGGCTAAACAATTAACTAACATTCGTTCAGCAACCAAAGACCAAACCGCAGTGATTAAACGTCCACGTATTCTTACTCTAGAAGAATCTTTAGAGTTCATGGATGATGATGAATACTGTGAAGTAACACCTGAGAGCGTTCGTTTACGTAAGCAAATCCTTGACAAGGGTGCGCGTGAACGCGAAACCAAGAAAGCTAAGAAAGCCTAGGAGCTAATTAGTAAAAGGGCAGTCTCCTATTCTTAGGAAGCTGCCCTGTGCCAATAGGAATACTAGACTGAGAAGGGGGAGCATCATGTATAATTGGTACCAAGAAGGCTTTGTAGTCTTGCCGCAGGTCTTACTAAGCCATTATCAAGACTTAGGCTTGAGTCCAGAAACCTTTCTCCTAGTGACCACGATATTAGGTCAGAAGGATGGGGATTTGAGTCCTATGGCTGTTGTAGAACTGTGCTCGCAACATTACGGTTGGCAGTCTCATCAAGCCATGTCTCAACTATCTCTCTTAGCAGATCAGGGTTATCTCGTCTTTGAAATGGATGCTTCGGGCCAAGACCGTTTGAGTCTAGCGCCACTTTTTGAACGACTAGACTCCTTTAATCCAGCAGCTAGTCAAAAACAGACGACTTCTAGTAATGAGACAGACCTAACAAGTAATCAGAAACAGACCATGACGGCTAGTCAACTGATTCCTCTGGTGGAAGGGGAGTTTGGCCGTTCCCTGTCAGCACTCGAATATGAGACCTTGAATGGCTGGCTCAAGCAAGATGGCTATGCGCCTGATTTAATTCGTCTAGCAGTTAAGGAAGCCGTTTTGCGTCAAGCCCTCAGCCTTAAGTATATTGATCGCATTCTGATTAATTGGGAGCGCCATGGCTTGACCACTGCTACTCAGGTTCAAGCCTATCTAGAAAGCCGCGATAAGGACCAGCCCAACAATCAAGAGGCGGTTTATGATCAGATTGATATTCCACTACTCTAAAGCATTGTAGAAGGAGAGAGAAGTATGGTTGAATCTTTGAATAGCCGGGCAGACTTTGTGACAACTGCCAACTGGATGTCTGGTGGTGTTATGGGCCGCCATGGCCGTATTCTAGTCGGTAATAAGGCATTCGAATTCTATAACGACCGCAATCCTGCTGATTTCGTTCAGATTCCTTGGGGCGAAATCCGTCAGGTTCGTGCCATCATGCTGATGAAACGGGGCTTAATTCGTGGCTTCTTCATTGATACTAAGTCTGCTGGCACCTATCACTTTGTCGTCTCTAAGGCCGGCCAGACCCTTAAGGCCATGCGAGACTATCTGGCGGAAGAACAACTGGTCAGAAATAAGCCAATCTTCTCCCTGGCCAAGCTTTGGAAAGAATGGCGCCATAAAAAAGCAAAGAAACAATAGGACCTCTAGCCCTCAGCTAAATGCTGAGGGTTTTGTTCATTATTTGAACTTTTTAAGCTGAAACCCTAGACATAAGAGAATAAGTGGTTTATACTAGACTAAAGTTCAAAAAATGAACGCAGAAAGAAGGGCTAAGATGAATGACTTAATGACCTTGCTATATTACTTGAACCGAGAAGAAGCGGGCAGTCAACGTGATATGGCACAAGCGACTAACCTATCCCTAGGCAAAATTAATCTGATTCTCAAGCGACTTGATGAACAAGGATACATTGAGATTGAGCGTCAGGGGACGCGTAACCACTATCAAGTGACGGACAAGGGCTTGGCTTTGCTAGAGACTGGCTTGAAAGATGCAAATGCCCGTAAGATTCAGTTGGCTCAAGCTAAAGAGCAAATTCATCAGGCAGTCATTCTTGCTGCAGGCCAACCTCGTCATCTGGATCAACCCGTGCCGCTCCTATCATTAGGGGACCATACCTTATTGGATCGAACCCTTCAAGTCTTACGAGACCAAGGAGTAGAGCGTTTTGTCTTGGTTGCTGGCTTCCAAGCTGACCTCTTGGCTCAACATGTTGCTGACATGCCTGATGTGACTCTAGTAGTCAATGAGGCTTATGCCCACACAGGGACAATGGCTTCTCTGGCCACGGCAGCTCCTCATATTGATGGCGACTTCTTCCTGATTGAGGGGGATTTACTCTTTGAAGTCCGTGGGATTAAGGGGCTGAATAAGGTCGCTAGTGACTCTGCTATGTTGATTACCAGTGTGCGTGAGCAACATGATGAGGCCATGGTGGAATTGCGTGATGGTTATGTTTATAAGATGGGGAAGGATATTCACCAATTCAACCGGATTGACGGTGAAATGATTGGTCTATCAAAATTGTCCTATCCTTTCTACCTTAAGATGTTGGCCATTTATGCTGACAACCTTAATCCTTATGTTAACTATGAATATATTATGTTAGATGTTGCTCAAGACTACCGCTTGGGTTATCTTAAACTGGATGACTTCTTCTGGGGCGAAATTGATGATGCTAGTCAGGTTCATCATGTTCTTAAGCGCGTTTACCCACGTTTGGTTCGCAAGGAAGAACGGGCAGCTAAGCAAGAAGTGGAGCAGTTCTTGGCCGACCAGATGGATGCTAGCCCTGAGGAAATTGCGACCTTAGAGAGTGCTGGTGGTATGACTAACAAGAACTACAAGGTCACCCTCAAAGGCCAGCCTTATATCATTCGGATTGCCGGCAACGGGACGGAGAAGTTTATTAATCGCCCAGCTGAGAAATCCAATAGCCTCTTAGCGCATATTCTGGGCTTAGATGCTGAGACCCTCTACTTTGACGAAGTGACAGGGACCAAGGTGTCAGCCTTCATTCCAGAGGCTGAGACCTTAAATGCTAATACGGCGACTTATCTTAACAATATGCGAATGACAACGGGACTCCTCAGACAGTTGCATCAATCAGGATTAGACTTTGATAACCGTTTTGATGTCTTCGAGGAGATTGCTAAGTATGAGAGTTTTGTGGATGAAGTAGGGTCAGACTATTTTGACGGCTATCAGGCGACACGTCAGGAAGTTTTCCAACTACAGGAAGATTTGGCTGACTTACCAGTTCAAATAGTGCCATGTCATATTGACACAGTTCCAGAGAACTTTGTCAAAGGTGGAGACGGCAAATCCTATCTCATTGACTGGGAATACTCAGGTATGAACGACTTGGCTTGGGATTTAGCGGCCCATAGTCTAGAATGTGGCTTCAGCCAAGAGCAGGAAGACCGCTTCTTAAGCCTTTACTGTCAAGATAAAGAGGTGCCGGATAGCTTGAAGATCAAGCTCTTAATCTATCAAATTTGCCAAGACTTCCTCTGGTCAGTTTGGACCATCTTCAAGGAAAGCCGGGGCGATGATTTCGGAGACTATGGGATTGAACGTTACCGTCGTGCGCAAGCTAACCTAGCACGCTACCATGCTCTAAAAAAGGAAGGATGAACTTAGATGAAAAATAAGGAAACAAGTGGCATTATTGCCGGTCTATTGTCAGGCCTTTTGTGGGGGGCAGATACCCATTATAATGGCGTTATTCTGATGATGTTACCCTTCACGCTAGTGGATCCAAGACTGGCTGGAGCCGCTCTCTTATTGGCCCTCTTCCATGATGGTTTTTCTGCCTTAATGATGACGGGGGAGTTGGTTCGTCAAGGGCAACTCAAGCAAACTTTCAAACAATTGACCAGCAAGAGTTCCTTTGTGGTCATGTTAGCAGCTGTTTTAGGTGGTCCTATGGGTATGCGGGCCTATCTCTATGCGGTAGATGCGATTGGGGCAGGCTTAACAGCAAGTATTTCCTCTATGTATCCAGTGGTTGCTGCTTTTTTAGGTATGTTAATTCTTAAGGAAAAGATAACTAAGCCAGTTTGGATTGGCTTGGGCTTGGCCGTGTTAGCGGTCTTAGGCGTGAGTCTGTCTGGTGATATGATGCAATCTAATGCCCAACTGATTGGCTTCTTAGTGGCCTTTCTCAGCGTAGTCGGCTGGTCCTTGGAGAGTGTGATTTGTTCCATTGGGATGAAGGAAGATTTGAATCCTAAGCAAGCTCTTTGGATTCGTCAATGCGTCTCTACTTTAGTTTATTTGGGCTTTATTACCTTCGAATCTGACTTGGTCTTTAGCGTGACGGCTGTTATTAGTCAGCCAGTTCTTTGGTTAATCTTGGGTGTTGCTGTCTTAGGCACATTGTCTTATTTGAATTTTTATCGCGCAATTGATACAATTGGTCCTGTAAAGGCTACTGCACTCAATATCTCATACGCTATTTGGGCCATTGTCTTCTCCATCTTGCTAGGAGGAGCTGAATTTAACCCAGTTCTCTTGCTATCGGCGGCTTTGATGATTGTAAGCAGTGTCTTAGTTTCACAACACGAAGGAGCCTAAGCTATGAAAGCAATAATTCTCGCCGCTGGTATGGGAACTCGCTTGCGGCCAATCACCCTTACAACACCTAAGTCCTTAATTGAAGTTGCTGGTACAAGCTTAATTGAGCGCCAGATTGAATTCTTGCGGGCTAAAGGGATTCAAGACATTATTGTTGTGACAGGGTACTTGGCTGAAAAATTCGATTTTCTGAAGGACCAGTATGGCGTGACCTTGATTCACAATGCCCAATATGAAAGCTACAATAACTTCTACACCATGTACTTGGTCCGTCACTACTTGAGTGATGCCTATGTTATTGATGCCGATAACTTCCTAGTTGATAACTTCTTGCTGTCAGCACCAGAAAGCTCCCTTTACTTTGGGGTAGCGAAAGAAGGCTTCAAGGATGAATGGGTCTTGCATTACCAGCAAGATGACCTTCGCGTAACGGCCATTACGGTAGAAAGTGGTCAAGGGCGGATTCTGTCTGGCGTCTCCTATTGGAGTGCGGAAGATGGACAACATTTGCAGCAGTTAATTGAAGGCTACTACCAAGAAGCTGATTATGCTAATCTCTACTGGGATGACGTGGTCAAGGATAACCTAGCTGATTTAGATGTTCATGTTTATCCAATTGAAGGCCATCAGACCTTTGAAATTGATAGCCTAGAGGATTTAGAAGCGCTACGTTCGCAAATGGAAGCAAAAAATTAGCGAGAAGCCAGACAAGTGTCTGGCTTTTTTGTTTTGGATGTGTGATCATTTCTTAATAAAATGCTTAAGCTAACGACTTTTCCATGCGTGTCGATATAAGATGTGCTATAATAATTAGGATAGAAAGACACTTTACGATAGTGAGAAGGAGAGAGAGGCATGATTTATGCAGGTATTCTAGCAGGGGGCATTGGATCCAGAATGGGGATTCAAGATATGCCTAAGCAATTCCTCATGTTAGGCAATAAGCCCATTATTATTCATACCATCGAAAAATTCTTAGTAGTACCAGACATTGACCAAGTCTATGTAGCCGTACATCCTAACTGGTTAGTCTACTTCAATGATTTAGTAAATAAGCACTTGCCAGGCCATGAGTCTAAGATTAAAGGCGTTGATGGGGGTGGGGATCGGAATGATAGTATCCTTAATATCATCGCAGATATTAAGGCGGCCGGTCCTGTCTCTGACCAAGCTATTTTAATTACTCATGATGCGGTACGTCCTTTTGTCTCTTACCGTATGATTCAAGACAACATCAAGGTCATCGCTGACTATGATGCGACCGATACAGTGGTCATGGCTAACGATACCATTGTGGAATCCCAAGACGGTAAGTCCATTAGTTCTATTCCTAATCGGGCTCACATGTTCCAAGGTCAGACACCTCAAACCTTCCGTATCAATCAGTTTGATAGCCTCTTCGCTAGCCTCAGTCAAGACGAGCGTGAGATTTTAACCGATGCCTGCAAGGTCTTTGTCCTCAAAGGGAAAAGTGTTGGCCTAGTAAAAGGGGAATACTCTAACTTGAAGATTACGACCGTGACCGATTTGAAAATTGCAGAAGCTATGTTGGGAGAGATCTAAAGTGATTAATCGCGTCTATCAATTACTTCGCCCATACTTCTTCTCAGTTAAGTATGAAGATGTGTCGACAGACTTGGCTAAGCCAGTCGTGGTGCGTCCTAATTATATGGCCCTCTGCCATGCAGATCAACGCTATTACCAAGGTAAGCGTTCAGCCAAAGTGCTCAAGCAAAAATTACCAATGGCCTTGATTCATGAGTGTTGCGGCATTGTCGTACGTGACGAAACTGGCACCTATCAAGTAGGGGACAAGGTCGTCATGATTCCCAATCAGCCGCCGCAAGGGTTTGACCATTCGGGTGAGTTCTATGAGAACTATGTGGAAGGAACTCACTTCCTATCCAGTGGTTACGATGGTTTCATGCAGGAATTTGTGCATTTACCATTAGACCGTGTCGTGGGGTATCAAAGCATTCCAGATGTGGTAGCGGCGATGACCGAGTTTGTCTCAGTGGCTGCTCACGGGGCCCGTCGTTTTGACTCTATGGCCTTATCCAAGCGTGACCGAATCGTGGTCTGGGGATCAGGTTCGCTAGCCTTTGTCCAAGCTACCGTCTTAAGAGCTAAGTTTCCAGATGCTACGATTATTGTAGTAGGTAAAAACCACGATAAATTAAGACTTTTCAGCTTTGTAGATGAAGTCTATGAATTGCAAGATATTCCGGAAGATTTCAGCTTCGACCATGCTTTTGAGTGTGTGGGTGGCGATGCCAGTCAAGAAGCCATTCGTGACATTATTAAGTATATTAAACCTCAAGGAACGCTGATTTTAATGGGAGTTTCCGAGACGGAAGTGCCAGTCAATACCCGTGATGTCTTAGAAAAAGGCCTGACCTTAGTTGGTTCTTCTCGCTCGGGACGTGAGGACTTCCAATTGGCGGTGGCCTTAATGGAAAACCCACAAGTATCCTCAAGACTGCGGATGATTATCCACCAAGTAGGGGATTTAGAGGATGTCAAGGATATCTATCAATTCTTCGAAGAAGACCGTAAAACACCATTTAAAACGGTGGCTAAGTGGAATATCTAGTGATTAATTAAAAGAAGGAGGGGTTAGATGGAACCCATTCAAGCCAAAAGCCTAGAAATGGCCCAATACTTTGTTGCCTTCTGCCAGAAGCATAATCTCTTATGCTACTTATGTGGTGGTGGCGCGATTGGGGCTTTACGTCATCAAGGCTTTATTCCCTGGGACGATGATTTAGACTTTTTTATGCCAAGGGAAGATTATGAACGTTTGGCGGAACTCTGGCCCAAAGAGGCAGATTCGCGTTATTTTCTGTCGCGGTCTCATGAGGGCTATGTCGACCGTAACCTCTTCATCACGATTCGTGACCGCCAGACAACTTGCCTCAAGCCTTATCAAGCTGACTTAGACTTGCCACATGGCCTGGCCTTAGATGTACTGCCTTTGGACTATGCGCCGGCCTCAGCCTGGAAACGTAAGACCCAGAAGGTCTGGGCATTAATCTATTCGCTCTTCTGCGCTCAAACCGTGCCTGAAAAGCATGGGGGTCTTTTGGCCTGGGGCAGTCGAGTGTTGCTGGGCCTAGTCCCAAGTTCTAAACTCCGTTATAAGATCTGGTCACTGGCTCATAAAAAGATGACTAAGACCACTCGCCAAGAGGCGGCTTACCGTATTGAGTTGTGTTCCGGTCCTTACTATATGAGCAAACTCTATCCAATCGAGGCCTTTGATCAGGCTGTCTTCAAGCCTTTTGAAGGAACGGAAATGCCCATTCCAGCGGGTTATGATGCCTATTTGAGTGAGGCATTTGGTGACTATATGACGCCACCGCCTAGCCAGAATCAAAAGCCACATCACGATGCTTTATTGCTGGATTTGGAGCGTCCTTATACGGATTATGACCTCAAGACAGGTCAGCTGAAGTAGGAGACGATAGCTTGCTAGGCTATGGACCAAGCAAATTTTAGCCAAAAAAAGGCTGGCCAGAGGGTCAGCCTTTTTATGAGAAAGGATAATGTGAGTGTTACGCGATTTTTTTGCCTATTATAAGCCTTATAAGAAGCTCTTCGTGATTGACTTTGGCTGCGCAGTAATCTCAGCGATGTTAGAGTTGATTTTTCCATTTGTTGTCAATCGGGTCATAGATACCATCTTGCCGACAGGTCATTACCAGACGGTTATTTGGGTCTGTCTCTTGTTACTTGCCTTCTATCTCTTCAACATGGTGATGAAGTACATTGTAGTCTACCTAGGCCATAAGTTGGGCATTACCATTGAGACCGATATGCGACGTCAGCTCTTCCAATATTTCCAAAGTCAGTCTTTTGAGTATTTCGATAATAAGCAGACAGGGGAGCTCATGTCGCGGCTAACCAGTGACTTGTTCGAAATCGGGGAGTTAGCCCATCATGGGCCTGAAGACTTATTCATTACCTTGATGAGTTTGGTGGGGGCTTTTTGCCTCATGCTGCAGGTCCATGTGCAATTAGCCATTGGGACAGTGATTCTGGTGCCAATCTTGGGAGTTGCGCTGGCTATCTTCAATAAGAAGATGGGACGTATTAATAGCCAAGTCTATCGCCAATTGGGAGAATTTAATGCCGGCTTATCCAACAGCCTCAGTGGCATCCGAGTAGTCAAGGCGTTCGCTAATGAAGCCCATGAAGAAGCGCGTTTTGAAGGTCTAATTCAAGACTATCGCGAAAATAAACTTAAGTTCTACCAAACCATGGCCGCTTCTAGCGCCTTTAACTATGTCTTGATGCGCATTATTACCTTAATTGCCTTAGTGTCCGGGGCTTATTTCACCCTCAAAGGAGAGCTAACGACAGGCCAATTGGTAGGTTTTGTTCTTTTAGCTAATACCTTTGTTAAGCCGATTGAAAGTATTAATATCATGATTGAAACCTATCCCAAGGGTTTTGCCGGCTTCAAACGTTTCAGACAAGAGCTAGCTAAACCGGTGGCGGTTCAGGACCTGCCTGATGCCCAGCTAGCGCCACACTTCCAAGGTCAAATAGATTATCGTAATGTGGAACTGGCCTATGAAGAGGGGCGTCCCGTTATTTCTCAATTGAACCTGTCCATTGCTCCCGGGGAGAGCGTGGCTTTAGTCGGTCCAAGTGGAGCAGGTAAGTCCAGTATGGTCAATCTCCTGCCGCGTTTTTATGATGTCACGTCGGGTCAAGTCTTGATTGATGGCAAGGACATACGGGAATACACCTTGGCTTCACTCAGACAACAGATTGGGATTGTTCAGCAGGATGTTTTCTTGTTCGACGGGACCATCCGGGAGAATGTCCTCTATGGTCGATTAGATGCAAGTGAGGCTGAAGTGGAAGCAGCTATTCGTGCGGCTAAACTAGATCAAGTCATCGAGCAATTACCTGATGGCTTGGATACTGCCATTGGGGAACGTGGTGTACGCTTATCTGGTGGACAGAAACAACGCCTATCGATTGCGAGAATCTTCCTCAAGAATCCTTCCATACTAATCTTAGATGAGGCAACTAGCGCCTTAGATACGAAAACCGAGCAGTATATCCAACAGTCCTTTGATCAATTAGCCAAAGGTCGGACCAGTCTCGTGATTGCCCATCGCTTAGCCACCATTCAGCATGTAGATCGCATCGTGGTAGTAACTGAGGAGGGCGTGGTAGAATCCGGTAGCCACCAAGAACTATTGGCTTTAGATGGTCATTATGCGGCCTTATACCGGGCCCAGTTCGCCTAGCCAGTAGGGCTTAGACTAAACCATTCAAATTTGCTATAATAAACAGAGTTACAATGAGGGAATGATGACATGAAGACCTTAGCAGTCACAGGATTAGAGAAAACCTATGGAACCAAAACCTTGCTGGCAGGCATCGACTTTGCCATTCGGACAGGGGATAGAATTGGCTTGATTGGACCTAACGGGACCGGTAAAAGTTCCTTCTTGAAGGTGCTAGCTGACCAAACCGACTATGACCAAGGGACGATTGACAAGCCAAAGGATTATCGCATTGCCTACCTGGCGCAGAATCCTGATTTAGATCCTAACCAGACTATTTTAGATACGGTCTTTGCGGGAGATACGCCAGAAGTGAAGCTCTTGCATGATTATGAGGTGGCCAATCTAGCCTTGTTGTCAGATCCTGATAACAGCCAGCTACAGGAAGCCTTTCAAACCATTACAGAAGCCATGAACCAGGCAGATGCTTGGCAGATTGAAGTCAAAGCTAAGACAGTCCTAAGCCAATTAGGCCTTGTCAATCTCAATCAACGAGTGGGAGATTGTTCAGGCGGGGAACAGAAAAGAATTGGGATTGCCCAGGTCCTTATTGCTGAACCTGATCTACTTATCTTAGATGAGCCGACTAACCATTTGGATATCAATTCTGTGCAGTGGTTAGAAAAGTACCTTGCTTCCTACAAAGGCGCACTACTCTTAGTCACCCATGATCGTTATTTCTTGGAACGAACCGTTAATAAGATTGTTGAGTTAAGACACGGTCGTTTCCGCGAATATAGTGGCAACTACCAAGCTTATTTAGAGAAGAAGGCGACTGAACTCGCGCTTGAAGAAAGAATGCAAGACAAGCAAGACAAGCTCTATCAAGCCGAATTGGCTTGGATGCGAAAGGGCGCCAAGGCTAGAACGACTAAACAGCAAGCCCGAATCGAGCGATTCGACCAATTAAAGGAAGAAATTGCTTCTCGCCAAGATAGCCAAGAGACCTCTGGCTTTGAATTTGATCAACAACGAATTGGCAATCAGGTTATAGAGTTGGAACAGGCGCGTATTGAAGTGGGGCAGCAAGTTGTCGTTCAAGACTATACTAAGCACTTCACCAAAGGCGAACGTATTGGGCTGATTGGTGCTAATGGGGTCGGCAAGACCACTTTCCTTAATACTTTGGCAGGCTATCATAACTTAGCGGCCGGGACTTTGAAGCTAGGCCAGACGGTCCGGCTAGCCTACTATCGCCAATTAGATCAAGATTTGCCGGGAGATATGCGGATTTTAGCCTATCTGACACAAATAGCCGATAACTTTGTCAGTCATGATGGACGCACTAAAAGTGCAGCTCAGATGTTAGAGCAATTCAATTTCCCTCGGGTTAGTCATGGCTCTAGCATTTCCAGCCTGTCAGGGGGAGAAAAACGTCGGTTATATTTACTATCGCTCTTGATTCAGGAACCCAACGTCCTCTTCTTAGACGAGCCGACTAACGACCTAGATATTGATACCCTAACTGTCCTAGAGGATTACTTAGCTCAATTTGAAGGGCTTGTCGTCGTGGTGTCTCACGACCGTTATTTCTTAGATAAGACAGTAGACCAGTACCTGATTTTAGAGGGGCAAGGGGCATATACCACCTATTGGGGCAGTTATTCTGACTACCTTGCCAAGGAGCAGACAGCCCCTGAAAAGGAAAAGTTAGCGCCTGCTCCAAGCAATAAACCAAAACGTGAACAGAAAAAGTTAAGCTATGAAGAGAAGAAGGAGTGGGCAGATATTGAGGCTGCGATTGAAGCCGCTGAAAACCGCCTCAATCAGATTCAGGAAGACATGGAGGCCAATAGTCAAGATGCTGGCCGATTAATGAGTCTTCAAGAAGAATTGGAAGCGACCGAAGCCCATCTCTATCATCTTTATGAGCGGTATGACTATTTAAGTGAATTGGCGCCATAAGACGCCATAAGAGAAAAGGCAAGCAAAGGAGAAGCATATGCAACAATATCAAGAATTAGTCAAAAAAATCCTAGCAGAGGGTCATGTTAAAACTGACCGTACTGGGGTTGGGACCAAAAGTATTTTTGGTTATCAGATGCGTTTTGATTTGAGCCAAGGCTTTCCCATGGTGACGACTAAACGTGTACCCTTTGGCTTGATTAAGAGCGAATTACTCTGGTTTTTACGTGGTGATACCAATGTCCGCTACTTACTAGAACACAATAATCACATTTGGGACGAGTGGGCCTTCAAACGCTATGTGGAGTCTCCTGACTATCATGGCCCTGATATGACTGATTTTGGTTTGCGTGCAGTCGCTGATCCAGACTTTAATGAAATCTACCAGCAGGAATTAGCAGCCTTTAATGAGCGAGTTTTGACTGATGATGACTTTGCTGAACGCTACGGCAATTTAGGCAATGTCTACGGTGCTCAATGGCGCTCTTGGCCTCTCCGAAATGGTGAGACTTTGGACCAAATTAGCCAGCTCATTGACATGATTAAGCATTCTCCTGATTCTAGACGCCTAATTGTGTCAGCCTGGAACCCTGAGGATGTGCCTAGTATGGCTTTGCCACCTTGTCACACACTCTTCCAGTTTTATGTGCATGATGGCAAGTTATCCTGCCAGCTCTACCAACGTAGTGCTGATGTTTTCTTAGGTGTGCCTTTTAACATTGCTTCCTATGCGCTCTTAACCCATTTGATTGCCAAAGAATGTGGTCTAGAGGTGGGGGACTTTGTGCATACCTTGGGGGATGCTCATCTCTATCTCAATCATTTGGAGGCGGCGGAGACCCTCTTGAGCCGAGAGCCTAAACTACTGCCACAATTGGAAATTGACGATTTCGAGCAATTTGATCAAGTCTCTACTGACCAAATTCGACTACAAGGCTATGAGCCTTGGCCAACCATTAAGGCGCCGATTGCCGTCTAAAACATCCTTACATAGAAAGGAAGAAAAACACCATGCTGACTCTTGTATATGCCCAAGACCAAGCGGGCGGGATTGGTTATCAAAATCAACTGCCTTGGCACTTGCCCAATGACCTCAAGTTTTTTAAGCAAGTGACACTCGGTCATGCTATTTTGATGGGGCGCAGGACCTTTGAATCCATGGGCTGCCGTCTCTTACCAGGGCGAACTAGTTATGTCTTGACTCGCCAAGAAGACTATAAGTCCGAAATTGAAGGCCTACACCGTGTTCATGACTTAGAAGAAATCAAAAGCTTGGCGCAAGATCAAGAAGTCATGGTCATCGGGGGCGCAGAAATTTTTGCTGCCTTATTGCCTTTAGCAGACCGAGTGATTCGAACACAGATTAAGGCAACTTTTCCGGCAGATACCTTCGTCGCTGACCTAGATCAAGACCAGTGGCAATGTGTAGAAATTCAAGAAGGACTCGTTGATGATAAAAATCAATATGCTCACCAATTTGAATGGTGGGTCCGTCGCTCCAAGGAGGGAAAATCATGCTAGGTTATCTTAATACACCAGTTTTTGCCAGCCATCATATTCCGGTTGGTTGTGGACATACCTTATATGTGGAAGAAGCAGGCAACCCTCAAGGTTGTCCAGTAGTCTTCTTGCACGGTGGTCCTGGTGGGCAGGTTGGGGAGTCGTCCCGGCGTTTCTTCAATCCTGAATTTTACCGGATTGTGCTAGTTGATCAACGTGGTTGTGGCAAAAGTCAGCCCTTCCTATCCCTTGAGGCGAATACAGTCTTGGATAGTGTGGCTGACTTGGAGATTATTCGACAGACACTCGACATTGAGGACTGGCATGTATTTGGAGGTAGCTATGGCTCGACCTTGGCTTTGACCTATGCCATTCATCATGCAGAGCGGGTTAAGAGCTTGATACTGCGCGGAATTTTCTTGGGGCGCCAAGAAGATTCTGATTGGCTCTTCCAGTTTGGCGCTAGCGAGTTCTACCCTGAAGCCTTTGCCTTGTTTAGAGATTTTATCCCCCAAGAGGAACAAGGTGATTTAGTAGCAGCCTACTATCGCCGGATGATTGGGGGTGATCAGGACCTAGCAGAAGAAGCCATGAAACGTTGGAGTGCCTGGGAAGGTTCCGTTATTACACTCCGACCAAATTTCCCTGCTCCAGATGCAGAGCTAGCGCCAGTTGACCGCTCTCTCGGCCTGCTAGAAGCCCATTATTTTGCTAACAAAATGTTCTGGGGTGAAGATAACTACATCCTTAATCGTGCTCATCTACTCAAGGAGATTCCTATGTCAATTTTCCATGGCCGTTATGATGTCGATTGCCGTCCGAGTGGGGCCTATGCCTTAGCACAGGCTTGTCCTCATGCTAAGTTCCAAATTGTCGAAGAAGCAGGCCATTCGCCTCAGGATGCGCCACTCTTTGAGGCCTTACTAGGGGCAATGGAAGCTATTAAACAAGTCCAAATGTCATAGAGAGCTAAACGACCTTATAACAGGTCGTTTTTTTGTATTAGTAGATCGTTCGTTCGGCATTATAATAAGTAATTCCTTAGTAGAACTAATTCTCTTTTATTTAGAAAGGGTATTCTTTCTTACTACAATAGGGTATGATAGTCTTATCAAGAAATCTATCGACAAAGGCGGGAAAGTAAATGAAGAAGAATTGGAAGAAGTTAGCAGTCCTCACTCTCTTAGGAGCTCAAGTGGCCACTGTTTCATTAACTAGCTATTCTGTATTAGCTGAGGAGTCAATCTCTGCTCAATCAGTAGATTTAAGTGCTGAAACTGAGGCTTACAAGAAGTTTGTTAGTGCAGAGATTGACCAGCTGCTAAAAGATACTGAAAACTTTGCTAAGCTAATTCAAGAGGGCAAGTTGGATGAAGCTAAGAAAGTTTACCCATTGATTCGTAAGGCCTATGAGCGGTCAGAACCTATTGCTGAGCTTTTTGCAGAATCTGATGTTAAAATTGACTACCGTCTAGCAGACTATGTAGAGGATAATCAAACCGAAGAAGGTTGGTCTGGATTCCACAAAATTGAACAAATCCTGTGGGAAGAGGGCAAGACCGAGCCTGCAGTGTCCTATGCAAAACAGCTAGTAGATGATATTAAGGAGCTTAAGGCCAAAGTCGCGACAGTGGAGGTAACACCTGAAAACATGCTGACAGGCGCCGTGGACTTACTGAATGAAGTGGCTACTAGCAAGATCACCGGCGAAGAAGAAATCTATTCTCATACAGACCTCTATGATTTTGAAGCTAATATTGCGGGAGCAGAAAAGATTTTTAGCATCTTTAAGGACAAAATTTCTGCTAAGGATCCTGAATTGGCCAAGAACCTAACTGAAAAATTCAAGGCAGTCAATGATCTCTTGGCTAGCCACAAAGTGGATGCTGACCACTACAAACTCTATACAGAATTAAACGAGAAAGAAACCAAAGCCCTAGCTGAGGCAGTCACTAAGTTAGGAGAACCCCTATCGCAAATGGCCGTTATCTTGGAGGCTGATGAAAGTGGTCGCTAAAGCAGACGAAAAATGGTATGATAAACCCATTTCTCGCCGTGATTTTATCAAAAAGGCGGGCATGATGGGAGCAGGAGCCATGATGACTCCGAGCATCATGAAATTACTTTTTGGTGGGACTTCACCCAAGGATGCTCTAGCCCTGGAAGAGGCAAACCAAGCAATTCCATTTTATGGTAAGCGTCAGTCAGGTATCACCACACCCATTCAGCGTCAGGTCTATTTTGCTGTCTTGGATTTGGCGACGGAAGATTTGGAGACGATTCGTGGTATTTTCAAGTCTTGGACAGCCTATATTGCTCGCATGATGCAGGGTGAGCTGGTCGAGGCTTATAAATCTAATACCATGCTACCTCCCACCGATACTGGTGAGGCTGTTGGTATGGGGACTGAGCGCCTTACCATTACAGTAGGGGTCAGCCCTAGTTTCTTAGAAAAACTAAATTTAACTGGCAAAAAATTGCCTGAGCTTGAGGATCTACCTAAGTTTGCCCGGGACCAATTGCAAGAAGCTTTTACAGGCGGAGATATTTGTATCCAGGCTTGTGCTGAAGATGCCCAGGTGGCCTTTCATGCGGTTCGTAATTTGCTACGCAAGGGACGAGAACACCTGACCCTTAAATGGAGCCAGACAGGCTACGCCGCGATTACCAGCCAGGGTTCTACCCCTCGTAATCTCTTTGGCTTTAAGGACGGAACCGCTAATGTAACCAGTCAAGATGATTTTGACCGTGTGATTTGGTGTGACCAAGACAATTGGATGAAAAATGGGACCTATCTGATTGTGCGGCGTGTGCAAATGCATCTTGAAACTTGGGATCGGACTAGCCTTAAGGAACAAGAGAATACCTTTGGACGTCATCGCGACAGTGGGGCGCCTCTTGGGGCAGTTGATGAATTTGATCCGGTAGATTTGGAACTCAAAGACGACAAGGGCAACCTCGTCATTCCAGAAGATTGTCATGTCCGTCTGGCCAAAGAAGTAGGCGAGGAGATATACCGTAGAGCCTTTTCCTATGCCAACGGTATTGATCCGCGTACGGGGCAATTTGATGCGGGTTTGCTCTTTATTTCCTTCCAAAAGGATCCCCAGCAATTCATTAAGGTCCAGAAGAATCTAGGGACCAAAGACAAATTAAATGAATACATTACCCATGTAGGGAGTGGCCTCTTTGCTATCCTCCCGGGAGTAGAAGAGGGTGGCTATCTTGGTCAAAGCCTATTTGAATAGATTCGTTAGCTGCCTAGCCTTGATGGCGATTTTGTTTTTTAGTCCTTTAGTTAGTGCCAAGACGGATTTACAGACCTATTTTATTCAGGTGACAGAAGCGACTCAGGCGCTAGAGCAGGGTGACTCCAGTCTGGCTCAGCAAAAATTGGAGGCTTTAGACAGCTCTTTTGCCAAGGAAAGCCAGGCGACTAGCCCGGCGGGTCAAGCAACTAAGTCAGCCATTGAGGCAGCTAAAGCAGATTTGACTCATGAAAATCTTGTGACCATTTCGCGTGCGCTCTTGGCTTTCGACAAGGAACAGAATCCAGTGGATGAGTCTGCTGCTAAGACTAAGCTTGAGAAAAGAATGACGCCTCTGTTCAATCAATTAGAGAGTGCCATTGCCAAGCAAGATATTGAAGCAGTTAAACTGGCTTATAAGCAGGTCAATAGTGCTTGGACCGCTAATGAAAGCATTGTTCGGTCAACTTCTAGCGCCCATTACAATCGAATTGAAACAGCCTTGGCCTTGCTACGGGCTGCGATAGAGTTGGAGCCGGTCGATTACCAAGTTATTGAGGTGAATAGTGGTAGCTTGAAGCAAGCCATTCAAGACTTTCTGACAGGCACAGAGGCTAGTGCTGTTTCAACCACAAATGGGGCTAGCTTGAAAGATGGTTTACAACTTTTAGATAAAGCCAAAGACGCCTTTACTAAAGGACAGACCAACCAAGCTAAGCAGCTCATGCAATCCTTCATTGAACTCTGGCCTAGCATTGAAGGCGAGGTTTCGACTCGCAATTATAGACTCTACACCCGAGTTGAGCAAGAAACGCCCGTCATTATGGTTAAGGGACAGGATCCGATTTACAAAGCCAAGCTAGATGCCCTAATTGACGATCTTAAGCAGATCAATAAGTCTAGCCAGTATTCCTACTGGGATGTTTCACTCATTGTCTTGCGCGAAGGCTTAGAGGCTATGTTAATCGTCTTGGCCCTGGTTGCTAGCCTAAAATCCCTCAAGGCCAAACGCCCCCTAGCTTATGTTTATGCAGGGACGGGTGCTGGACTCTTAGCAAGTATTGGCTTGGCTCTGGCATTAACAGCACTTCTGCCAACTATTTTCTCAGGGGTGGCACGTGAATTAATTGAAGCTGTCACGGGATTCTTTGCAGTAGTGACCTTAACTCTAGTAGGGATTTGGCTACATCGGAGCTCAAGCCTTGCCTCTTGGCAAGCCTATATTGATCGCCAACTGGCAGCTTATCAAAGAACTGGTCGCCTTTGGACCTTATTTGGGGTCAGTTTCTTAGCTGTTTTTCGCGAAGGGGCAGAGACGATTCTCTTCCTAGTGGGTATACTGTCTAAGATTTCCTTCTGGGAGATGCTGCTAGGGATTAGCCTAGCTACGCTGATTTTAGCGCTTGTCTGGTTGGTACTCAAGTACCTAGCCAATCGCTTATCACTTCCTTGGCTCTTTAAGATACTGACTATTGGGATTTATGTCTTAGCCTTCAAGATTTTGGGAGTCAGCATCCATACGCTTATCGTCACCCAGTATTTGCCTGCCAATCCAATTGTGTGGGGCAACTTACAGGCCATCGAATGGCTAGGATTTTACCCAACTTGGTGGACGGTGGCTAGCCAGGCTCTATACCTTTTGGGCTTGGTGCTCATCTTCTTCCTAGTGTCGAAAGGGGAGAAGACAGATGGCTGATAGCAAGCATCTCAGTCTAGTAGGCCATTTGGCAGAATTTAGGTCTCGCCTGATTGCTTCTCTCATCTGGTTTGTTCTCTGGTTTTGCCTGGGGATTTTCTTGGTAGATCCTTTCTATCATTTAGTGACGCAATTTTTGGACCAACCACTCTTGGCCTTGGGACCTAATGAAATTCTCTGGCTCTATGTAAAAGTAGCTAGTTTATTAGCCTTAAGTGCTAGTCTGCCTTTTGTTAGCTATCAGATTTGGGCCTATGTCAAGCCGGCTCTCAAACAAGAGGAGTTGCGTGCCATTTATTGGTACTTGCCAGCTGTCTTTCTTTGCTTTATTATGGGATTAGCTTTTGGCTTTTACTTGGTGGCTCCTGCCTTGTTACAGGTGCTCTTGAATTGGAGTCAAGAGCTCTTCGAAACGCGGCTTACAGTGGGAAACTATTTGGATTTCATCTTTGGCGTGACCTTGCCATTAGGTTTTCTATTTGAGATGCCAGTCTTAGTCGCTTTTTTGACCCATATAGGCTTGCTATCACCTAAGTGGTTGAGCGCTTATCGTCGCTATGCCTACTTTGTGCTCTTGGTATTGGCTGTTGTCTTAACGCCAGCTGATTTTGTCAGCGACCTGGCCATGTTAGTACCTCTGGTGGGACTCTATGAGATTAGTATTTTAATTAGCCATTGGATTTTGTATCGTAAGAGAAGAGGAGGAAAGCAAGATGGGATTACTTCGTGATATTGGGGCGCCAGGTTTAATTTTAATTGTCTTAGGTGCGCTCTTGATTTTTGGTCCTAAGCGATTACCAGAACTTGGAGAGTCGATTGGTAAAATGTTTGTGTCGTTCAAACGTACCGTCCATGAACTGACGGATGACGATAAAAAGCAAGAAAAAGATCAATAGTTTGTGAAAAGAAGAGGAGCCAAGCTCCTCTTTTGTTTTGGTACAGATAGTAAAACTGTTTTATTTTATATACGTAACAGCGTGGTTTATCGATATTTGTTGAGCAGAACAGTTGAAAGTAACTGTTCTAGGTGTTAGAATGAAATCAAATCTTAAAACCTAGGAGGTTTATTATGGTGAATGTGAAATGGAAAAAAATTGTGGCTGCTGCTAGCCTGATTACTTTAGGGGGAGCATTATTGGCGCCTGTGCATCAGGTGCAAGCTGCGGATGAGTCTTGGGATCGCATCCAAAAATCAGGCAAAATTGTTGTAGCAACATCAGGGGCTTACTACCCATCAACTTTCCACTCAGAAGTAGAGGGTAAAGATGTGTTAACAGGTTATGATATTGAAATCTTGCGCAAGGTTGCTGAAAAATTAAACCTTGAACTCGAATTTAAGGAAATGAACACAGATGGCATGTTAACAGCCATTAAGTCAGGTCAAGCGGATATTGTAGCCAACGACTACGACATCACGCCTAAACGTGAAAAAGAATTCCTTTTCTCAACACCAATTAAATATAGCTTCGGTTCTATCGTAGTTCGTGAGTCCGATGACTCTGGCATTAAATCCTTGGATGATTTCAAAGGTAAGAAGGCAGCAGGGGAAGCAACTACCAAATACATGGCCATTGCTGAAGCAAAAGGTGCGGAAGCTGTCACCTATGACAACGGGACCTTGGAACAATACATTGCGGACATTCACAATGGTCGGACTGACTTCATTCCAAATGATTACTATGTCCAAACCATTGCCATTAAGAATGCCAACAAGCTCTTCCCAGACTTCAAGACTAAGGTAGGGAATGTCTTCTACAACCCAAGTAAGGCAGCCTTCGTACTTAACAAGGAATCTGTTACCTTACAAGAAAAAATCAACCAAGTCTTAGAAGAAATGCGTAAAGACGGTTCCTTGGCAGAACTTTCTAAGAAGTTCTATGAAGGGGAAGATGTCTCAACTGAGAAGGAAGAAATCGGGGGCAAGAAGCTTAAAGATCTACCTGTAGTGGAAGTGGATCGTTAAGATGACCCATTGGCTCTTGACTATCAAGTGGCACTATATTTTTAATCCAGAATTGGCGCTCAAAGGACTGCCAACAGTACTACAAGGTCTGGGCAATACGCTGACTTTGTCTTTAGCTAGTTTTCTCTTAGCCACGCTTGGAGGACTTTGCCTAGCACTCTTACGTTTAGCGCCTTTGCGTGGCTTACGCGCTATTGCAATTGCCTATATTTCCTTTTTCCGTGGTGTGCCACTTCTAGTTACTTTGTTCTTTATCTATTATGGCTTACCACTAATGGGGATTGTCATGTCGGCATTTACGGCTGCCATTTTGGGTCTGTCCATTACGGCTTCTGCCTACACGGCTGAAATTATTCGTGCCGGTATTGAAGGCGTGGAAAAAGGTCAATGGGAAGCAGCCTTTGCTGTCGGTCTGAGCTACCGACAATCACTTCGATATGTGGTGATACCTCAA
Organism: Abiotrophia defectiva ATCC 49176; assembly: GCF_037041345.1. Lineage (NCBI taxonomy): Bacteria > Bacillati > Bacillota > Bacilli > Lactobacillales > Aerococcaceae > Abiotrophia > Abiotrophia defectiva. Next base: position 1,077,118 of record NZ_CP146287.1, on the reverse strand, counting down.
GCTACACGACTAGCCATTCCACCACTATCCAATGTCATGCTAGATTTGGTTAAGTCCTCTTCGATTGCCGCCATTATTAGTGTGCCGGAGATATTCCAGAAGGCTAAAGTAGTGGGAGCCTCAGAACATGACTTCATGACCATGTATATCCTGGTAGCAGTCATCTATTGGTTAATTTGTACGGCATATTCCTTGGTTCAAGCCAAGTTAGAACGTCGATTTGCCCTAGATATTTAATGAAATATAGAGAAAGAGTCCCTTAGTTTTAAGGGGCTCTTTTCTATAGATGATGTGGGGGTTGCTTGAATTGAAAAGTCTGATTGAAAGTGCTAGACTTAAAGTAAAGAGGAAAGGGGTAAAGGCAGCTATGGGCAATAGGCAGCAAAAAAAGGCAGTAAGGTTTGGTTGGCCTGTAGACCGCAAAACTCCTCGTAATTCCAGAGAATGGACAATGTTTTGGCTATCAATAGCCTTGACCCTGGTCATAAGTTGGGCTTTCTATCTCAGTCGTTGGCCCCTTCCAGTCAGGAAGGTACATTTTATTTTCCATGATGATGTAAACCGCCTAATGGACTTAAAGATGCTTGAGTCAGAATCTTTCAGTTATCTATTGACTCTTATAGCGGTCCTAATTGTTATTTTCATTTTTTATATGGTGACATCTCATCTAATCTATTTAGCCTTTGATATATGGCAGACAATTAAGGGAAAAACTAGAAAGGAGGGCAAGACATGGTAAAACGACCCAACCACAGAAAAAATAAGAATAAAAAGAAGCGAACCCGAATTCCTAGTCGCGAGCGACACTATTTGAGCTTTAAGGAAAAGTCTGTCCTCCAAATCATCGCCTTACTGATTGTAATAGGCTTTATCGCCATTGCTTATATGATGGATATTCGGTTGCTGGCCTCTGCTAGCTCCCCTGGACTTAGCCTTAGAAGAACCTTGTCTTGGGAAAGCGTCCAAGTACTAACTAACTTTTCAGATTTTAAGACTTGGCTCTTTGGTATTCAGGCTTTAATTGTGATCTTACTTATCTTTGCTTTTTTCGTGACGATTTGCAACTTCTGGGTTCAATGGACCTGGCATGAGTTACGCACCCTCTTTTTCTCCCAAGACCAAGGTCAGGAAGAGGTGGAGGTATGACCTTGATTGTCACAACGGCTATTGACAAAGAGCCAGGCTTAGTAAAGCGCGCCCAGGAGTTGGCCCAACTATACGGTGGAATCTATCAGGACCGTGGTAAGCGTACCATGAAGCAAATCTATTGCCAGGCAGAGGGTGCCTTAGTCCTTAACAAGAATGAGTTAATCTACTATGATGCGGAGGGTCAGAAACTATTTTTCCATCCCAATACTGCTTGGCTCAGGGCACTTAACGGCCGCGACCCTTTGTTGGAAGCCCTAGCTTGTCCAACTGGCGCTAGTGTCCTGGATGCCACCATGGGGATGGCCAGTGACAGCCTGGTGATGCAGTATTTTGGCTACCAGGTCACTGCCTTAGAGTTTAATCCCTTGGTGCATTTGATTGTAAGTGATGGGCTGTCTCGATTTGTTATGGAAGATAGTCGTTTTACTCAGGCTATGAGAGACTTGGTGACTTACTGTCAGGATTATCAAACCTATCTTGCTCAAGCAAAAGATAAGAGTATAGACTGTGTCTACTTTGATCCAATGTTCAAGGTGGGAATTGAAGAATCCAAGAACTTAGATGGTATTCGTCTTTTAGCCAATCGACAGCCCTTGACCGAGGAAGCTTTAGAGCAGGCTAAGCGGGTGGCAAGGCACCGCGTCGTTGTCAAAGCCCACTATCAAGATCCCATTTTTGAAGACTTAGGTATGACACGTATCAAACGACCTAATACCAAATTCCATTATGGCTACTACCAATGTTAGGAGGAGATTTTATGAAACAATTAGTTTTAATTCGTCATGGCGAAAGTGAGTGGAACCGGCTTAACCTCTTTACAGGTTGGACGGATGTAGAACTGACCGACAAAGGTTTGGCAGAAGCACATGAAGCAGGGCGCCAGCTCAAGGCAGCAGGCTTTGACTTTGATTTGGCTTATACGAGTTATCTTAAACGGGCCATTCACACTTTGGATGCTGTTCTGAATGAGCTAGACCGATCTTGGCTGCCAGTTCATAAGGCTTGGCAGTTAAATGAGCGCCATTATGGCGCCCTACAAGGCTTGAATAAGGTTGAGACGGCAGAAAAATATGGCGAAGAGCAGGTTAAAATCTGGCGTCGTTCTTTTGATGTATTACCACCAAGCTTGGAAGCTAGTGATGACCGTAACCCGCGTTTGCAAGACCAATACCGACGTGTGCCTACAGAGGAAAGTCTGCCGTTGGCGGAAAGTCTAGCTACTACCATCGAGCGGGTCGTCCCTTACTTTGAATCCGTGATTCGGCCACAAATGGCAGAAGGACAGCGCATCATTATTGCAGCACACGGTAACTCACTTCGTGCGCTCGTTAAGTATTTTGATAAATTGAGTTCAGATCAGATTATGGAAGTGAATATTCCGACAGGTGTGCCACTTGTTTATGAATTTGATGATAACTTCCAGGCTATTAAACATTATTACCTAGGTGACCAAGAGGCCTTGGCAGCTAAAATGTCTGCTGTGGCTAACCAAGGTAAGCTCGCCCATTAAGCAGGTGAAGGATTGGACTTAAGTGCCAATCCTTTTTTGGCTTGCAATCTGGCTGAAAAAGGGTAAACTTGTATTGTGAGAAGAGGGGGATTCATTGTGAAACTTTATGTCCAGTTCATGATTATTGTCTTATTAGCCTTTATAGGGGAGGGGATTTCGACTTATTTTCAATTACCAATCCCCGGCTCTATTATAGGCTTAATCCTCCTATTTTTAGCCCTTGAATTTAAGCTCCTGCGTTTGCGTCATGTCAATGCAGTGGGTAACTTTCTCTTGGCTAATATGACCATTCTCTTTCTACCGGCTGCTGTCGGGATTATGGACCGTTATGAGGTCATTGCGCCTTTTCTAGGACCAATTGTGCTCATCATAGTAGGTGCTATTGTACTTAATATTGTGGTCATTGCTTTAGTGGTTAATTATGTTAAGAACCGCTATGAAGGCAACTACGAGGATCGTTTTGTGGATGACTTTACTGAGGAGGTAAACTAGGTGACTGCTAATTTTTGGGAAAATCCCTTATTTGGTCTTGGACTATCAATTCTAGCTTACTATCTTGGTATGCGACTCAATCGACGTTGGCCTCACCCATTGACGACGCCACTTCTGATTGCAACTATCTTAATTATTGTAGTACTCAAGCTAACCGGCATTCCTTATCACGCTTATTACGTGGGAGGCAGTTATCTTAACACTCTGATTGTGCCTTCGACAGTAGCTTTGGGTATTCCGCTTTATAAAACCTTCCACTTGATGAAACACCATATACGCAGTATTCTCTTAGGGACTTCAATTGCGGTGTTAATTAATACGACATTTACTGCACTCCTTGCTAAGCTTTTTGGTATGGATTTCTTCCTGGCAATTTCGCTTTTCCCTAAATCAGTTACAACCGCTATGGCGGTGGGGATTATCGACAAGATGCAAGGCATGACAACCGTGACCTTAGTGGTTGTAGTGGCTACTGGGATTTTGACAAGCGTTCTGGGGCCTGTTGTCTTAAAAGTTTTGAAGATTGAAGATCATGTAGCAGTTGGGCTAGCCTTAGGCGGAACGGGACACGCAGTGGGGACCGGGACAGCCTTCAAATATGGTCAAGTCGCAGGCGCCATGGCCGGTCTGGCAATTGGTGTGACGGGTTTGCTCTATGTCTTTATTAGCCCATTGATTGCGGCACTTATCTTGTCAAACTAATAGAGTGATTTAAATCCTAGTGCTACAAGTACTAGGATTTAATTGTTATGAGAGAGGATTATGATTGACAAGCTAGATTTTCTATTATAGAATATGAATGAATACAAAATATATTCACTCATGTATATAAAAGGAGGCAGGATAGCAGTGGATAAAAAACAAGCCCTAAAGTTAGCCGCTTATGAAGTCTTTTCTAAAAAGGGCTACAAAGCGACAGGAATTTCAGAAATTGCCAAGCAGGCCAGTATGGCAGTCGGCTCTTTTTATAACTATTATGACAGTAAAGAAGCCATTTTTTTGGATATCTACATCGATGAGAACAATCGCGCTCGTCAAGCTATGATTGAAGAAATTGATTGGCAAATGGACATGGTTGAACTAGTTAGCCAAATTTTTGGCCGATCACGTTCCTTGGTTTCTTCCAATAAAATCCTTAAGGAGTGGTATAATCCTGCAATCGCAGATGAATTACATGGATATTATTCCTCCCAAGAAGGCAAAGTCTCAAATCCTTTCCACAATTTTTTAGTCGAAACTTTTACCAGTCGAATGTTAGCAGAAGGTTACTCGCAAGATAAAATTCAGGATATTTTACGTGTCTACAACTTATTCTATTACATGGATATGCAAATTACAGAACAAGATGTGCCAGATTTAAGTAGAACGCTTGAAATATTGGCAACTAATTTCGTTAAAGGAGTCTTGAAATAAAGAGTAGCTCTTTATTTCACCGCAAAATGAATGAATATAATATATATTCATTCTGGCGTTAGGAGGATAAAGTCATGAAAAAACAAGAAATGAAAAGAGGTAAAACGATGTTAATCACTATCCTAGCAGTCATTGTAAGTTTAAGCATTATCGCTTGGGGCATTATCGCTTATCTTGGGCGTGGTCAAACGCTATCTGTCCTTTCTATTGATAAACTAGAAGGGGATTTAAGCCTCATCCACTTGGCTAAACCTGACAACATGCAATGGAAAGCAGGTGCTCACGCTAAGATCTCTTTACCAAATAGTATAGATAATCATCAAACCTCTAGCGAGGTTGTAACGGGGGCAAGCAAAAGCCAAGCTAAAGATGGGGAAAGTAGCCGTTGGCTAACGATTGCTTCAAGTTCAAATGAAGATGAAATTTTAATTTTGACTCATAATAATGGCAGTCCATACAAAAAAAGTCTAACTAATTTGCCAGCGGGAAGCAAAGTAGAGCTAAGTTGGTTGGACTCGACCTTATCCACGGCGGACAGCAATAAAGCCTTCGTATGTTTTGCCTCTGATGTCGGTATTGCAGCCATACGCCCAATTATCAAAGAAGAGATAAGTAAACGCGAATTGGTCTTGAGTCACTTAAGTAAAGGGGTGATGGTCTTTAACAATGAACTGGAAGATTCAGCTAAAAAACATGCAAATCTAAGCTATGAGAGCAGCTCGAGTCTTTCTCAAAGTCAGGACTATTTAAGTGACGCAGTTGAGCGCTATGGTAATGATGCGACTTATCTATTAGCGGGGCAGGCCGATGATGTGAATGCTATGACCAAATTCCTTGAGGATAAGGGAATTGATAAGAAGAAGATAAAAACTAGTCGATTTAGGGGCTTAAAATAGTCTGTAAATTAAAGACTAGACTTTAATAGCTCTTGAGAGTGAAAAAAATCCAATGGTTGCCTGACCATTGGATTTTGTTTTTACACATAGTATAGAATGCTATAAAACATAAAGACGGCGCCACCTAATACGAAAAGGTGCCAAATGATATGCATCCATTTGTTGTCTTTCATACGATAAAAAATCGTTCCTAGTGAGTAAGTGACACCGCCCAAAGCTAAGAGCAGAATCCCGGTCAAGGGAATGGATTGAGCTAAGGGATAGATGATAAAGACACTAAGCCAGCCTAATCCAAGGTAGAGGAAGGTGCTGAGTTTTGGCCATCGGCCGATAGCAGAGACTTCGAAGATAATGCCTCCAATAGCCAAGGCCCAGACAAGCGCTAGGAAACCATAGCCCACAAGCCCCCCGATTGAAACCATGAGGTAGGGGGTGTAAGTCCCCGCGATTAAAAGGTAGATAGAAGAATGGTCAATCTTTTGGAAGACATCTTTATAGCGAGTCAGGCTAAAGGAATGATAAAGGGTTGAATTTAAGAATAATAAGAAGAGGCTAGCTCCATAGATCGCATAGGAGACAATCTCTAAGTGTGAGCCATGTTGGACGCCTTTGAGTATGAGCGCAACCGTGGCAATAATGCTTAAGAGGGCGCCAATACCATGAGTTGCAGCATTGAGAACTTCAATGAGGACCTGTTTAGTATAGGATAATTTGAGTGCTTCTTTCATGTTTTCCCTCCTTTTCTATCATTGTACCCTAAATATACTGAGAAAGAAAGTTAAAGCCTTAGGGACTATGTTTTGCATCTTGTGGCCTTTTTTTGGTAGAATGGGTATATACAGACACGAAGGAGGGCCTAATGGCAAAGAGTTTTTACGATTATATCTCTCGTTCAGTGGACTATGGAGCCAAGGACCCCATGAGTCGCTTGGCGAATGCTATCCACTCAGATCAAGGGTTTCCTAAGCGTAGCGACGAATTTGACGAAATCTCACGTTACATGGAAGACAGCCCTCATTATTCACGTCTATTGTCCATCTTTGATGATGCGTGGCAACAGTATCTTTACCACAAATAGAAAGGATTGAAATTTATGTCGATTCATATTGCAGCCCAAGAAGGCCAAATCGCTGAAGTAGTTTTATTCCCGGGGGATCCATTGCGGGCCCAATATATTGCTGAAACCTTCCTGGAGGATGTGACGCGTTACAATACGGTACGCAACATGTTCGGTTTTACTGGGACCTACAAGGGTGTTCCAGTTTCTGTTCAAGGTTCTGGTATGGGGATTCCTTCAGCCATGATTTACGCTGAAGAACTCTACCAAAGTTATGGTGTTAAGACGATTATCCGCATTGGGACCGCTGGTGGGATGAAAGAATCTGTCAAAGTTCGGGATATCGTCTTTGGTCAAGGGGCGACGACTGACTCTAGCTGCTTGACCAATATCTTTAATGGGCAAGTCTCCTTTGCAGCCTTAGCTGATTTCAAGGTTCTAGATACTGCTTATCATCTAGCAGCAGAAAAATTACCTAAGGAAAATATCCATGTCGGTAATATTTTATCTAGCGATCGTTTCTATAACGAAGAGATGGATAAGGGCAAACTAGCTCGTTATGGGGTCTTAGCTGTGGAAATGGAAGCAGCGGGGCTCTATGCCGTGGCAGCTAAACACAACCGTCAAGCCTTGGCTATGTGTACGATTAGTGACCACTTAATTACAGGTGAAGAAACAACGGCTGAAGAACGCCAAACAACTTTCACACAAATGATGGAAGTTGCCTTAGAAACAGCTTACGCGCTACAAAGCAAATAAGCTCAATATTCTTGGAAAGAAGGGATTCGATGAAGTTAAGAAAAGGATTGAAATGGTTATCTGCCTTACTGGTAACAACCAGTGTCGTTACGACAACAGTTCCTGTAGCCGCTGCACCATTTAGCCTCTTTGGCTCAAAAGAACAGCTTTCAGATGAAGACATTCAGAAAATTCAGGAAGTCTATCGTTCTATTCGTGAAGGCTACATTGAAGAAATTGACAAAGAGAAGATTTTAGAAGGTGCCCTGAAAGGGATGGTATCTGCCACAGAAGACCCCTATTCAGAGTATTTTAACAAGGAAGAATCGACTGCCTTCGATAATGCCATGAGTGATTCCTTTGAAGGGATTGGGGTTCAATTCCAAGTCAAAGGTGGCGAGATGGTTGTCATTAGTGCCCTTGATGATACGCCTGCGTCTAAGGCTGGTTTGCAGCCTAATGACGTCATTGTCAGTGTAGATGGGACAGAGCTTAAGGACAAGACGACCCAAGAAGTCATGAAACTTATCCGTGGCCCTAAGGGGTCTGAAGTTAAACTAGTCATTCGTCGCGGCGGGTCAAATTTTGATGTCAAGTTGACTCGCGACACTATTCCAAATTATTCCGTTACTAGCAATTTGGATGAGCAAGACAAGACCATTGCCCACATTAAAATTATCCAATTTGGTGAGAATACTGGTAAGGAATTAGAGAATGCTGTTAAGAAAGCCCGCGAAGACGGAGCTAAGAGCTTCATCTTCGACCTGCGTAATGACCCAGGTGGCCTCTTAAGTCAGGCGCTGGCTATTGGGAATATGTTCTTAAAAGATGGCGATGTCATCCTCCAAACCCAAGAACGTGGCAGTGATCCGACTGTCTTTTCAGCAGATTCCAAACTATATGGTGACTTCAAAATCACGGAGCCTTATGTCTTCTTGATAGATGGTGGTTCAGCATCTGCTAGTGAAATTTTAGCTGCTGCTATTAAGGAAAACACTAAACATGATTTAGTAGGCGAGAAGACCTTTGGTAAGGGGACGGTTCAACAAGTTCTTAATCAATCAGATCTTGGCGAATTGAAGTTAACGATCGCTAAATGGCTAACGCCAAAAGGTGAGTGGATTCATAAACAAGGGATTGAGCCGACAGTTGCTGTCGAACAAGAACCGGTGGCTAAGGCAGTTAGCCTCAGCTACGATGATACCCTTGCCAAAGGCCAATCTAATGACGGAGTAAAAAATCTGGCCTTAATTCTTAAAGCTTTAGGCTATGAATTAGAGTCTACTGAATACTTTGATGACAAGATGGAAGCTGCTGTTAAGGCCTTCCAAAAGGATAAGGGATTGACTGAAGATGGGCAAGTAACTGGTAAAACAGCAGATGCCCTCAACGAGGCAACCCGTGATTATCTCAAGACTCATGATGCGCAGTACGACAAGGCCAAAGAAGTACTTAAGCAAGGAAGTAACTCATGAGATCACTAAGAAAATTAGGCCGTGACTTGGTCAATGTGGTCTTCTATCTCATGATTTCCGTCTTAATCCTAACAGGTATTCGGAAGTATATTCTGCAGCCTTTTCAGGTTAATGGCCATTCTATGGAGGCAACCCTCCATCATGGAGAGCACATGCTGCTCTTTCCTAGTGCTAAGATTAATCGCTTTGATGTAGTGGTATTTCCTGATCCAAAAGGGTCAGGAAATTCCTATGTTAAGCGGGTTATTGGTTTGCCTGGTGATCATTTGCAGGTGAAGAATGACCAACTCTATCTCAATGACTTGCCAGTACCGGAGCCATACCTGGAACCAAATAAATCTCAAGCTGATAGCCATCCATTTACTCAAGATTTTTCCTTGTGGGATACCTTGGGAATCGAGTCTATTCCTGAAGGATATTATTTTGTTATGGGGGATAACCGACCAGGATCAGGGGATAGTCGTCAGTTTGGTCTAGTCCCAATTGCTTCGGTTCAGGGCAAAGCTGACCTAGTTTATTGGCCTTTCAATCAAATGCGACGCATGGCGCAGTATCAGCTCCAAGCAGATGGCTCCCTGTCTATTAGCGCACCTTAAACTATGTCCTAGGAGGAAAGTTCGTGTCACAACCCATTCAATGGTTTCCTGGCCATATGGCCAAAGCTAAACGTGAAGCCAAGGAAAAACTCAATTTAGTCGATATTGTTATTGAACTAGTTGACGCTCGTATCCCTGAATCCAGTCGTAATCCCTTGATTGACGAAATTGTAGGTAATAAGCCTCGTATTATGGTCCTCAACAAGGCCGATTTAGCAGATCCTGCTAAGACTCAGGCTTGGATTAATTACTATCAAAGTCAAGGTATTCATGCTTTATCTATCGATGCTCAGCATGGTAAAGGCCTCAAACAACTTGAGAAGCAGTGTCAGCTACTTATGTCAGATTACTTTGCCAAACAAGCTGCTAAAGGTGTCAAGCCGCGTGCTATTCGCCTGATGATTCTGGGGATTCCTAACGTAGGTAAATCTACCTTAATCAATCGCTTTGTGGGTAAGAACCAGGCCATTACCGGGAATAAACCCGGGGTTACCAAGGCGCAACGTTGGCTAAAAGTAGGGCGCAATTTTGAATTACTGGATACGCCGGGGATTCTGTGGCCTAAATTTGATGATCCTTTGGTGGGCAAAAAATTAGCCCTAACCGGTGCCATCAAAGACCAACTGGTTCATATGGATGATTTGGCTCTTTACCTATTAGAATTAGTATTAGGCAATAATCTGGATGTGCTTAAACAGCGTTACCGTCTGACTGAACAAGAGTGCCAACTGCCCCTAGTAGAGTTACTTTTAGTTACCACTAAGCGACTGGGCTTTAAGGATGATTATGATCAGGCATCTACAAAATTAGTCATTGACTATCGTCAGCACCAATTAGGTAGTTTGACCTTGGATCAAGTGCCTTTAGAAGCCTCATTAGTAGGTGAAAATTAATGTCTAAGTTAACTGTAAGTCAAATTAAGGATGCTTTGCTAGAAGTAGAGGATGAGTCTCATGAATTATTAGCGATACTAGCAAAAGACGAGCGTAAAAGTGTCCAAAAATTGCTTGAACAATGCCATAAACGCCTACAAAATCAACAAATCATGTTTCACGACCACCAAAAAAGGCTTATACATGAAATGGCAGCCTATAATGCTGGCTATCAAGTGATTGCCGGATTAGATGAGGTAGGGCGTGGGCCTTTAGCTGGTCCAGTGGTGGTGGCAGCAGTTGTTCTGCCTAGAGACTGCCAGCATTTACTGGTTGGGGTGACAGACTCTAAGCAACTCTCACACGCAAAACGTCTAGAGTTTGCTCGACAAATTCGTGAGGTCGCCCTTGATCTTAAAATTGTTGCCATTCCTCCGGCCATTATTGACCGGGAAAATATCTATCAAGCCACTCGCCAGGGCATGAAGGCTGCTGTTGAAGCCTTAAATGTAAAACCTGATTATTTGCTACTGGATGCCATCAATATTGATGCTGATTTGCCACAAGAGTCCTTGGTCAAAGGCGATCAACGTTCCTTATCCATTGCGGCAGCTTCAATTATCGCCAAGGTATATCGAGATGAGTTAATGGTCCAATACAGCAAGACCTATCCAGAGTTTGGTTTTGAACGGAATATGGGCTATGGGACTAAGGAACATTTAGAGGCCTTGGATAGAGTAGGTTACACTCCTATTCATCGTCGGAGCTTTGAACCGGTTAAGTCCATGTACAAAACATATGAATCATAAAATTCAATCGGTTCCGCTATGGAGCCGATTTTTCTATAGAGAAGGCAAGATAGGCTTGACAAAGCCCTTAGACATTTGTAGAATTAAAGTGAAAAAGATTGATTTTATCAAACGAAAGGAGATTCCTATGGCAGCAAAAATTAAACGACTAGCTGATGGCGAATTTACTATCTTGAAGGCCATCTGGCAATTGCCACAGCCTACCACTTCTGCTCAGATTATTGAATATCTAGGTGAAGACAATCATTGGAAGCCACAAACCTTGCTTACGGTCTTGGCTCGTCTTACTGAAAAAGGCTATCTCAATAGCGAGCGAGTGGGCCGGGAACGTCACTATATTGCACTAGTTTCAGAAGCAGATTATCTGGAGGTTGAGGCCTCTGACTTTTTGAATCGCTACAAGGGTCACTCTCTCAGTGGTTTTATCAATAACTTGTTCCGCTCAAATTCCTTGTCCGATTCTGACATGGACGAATTGCGTGACTTGCTTAATCAGCATAAATCCTAGTGAGGAGGGGACTAGATGCAAGATTTACTCTTTAACTTCTTTTTGACTAGCTTGTCAGTTTCTTGCTTAATCCCACTTGTCAGTATTTGTTTTATGCTCTTCAAGAATCGGCTGTCAGTCCGTAGTAAATATTATATTTGGATTGGGGTTATCCTGAGCCTCTTGTTACCATTCAGACCAGCCTTTAATCTAGGCTTAATTGAGGTGCAACCACCCGCACCATTACTTCCGACCTCAGCTCCGGCTCATATGGGGTCGACACCAATAGAAGCTTCAGGAGCATCAGTGCCGACTTCTGCATGGTCTTTTAACATTTTACATGCTATCTTGTTGGTCTGGCTATTAGGTGTCTTGATTTATCTTGGGCGTCAGCTCTATAGTTACATCAAGTTCCAGACCATGCTCAAGCGATGGGGCGACCCTGTTGAAGATTTAGCCATCTGGGAAACCTTAGCTGAGATGCAAGATCTTGTGGGTGTAAAACGCGAAATTGGCCTAATTTATTGCCCGTTGGTTCACAGTCCTCTCTTATTTGGCTTCAGAAATCCAACCATTGTGCTTCCTGAGCTTGACTACACAGAGGAAGAATTTAGTTTAATCTTCCATCATGAATTGGTCCACTATAAGCACGGAGATGTTTATGTTAGTCTTTTAGCCATGTTTATTAAGAGTCTCTACTGGTACAACCCATTGGTTCGTTTCGCAAGCAAGGAGTTATTGGAAGCAGGGGAAATGTACTGTGATGCTACCGTATTAGCTCAACAAGATGTTAGTTATCGCATCTTTTATGGTGAGACAATCCTGACCATGATTGACCGAAGCAAAAAAAACCAAGTGGCTTTAACAACTTGTTTCTATTCTAATCGCTTTAACCTCAAGCGACGTATTCTTGCTATTATGGATAATCGCTATCCGATTAGATTCTTGTCTGTTCTTGCCATTCTAGGAGTTGCCGCTTTGGTCTTACTATCGCGTTCTGTCTTTGTAATGGCACAACCTCCTGCCAATCAAGTGGTAGAGAATCAGATAAGTGAGCCAAAAATTTCTAGTGATCAAGCACGAGATTATGCTTTAGCAGAGGCTGGCCTGACGCCTGACCAGGTGCAAGCCTTAGAAATAGAGCTATCCCAGGATCGCTATTTTGTGGCTTTCCAATATCAGAATACCATTTATCAGTACCAAATTAGTGTGATAGATGGGCAAATTTTACGAGTTCATGAGACCAACCAAGTTTTAGTCTCGAATTCTCAACCAAGTGAGAGCGTCACAAGTTCTGAACATGTAGCTAGCCAAACTTCTAATGCAGAGTCGTCACAGGCACCGTCAGTATTTAGACCTTTACTCAATGTGCAGTCCATCTTGAAAGATAGCGATGACGATGAATCTGATGACAAAGATGACACGGATGATCCGGATGACCCAGACGATCCGGATGACCCAGACGATCCGGATGTAGATGATTAATAAACAAATATAGATTTGAAGTCTAGCGAGAGACGACAGAGCTCTCGCTAGACTTTTTGTATGTGGTTTTGCAAATATAACAATCGTATTACAAATGGAAAATTGACTTGAATTGTAAAAAAACTACAAGTGTAGAATATAGTTATAAACGACAAATGTAGTATATTCATTAGCTCCTAGAGAGCTTATCTTTATCATCTATATACTACATATGTAGAATTAGGAGGAGTAAAAATGAAAGAGCATAAAGTTCAAAAGAATTTCCAGCGTATCGAGAGTAAATACTTAGTGGATGCCAAGACCATGGCGGCATTAGAGAAGGAGTTTAGTCAACACCTGGTGCCAGATGACTACCCTGTCTCGACGATAAGTAACTTGTATTTTGATAATGTAGACTATGACTTAGTGGAAGATTCATTAGCTAGATTACATGGACGCGAGAAAGTCCGAATGAGAACCTATGATGCTAAGCCTAAGTCTGATAGTTTTGCCTTCTTAGAGATTAAGAAGAAGATTTTAGAAGTGGGGCATAAGTACCGTTTTGTAGCCGATATGGCAGATATCATTCACTATGTCGCCCATCCTACCAAAGCTCATCCAGATGCTAACCCAGAGTTGCAATTAACCTTATTAGAGCTACAACGTCGCTACGTAGCACTTAAGCCAATGATGTTTATTGGTTATAATCGCCACTCCTATCGTGGAATTGAAGATCCTAAGGTTCGTGTAACCATTGACCGCGAAGTTGTTTACCGAAACTACGCCTTAGATTTAACAGCTGGGCGGCATGGAGAACCATTAATCGAGGAAAATCAAGTTATTCTAGAAATCAAGGTCAATGGCGATCAACCTGACTGGATGGTTGAAATCTTGAACCGTCATCAAGTTGAAGAAATTTCTTTCTCTAAATACGGCCAAGCCTATTCTAAAACTTTAAAAGCTTCAGAAGTTCGCTTGGCTTTATAATAGGGAGGTAGGTTTATGAACCAATTATTCAATTCAGTTTATGTGGCAAATGAAGCCAATGCTAAGCCTGAAATGTTAATGATGTCACTGCTAGTGGCTTTACTAAATGGTCTCTGGTTGGCTTGGGTCTATAAGTATAAGACGCTTTATACAAAGGATTTTGTTATTACTTTGGCTCTTTTGCCAACTATCATTGCCATGATTATCTTTTTAGTCAACGGTAATTTGGGTACCAGTGTGGCTGTAGCCGGGACCTTTAGCCTCATTCGTTTTCGTTCAGCGGCAGGGGGCGACAAGGAGATGCTAGTTATTTTTATGGCGACTGCCATCGGTTTAGCCTGTGGGATGGGCTATATCTTCCTAGCCCTTGGCTTTACCCTTGTTTTGACCTGTCTGCTCTTGATTTTGGAACATGTCAATTTTGCTAATACAAGCCAATCACGGCGCTATCTGACTGTGAAAATTTCGGCTGACCAAGATTATGATTTGCTCTTTGAGGGGATTTTTGAAGCGCTTTGTCAGTCTGTAGAACTGGCCTCCATATCTTTTGAAGATGGCGATGCCTTGCTTAAGTTAGACTATATCGTGGACCTTAAGCGTGAGGTTAGCGACCATACCTTTATTAATCAATTTCAGGCCTACAATACTTTAGCTAAAGTTAGCTTGAGTAAGGTAGCCAAGAAGAAGAAGACACTTTAGATAACTCCTAAGCCAGTAGATTTATTTAGTCTGCTGGCTTATTTATACTTACTTGACAGCTGATTGAAAACGCTTTATGATAGTTATATACTATATTTTAAAGCAAGAATCTATTTTGCGAAGAAATGCTCATATGTTAACAAAATGAGTGGTATCATGCCTGGTTTATTCATCAGAAAGGGAGAGTGTTATGAGACCAAGAAAATCTCTAGTGAGGGACTTACTTTTAGCGCTTGATCGTCAGCTGCCCGTTCATTTCGAATTGGAAAACCTATTAGACTTTGTAGAGGCACATTCTTACAGCCAGGACCAAGTGATTTCAGCTTTAGAATACCTTAAGCACGAAGGCTATTTGTCAGGTCTTATTCTCTATGATGACCAAGGGCAGCCATATCACTTCATTATTGATGGTATGTCCCGCCAAGGGCTTGACTTGCTAGATAGCTTATCTAAAGAAAGTACCCTATAAGAACTTTAACTAGAATAAGGGAGACAGGGATTCAATCCCAGTCTCCCTTATATATATGCTTTTCTGACTATTTATATAGTCTTGTAACTTTTTATCTTTTTTAGACGTGTTTTATTCTCCTTTTGGCCTATATATAGTATGAAGGGGGAATCTTGATGGATTTGTCGATGAAGGAACAACTCATTCTTTTAAGCCTTGAAGGTGCTAACTATCGTGAGATTTGGTATTACCTTAAGCATGCCATTAATAGAGCTTGCCATCGTCATGCACTTAGCCTTGTAGACTGTCAGTCCATGCTGATAGAAGTCCAGAAAGAAGAAGGCATATTAGAAAATCCAGGCTTTCATTTTTATCTGGATGACCAAAGCTATCTGAGAGTCAAGGACTTGGCTAAGCATACTCTTATGATTGGAGAGCCTACTTATCCTAGGGCTTGGTTAGAGATTCCTAAGCCTCCCTTATTAATCTATTATCAAGGGCATATTGAATGGTTACAAGAGCCACTGATTTCCATTGTTGGGACTCGTGCCATAAGTCTCCAAGGCCAAAAAGATGCCAGTTCTTTAACTCAAGCCTTATGTCAATCAGGCTATGTCTGTGTCTCAGGGATGGCCTTGGGAGTAGATGCCATGGTCCATCGAACGGCTCTGGGTTCCCCTGGCGGCAAAACTATTGCCATCTTACCAGCTGGCTTTGGCACCTGTTATCCACGAAGTCATACAAGCCTTATGGCTGAATTAGGGCAATCCCAATTGCTCTTGTCAGAGTATTTGCCTCATATAGGAATCAAAAAACATCATTTTATTATGCGTAATCGCTTGGTGGCGGGGATTGCACCAGCACTGGTTGTTGTGGAAGCAGCCTTGAAGAGCGGAAGCCTCATCACGGCTAATTTTGCCCTACAGTATAATCGAGAGATTTATGTCTGTCCAGGACATTTGAGTGAGACCAATTCAGCCGGATGTAATCAGTTAATTGAAGCGGGAGCTAATGCCATTTATAGCTTGCCAGACTTCTTGGGAGACCTGGAAACTCTCTATCGTCTCCAAGCAATAAAGAATTAAAAGTGTTGACAAGCGATCCGGTTTCGTCTAAGATTGATACGATTTACATTGAAGCAAGCCCCCTTGCTCGAGAAAGGGATGTGTCGATCAGGTGACTTATAAATATCTGGTGATTGTCGAATCACCAACAAAAGCAAAAACTATTGATAAATACTTGGGTAAGAACTATAAAGTAGTAGCCAGCAAAGGACACTTGCGTGATTTGCCTAAGAGTAAAATGGGTGTGGACATCGACAACCATTTTGAACCTAGCTACATTAACATTCGTGGTCGCGGAGATACCATTAAGGAACTGCGCAAATACGCCAAAAAAGCTGAAAAAGTCTATTTGGCAGCCGACCCGGACCGCGAAGGGGAAGCAATTGCTTGGCATCTGTCCTATATTTTAGGTTTAGATCCAAACGACAAGAATCGCGTAGTCTTTAACGAAATTACCAAGGATTCTGTTAAAGAGGCCTTCAAGCATCCGCGCGCCATTGACCAAGAACTAGTTGATGCCCAACAGGCGCGTCGAATCTTGGACCGGGTAGTCGGTTATTCTATTTCACCTATATTATGGAAGAAAGTTAAAAAAGGCTTATCTGCTGGTCGGGTGCAGTCGACAGCATTGAAGCTGATTATTGATCGCGAACTAGAAATCCGAAACTTCAAACCAGAAGAGTATTGGGATATTCCCACAACCTTCCTTAAGGGCAAAACCAAGTTCCAGGCTGATTTTTATGCACTGGATGGCAAGAAGCGTGAGCTTAAGAGCCACCAAGATGTCCAAACGGTGATGGCGCGAATTGATCAAAAGGCCCCATTCAAGATAGATGAGATTGAGGAGAAGGAGCGTCGTCGTAAGTCACAAGCCCCATTTACTACCTCAACTCTACAACAAGAAGCTTCTAATCGTCTTGGCTTCCGTACCAGCAAAACCATGATGGTCGCTCAACAGCTCTATGAAGGGATTAGCCTTGGCCGTAACACAGTCGGTTTGATTACCTATATGCGTACTGACTCAACCCGTATTGCGCCAAGTGCCCGTCAAGCTGCCTTGGATTATATTGACGAGACCTTTGGATCTGAATACCTTGGACCTGGCAAGGTAGTCCGTAATAGCCAAAGTGCACAAGATGCCCACGAAGCCATTCGACCATCCAATGTGACACTTACTCCAGAGTCTATCCAAGCATCCTTAACTAAGGACCAATATCGACTCTATAATTTGATTTGGTCACGTTTTGTAGCCAGTCAGATGGCAGATGCAGTCTACGACACCATTCGTTGCGACTTAAGTCAGAATGGTGCGACCTTCCGTGCAAATGGCTCTAAGATTAAATTCCCTGGTTTCCTTAAGGTTTATCCATCTCAAGGAACTAAGGATAACTTCCTGCCAGACTTAAAAGTTGGAGAAGCAGTCAAGGTTGCGGATATGAAGCCAAGTCAGCACTTCACCCAACCACCTGCTCGTTACAACGAAGCTTCCTTGGTTAAGGTCTTAGAAGAAAAGGGGATTGGCCGTCCATCTACCTATTCACCAACGATTGAAACTCTGCGCAAGCGTTACTATGTCAAAATGGTAGCCAAGCGGTTTGAACCAACTGAACTAGGCGAGATTGTCAATAATCTCATGACTAGTTATTTCCCTAATATCGTGAATACCGAGTTTACGGCTGGCTTAGAAACGGAACTAGATGCTATTGAAGAAGGCGAGTTCCAGTGGGTTCAAGTCCTAGAATCCTTCTATGAAGGCTTTAAAGGCAATTTAACCAAGGCCGAAGAAGAAGTAGCTAAGATTGATATCAAGGATGAGCCAGCTGGTTTTGCCTGTCCTGAATGTGGCCACGATATGGTCATTAAGATTGGCCGTTTTGGTAAGTTCTATGCTTGCAGCAATTTCCCAGATTGCCGCCATACAGAAGCAATCGTCAAAACCATTGGGGTGACCTGTCCGCAGTGTCATCAGGGCCAAGTGGTCGAACGCCAATCCAAGAAGAATCGGCTCTTCTTTGGCTGTAATCGATATCCTGACTGTGACTTTGTCTCTTGGGATAAGCCAGTTGGTCGCGACTGCCCAGTCTGCCAACACTATCTAGTAGAAAAAACAAGTCGCAAGGGCAAACAAGTTGCTTGCAGTCACTGTGACTATCAAGAAGATATTCAAAAGTAAGTGAGTCCCTTGCCGGCATGAAAGAGATTAAACCTCGGTTTAATCTCTTTTTGTTTATCAATTCTTAACAAATGAGAGTAAATGAGGCGGGGCAGTCGCTTCAAAAGCAAAAAAGTGATACACTAAAAGACATAGAAAGAATGGAAGTCGGTGGTCTTATGCAAGATGCTATTGCGCGTTTTCTCCAATATATCAGTGTTGAAAGACGCTATTCCCAGAAGACCCTAGTTGCCTATCAACAAGACTTAGTGGCTTTTCAGTCTTTTATTGAGACTAGCGGTGGCGGCGATTTGAAGCAAATTGCCTATCAAGATGTTAGACTCTATTTGGCTTATCTCAATGAACAAGCCTATGCAAAGACTAGTATCCGCCGTAAATTATCCAGTCTACGGTCATTTTTTACCTACTGCTTAAGCCAGGGATGGCTTGAGACTAATCCCATGGAATTGGTTCAGTATCAGGTAAAGAAAAAGACTTTACCACAATTCTTCTATGAAGAAGAACTGACTCAACTCTTTGATTCCCTATATAAGCGGGAAGATGATGCGGCCTGGCGTGACCGAATGCTTCTAGAAGTTCTCTATGCGACCGGTATGCGGGTCAGCGAACTGAGCGAATTGAGCTTAGATCGCCTCAACTTAGAGGTACAACTTATTCGTGTTCTAGGGAAGGGAAATAAGGAGCGTATCGTCCCCTTGGGTGATTCGGCAACCCAAGCCATTCGCGATTATTTAACGCATCTAAGACCAAAAATAGACTCTAAGAAGAGTCAATACCTGCTACTGACTGACAAGGGTGCTCAAATGACACCTAGACAGATTCGGACGCGACTTAACAGTTTGGTTCAAGAACAAGCTATGAACTTGAAGATTTATCCCCACAAATTGCGGCATTCTTTTGCTACGCATTTGCTCAATAAAGGGGCAGATCTGAGAACGGTTCAAGAACTCTTGGGCCACGCCAACCTCAGTTCAACCCAAATTTATACGCATGTAACTAAAGACCAATTGCGCAGCCAATACCTTAAAGCTCATCCTAGAGCTAAACAAGCTAAGCAAGATAAATAATCACGTTAAAAGGAAGTGACCATCATGACAACAATTTGTGCTGTAAAAAAAGATAATCAACTAGCCATGGCTGGTGATGGCCAAATTACCATGGGCCAACAAGTCATTATGAAAGGCTCTGCCCGCAAGATTCGACGCATTTATCATAACCAAGTTCTAGTTGGCTTTGCAGGTGGTGTAGCGGACGCTATCACCTTATCAGAAATGTTCGAGACAAAGCTCAGTGAGCACCAAGGACAATTGACCAGAGCGGCTGTCGAACTAGCCAAATCTTGGCGTTCTGATCGTACTTTACAGAAGCTAGAAGCTCTACTAATCGTTATGGATAAAGAGAATCTCCTCATGGTCAGTGGGACCGGTGAAGTCATTGAGCCAGATGATGGGATTTTGACTATTGGCTCTGGGGGTAACTATGCCTTAGCAGCAGCCCGTGCTCTCAAGCGTAACGCGCCTGAATTGAGTGCCGTAGACATTGCCAAGCAAGCCTTGCAAATTGCTAGTGAGATTGATGTCTTCACCAATGACCAAATCCGTGTGGAAGAAGCCTAAGAGGGCTGACTTGCTATTATAATAGAAGGGATGAATTGATTATGAGTCAATTAACACCACGTTATGTTGTCAATGAGTTAAATAAATACATTATCGGACAAGATGAAGCCAAACGTGCCATTGCTATTGCTTTGCGCAATCGTCTGCGCCGTCTCAAGTTAGACCCTGATATGCAGGCTGAAGTAAAGCCAAAGAACATCTTGATGATTGGGCCAACTGGGGTCGGGAAGACCGAGATTGCGCGACGCTTGGCTGAAATTGCCAATGCTCCTTTTGTCAAAGTAGAAGCGACCAAGTATACCGAAATCGGTTATGTTGGTCGTGACGTAGAGGCCATGGTACGTGACTTGGTTGAAGCCAGCATTCGCATGGTCAAGAAGATTAAACATCAAGAAGTGAGAGAAGAGGCCTATGAGCGTGCCTTGACCCGTCTAGCAAAGGCTCTGAAACCTGGTATTAAACAAGAGAAAAAACAACAGGCCCAACCTAATGATTTTATGGCTATGTTGCAACAAATGACTCAAAGCCAGGAGGAACCTCAGGAAGTGGTGACAGATGACATTAAGGTCAGTCGCCGCCAAATCAAGGAGCAATTGCGTCAAGGCTTACTTAATGACAAGGAAGTCACCATTGAGTTAGAAGAGAAGAAACTGCAACTCAACAACTTAAACCCTATGATGGAACAAATGATGGACGTCCAATCCGAGTTCCAAAACTTACGTCCTAAGAAAAAAATCAAACGCAGTGTGACCGTCAAGGAAGCCCTTGAATTACTGACAGAAGAAGAGTCAGATCACCTAGTTAATCAGGATGATATCAACCAACAGGCTTTAGAACTGGCTCAAAACAGCGGGATTATTTTTATCGACGAGATCGATAAGATTGCGACTTCTTCCAACCATGGAGGAGAAGTTAGTCGCCAAGGGGTCCAACGTGACATTCTTCCGATTGTCGAAGGAAGTGACGTTCAGACTAAGTATGGTATTATTTCAACTGATCATATTCTCTTTATTGGATCGGGTGCCTTCCATGTGGCCAAACCTTCTGATTTAATTCCTGAATTACAAGGCCGCTTCCCAATCCGTGTCCAGTTGACCGACCTTAAGGTGGATGATTTCCGCCGTATCCTGCAAGAGCCAGCTCACGCTATTTTGCATCAATATCAAGCCATGCTAGCAACTGAAGGGGTAGAAGTTATCTTCACGGAATCTGCCATTGATAAAATGGCGGAATACGCGGTGCTATTAAATGAGTCAACCGATAATATTGGGGCTCGTCGTCTCCATACTATTGTCGAGACCGTCTTAGAGGAATTACTCTATGAAGCCGCGGATATGAACATGGGCCGTATTGAGATTAATGGGGCCTATGTCAGTCAACGTTTAGATAAAATAGTAGAAAGTCCTGATTTAAGCCACTATATCTTATAAGCAACTCGCATAACGAGATTTGAGGAGGTATATCCATGATACAACTAGAGAATGAGCAAGTGATTGTAAAAATTAAGGAGATGGGGGCTGAATTGACCTCTGTCTTGGACCGTGCGTCTGCTTATGAATTCATCTGGCAAGGGGATCCCAACTACTGGGGACGTCAGGCACCCATTCTCTTTCCGATTGTGGGTAGCTTAAAGGAAGGGGCTGTCTCCTATCAAGGGCAAGACTATCACTTACCACGTCATGGTTTTGCTAGAGATAGTTACTTTCGTGTCATTGCTCAGTCGCAACAAGCGGTTACCTTTGAACTTACATCAAATGATGAGACCAAAGCCCTTTATCCTTTTGACTTTGTGCTGCAAGTCTCCTATATTTTGTCTGGCCCAGGTTTGACTGTTTCTTATACGGTCCACAATCCTAATGCTAGCCAGGTATTATACTATAACATTGGGGGACATCCGGCCTTTAATGTCTGCCAAAATGATAAGGACGAGTTTGATGAGGTATACCTTAGCTTCCAACCGCAAGAGATGTTGCGCCATATCCCCCTAGATATAGCCAGTGGCTTAATTGAGCTTAATAAGGCACGCTACCAAGAGTTGAGTCGAATGGAGCTTAGTCACAAGACATTTAAAAAGGATGCGCTCATCTATCAAATCAAGCCAGAGACTGAGTTGCTTCTAGAAGACGCCCAGGCAAGCATCGGACTCAGCCATCATGGCATGACCTTTGTGGGGATTTGGTCTCCGTATCCTGCTAAAGCACCATTTGTCTGCCTAGAACCATGGGCAGGCATTGCGGATAGCAGTGAGACCAGTGGCCAGTGGCCAGAAAAATACCAGGTCATCGAAGTGGGACCATCCAATGTATCCACCCATGACTACACCCTGACTTTTACTAAGAAAAACTAAGACAAGAAATTTAGGAATTAGCAGAAAGCGAGGCTAGACATATGCATTCCCTTGAATTGGCACCCCAAACCAAAATGGGGGTTCTAAAAGCCTACTATGGGTATGATCATTTTCGTCCTGGTCAAGAAGCCATTATTGATGCCATTCTATCTGGACGGGATGCTATGGCCATTATGCCAACATCTGCCGGTAAGTCTCTCTGCTTTCAAGTGCCAGCTATGTTGATGCCAGGGGTTACCTTGGTGATTTCGCCGCTTATTTCGCTAATGCAAGATCAAGTTTCTAGCTTGGAAGCCATGGGCATACCTGCCGTACTGATTAATAGTGGGCAAAGCTTGGAAGAAAATCGTCAAGCAGTAACGGCCCTAAGAAGTGGGCGAGTCAAATTAGCCTATATTGCGCCAGAGCGCCTGTCAAATGACTATTTTTTGAACTTAGTCAGCCAATTAGAGGTTAGTTTAGTGGCGGTGGATGAAGCTCACTGTATCTCCCAATGGGGCAATGACTTTCGTCCTTCTTACCAAGCCATTCCTCATTTGCTAAACTATCTAGCCAAACGACCGATTATGGCGGCTTTTACGGCGACAGCCACGCAACAGGTTAGGCAAGACATTGTCCATTATTTAGGGCTGCAAAAGCCCTTTGAAATGGTAACGGGCTTTGACCGGCCAAATCTTTTCTTTGCCTTGGAAGAACCAGGAGATAAAATGAGAAGGCTAAAGGAATTATTGGCCAGTGGCGAGCCCAGCATCGTCTATTGCGCTACACGCAAAGACGTGGAGTCTGTCGCTAGTAAGCTAAATCAGGCCGGAATACAGGCCAGACCCTACCATGCTGGAATGGACATGTTAGATCGACACGCTGCTCAACGCGCCTTTCAATTTGATGAGATTCAGGTGGTGGTGGCAACTAATGCCTTTGGTATGGGGATTGATAAATCCAATGTGCGTCAGGTCATTCATTATGCTATGCCTAAGGATTTGGAATCCTACTATCAGGAAGCAGGCCGTGCTGGCCGTGATGGGGAAGACTCTCGTTGTACCTTGTTCTATTCAGACCGCGACATTATGACCAATGTCTACCTGATTGAACAAGGTGGCGATCCAATCGGACGCCAGAAACTCAATGAAATGATTGACTATTGCCGAACTACTCAGTGTTTGCGGGGCTTTATGTTACGTTACTTTGGTGAATCACCACATGAGACAAATTGTCAGTCCTGTACCAATTGCACGACGACAGTGGAACAGGTTGATATTACGGTGCCTGCGCAAAAGATTCTAGCCTGTGTCTATCGTATGGGCCAACGCTATGGTTTGACTAAGGTGGCCGAGGTCCTTAAGGGCAGTCAGAAGGCAGACATCAAAGGAACATATCTGGCTGATCTGCCCACTTATGGTCTCATGAAAGACATACCAGAAGCTCAAATTAAGCGTTATATTAGTGCCTTGGTGGTAGAAGGTTATCTTAAGATGGTAGGCCAAGACTATCCCATTCTCAACCTAACTTTTAAGGCTAAGCCGGTGCTAAAGGGGCAGGAACAAGTAAGTATTAAGCATACTTTGGCAATGAGTATTGCTAAGATGAGCCAAGTCAAGGCACGGGGCAATGAGAGTCACGACGCTTATGACCAAGTACTCTTTGAGCGTTTACGGCAAGTCCGCTATGATTTGGCTCAAAAGCATCAGGTGCCACCTTTTATTATTTTTTCGGATGCTACCTTGCGCGCCTTGTGTCGTCATTTCCCGACGACGGAAACAGCCTTCCTGACCATTTCAGGTGTGGGGCAGAAGAAATTATCACAGTATGGCTATGACTTTATGCAAGTTATTGAGGCTTATCTGGCTGAAAAAGACAAGTAAAAAAACACGCTTAACTCTCAGGGGAGCTAAGCGTGTTTACTTTTATTTAGCTTGTGATGAATCCTTGGATCCATGCTGATTGAGCCAGAGGCCGAGACCAAAGCTGATGGTCTTTTCTTCATGGCGCAGTAGGCGTTCGATATTCTGACGATGACGATAAATCATGAAGAGGGCGATAAGGATAAAGGTCACGCCGTAGATTTTATTAGGCTGAGTCAAGAAGAGGTAGCAGGCGGTCAAGCTATAAGAGACCATGGCCGAGAAGCTAACAGTACTGGTTAGATAGAGTAGGGTAAAGAAGCTAATCACCATGACCAAGGCAATCCAGAAATGGAAGCCTAGCAAGACTCCGATAGAAGTAGCAACAATCTTGCCGCCCTTGAAGTTGGCCCAGATGGGATAGGCATGGCCAATTAAGGCTGCAAGTGCGACAGCTGAGATCACCCAGGCATTATCTGTGAAGAGCCATTTGGCCAAGAGAACTGGAATCCAGCCTTTTAAGACATCAATCATGGCAACTAAGACGGCTGACTGAAAGCCGTAGGTACGTCCAATGTTAGTCGCGCCACTGTTACCAGAGCCTGTTTGGCGCACGTCTTGACGATAGCGTAGACGTGAATACCAAACCCCAGTAGGGATGGAGCCTAGTAAGTAGGTGGCAATAATCAATAGGATTTTGAGATGCATAGAGAGCCTCCTTTAAATTCCCCTTTAGTGTATCACGAATTCCTACTAAAAAAAAGGCCAGGGGACATCTTTCAGTTGCTATTTGGCGGATGATGCGCTAGAATGGGCCAGATGAAAGATTTAATTGAAATCTAGACCTAGTATTTGGTATGATAGAACAGTTGAAACAAAAAGTTGAGGTGACAATAGTGGCTGACAAGCAGCAATTATTAACAAATTATGGTGATGATGCCATCCAAATCCTAGAGGGTTTAGAAGCCGTACGTAAGCGTCCGGGTATGTATATCGGCTCTACTGATCAACGTGGCTTGCATCACCTTTTATATGAAATTGTGGACAATGCTGTCGATGAAGCTTTGTCAGGTTTTGCAGACCATATTAAGGTAACCATCTGTCAAGATGGCAGTGTTAAAGTTCAAGATAATGGCCGTGGTTTGCCAGTCGGCTTGCATGCTTCAGGTAAGCCAACCATTGAAGTGGTCTTTACTGTCCTCCATGCCGGCGGTAAATTTGGTCAAGGTGGTTATAAGTCGGCTGGTGGTCTTCACGGGGTAGGGGCTTCAGTGGTCAATGCGCTCTCTACTTGGGTGCAGGTTGAGGTGGACCGTGATGGCTATACCTATCAAATGCGTTTTGAGAATGGGGGCGTGCCGGTTACTAAACTCATTAAGACTAAGAACTCCAACAAGTCTAAACATGGAACTACCGTGCATTTTATGCCGGATAGCAAGATTTTTGGCCATGCTAGCATAAACAGTGAGACGATTGCAGAACGTTTGCGTGAGTCTGCCTTTCTGCTTAAGGACCTAACGATTGAACTAATCGATGAGCGTATTGATTATCATGAGGTCTTCCACTTCAGCCAAGGTCTGATTGACTTCATTACTTATTTAAATGAAGAGAAAGATACCCTTGGAGATATCGCTGGTTTTGCTGGTGAGGTTGAGGGCTTTGAAATTGATTTTGCCTTTCAATATAATGATGGCTATTCTGAGACCATTCTATCCTTCGCCAATAATGTTCGCACAGGTGGCGGGGGTAGCCATGAGGTTGGGATGAAGACCGGCATGACCAAGGCCTTCAATGACTATGCACGTAAGGTGGGGCTGCTCAAAGACAAGGATAAGAACCTAGAGGGGTCAGATGTCAGAGAAGGGCTAACAGCGGTTATTTCGCTACGTATTCCTGAGGAATACCTGCAATTCGAAGGTCAAACCAAGGAAAAACTTGGAACGCCTAAGGCGCGCCCACTGGTAGAAAACTTCGTTAACGAAAAAATGACGGCCTATCTCAATGAGAATGGCAACTTCTCTCAGATGATTCTGCGTAAGGCCATTAAGGCCAGAGAAACGCGCGAAGCGGCGCGTAAGGCTCGTGACGCGGCGCGATCTGGTTCTAAGAAGCAGGCCCAAGAACGAGCAATTTCCGGTAAATTAACTAAGGCTCAATCAAAGGATTCCAGCAAGAACGAACTCTACCTAGTCGAAGGTGACTCTGCTGGTGGTTCAGCTAAGCTTGGCCGAAATCGTCAGTATCAAGCCATCCTGCCACTTCGCGGTAAGGTCATCAACACCGAAAAAGCGTCTATGCAAGATATCCTTAAAAACGAGGAAATCAATACCATGATTTATACCATCGGGGCTGGAGTAGGGGCAGATTTTGACCTAGAGTCGGTTAACTACAACAAAGTCATTATCATGACCGACGCGGACACGGATGGTGCCCACATTCAAGTCTTACTCTTAACTTTCTTCTACCGTTATATGAAGCCCTTGTTAGAAGCGGGCAAGGTCTATTTAGCTATGCCGCCACTCTTCAAAATATCTAAAGGATCAGGTAAGAAGCAAGTGGTGGAATATGCCTGGACAGATGAAGAATTAGCCAGCAAAATTGCCAAAGTTGGCAAAGGCTATGTTCTACAACGCTATAAAGGTCTTGGGGAAATGAATGCCGACCAGCTATGGGATACTACCATGAACCCAGAAACCCGTCTATTGATTCGTGTCACGATTGATGATGGGGCACGCGCGGAACGTCGTCTGACCACTCTGATGGGGAATAAGGTAGAGCCTCGTCGTAAGTGGATTGAGCGTCATGTTAGCTTTACACTAGATACAGAAGACTCAATTCTGGAAATGTCACAAGGGCAAGAATCCAGTCATGCCCATCATGAAAGTTTAGTCAAACAACAAGATGCGCGTCAAGAAGCCCAAGGGCCTGAGTTGATTGCTCAGGATTCCGGTGAATTTTCACTCTTTAATGATGAGGAGGTCTAAGCATGAGCCAAGAAATGATTCAAGAATTAAGCTTTGCAGATGTGATTGGTGATCGCTTTGGCCGATATTCCAAGTACATCATTCAAGACCGGGCCTTGCCAGATATTCGAGACGGTCTCAAACCGGTTCAACGCCGGATTCTATACGCTATGTATCGTGACCGGAATACAGCCGACAATCCTTACCGTAAGTCCGCTAAGACGGTCGGTAATGTCATCGGTAACTATCACCCTCATGGGGACTCTTCTGTCTATGAAGCCATGGTCCGCATGAGTCAAGACTGGAAGTTGCGCAATCCTCTGATTGATATGCACGGGAATAATGGTTCCATGGATGGGGACCCAGCCGCGGCTATGCGTTATACCGAAGCCCGCCTGTCACCTATTGCGGCTCAGTTACTGCGTGATATTAAGCAAGAAACTGTTGATTTTATCCTTAACTTCGATGATACGGAAGAGGAGCCAACGGTTCTACCAGCACGTTTCCCAAATCTCCTAGTCAATGGGGCAACAGGGATTTCAGCTGGTTACGCCACTGAAATTCCCCCTCATAATCTAGGTGAAATTATTGATGCCGTCATCTATCTCTTAATCCACAAGCGTCCTAAGTTAGAGGAATTGTTGGAGTTGGTGCCGGGCCCTGACTTCCCTACGGGAGCCATTATTCAAGGTATAGATGCCATTCAACAGGCCTATAAGACAGGCCAAGGTAAGATTACCTTAGTTTCGCAAACTGACATTGAAAGTCTAAAAGGTGGGAAAAGTCAGATTGTGGTGACTGAGCTACCATACGAGGTCAATAAGAGTAAACTCATTCAACGTTTGGACGAAATTCGCATTCAGCGTAAGGTAGAGGGTATCGCAGATGTTCGCGATGAATCTGACCGTAATGGAGTGCGTCTGGTAGTCGAACTTAAGCGTGACGTTGACGCCAAAGGGATTCTGACCTATCTTCTGAAACATACTGACTTGCAAGTGAACTACCATTTTAACATGGTCGCGATTAACAAAAGACGACCTGAACTGGTTAACTTACAAACCATGTTGGAAGCCTATATCAGTCACCAGCAGGAAGTCCTAACCCGTCGCACTCAGTATGATTTGGCTAATGACCAAAAACGTCTACATATTGTAGATGGTTTGATTCGGGTAGTCTCCATTCTGGATGAAGTCATTGCCACTATTCGTCGCTCTGATAATAAGCAGGATGCTAAGGAAAACTTAGTTGCCGAGTTTGATTTTTCTATGGAGCAAGCGGAAGCCATCGTATCCTTACAACTCTATCGCTTAACCAATACTGACATTACGGCCTTGCAACAGGAACGTTTGGAATTGAATGAGCGGATTCTGATGTATCAAAATATCCTATCCAATCCTGAAATCCTCAATAAGGTTCTGATTAATGAACTTAAAGCTATCAAAAAAGACTTTGCGACACCGCGTCGTAGCCAAATACAAGCAGAGGTTCAAAGCCTAGAAATCGATACTCATATTCTGATTCCAGACGAGCAAGTTATGGTTTCTTTGACCAAGGAAGGCTATATGAAGCGGACCAGCCTGCGTTCCTTTGCCTCATCTGATCTAAATAGTTTAGGCTTACGTGACTTTGACTATCCAATTTTTGTCGAGGAACTCAGTACACATCAAGAATTAGTCATTATCACTTCAAAGGGGAATTATATCCATATTCCGGTGCATGAACTGCCTGAAATTAAATGGAAGGATCTTGGGGTCCATCTGTCCCAAAACTATCAACTTCAAGATGGTGAACGCTTTGTTAAGGCTTTTGTGGCAAGCCAGGAGGATCATAAACTAATCTTGGCGACTAAGGCGGGTATGATTAAGCAGACGCCATTATCGGCCTTCACGACTTATCGATCCTATAAAACTCGGACGGCAAAGGCTATGAATTTAGTGGACGATCAAGATGAAGTGGTAGCTGCAGAATGCCTTAAGACCGGCCAGAACTATGAAGTGGTCTTGTTGACCAAACGGTCTTATTGCTTGCGTTACTCAGCTGATTTAGTATCAGAAATGGGTCTGAAAGCCAAAGGGGTAACAGCTATTAAGTTGAAAGAAGAAGACCAGGTGGTAGCCTGCCTAGTAGTTAATCAAGAGGCAAAACGCCCTCAACTCTTTGCCTTGACTCAACGAGGCAATGTGAAACGCAGCGACCTAACTGTCATACCTGAACTAGGACGTGGTTCGCGTGGTGTCCTCTTGCTAAAAGAATTAAAAACCAATCCGCATCAATTATTGAAAGTCCTAGCCCTTGATAAAGCCCAGCACCAAGTCTGTCTCTTAGGGGATACAGGCCATAGTGTCGTCTTTGCTGCTAGTGAGATTCCTTTGTCGGATCGTCTTGCTAACGGCTCGCAAGCGCCTGATTTAGCCAAATTGGGTAATGTCTTAGACTGTTATTTAGTATTGGACATCCAATCTCAGGCTTCAGAAGCAAATTAGTTTTTTTAACCATCGTCTGATTGGACGATGGTTATTTTTTTGCTTTGACTTTGTGCAAGACAATGAGGGTAGGGTAATAAAGTTTGTTCATTTTACTTGTAGAAGAAGATAGATCTGCATCAGACTTACTTGTTATAGATTTTTTGTAAGAAAAAGAAAACGTGTAGGACTAGGGTTAGAGGCAAATGTACTAATACAGATGACAAATTATGGGCAAACAGGATTAGTACAGGATAGATATTTCACAAACTTTTACACAAGCTGCGCGACTTTGTGAAACCGGTGTAAACCTTGATATAACAAGATATTTTACTTGGTGTTTCTGAACTAAAGGGCTTGCATTTTAAAATATGAGTGTTATAATGAACATATAAAAGTTGTTGTACTAGATAGTTTACAATTCAGTTAAGGAGGATATCTATGGAACAATGGCAAGGCTTTAAAGGTAAAAAATGGCAGGAAGAAATCGACGTGCGCGATTTCATCCAACAAAACTATACTCTCTATGAAGGAGACGATAGTTTCTTAGCAGGTCCTACTCAAGCTACCAAAGACTTATGGGCACAAGTAATGGACTTGAACAAGCAAGAACGTGAAGCGGGTGGTGTCTTAGACACTGATACTTCTGTTGTATCTACCATCACTTCTCACGGTCCTGGTTACTTAGATAAAGACAAGGAACAAGTGGTTGGTTTCCAAACTGACAAACCATTCAAACGTGGTTTACAACCATTTGGTGGGATTCGTATGTCTGAGAAAGCGGCTGAATCTTATGGCTTCCATGTTGATCCAGAAGTTTCTCACATCTTTACTGAATACCGCAAAACACATAACCAAGGGGTATTTGATGTTTATACGCCAGAAATGCGTGCAGCTCGTAAATCTGGGATCATCACTGGTTTACCAGATGCTTACGGTCGTGGCCGTATCATCGGTGACTACCGTCGTGTTGCCCTCTACGGTGTTGACCGCTTGATGGAAGAAAAACTCAAAGACTACAACAACATCGGTTGCGATGTTATGACTAATGACATCTTACAATTGCGTGAAGAATTGTCAGAACAATATCGTTCATTGAAAGACCTTAAGAAATTAGGGGAAATCTACGGCTTTGATATTTCTAAACCAGCAACTACCGCTAAAGAAGCTTTCCAATGGCTCTACTTAGCATACTTAGCTGCTATCAAAGAACAAAACGGGGCAGCTATGTCCTTGGGTCGTACTTCTACCTTCTTAGACATCTACGTAGAACGTGACTTACGCAATGGTACTTTGACAGAAGAAGAAGCGCAAGAATTAGTTGACCACTTCATCATGAAGTTACGTTTAGTTAAATTCATGCGTACACCTGAATATAACGAACTCTTCTCTGGGGACCCAACCTGGGTAACTGAATCCATTGCCGGTGTTGGCTTGGATGGTCGTCCATTGGTAACTAAGAACTCCTTCCGTTACCTCCACACCTTATCTAACTTAGGTCCAGCACCAGAACCAAACTTAACCGTGCTTTGGTCACCACATTTAACAGATGGCTTCAAGACTTTTGCGGCTAAGATGTCTATCGAATCTTCAGCTATTCAATACGAAAACGACGAAGTAATGCGTCCACAATATGGTGATGACTATGCCATTGCCTGCTGTGTATCTGCAATGCGTGTTGGTAAACAAATGCAATTCTTCGGCGCTCGTGCTAACTTAGCTAAGTGCTTGCTCTACGCAATCAACGGTGGTATCGACGAAAAATCTAAAGCCCAAGTAGGTCCTAAGTTCCAACCAGTCACTTCTGAATACCTAGACTTTGATGAAGTAATGGAAAAATATGATGATATGATGGAATGGTTGGCGGGTCTTTATGTCAATGCCCTCAACTGTATCCACTACATGCACGACAAGTACAGCTATGAACGCATTCAAATGGCGGTTCAAGATACCTACATTCACCGTACTATGGCGACAGGTATCGCTGGTTTCTCTGTTGCGGCTGACTCCTTGTCTGCTATCAAATACGGTAAAGTTAAGACTGTCCGTGACGAAAACGGCGTTGTAGTTGACTTTGAAGTAGAAGGCGACTTCCCTAAATATGGGAACAACGATGACCGCGTAGATACATTGGCGGTTGATCTCTTGAAACGCTTCATGACTAAAGTTAAGAAGCACCCAACCTACCGCAATGCGCAACATACTACTTCTATCTTAACCATCACTTCTAACGTTGTATATGGTAAGAAGACTGGTAACACACCTGATGGTCGTCGTGCAGGTCAACCATTTGCACCAGGTGCTAACCCAATGCACGGTCGTGACACTCACGGGGCTTTGGCTTCCTTATCATCTGTTGCGAAAGTACCATACTCTTACGCATTAGACGGTATTTCTAACACCTTCTCCATCATCCCACGTGCCTTAGGGAAGGAAGAAGATGTGCAACAAGAAAACTTATCCAACATGTTGGATGGTTACTCTAAAAAAGGTGGTCACCACCTCAACATCAACGTATTCAACCGCGACACCTTAGTGGATGCGATGGAGCACCCAGAAAACTACCCACAATTAACCATCCGGGTATCTGGTTACGCCGTTAACTTCATTAAGTTGACCCGTGAACAACAATTAGACGTTATCAACCGGACTATGCATAGCCAAATGTAATAGTCGAGTCTTGACTGGGAAAAGTGACGGGGCAACTCGTCGCTTTTGCCCTTTATATAGAGATAGGTAAGGAGATAAATGTAATGCAATTTGGGAACACAGCCACAACACAAGTAATTGGTCATGTCCATTCAACCGAAAGTTTTGGGTCCGTGGATGGCCCAGGCATTCGATTTATTACCTTCATGCAGGGCTGCCGCCTACGTTGCGAATTTTGCCACAACCCTGATACTTGGGCGACGCGTGGGGGACATGACTATACGCCGCAACAACTCTTTGACGAGGCCGTTCAATACCAAGATTTCTGGGGTAAGAAGGGTGGCGTTACGGTCAGTGGGGGAGAACCTCTCTTACAGATTGACTTCATTATTGAATACTTTAAAATCTGTAAAGCCAATGGTGTCCACACTACTTTAGACTCTTGTGGGGGGCCATTCACCCGCAAGGAGCCATTCTTTAGTAAATTTAATGAATTGCTTAAGTATACAGATTTAATTCTCTTGGATCTTAAGCACATTGATTCAGATGGCCACCGTAAGTTAACTGGTCAGCCTAATGAGAACATTCTGGATTTGGCTCACTATTTATCGGATATTGGTCAACCAGTATGGATTCGCCATGTCTTGGTACCTGAACGGACTGACTTTGATGAATATTTAATTCGGCTCAGTGCTTTCGTTAAGACGCTTAAGAACGTCTTGAAATTTGAAGTCTTACCTTATCATAAGTTAGGGGTTTACAAGTACGAAGCCCTGGGGATTAAGTACCGGTTGGCGGGGATTGAACCTCCAACACCAGATCGGGTGGAAAATGCCAAGCGTATTCTAGAAACTGCTTCTTATCGGGGTTATCTAACAGCTTAAGCCTTGAAATAGCCTTTAGTGAGTTACTATCACTAAGGGCTATTTATTTTGTGCACAAGTCATAGGCGGGAAATTTGCTAATAGAGTTGTGAAAGCGTAAAATAAAAGGGTATGAGGGACTTTGCCTGGACCTCTTTGGGGCTATAATTTTTCCCAGCTACATGTTAAAATTAAGGCAGTAATTATCTTATAGGAGGATCCACTGACATGACCCAATATTTAGTTTTCGGACATAAAAATCCAGACACTGACACCATTGCATCTGCCATTGCTTTTGCCTACTACCTCAACCAAAAAGGCCACCAAGCTGAGGCGGTGGCACTTGGTACACCTAATGAGGAAACGGCTTTTGCCCTTGACTACTTCAAGGCTCAAGCACCTCGTGTGATTGAATCAGCGGCAGGAACAGGTGCCCACGTTGCCCTAGTGGACCATAATGAAGCCAGCCAGTCTATTGATGATTTAGCTGAGTTAACAGTAGACTATGTCATTGACCACCACCGGATTGGTTTTGAGTCTGCACAACCATTATACTATCGTTGTGAGCCAATCGGCTGTACTGCTACTGTCCTTTACAAGATGTTTGGCGAAGCAGGGATTGAAATTCCTGGTCAAATTGCTGGTCTCATGTTGTCTGCTGTTATCTCTGATAGCTTACTCTTCAAATCACCAACTTGCACACCAGAAGACGTAGATGCGGCACAAGCCTTAGCAAAACTGGCGGGTATTGACGCACAGGTTTACGGTTTGGACTTGTTGAAGGCAGGGACAAACTTAGCTAGCAAGTCTGAAGAAACCTTACTCAACTTAGATGCTAAGAGCTTTGACATGAATGGCCACCAAGTACGGATTGCCCAAGTCAATGCCATTGGTTTTGCTGATCTCTTGGCTCGTAAAGAAGCCTTATTAAAGGCTATGCAAGCGGAAGTTGAGGCAAAAGGCTATGAACTCTTCCTCTTAGTAGTCACAGACGTCTTAGATAGTAACTCCTTTGGGTTAGTTGTAGGCCAAGATGTATCTGCTTTGGAAGCCGCTTTTGGTCAGAAGGTAGTGGACCAACAACTAGAACTGCCAGGGGTAGTATCACGCAAAAAACAAATTGTACCACCATTAACTGATAGCTATGCAGCTCGCTAGTTATCTGCCGAAAGGGATCTTTTATGAACAAAATTAAGAAATTACTTTATCCAGTATTACTTGTTTTAGGTTTAATAGTGGTTGGGGCTAGTATCTGGCTAGCCAACCAATCGAATCAGGAACCTGCTTCAGTAGCCGTGTCTACTAACTCATCTGAGGAATCTAGCTCACAAGTTGCTAAGGCGGATTCTTCCTCTAGTGAGGCCGCTAGTTCTGCGACTTCTAGTAGTCAAGCTGTGCGTGGAGTAAATAAACCTGAACGTAAGGGACCATCTGCCCCTGATACTAAGTTGTTAGATGAACTAGGCAATACCATTACTTTGTCATCAAAATTTGGCAAACCAACTATTATCAATATTTGGGCTTCTTGGTGTCCACCTTGTCGCGAAGAGATGCCTTATTTTCTAGAAGCCTACCGTCAATACGGCGATAAAGTAAATTTCGTTATGATTAATGCAACCGGTAGTCATCCGGACGAAACAGCAGAGAAGGCACAAGCCTATCTGAAAGAAGCTGGCTTGACTGACCTACCAATCTATTATGACGATCAACGTCAGAACCAAATTGCTTTTAATGCTGTCAGCCTACCAACAACCTATATTCTCAACGCCAAAGGCGAAATTATCAAGCGCGGGCAAGGTTCTGTTCCTCGCGAAGAACTCTTCAAGGTGCTAGAGCAAATGGTGGCTGAGCAGTAGTTTAAGTGACTCACACTAAGAACAGTGCTTAAGGCGCTGTTCTTTTATTCAAGATTTATGGAAGGATGTGATTGAATGAGTTTTGATGGTTTTTTGACTCATGCCTTGGTTAAGGAGCTAGGTGCTCACTTGATAGGAGGGAAAGTTGCTAAAATCTATCAACCTTTTGAGCAAGAGCTGCAGCTAGTCATTCGATCACAACGCCAAAATTTCCGCCTACTCATCTCCATTCATCCTCAATACTATCGACTTCATCTGACAGACGAACGTCCTTCTAACCCCGAACACGCGCCAATGTTCTGCATGCTCTTACGTAAACACCTAGAGCAAGCCGTTCTACTAGATATTCAACAGGTTGAGAATGATCGGATTGTTGAGCTGCATTTTACGGGACGAGATGAGTTGGGGGATAGCCAGGTCTATCGCTTGATTATTGAACTAATGGGGCGACATTCTAATGTGATTCTGGTTAATGGGCAGGGACGTATCATTGACTGTCTTAAACATGTTCCTATGGCTTTAAATTCCTATCGTTTGTTGCAGCCCGGCGCTGACTATCGTCGGCCACCTCAAGATGAGAAACAAGTCAACTTGTTTAAGCTCAGCCAGGTGGATAGAGCAGAACTAGCTGAGCGATTAGCTAGTGCGACTAGCCTAGGTCAGGTTCAAGCCAACATTCAGGGCCTAGGCCGACTAGCCAGTCAATCCTTCTTGTCCCAAGTCCAAGAAGGGGCAAGTTGGGATAAACTACTAGCTGATTTCTGCCAGGCTGTGGATGCCGGTGGCGCCTATTTCTTAGAGGCCGACAAACCTGATTTTTATATGACGCCTTTGGCAGCTGTTGCTGGCCAATGGACTGCCTATGAGTCATTGTCAGGCTTGATTGCTTTCTATTATGCAGAGCGTGTTCGGCTGGACCGTATTAAACAAATGACGGGAGATTTAAACCAACGGTTGCAGTACTTAATCGATCGTAACCAACTTAAACTAGCTAATTTAGATCAAGATCAAGCTGTGGCTTCTCAATCAGAAAGCTATCGAATCAAAGGTGAATTGCTGTCTGCCTACGCCTATCAAATCCAAAAGGGGCAGAGTCAAGTTTCTTTACCAAATTATTATGACAATGACCAAATGATAGAGATTGACTTGGACCCGCGTAAGACGGCAATTGAAAATAGCCAAGCTTATTTCAAGCGCTATACCAAGTACCGCGATGCCCTCAAGCATATCGAACTCCAAAGGCAGCTTGCACAAGAAGAAATTGCTTATTTGGAGTCTGTCCAAGTACAACTTAGTCGGGCTGACCTTCAGGATGTGGCCCAAATTCGCCTAGAACTAGCGGAGCAAGGCTACTTGGGTGCCAAGCAACAAAATCTCAAAAAACGCCGCCAGGAAAAGGGCTTAGGCCCTCGGCTTTATCAAGCAAGTGATGGGACACGAATCTTAGTAGGGCGTAATAATCTCCAGAATGATCAGCTCAGCCTTAAACAGGCCAATAAGAACTTCTGGTGGCTACATGCTAAGAATATTCCTGGTTCACATGTCATTATTGAATCTGACCAGCCTTCAGATACAACCCTGACAGAAGCGGCTATGCTAGCAGCTTATTATTCTAAATTTCAGCAGTCAGCCAATGTTCCAGTAGACTATTTACAGGTTAAGTTTCTAAGAAAACCAAATGGGGCCAAACCTGGCTATGTTATCTACGAAGGACAGAAAACGCTAAGTGTAACGCCAAGTCCGGAGCTTATTCAAGCCATGGAAGTTAAAGAATAAAAATTTTCCACATTAGTCTTGACACTGTTTGCAAACAAGGTTAAACTAGGATTATAAAATAATGAAAGGTTGAGGCAAATGTTTCAAAGTCAAACACAAGCAACAAAATACTGGCAATTCTGGCATAGATAGGTTGTAGACTTGGAACATTTCCAATGGATACAGCCCAGTTTAACATACTGCTGTATCTATGTAGCCTAACACCTCTGTTTACTGCATAGACACTGAGTCAAGACTATGCGTAGATGATCCAGAGGTTTTTAGATAGGACTTCTAATCCGACGCATAGCTGGCGTCGGATTTTTTGTTGCTAACTAATTTTTATTAGAGAAAAGGAGATTTATCATGAAAAAAGTAGTTAAATTTGTCGCACTATTCTTTGCTTTAATTCTTATTGCAGGCCAAGGCCTAGTGGCGCATGCATCACCTGCCAAATTAAAAGTAGCCATCGTCCAACTTGTGACCCATCCATCCTTGGATGAAATTACCAGTGGGATTAAGGAATCCCTTGCTAGCCATGGCTACAAAGAAGGGGATAACCTAGAAATTGATTTCCAAAATGCGGAAGGGGATATGAATCTACTTCATAACATTTCAGAAGAAGTAGTGGCGAAAGAGCCAGATTTAATCTTTGCTATTACCACTCCTGTGGCGCAATCCTTACAACAAGCTACCAACAAAATTCCTATTGTTTTAGCTGGTATTACGGACCCTGTCAGCGCCAAATTAGTGACAGCCTTAGACAAGACAGACGGCAATATTACTGGGGTCAGTGACTTTGCGCCTTTAGAAGATCTCTTCAAGCAATTTAAGGCCCTTGACTTAGATGTTAAAACTATTGGGATGATGTATACTACTAGTGAAGACAATGCCAAGGCTGAAGTAGAAAAAGCCAAAGCTATTGCTGAAAAATTAGGCTACAAGGTGGAAGTCAAGACCATTGACTCAACCAATGATATGGCTTTAGTTGCTGAGGAATTGGCAAGTAAGAGCCAAGCCATCTTCATTCCAACGGATAACACCATTGCGAGTTCGATTAGCACACTTTTAGATGTTACCGACAAGGCCAAGATTCCTGTTCTTCCAACTTACGAGAAGGCAGTCAAAGAAGGGGCCCTCTTGTCAGTCGCTATCAGCCAAACTAATATTGGTAAGCAGTCAGCAGATTTAGGTCTCAAAATTATTGATGGCACCAAAATTTCTGATTTACCAATCGAATTTGCCAAAGAAACAGTCAAAGTCTATAACGGACAAACAGCAGAGAAGCTAGGCATTAAATTACCAAGCGACCTAAGCTCTCAATTTAAGGACTTAAGTAAGGAGTAATTTCTATATGGGAATTTATTATAGTGCCATCGCTCAGGGGCTGCTTTACAGCCTCATGGGGATTGGGCTTTACATTACCTTTCGTATTCTGAACTTTGCCGATCTGACCAGTGAAGCTTCCTTCTCGGTTGGGGCGGCAGTCGCAGTCAAAACCTTAACCCTAGGCTTGCACCCTGTCTTGTCCCTGATTACTGCTTTTGTGGCAGGGATGCTGACAGGCTTGGTCACTGGGCTTATGATGACCTATTTCGAAATCCCATCCCTCTTAGCGGGAATTATTACCTTAACTGCCTTTTATTCTATCAACCTACGTATTATGGAGCGGGCCAACTTGAGTTTGCGCCAGGTTAAGACTCTCTACGATCTATTAACTGGCCTAATGGCAGATTCTACTAGTCGCATTTTCCTCGTGGGATCCATCCTAACCCTGATTGTCATTCTTTTGCTGGGTTATTTCTTTAAGACTGATTTAGGTCAATCCATGGTTGCGTCAGGGGACAATGAAGTTATGGCGCACAGTCTAGGGATTTCGGTTAAGTTGATGAAATGCTTAGCCCTCATGGCTTCCAACGGAATTATTGCTGTAAGTGGGGCGCTGATTGCCCAACAGAATGGTTATGCTGATGTGGATATGGGGACTGGGACGGTGATCATCGCGCTATCTTCCATTATTATTGGGGAGATGCTCTTCAAACAGCTGACCCTATCTATGAGGCTATGTGCCATTGTCGTGGGTTCCGTCCTTTATCGCTTACTCTTGGTGGCCGTGCTCAAGCTAGGCTTTTTACCATCTGACTTCCGCTTGATATCTGCCTTAGTTTTAGCCATTTTCTTGGCTTTGCCAGCTATGCGTAAGAAAATTCAAGCTAAAAAATTAAGATAGGAGGATAGGATAATGACGATACAACTGGATGTACAATCTATTAGCAAGACCTTCTATCGTATGCAGGATAGTCCCTTACAGGTACTAAGTGATATTTCTTTTCAAGTCCAAAAGGGTGAAATTCTGGGGATTATTGGAACTAACGGGGCAGGCAAGTCTACCTTACTCAACTGCTTGACTGGCCATACACCTGTGACCTCAGGTAGTATTCTACTAAATGGTCAAGTTATTAGTAACCAAGCTGAAAGCAAGAATGCAGCCCTCATTAGCCGCTTTTTCCAGGATCCGCGCATGGGGACCGCCCCACGTATGACGGTCTTTGAGAATCTTATGTTGGCCTCTAGACGGGGCCAAAAACCTGGCTTTAAGCGATCACTTACTAAGGATAACTATGAGGCCATGAGAAATATATTGAGTCAGTTCCATTTGGAATTGGAAGATCGCTTAAATGTGCCGATTGAAGCCCTGTCTGGTGGCCAACGCCAAGCTATCGCTTTAATCATGGCAACACTTAAAAGACCAGAACTCTTACTCTTAGATGAGCATACTGCCGCTTTAGATCCGCGTACTTCTCGTCAGGTTATGCAAATGACCTCTGACCTGATTAAGAAAGAAGGGCTGACGGCGCTCATGATTACTCACCAGTTGCCAGATGCCATTGAATATTGCGACCGTATTCTGCTTATGCATAAGGGGCAGATTCAGCA